>CAZRCT010000098.1:0-1173 GCA_964598655.1 uncultured Gemmatimonadaceae bacterium
AGGAGATCTTCCCGGCCGACCTCCCGCCGGCCGTCACGGCCGAGTGCCAGCGGCTCGGGCTCCTGGCCCACCAGGCCCTCAAGCTGGGCGGGTACTCCAGGGTGGACTTCCGCTTGACGCCGGAGGGCAAACTCTTCTGTTTAGAGGTGAATACGCTCCCCGGGATGACCTCGACCTCCCTCCTCCCCCAGTCGGCGCGGGCGGCGGGCATCGAGTTTGCTGAGCTGTGTGACCGGATCTGTGCCACCGCGTCCCATCGGGGAACGGCGGAACTCTAGGCAAGTTGTTCGGGTTCAAGTAGTTGGGTGACCCATGACCTATACCAGCAGCCCCAATCCGCGTCTGACCCCCTGGGTGGGGCGGCTCATCATGGCCACGGCCGTGGTGCAGCTGCTGCTGGAGACTGTCTTCACTTCGCCCCGGTTTGTGGACTTCCTCCAGATGCAGCCCGAGGCGTTCGGGCGGCAGCCGTGGGGGGCGGTCACCTACCTCTTCGTCCATTCCGGGATCCTGCACCTCGGCGCCAACATGCTGGGTCTGTTCATGTTCGGCCGGGCGGTCGAGGAGCGGATGGGGGGCCCCAAGTTCCTCCTGTTCTACCTGTACTGCGGCATCGGGGCGGCCCTGCTGTCGGTGGTGCTGGCGCAGTTCACCGCGCTCAACCCCATCGTGGGCGCGTCGGGCGCCGTCCTGGGTGTCGCGGTGGCCTTTGCGATGTTCTGGCCGGACACCCCGATCCAGATCTTTCCCATTCCGGTGGCCATCAAGGTCCGGACGCTGGTGATCGGGCTGGCGCTGATCGACCTGTTCTTTGCCCGCTTTGGCGGCGACGGGGTGGCGCACGAGGCGCACCTGGGTGGCATGCTGGCGGCGTACCTCTTCCTGAAGCTCCCGGGCCTCACCCGGGGGCCGACCCGGCCGGTGGTGCGGCAGCAGCCGGAGCGCGTGGTGATGGTGCAGCAGAGCGCGGCGCGTGAGGATGGGCCCCGGGCGGCGGCGCCCACCCGCGTCCCGCCCCGCGCCGGCGCCGACCCCGTGGCCGCCGAGGTGGACCGGGTGCTCGACAAGATCAGCGCCAGCGGGATCCAGAGCCTGACCAGCGAGGAGCGCCGCTTCCTCGACGAGGTGAGCAAGCGGAAGCAGAAGGAAATCCACTAGCCGGCCGGCCAATGG
>CAZRCT010000098.1:1273-12214 GCA_964598655.1 uncultured Gemmatimonadaceae bacterium
GGCCGGGGTCAATCGCCGGCGATGGCCGTGCGGTACCACCAGCCGACGAGCGCCCGCATCTCCGCCAGGTGCGCGCGCACCACGGAATCGGCGGGAGCCTGCGGCGGCAGCGCGGTGCTGTCGGGGAAGGAGAAGCTGGCGGCGTGGTAGGTGAGGCCGGTGACCTCGCTCGCCATGGCGAACCCCGCCGGGTCGCGGTACCCGTCGGCGCCGAAGTAGCCCTGGCCAAAGAAAAAGAGCCGGCGCTGCGGGAGGCTGTCCGCCCAGAGGAGCGTCCCCTGCATCCCGGCCGGGTCGGGCGGCACGCCGAGCAGGTGGAGCAGCGACGGCGCGATGTCGAGGTGCGACGTGGGGTCCTGCACCAGCCGGGTGGCCGGGAAGGCGGCCGGGGCGTAGAGCAGGAACGGCACGTGGAACGAGTAGTCGTCCACCTTGCCGACGGGGAGGGACGGATCCTCCTGGCGCGTCCGGACGCCGTGGTCGCCGGTGACCACGATGAGCGTGTGGGCCAGCCGGCCCGTGCGCTCGAGCAGCGCCACGAGGGTGGCGAGCGAAGCGTCCTGCGCCGCGATGGCGGCGTGCGCGGCGGTGGCGGGATCCTGCCCGGGCGCCGCGGGCCAGGGTCCGTGGCTGGCCTGCGGCAGGAACACGGCGAGGTAGCGTCGGTTGGCGGCAATGGCCTGCCCGAGGTCGGACACCATCCGGGCCAGCAGCGCCGCGTCGTCTTCCCGGATGGTGGTGGGCCGGCCGCCGGGGAGCGGCGCGGGCCGGGTCCCGAGCAGCCGGTCGAACATCATGGCGTCGGCGGGCGAGGTGGAGCGGGGGGAGCCGTACACGTAGGTGGCGTAGCCCGCCCGGCGGAGCGCGCTGCCGAGGCCCGGGAAGGTGGCCGGCCCGCCCTCCGCGACCACCGCAGTCCGGGGGAGCGGGTACCAGCCGGAGAGGATCGAGAAGATCGCGTCGCTCGAGAACGGATACGTGGAGTAGTGCTGGGTGGCCACCAGCGACTGCGCCCGCAGCCGGGCCAGCGTCGGCATGTCGGTGAGGTCACCTTCGGCGGCGAGGGCGCGATGCGCGGCGGTCTCGAGCACGAAGAGCACCACGTCGTCCCCGGCCGCGCGACCCGCGAGCACGGTGTCCCTCGGCACGGGCGTGGCCGTGCGCTCGCGGAAGAGCGCCAGCGGCTGGGTGCCGGCGGGCCATTGCTGGACCTCGCCCCGTTCCGGGCCGAGGGCGGCGAGCAGGCGGGTGAGGAGCGGCTGGTGAAACGGCGTGGTGCCCACGTGGGCGCTGGCCGGCAGGAGGCCGAGCCCGGCCACGAGCGCCAGCACCGGGCCGAGGCGCGGGCGGGGGACGGCCGGCCCGGGGTCGCGCCGGTAGGCCCAGCGCGCGGCCAGCACCACGCCCGCCAGCACGACGACCATCTTGAGCCCGGCGCCGAGGCCCACGTAGTCGCGGATCTGCGCGGGATTGGTGACGCCCCACCACGCGGCGTCGCGCAGCATGCCGGCGGAGAGGAAGCGGCCGACGTTGCCGCGGCTCAGGTCGTTGGCCCCGGTGAGCAGCACGAGCACGAGGCCCACCATCACGACCAGGGTGAGGCGGGCGGCCCGCCCACACCAGGCCAGCAGGGCCAGCAGCAGGACGGGGACGAGGAGACCGAGCATCACCAGGTCGCCGCCGTAGAAGGCCAGCCGCTCCCCCAGGCTGAAGTCCGCCTGCGCCCGCCCGAGGAAGCGGGCGGCCACCTGGTACTCGCCGTGGTCGAGGAGGCGCGCCTTGGTGGCCACGACGTACGCGGCCACGGGCAGCCAGGCCGCCAGGTAGCGGAGGCTGGGCAGGGAGGCGGACGCGGGCCGCCCGGGGCGCTCCGGCATGCGTCAGACCGGCGGCGTGTCGCCGGCCTGGTTGGCGAGGGCGGCGGTGGGGGGACCGGGAGGCGCGGCGGCGCGCTCGAGGCGCGTGCCGATGCGGCGGGCGGGATTGCCGGCCAGGATGGAATACGGTTCCACATCCTTGCCGCCGACCACCGAGCCCGCGGCCACCACCACGTGGTCCCCGATGGTGGCGCCCGGCATGATGAAGCAGTCGGCGCCGATCCACACTCCGTTGCCGATGGTCACGGGCTTCTGCTCGTAGCCCTGGTCCCAGATGGGCTGGTCGAGGCGGGTGAAGACGTGGTTGACCGACCAGATCTTCACGCCCGGGCCGAGGATCACGTCGTCACCCATGGTGACGCCGCCGTTGGCCTGGATGATGTTGTCGATCCCCACCCGGCAGCGGTGCCCCACCCGGAGCCCCTGCGGCCCATAGATGCGCGCGCCCTCGTAGATCACGAGCCCGTCGCCGACGGCCGCGAGGTGGCGGCGCAGGAACCGGCGGCGCAGCAGGATGCCGGTCTCGCCGGGAATGTTCCGGAGGACCGCCTGGATGAGCTGGATGCGCGAGCCGGCGTTGCCGTAGTCGCGGCGCAGGGCGCGGAAGAGGCTCACGCGGGGCTCCGGCGCGCGGGCACTTACGGCAGCTCCGCGAGGAACGCCAGCAGGTGGCTGGCCACCCAGCGCTGGCCCGCCGGGTTCAGGTGGCCGCCGTCGTTGCTCCACTCCGGGGCCAGGGTGAGCACGGTGTCGCCCCGGTGGACGAAGTGCCGCAGCCGGCCGTCGGGGCCCGTGGCCTCGAGGCGGGCCAGGTCGAAGACCGGCTCCCGCCCCGCGTAGGTCTCGAGCAGGCGGCGGTTGAAGTGGTTGCGGCGGATGTTCTGGTCGCGCCCGGTGGCGCGGCCGATCCGGTACTTCACCTGGTTCTTCCAGCCCGTGATGTCGGTGCGCAGCGGCGACGTCACGTGCACCAGCGTCACCTCGGGGTGCCGCTGGCGGAGCGCCGCCATGGCGGCCTGGTAGTCGGCGAAGACGGAGTCGGGGTCGCGCGCGCCGTCGAAGTCCACGTAGCAGTACTTGTGCAGCGCGATGCCGCCGCTGCCCACCACGCCGCTGTCCACCAGCGCCGAGAAGGCGCGGGTCTTGGACATCGGGTCGCCGTTCTGGCCGATGTTCTCCTCCACCAGGCCGCCGGCGGGCAGGGTGGCGGCATCGCCGATGGACACCACCTGCCAGGCGAGGCCGGGGCGCTCCGCGAGGAGGCTCCGCACGCCGTCGAGGATGTTGCGGCCCACCGACTGGTGGCCGAAGAAGATGCGGCGCGCCGCCAGGCGGTTCCACGTGGAGTCCGGCAGGGCCGCCGCGAGGGCGGCCGGGTCGGCGCTCATGCTGGTCTCACTTCCCGCGGCATCGCCGCACGCCATCACCAGGCCGAGGAGGCCCGGGCCGAGCAAGGATCGAAGAGTCACGTGACGGTCACGGTTGAGTCGAGGGCGAGGACGTCCACCTTCCCCGCCGGGTTGCGTGGCAGCTCGGCATGCACCTGGTAGCGTGCCGGCTGCATGTAGCGGGGCAGCTCGCGCCCCGCGAAGCGGCGGACCTCATCGAGGGTGCCGCCGGGCTTGAGGACGAGGTGCGCCACGATGGCCTGCCCGCGCTGCGCATCCTCGGCCCCCACCACCACGGCCTCGGCCACCTGCCCCGAGGCCAGGAGCACGTCGCCCACCTCGTCGGGGCTGATGCGGTAGCCGAGCGACTTGATGAGCCGGTCCCGCCGGGCAACGTAATAGAGCCGGCCCTCGGCGTCCCGGCGCACCAGGTCGCCGGAGTGGACCACGGTGGCGGGGGGAGCCCCGGCAGGGGCCAGCGGGTCGGGGCGGAACACCCGGGCCGTGGCCTCGGGATCCTGCCAGTAGCCCAGGGCCACCGTGGGCCCCTTGTGGACCAGCTCGCCCACCTCGCCCGGGGCGCAGGGGCGGCCGGCCTCGTCCAGGACGTACACCTCGGAGTGCGGGACCGCCCGGCCCATGGAGTCGGGGTGGGCGTCCACCTCTTCCGGGGGCAGGTAGGTGCTCCGGAAGACCTCTGTCATGCCGTACATCAGGAAGAGCCGCGCCTGCGGCTGGCCCCGGCGGAGGAGGCGCACCTGCTCGGGGGGGAGCCGACCGCCGGCACAGGTGCAGATCCGCAGGTCGGGAAGCGGTGCCTCGCGGAAGCGCGCCACGCGGAGCAGCTGGGCCCAGAGCGGCGGCACGGCCGCCAGCACCGTGACCCGGTGCGCCGCAAGCCCATCCACGAGGTCCTGCCCCAGCGTGGCCGTCAGCAGCACCAGCGTGGCGCCGGCGCCGACGGCGAGGGTCAGCTGGCTCATGCCGTACACGAACGAGAAGGGCAGGAGCCCCGCGATGCGGTCGTCACTCGTCAGGCCGAGGTACTCGCGGACCACCTCCTCGCCCCACCAGAGGTTGGCGTGGCTGGTGAGCACCCCCTTGGGGCGCCCGGTGGAGCCGGAGGTGTAGACGAGCTGGGCGGGCGCCGAGCCGCCGGTGGGGAGCGGGTCCGTCGGCTCCACGGCGGGGAGCTCCGCGGGGTCGAGCCGTTGCGCGGTGGTCACCAGCGGCTCCCCTAGCGCCGCAAGCATCTCGCCACTAGTTACCAAGACGCGCGCCCCGGCGTGGGACAGCACGTACTCCAGCTGGCGCACCCGCGAGAGCTCGTTGACCACCACCACGACCGCCCCGGCGGCGAGCCCGCCGAAGAAGGCGGCGGCGGCATCGGCGCCGCGGGGGAGGAAGATGGCCACCCGGTCCCCTGGCGTCACGCCACGCGCGCGGAGGGCCGCTGCCACGCCGGCGGCGCGGTCCCGGACCTGGCCGAAGCTCACGGACTCCGCCCCGCTGACGAGGAGGGGGCGCCCCGGATGGCGCGCCGCGGCCCGCCACAGGAGCCAGGCGAAGTTGTCAGCGAACGCAGTCTCTGGACTCACGACCGTCTCCCATGGCCGATCCCCGCCGCCGGGCGATGCCGGGGGACCCATTCCGGGGCAGGCGCCCCCCGCCCCGATGGGGAAAGTGGCCTCATTTGTGCAAAGATGACGCCACTGGCCCCAAGCCCAAAGCCCAGATGACCCTGAATCTTGAAGAATACCTGAAGCTCGATCCGGCGACCGAAATCGAGCGGATCGCCGCCCGGCTGCGCCAGTACCTCAGCGAGGACTTCCGGCGTCGAGGGTTCGTGGTGGCCATGAGCAGCGGCGTGGATTCCAGCGTCTCGGCGGCCCTGGCCGTGCGGGCGGTGGGGCCGTCGCACGTGTTCGGCCTCTTCCTCCCCGAGCGGGACAGCGACCCGGAGAGCCTCCGGCTGGCCCGGCAACTCGCCGACGGTCTCGGCATTGCGCACCAAACCGTGGACATCGCCCCCATCCTGGAGGCGGCCGGCTGTTATTCGGCCCGGGACGAGGCAATTCACCGTGCCGTCCCGGCCTACGGACCGGGCTGGCGTTGCAAGCTGGCGCTCCCGGCGGGGCGTGGCGGGGGCGCCACACTCAACGTGACACAGCTCGTGGTCCGGAATCCGGACGGCGAGGAGCGGACGGTTCGCCTCGGCCCCGCCGAATACCGGCAGATCGTGGCGGCCACCAACTTCAAGCAGCGGACGCGGAAGATGCTCGAGTACTTCCACGCCGACCGGCTGCATTACGCGGTGGTGGGCACCCCCAACCGGCTGGAGTACGACCAGGGCTTCTTCGTGAAGGGCGGCGACGGGCTCGCCGACGTGAAGCCGATCGCGCACCTGTACAAGACCCAGGTGTACCAGCTGGCCGAGGCGCTCGGCGTCCCGCGCGCCATCACCTCGCGGCCGCCCACCACGGACACCTTCTCGCTGCCGCAGACGCAGGAGGAATTCTACTTCGCGTTCCCGGCGCGGCTGCTGGACCAGCTGCTCTACGCCTACAACGCGGGCTTCCCGGTGGCGGACGTGGCCGGGGCCACGGGACTCACGGCCGAGCAGGTGGCGTGGGCCTACGCGGACATCGAGCAGAAGCGGCACACCACGCGGTACCTGCACCTGCACTCCCAGCTCATCGACGACGTGCCCCTCGGCCGGGTGACGGAGCCCACGGCCTGATGTGCGGCATTGCCGGGATCGTCCGCGCGGAGCCTCGCGGGGTGGAGCTCGCCACCCTGGGGCGGATGGCGGCCGCGATCCGGCATCGCGGGCCGGACGGCTACGGCTTCTACAGCGCCGCCCGGGTGGGCCTGGCGCACGTGCGGCTCAGCATCATCGACCTGGCGGGCGGGGCCCAGCCCATGGAGGAGCCGGGCGGGCCGGTGCTGGTGTACAACGGCGAGGTCTACAACTACCGCGAGCTCCGCGCCGAGCTCCAGGCGCTGGGCCACGCCTTCCACACGACGAGCGACACCGAGGTGCTGCTCCGCGCCTGGCAGGCGTGGGGGCCGGGGATGCTGGACCGGCTGAACGGGCAGTTCGCGTTTGCGCTGTGGGACCGCACGGAGGAGACGCTCTTCCTGGCGCGGGACCGCTTCGGGGTGCGCCCGCTGTACTACGCCGAGGTGGGCGGCGACCTGGTGTTCGGGTCGGAGGCCAAGGCGCTCTTTGCGAGCGGCGAGGTGACGCCGGCGGCGGACCCGGTGGGGCTGGACCAGGCCTTCACCTTCTGGGCGCCGCGCGCGCCGCGGACGGCCTTCGCCGGCGTGCGGCAGCTGCCGCCGGGACACTGCGCCCTCTGGCGGGACGGGCGCCTCACGGTGCGCGCCTGGTACGGGCTCGACTACCCCTCGGCCGACATGGAGCCGGCGGACGCGCTGGACGCGCTGGACGCCCTGCTCACCCAGAGCGTGGCGTTCCGGCTCCGCGCGGACGTGCCGGTGGGCGCGTACCTGAGCGGGGGGCTCGACTCGAGCATCACCTGCCGGCTGGCGGCGGCGCAGTCGCCGCACCAGCTGCGGACGTTCTCGATCACCTTCGCGGACCCGGCGCTCGACGAGAGCCGCTTCCAGCAGGAGGTGGCGGCGGCGGTGGGGAGCCGGCACGTGGTGGAGCCCATGGGGCCGGGGGCCATCGCCGGGGCGTTCCCCGAGGTGGTGCGGCACGCGGAGGTGCCGCTCACGCGCACGGCGCCGGTGCCCATGTACCTGCTGGCGCGCCGGGTGCGCGAGCAGGGCATCACCGTGGTGCTGACGGGCGAGGGGTCGGATGAGCTCTTCCTGGGCTACGACCTCTTCAAGGAGGCGGCGGTGCGCCGCTTCTGCCTCCGCCAGCCGCACTCGACGGTGCGGCCACGGCTCTTCGACCGGCTCTATCCCTACCTGCGGGGGGGCGCCGCCACGGGCGAGTTCTGGCGGCGGTTCTTCCTCGACGCGGGCGCGCCTGCGGACCCGCTGTTCTCGCACCTGCCGCGGTTCCTGCTCACGGGGCGCATCAAGGATTTCTACAGCCCGGAGCTGCGGGCGCAGCTCGCGGGGCACGACCCGCTGGCCGAGCTTCGCGCCGAGCTGCCGGCGGACTTCGGCGGGTGGGCGCCGGACAACCAGGCGGCGTACCTCGAGATGCGGACCCTGCTCGACCCCTACCTGCTGAGCGCGCAGGGCGACCGGATGAGCATGGCGCACGGGGTCGAGGGCCGGTACCCGTTCCTGGACCACCGGCTGTTCGAGTTCGCCGCGCGGCTGCCGGTGCGCTCGCGGCTCCGGGGCCTGCGCGAGAAGGACATCCTGCGCCGCTGGGCCGCGTCCCGCCTGCCAGCGAGCGTCACGGCGCGGCCCAAGCAGCCGTACCGCGCCCCCGATGCACCCGCCTTCTTCGGCGCCGCCGCGCCCGCGTACGTGCGGGAGCTGCTGTCCCCGGCGGCGCTCCTGGCCACCGGGTGGTTTGCGCCGGCGGCCGTGGCCGGGCTGGTGCGGCGCTGCGCCGCCGGCCAGGCCAGCGGCACCCGCGAGAACCAGGCCCTCGTGGCCATCCTGTCCACCCAGCTGTGGCACCAGGCCTTCCTGGCCGGCGCGGACGCGGTGCGTCCGCTGCCGCCCGAGGGGGCCGACGTGGTGCTGCTCGATCCCGTTCCCGTCACCCGCTGAGCCGTCCAATCATGCCGACCGTCACCGAGTCCCAGATCCAGGGCGCCGTTGCCCAGTTCCTCCAGGAGAACTTCCTCTACATGCGCCCCGACCTGGTGCTCGGGCCGGACGACCGCCTGCTGGCGCGTGGCGTCATCGACTCGATGGGCATCATGGAGCTCATCGCCTGGATCACGGACACGTACGGCGTGGAGCTGGCCGACGAGGAGATCACCGAGGCCAATCTCGGGTCGCTCGCCGCCATCGCGCGGTTCGTGGCCGGGAAGCTCGGGCGGCAGGGCGCGGCGGCGTAGCCCCCGCCGTCCCGGACACACGACGGGCCGCCTTCCCGCGCGGGAGGGCGGCCCGTGGTGCGTCCGGGGGAGGCGCTAGTTGGCGGAGTCCACCGCCGCGCGGAGCCGCGCCCCCCACCCCGGGAGGACGCGGAGGTAGGGCGCGCTCCGCTCGGCCGGCGCCTGCAGGTACAGGATGCGGCCGTCGGAAGTGAGGCGGTTGGACCAGCCGCTGGTGTCGGAGAAGCGCGGGTCGCGGGCCCAGAAGACGGGCGGCCCGGCGGGCTCCCCGGTGGCCGGGTCCACGGTGACCACGTACCACGCCACCCCGACGCGATAGAGCAGCTGCGTGGCCGAGAGCCAGAAGGGCTCCACCCCCTCGAGGGCCACCTGCCACCGCTTCCCCGGGCCCGGAAAGGTGGTGACCATGATGTGGCTCCCATCCACCGTCTGGTACGCGAGCAGCCGGGCACCCGGCGCGAGCGAGCCGAAGCGCGCGTCGCGGTCGATGAGCGACGTGGGCGCATCCCACCGGCCCCCCGGGTTCACCCAGGAGATGGCGGCCGTCTCCCAGTTCTGCAGGATCACCGCGCCGGGATTCCGGAAGTCCACGATGTCGAGGTACGTCTTGGGATCGGTGCTGCTGAAGAGCGTATCGGGCGCGGTGCCGCTGTTGGGCACCAAGCGGAGCAGCGACCAGCGGGTCGAGTCGCGCACGGCGAAGACGATGGCCTTGCCGTCCGGCGTCCAGACGGGATGGCGCATGTACTCGGCGGACCAGACCGGGATGGTTTGCGCGTCGCGCAGGTCGTAGAGCCGGAGCGCATGGCGGCCCGGCTCCAGCACCACCGCGGCGAACCAGCGACCATCGGGGCTCAGGTCGAAGCGCTGGTAGTTGGCCGGCGGCACCGGCAGCAGTTCCGGCGCACCGCCGCGGCCCACGCGCGCGGGACGGCCCACCAGCGCATCGAGGCCAGGCGCAAAGACCAGGCGGCCGTCCGGGGTGAAGTCATACTGGGCGGCGCCGATCGGCTCGCGGCGGATCCCGGCCTGGAGCGACACCGGGCGGCCGGCGACGCCGGTGCGCGGGTCGAAGGGCGCGGCCGAGAGGTCGCCGTCCGGCGAGACGAACGCGAGGTACTTCCCCGCCACCACGGTGCCCGCGGTGCCGCGAAGCTCGCTGGCGGCGGGCCCGCCGAGGCGGACGTCGTGGCGCTCGCCGGTGGCCGGGTCGAGCGTGAACATCGCGCCGTTCCACATGCAGAGGAACCGGCGAGTGGACGCGTCCAGGCTGCCCAGCGGGCAGCGCACGATGGCGCGGGTGACCACCACACGCGAGTTGACGTCCACGGTGGCGAGGGCGGTGCCGTCGTCGTACAGCACGAGGAGGGTGTCGCGGCTGGCCCAGTCGAGGGCGGAGGCGCCCTGCACCTCGAGGAGCGGGCGGGCATCGCCGCCCGCCACCGGGATCACCATCACGCGCGCCCCGTCGAGGTACGCGAGGCGCGCGGCGTCCGGCGCGATGCGCGGGGAGGTCCCGCCCGTGGTGCCGGGGATGGGACGGAGGGCGGCGTCCCGGAGGCTCCGCCACCAGAGCTCGGTGGAGTCGCCGCGGAGCGCCGCGTACACCACGAAGGCGCCGTCCGGGGACACGCTCAGGTTCCGGAGCGGCGTGCCGTACGCGCTCGAGACGCTCGCGGCGCTGAAGCCGATGGGCGCGCTGTCCGGCAGCGCCGCGTCGTAGACCGTGGGACCGAGGCCGGCACTCGCCCCGCGCCGCGCGAGCGCCGTGTAGCCGCCCAGGGCCACGAGCGCCACGCCGAGCGCGAGGCTCACCAGTCGCCAGGGGGCGGGGGCGGGCGTGGCGGGGAGCGGGAGCATCGTGGCGGCGGTGCCCTGCCCCGCGAGCGCCGCCGCGAATTCCGCCGCCGACGTGAAGCGGTCGGCCGGGAGCTTCTGGATGGCCTGGTGCACCGCGGCGGCCACGGCGGGCGGCACCGTCTGGCGGATGGTGGTGACGGGCTCGGGCCGCGCGGTCATCACCTTGGCCACGATGGCCTGCGCAGTGGGCCCGGTGAAGGGTGGCTCGCCCGTGAGCATCTCGTAGAGCACGCAGCCGAGCGCGTAGACGTCCGAGCGCGACGTGATCTCCCGCTCGCCCATGGCCTGTTCCGGCGACATGTAGTGCGGGGTGCCGAGGCTCATGCCGGTCTCGGTCATGCGGGTGCTGCCCGCCTTGCTGGCGGCCAGCGCGATGCCGAAGTCGGCCACGAGGGCGCGGCCGTCGTGGAGCAGGATGTTCTCGGGCTTGATGTCGCGGTGGATGACGCCGTGGCGGTGCGCGTAGTCGAGCGCGCCCGCGATCTCGGTGGTGATGCGCACCGCGTCGGCGATGCCGAGCTGCTTCTCGCGGGTGAGCCGGTCGCGGAGGGACTCGCCCTCGACGTACGGCATCACGTAGAAGAGCTGGCCCGCGACCTCGCCGCTGTCGAAGAGCGGCAGGATGTGCGGGTGCTGCAGGTTGGCCGTGGTGCGGATCTCGGCCAGGAAGCGCTCGGCGCCGATGACGGCGGCGAGCTCGGGGCGCAGGAGCTTGACCGCCACGCGGCGGTCGTGGCGGAGGTCCTGCGCCAGGTAGACGGTGGCCATGCCGCCCTGGCCGAGCTCGCGCTCGAGGCGGTAGCGGTCGGCGAGGGC
>CAZRCT010000099.1:0-12168 GCA_964598655.1 uncultured Gemmatimonadaceae bacterium
GGAGGGCTCGGCTTGCTGTCCCCGCTTCAGCGGGATTGCGGCCGAGCCCGGGCTTTAGCCCGTGGGCCGCGGGCCTCTGACTTGCTGGCGGGGGCGCGTCTCGTAGCTTGCGAGGTCGGCAGTCCGCGTCGCCCACCCCGCCGGAGTCCGCATGCGCCGCTTCCCCCCCCACGTCCTGCTGCTCCTCGGTGCCGCCGCCCCCCTCGCCGCCCAGGCCACCCCCGAGGACGCCGCGCGCGCCTACGGCGCCGCCGTCTTCAGCGGCGACTGGGCCGGCACCGCGCGGCTCATGCACCCGAGCGCCCTCCGCCAGCTCCGCGACCTCGTGTCCCCCACCGTGGCCGATCCCGGCGCGGTGGGCCTGCTGCAGCAGCTGTTCGGCGTGGGCTCGGCGGCGGAGTTCGCGGCCACGCCCGACACCATCCTCTTTGCCCGGCTCCTCAAGTCGGCCATCGGGCAGAATCCCGAGCTGGCGCAGGTCATGAGCGACGCGCAGGTCATCCCCCTCGGCCACATCACCGTCCAGGGCGACACCACGTTCGTGGTCACCCGCCTGGTGCTCGGCGCCGAGCACGGCATTACCATCACCAAGTTCGAGGTGATGCCGTTCATCCAGGACCAGGGCCGCTGGTGGGGCCTCCTCAACGCCGACATCACCAACCTCACCGCCGTCCTGACGCGGATGGCGGGGCAGCGGCAGATGTAGCCCGCCCGGGGCCGCCGCACACGCCGACTGGCGCCGCCGTGGCGCCCCTGACAGCTTGGAGGGGTGATGCGCCGCGTCCTGCTCCTGCTCCCGCTGCTCCTGGCGCCCCGGCTCGCCGCCCAGGCGGACAGCACCGCGGCGGTGCCCGTGCCACCGGCCATCTTCCGCTACATCAGCGTGGCCCCCTACGGCGTCATCCGGCTCGGCGAGCCCTTCACCCAGGCCAGCATCCTCGGCGAGCAGCTCGACGCGCGGCTCTACCGCCTGCGGACACCGCATGGGCGGCAGTTCCGGCCCGGGGACACCGAGGCGGTGGTCATCGCGCTGGACGACGGGGAACTGGTCGAGGCCATGTACTTCGCCTACGTGCCGGCCAAGGGCTTCGAGGCCACCCTCAAGAGCTACGCCACGAGCCTCGGCGCCCCCGTGCGCGCCGAGCAGGACAGCGCCGGCCTCCACCTGCGGCGCGCCACCTGGGCGGACCGGGTGACGCTCTTTGAGCTGACGGAGTCCAGTGGAGCAGGGGGGCGGCGGCTGGTGTCGGTCCTGCGCGAGCGCGCCCGCGGCCGGCCCACCTGAGGGCGCCGGGGCCACCCCCTGTCCGCGGGTGTGCGCCAGTGATTCCCGCGACTCGTCCCCCGGGCGGAGTCCCCGTTCACGACATCCGGCATCTCCCGCCCGGGCCCCCCGGGCCCCCGTTCGAGGTCGCCATGCGACACCGCCTCACGATTGCCCTGCTTCCCCTCCTGGCGCTCGCGGGCGCGTGCGAGGACGATGGCGTGGTGTGCACCGAGGAGGTCCGGATGATCACCCCGGTGGTGGTGGACAGCACCGGCGCCCCCGTGGGCGACTACAGCGGCCGCTCCGTCCTCCGCGCCACGGGCGACACCCTGCACGAGGTTCACGAGGGCAGCGTCGGCCCCCAGGGCTTCGTGGTGGCCGATGACCTCGACTTCGACAAGCTCCACGCCCTGGGCGGCACCGTGGACGTGACCCTCTGGCGCGCCGCCGGCGACAGCGCCACGGGCACGTACGTGATCGACGCCAAGGTCTGCCACGTGGCGCTCGTGTCCGGGCCGGATACGCTCACGCTTCGCTGAGCGCGGTCCCGCGCTCCCTTGCGTGGCGCTGGCCCTCGACACCGAGGGCAAGCTGATTGGCATTCACTCAATGGCGTGAGGCACCATGCCCACCAAGGCTGCCCCGGACGTCGCCCCGAAGGTCCGCGCCTACCTCGCGGCGCTCCCGCCGGCGCCTCGCCGCGCGGTGAAGGCGCTCATTGCCGCCATCCGGGCGGCGGCGCCCGGCGCCGAGCCGGTGTTCAGCTACGGCATCCCGGGATTCCGCTATCAGGGGAAGGTGCTGGCGTGGTGCGCGGGCTGGCGGGAGCATGCCAGCGTGTACCCGCTCACGGCGGGGATGCGGCAGGCGGCGGGGCCGGCGCTCGGGAAATTCGCCACGGCGAAGGGAACCACCCGCTTCCCGCTCGACACGCCGTTGCCGCTGCCGCTGGTGCGGAAGATGGTCCGGGCGCGGGCCGCCGAGATCCGGGCCGGGGGACGCTAGGCATGGCGAAGGGCAACGACCGGCGACCGCTGGCGTTCCCGCGGCCGGGGGCCCCGCGGCTGGACCGGAGTCAGGCGTAGGCGCGCGTGTTCCGCGACCTCACCCGCGAGCAGTTCAAGGCCATCTTCCTGGAGCACGCGACGCGGGACCAGGGCTGGACCTGGGACGCCTTCGAGCCCGAGCGGCCGGGGATGCGCTACCGCTATGAGCCGCCCCCGTCGCCGGCGCATACGCGGCTCATGATCGCCAGCGACTTCGGGGCCCGGGAGTACCGGATGTTCTTCATGACCGACGAGGCCGAGGAGCGGTTCTTCGACTTCCCCGGCTCCGCGTAACCGCCGCCCCGTCGGCCCCAAAAAAGGAAGCGCCCCCGGACCGAAGGTCCGGGGGCGCCGCCTTTCACCGCGCGTGGTTAGCGAGCAGCGAGCTTGACGACGTTCTCGGCCGCGGGGCCCTTGGCGCCCTCGACCATGTCGAACTCGACCTTCTCGCCCTCGGCGAGGCTCTTGAAGCCCTTGGCCTGGATGGCGGAATGGTGCACGAAGCAGTCCTTCTGGCCGCCATCAGGGGTGATGAAGCCGAAGCCCTTCGCGTCGTTGAACCACTTCACGGTGCCGGTGGTGCGCATTGCCTACTCCTTGGTGTGTAATCGGAGGCCGGCCATGCCGCACAACCCGACTACATGGTTGCGTGAACTCCCTCACGCGGGGGTGGAGCTAGAAAAAAGGACCCGAGGCGAACCGCTCCCCGGACCCTAGTAGCTCCCTGGAACCGCCCCATCCCCGAACCGGGGGGTGGCTGTCGCAGGCACGAATGTAGGGATTGGAGTCCGATTCGACAAGGGCCGGGGCTCCCGGCGGCGGCCGGCGGCCAGGGCGGGCGGGGGTGCCGGGGTGGCCGGGCCGGCCAGGGCGGCGGGCGCCCGGGGCAGCCACTGGGCCGGGGGGTTATCTTTCCTCCCGTGCCCGGCCCAGCGCCGGATCCTGCAGGCTCCTGCCCACCCGAAGGATGTCATGCCTGACAAATCAGCCGTGCCGGGCCGGTCCCCGTCGCCGGGGAGCCTCGATGCGCGGGTGGAAGCCCGCCTGGCCCAGGCCGGGGCGGCGTTCGATCGGCGGGCTCGCGCCGCGCGGCCCGGCCGGGGCCGGGGCAAGCCCCCCGCGGCGGCGCCCGCCGAGCGGGAGCGGGCCACCCTGCGCGCGGTGTTCCACGAACTGGGGGAGGCGCACCGCGCCTATCGCGCGCGGACCGGGGGCACGGTGACGCCCGCGCTCCGCGACGCCACCACCGCCTTCAAGGCCCAGCCGAGCGCCCTGACCCTCGTGGGCGTGGCCGCCTTCCTGGACGAACTGGGCATCCTCGCCTGGTGATCCGCGCCGGCCGCCCGCGGCGGCCGGCCTCCCGTTCCCTGCTGTGGTCCCGTCCCGTGAGGTGATGATGCGCAAGCCGAACTACGGCTTCGAGAAGCGCCAGAAGGAACTCGCCAAGGCCCAGAAGCGCGAGGAGAAGCGCCTGAAGAAGGCCGCCCGCGCCGAGGGCGAAGGCGTCGCCGAGGAAGGCGTGAGTGAGGGCGCCCCCATGGATGCCGCGCCCCCGGGCGAGGGCGCCGAGTGAGGGTGCGCCGCCTGTCCCTGTCCTGATTGGAGTGCCGATGTCCGCGTTCAAGCCCCAGCAGCGCCATCTCACCGTCGATGGCCGAGTCTTCCACTTCGTCTCCTACGAGGCGATGCCCGCCAACGCCCGCCGGCAGGAGGCGGCCCAGCCCGCGATGTGGTGCCTGATGGTGGAGGGGCGGCGCATGCCGGCCCTGCCGTGGGCGGCGGAAGACGGGCCGGAGGACGTGGACCGCCGGCTCGCGGCCTGGGTGGCGGAGCACATCGTGCCGGTGCCCCCTCCGCCGCCGGCGCCCCGCACCGCCGGCAAGACCCATCGTGGCGTCCGGGGGGACTGGGCACCCTGATCGCACCCTCGCGAGAGGGACCCCCGGGCCCGGGACGGCGCAGCCGCCATCCCGGGCCCGGCGTCGTTTCCTAGCGCTGGCAGCGGTGGCAGAAGACGGTGATGCGGGCGTCGATGTCGTGGGTGGCGGCGAGGCGGGTGCCGCAGCTGCGGCAGGGCTCGCCCTGGCGCTCGTAGACCTGCAGCTCGAGCTGGAAGTTGCCGGGCTCGCCGGTCCCGGTGCGATAGTCGCGGAAGGTGGTGCCCTCGGCGTCGATGGCGGCCTGGAGGATCCGGCGCACCTCGCGGTAGAGCCGGCGGTAGGCGTCCTCCGGCACCTTGTGGGCCGGCTTCGAGGGATCGATGCCGGCAAAGAAGAGCGCCTCGTTGGCGTAGATGTTCCCCACGCCCACGAGGCGCTTCTGGTCCATCAGCACCTTCTTGATGGCGGCGCGCGAGGGCTGCAGCTGCGCGATGAACTGCGCCTCGGTGAGCGCGGGGTCGAGCGGCTCGGGCCCCAGGGCCTCGTGGTAGCGGGCCCAGCCCCGCTCGTCCAGCAGCAGCAGCGTGCCGATGCGGCGGATGTCCCGGAACACAAACAGCCCGCCCCGGTCCAGCCGTGCCATGAGCACCGCGTACTTCTCCTCCGCCGCGGTGAGCGGCCCCTCGTAGACCAGCAGGTTCCCCGTCATCCCCGGCTGCAGCACGAACCAGCGCCGCGCGCCATCCGCGAGGCGCAGGTGCAGCACCCCGTGCTTGGCGCGGCGCGTCACCCGGACCACTGAGGCGCCGGTGAGCGCGGCGAGGAGCCGAGGCTTCGAGACGCCGCGCAGGATGTCCGTGTGGGAGAGCCGCGCCTCGGTGATCGTGGCGCCCTCCAGCACCTGGCGGACGCCGCGGACCATCGTCTCGACTTCGGGGAGTTCAGGCATCGGGGAAAGCTAACGGCAACGCCTCCCGCGCCCCCGCTAGACGCGCCCCGCCTCCCGCCAGCCGATGTCCCGCCGCCAGACCTTGCCGGGGAAGCTGATGGCCTCGGCGGCGGCCCGGCTCCGGGCCTGCGCCTCGGCGAAGGTCGGCGCCACCGCGGTGATGGTGAGGACCCGGCCGCCGCTGGCGCGGAGGGTGCCGTCGGCGTCCTGCGTGGTGCCGGCGTGGAAGACGGTGACGCCCTCGGGGAGCGTGGCCGGGATGGTGATCGGCGCTCCCTTCTTCGGCGTGTCCGGATAGCCCTCGGCGGCGAGCACGGTGGTGACGGCGGCGCCCCGCTCCAGCTCGAGCGGCGTCGGCGCCTGGCCCCGGGCCACCGCGTAGAGGCACTCGGTGAGGCCGCGCTTCACCAGCGGCAGCACCACCTGCGTCTCCGGGTCGCCGAGGCGGCAGTTGAACTCCACCACCTTGAGGCCGCCATCGGGGCCCACCATGAGGCCCGCGTAGAGCACGCCGTTGTACGGCGCGCCCTCGGCGGCGAGCTGCTTGAGCATCGGGACCAGCACCTCCTGCTCTGCCCGCGCCAGCAGCGCCGGGGTGGCGATGGCCACGGGTGCGTAGGCGCCCATGCCGCCGGTGTTGGGCCCGGTGTCGCCCTCGCCGAGGCGCTTGTGGTCCTGCGCGGCGGGGAGGCAGGTGATGCCCTCGCCGTTGGTGATGGCCAGGAGCGAGAGCTCCTCCCCCTCCATGAACTCCTCGATGACGACGGTCTTCCCGGCGTCGCCGAACTTGCCGTCGCCCAGCATGGCCTGCACGGTGGCGGTGGCCTCGGCGCGGGTGGCGCAGACCACGGCGCCCTTGCCGGCGGCGAGGCCCGAGGCCTTCACCACGAGCGGCTCCGCATGCGCCGCCACGTAGGCGAGTGCCGGCGCCAGGGCGGTGAAGGTGCGGCTCGCGGCCGTGGGTACGCCCGCCCGCTCCATGACGGCCTTCGAGAACGCCTTGGACGCCTCCACCTGCGCCGCCGCCCGGCTCGGCCCGAACACCAGGCGGCCTTCCGCGCGCAGGCGGTCGGCCAGCCCCTCGGCGAGCGGCGCCTCGGGGCCGACGACCACGAGGTCGATGCCATAGGCATCGGCCGCGTCGGCGAGGCGGTCGAGGTCGGTAGCGCTGATGGGGAGGTTGGTGGCGAGGGCGGCGGTGCCGGGATTCCCGGGGGCCACGTAGAGCGTGGCGTCCGGGTGTTCGCGGCGGAGGGCCCAGGTGATCGCGTGCTCGCGCCCCCCGCCGCCGACGACGAGGATCCTCACTGCTGGCGGGCCTTCTTGAACGCCTCGCTCATCCGGCCGGCCGCCTGCTTGGCCGCATCCGCCATCTGCCCGAAGGTGGCCTTGGCCTCCTGGGTGTAGTACTGGCGGGCGGCGTCGAGGTCGTCCTTGACCGCGCGCTCGCCGGCCGAGCCGCGGCGGGTGTACTCGCCGCGGATGATGCGGTCGTACTCGCCCGTGGCGATCCAGCCCTGCAGCTCGGCGGCCCGCACGGTGTGCATCGGGTGCGTCACCATCAGCGTGGAGAGGAGCTTGTACAGCACGTCGAAGCCCTCGTTGCTGCCGACGTACTCGTGGGCCTGCGCCATGTAGGTGTCGAGGTCCAGCTGGCCCTCGTTGTACGGCGGCCGGACCCCGCCCGCCATCTTCATGAAGAGACTCTGGGAGCTGCGCGGGTCCTGCGAGCCGAGGAGGCCGGCGCGGTCGGCCGAGAGCTCCGACTTCCGCGACCACTCGAGGAAGGCGAGCCGGATGGGCAGGAGCGCGATGCCCGCCAGCCCCGGCAGCGCGCCCGTGCTCACCAGCACCAGGATGGCGGCGATGGTGCGGTAGAAGGCGTGGCCGCTCATCACGTGGCCCAGCTCGTGGCTCAGGAGCACCCGGAGCTCATCGTCGTCCAATAGCTCAAGTGCCGCCGAGTGCAAGACGATAAAGGGGGCATCGACGCCATAGGCGCCGGCATTGAAGACGGGCGTCTGCGAGACGTAGAGCTCCGGGACGTCGGGCCAGTCAAAGGTGGTGCAGGCCTCGACATGCAGGCTCCAGAGCTTGGGAAACTGGGTGGGCCCCACGCGCACGGCATTGGCCTGGAACAGCAGGCGGATGCCCCGCTCCCCGCCCAGGAAGGCCAGGATCTTCCGGGTGACCTCCTCGAAGCCAGGGACCGACCTGAGGGTCTGGAGCGCGGCCCGGTCGGCGGGGTGCTCCCAGGAGACTGGCGCGATTTCGGGCAGGGTGCGCCGGGGGCGCGGGGCGGGCGTGGTCATGGATGACTCGACGAAAGGGGCGACGGATCCAAGCCCCGGATGAGGGGCGGTTTCATGCTGGGACGACGGTGGGGCAAGGGGGAACGTTTCGCTGCCGGGTCGGGAACGGGGGTCCGGCCGCCCGGGTCCCGGTGCTCCGCCCCGGACGGCGCGCCCGCCGCCTCACCCCAGCGCCTGCGCCAGGTCGGCGATCAGGTCCTCCGTCTCCTCGATGCCGCAGGAGAGCCGGATCAGGCTGTCGGTGAGGCCCATGCTCTGGCGGAGCGTCAGGGGCACCGACGCGTGCGTCATGCTGGCCGGGTGGCCGATGAGGCTCTCCACGCCGCCGAGCGACTCGGCCAGCTGGAAGATCTGCGTGCGCTCAACGACGCGGCGCGCGAGCGCCTGGTCCCCGAGCTCGACGGAGATCATCCCGCCAAACCCGCTCATCTGCCGCAGGGCGAGCGCGTGCTGCGGGTGATCGGGGAGGCCGGGATAGTAGACCTTCTGTGCCTTCGGGTGCCGGGTCAGCCATTCCGCGACGGCGCGACCGTTCGCGTCGTGCTGCCGCATGCGGAGCGGGAGCGTCTTGATCCCGCGGAGCGCCAGGAAGCAGTCCTGCGGGCCGGGCACGCCGCCCGCCGCGTTCTGCAGGAAGCCGATCTTCTCGGCCAGGTCGTCGCGGGCGGTGACCAGCAGGCCGCCGACCATGTCGCTGTGGCCGTTCAGGTACTTGGTCGTGGAGTGGAGGACGATGTCGGCGCCGAGCGCGAGGGGGCGCTGGAAGTACGGCGTGGCGAAGGTGTTGTCCACGGCGAAGAGGAGGCCGCGCGCCTGGGTGATGTGGCCGATGGCCGCGAGGTCGGCCAGGAACATCATCGGGTTGGTGGGCGTCTCGCCGTACACCAGCCGGGTGGCCGGCGTGATGGCGCGGGCCACGTTCTCCGGGTCGCGCATGTCCACGAAGCTGAACTGGAGCCCGAACTGCCCGTACACCCGTTCCATCAGCCGGTGCGAGCCGCCGTAGATGTTCTGGCCGCTGACCACGTGGTCGCCGGCCTTGAGCAGCTTGAGCAGCGTGTCGAGCGCCGCGAGTCCGGAGCCGAAGGCAAAGCCGTGGGTGCCGCCCTCGAGGCTCGCCACGCAGCGCTCCAGGGCCTCCCGCGTGGGGTTCTGCGTCCGGGCGTACTCGTAGCCCTTGTGCCGGCCGAGCCCGTCCTGGACGTAGGTGGAGGTCTGGTAGACCGGCGTCATCACGGCGCCCGTGGTCGGGTCCGGATGCTGGCCGGCATGGATGGCCCGGGTGGCGAAGCCGTGGGCGGTGTCGTCGGGTCGGATCTGGGTCATGCGAGGGGGGCTCGAGGAAGCGGGAAGGTTACCCCCGCCTCCGGGACCCCACAAGCCAACTGCGGGCGGGCGGAGGGATCTTCATAAATGCTGCTCGATCAGATCGCCCAGCGGCTGGAACCGAAGCCGCTCGCCCCCCGCTGCCTGGTGGTGGACGACGACGCGACGGTGCGCCGCGGCATCGCCCGGGTGCTCGAGCTGATGGGGCTCACCGCCCTCGAGGCCGGCTCGGCCGAGGACGGCCTGGAGCTGCTGACCACCCAGGGCGAGGTGCCGCTGGTCATCTCCGACGTGAACATGCCGGGGCTCAACGGCCTCGCCTTCCTGGAAGAGATCGTCAAGCGCTATCCCGACACGGCGGTGATCATGCTGTCGGGCGTTTCCGACGTGAAGACGGCGGTGGCCTGCCTCGACAAGGGGGCGCTCGACTACATCGCCAAGCCGGCGATGATCGAGGAGGTGCGCGCCCGCGTCACCAAGGCGCTCGAGAAGCGGGACCTGCTGCTGCAGCGGCGCTTCTACCAGAAGAACCTCGAGCTGCGGGTGCGGGTGCAGGCGGGCCGGATCCGGGAGCTCTTCGTGCAGGCGGTGCAGACGCTGGCGCACGCGCTGGAGGCCAAGGATGCGTACACCAGCGGCCACTCCATGCGGGTGAGCCGCTACGCGGTGCAGACGGCGGTGCGGCTCGGCTTCACCGGGGAACGGCTGGAGGAGATCCGCCTCGGCGCCGACCTGCACGACATCGGCAAGATCGGGACGCGGGAGGCGATCCTCAACAAGCCGGGGCCGCTGACGGAGGAGGAGTTTGCGCACATCACCGAGCACACCATCCTCGGCGAGCGGATCCTGGCGCCGCTGGCGCGGGAGAACCCCACGGTGCTCCGCATCGTGCGGAACCACCACGAGCGCTTCGACGGCCGCGGCTTCCCCGACCGGCTCACCGGCGACGACATCCCGATCGAGGCGCGGATCGTGTGCGTGGTGGACGCGTTCGACGCCATGACCACCAACCGCGCCTACCGCGCCAGCCGGACGCCGCCGGCGGCGTTCGAGGAGCTGGCGCGCTGCGCCGGGACCCACTTCGACCCCAAGTGCGTGCAGGCGTTCCTCGAGGCGTTCCCGGACCCGGCGGCGCTGCCGCTGCTCACCTAGGGGCGGGGGCGTCGCCGCCGGCGGTGCCGGGGTGGGGCCTGGTGTGCCTCAACGCTGAGGCGCAGGGGAACTGCAAAACCACAGAGGCACAGAGGACACAGAGGTCACGGAGGGATCGAGCCCGGGTCGGCGCGTTGCCGACCCGGGCCCTGAGGTTCTTGGGTGGGGCTCCGCGACTGGTTGGGGGCGTTGCCGGACCCGAACTCACACCCACAAAAACATCACGGACTCACCCTGCGATGAGCCCACCATGCCAGGGCAGTTCTCTGTGCCCTCCGTGTCCTCTGTGCCTCTGTGGTTTTGCGGTTGCCGTTCCCCTGCGCCTCAGCGTTGAGGCACACCAGGCTCCACCCCCGCAACGCCGCTGGCGACGCCTTCCTCCCGCATCCTGAGAACAATGGCCGTGTGCGCACGTCACTGCGGGGCCACGCCCAGACGGGTGTGATGCCGCGCACGTGCGGCTCCCTCCCGAACCCCGTTCCGAACGCGGTGGCGCACCGCTAGCTTCTTCGCCATGTCTGATACCCTCATGATCAGTGTGTCCGGGATGCGCGGGATCGTCGGGAAGGACCTGACGCCCGAGCTGGTGGCCCGGCACGCCGCCGCCCTCGGGGCGTGGGCCCGCGCCAACGGCAAGCCCCTCGTGGTCCTCGGGCGGGATGCCCGCACCAGCGGGGCGATGTTCGCCCGCGCCGCCACAGCCGGCTTCATGTCGGTGGGCGTGGACGTCATCGACGTGGGCATCGCGCCGACGCCCACCGTGCAGCTGGCGGTGGAGCACCATCACGCCGGCGCCGGCCTGATCCTTACCGCCAGCCACAATCCCATCGAGTGGAATGCCCTCAAGCTGGTGGGCCCTGACGGGATCTTCCTCGACGGCGCCGCCGGGCAGGCGGTGCGGGCGCTCGCCGACCAGGGGGCGCCGCGGATGGGATGGGACGGCATCGGGCGGGTCACGGAAGACCCCGGGGCCATCGCGCGGCACCTGGCCCAGGTGCTCGCGCTGCCGATGCTCGACGTGCCCGCGATCCGGGCGCGGCGGTTCACCGTGGCGCTCGACTGCGTGCGTGGGGCGGGCGGCACCACCATCCCGGCGCTGCTCGAGCAGCTGGGCTGCACCGTGCACGCCATCAACACCGAGGTGGACGGCCGCTTCCCGCGGGCCCCGGAGCCGCTGCCGGAGAACCTCGGCGACCTGTCCCGGCTGGTGCGGGAGACCGGGGCGGCGGTGGGCTTTGCGGTGGACCCGGACGTGGACCGGCTGGCGCTGGTGGACGAGACCGGCGCCCCGATCGGGGAGGATTACACCCTGGCCCTCGCGATTCGCGCGGTGCTCTCCCATGCCGCCCGGCCGGCCGTGACCCCGGGGACCACCCCCGTGGCCGTGGCCAACCTCTCCACCTCTCTGGTGGTGGAGGATGCCGCCCGGATGGGGGGGGCCCGGTTTGTCCGGGCCCCCGTCGGGGAGGCCAACGTGGCCCAGGTGATCAAGGCGGAGGGGGCGCTGATCGGCGGGGAGGGCAATGGGGGGGTGATTTTGCCCATGTCCCACATCGGCCGGGACGCCCCGATTGGTGTGGCACTGATCCTGCAACTGTTGTCTGCGTCCGGCTCGACGCTGACCGGTTTGGTCGCCGGCCAGCCGCGATACAGGATTGTCAAGGCCAAGGCCCCACGGGGCAAGGACTTAGCCCCGGTCTACCAGCGGCTCCGGGACCGGTTTCCGGACGCCCAGGTGGACACCCGCGATGGATTGAGGCTTGCATGGAGGGACCGCTGGGTGCACGTGCGGCCCTCCGGCACCGAGCCCATCGTCAGGTTCATTGCCGAGGCCCCCACGGAGGCGGACGCCGAGCAATTGGTGGCCACCTGCCGGGAATTCTTCTCCAGCTGAGGACCAGCGCAGATGTGCGGCATCGTCGGCTACGTGGGACCCCGCCAGGCGGCGGGACTGCTGATCGAGGGGCTCCGGCGGCTCGAGTACCGGGGCTATGACTCGTCGGGGATCGCGATCCTCAACGGGCGGGGCCTCGTGGTGCAGAAGCAGGCGGGCAAGCTGAGCGTCCTGGAGCAGCAGCTCAAGGAGTACACGCCGCAGGGCACGCTCGGCATCGGGCACACGCGGTGGGCCACGCACGGGCCGCCGACCAGCACCAACGCCCACCCGCACACCGACCAGAGCGGGAAGATCGCGCTGATCCACAACGGCATCATCGAGAACGCCGGCGCCATCAAG
>CAZRCT010000100.1:0-12126 GCA_964598655.1 uncultured Gemmatimonadaceae bacterium
AGGCCCTCGACGATGGCCGTCTTGCCGACGCCCGGCTCGCCGATCAGCACCGGGTTGTTCTTGGTGCGGCGGGAGAGCACCTGCATCACCCGGCGCACCTCCTCGTCCCGGCCGATGACGGGGTCGAGCTTCCCGCTCCGGGCCTGGTCGGTGAGGTTCCGGGTGAAGCGCTGGAGGGCCTGGTACTGGGATTCGGGGGTCTGGTCGGTGACACGGTGGGCGCCCCGCACGTCGGCGAGGGCCTGCCGCAAGTCCTCGGCGCCGATGCCGTGCGTGCCGAGGAGCTCGCGCGCCGTGGTGCCCTTCTCCTCCGCGAGGCCCACGAGGAGGTGCTCGGTGGAGACGTAGGCGTCCCCAAGCTGCTTGGCCTCGGCCTCGGCCCGGTCGAAGATGCGGTGCAGGATCCGGTCGAAAGGCGGCTCGGCGCCGCCGTCCTGCTTCGGGAGCCGGGCCAGCTCGCGCTCATTTTCCTGGGTGAGCCCGGTGACGTTGAGCCCCGCCTTCTGCAGCAGCGGGCGCACCACCCCGTCCTCCTGCGCCAGCAGGGCGGCGAAGAGGTGGGCGTCGTTGGTCACCGGATTGCCGCGCGCGGCCGCCAGGGCGGCGGCATCGCGATAGGCCTCCTGGGCCTTGATGGTGAGGCGTTCGGGTCGGATCATGATGAAGCCCTCATGGCTCGTCGGTACCGGGCGCGCCGAATCGTCGAGAGGGTGGCGTGGCGGCCCTCCGTCCGTCGCGGCGATGACTGGCCGGCGGAAGGGCAAGGCGTGGGCCGTGATTTGCTGCCCCGATGGCAGCGCACCCCGCCAGAATGAAAGCGGGCCGGTCGGTCGGACATCAAGTCCACCGCCGGCCCGCTCTCATTTCCGGGCGATCATCTTGAGGGTGTAGCGCTGACCGTCCACCGTCAGCTGGGCGTAGTAGATACCGGGGCTGAGTTCCCGGGTCCGGTTCATCATGCGGCCGTCCCAGAAGGCTTCGTGCGCCCCGCAGCGGAGCCGCAGGTTGTCGATGCGCTCCCCGTTGGAGTTGAGGAGGATGGGAATCGCGACCATCTGGGCCAGCACGTTGTAGAGCTTCAGACTGACCAGGGGCTGGTGACCTCCCTCGCACAAGGCAGGGCTGAGGACAAAGGGTATCGTGGTGGACGGGAAGAACGGGTTGGGGTAGTTGTCCCGGAGCTCCACCTGCGGCGGGGGCCGTTCCTGCGCGGTGGCAGCGTCGGCGGCGCCGATGAGGAGGGCAAGGACGATCCCCGGCCAGCGACTTCCGGCCATGGGTGCCTCCGCACGGAAAAGGATCGGCTACCGACCTGCCTGCAGTAGGGGGTGAGGCAAGATCATGGGGTGGGCGCCGTCTGGCAAGCAATCGTGCCCGGCCGCCTCAGCGGCGCGGCGTGCCGGCGGTGAGCGCGGGCCCGGCCACGCGCTCACCGCCGCGGCGGATGGTGAGCCCGGCCTGGTCGGCCCACTCGAGGAGGGGAATCAGGAACTTGCGCGAGGTGCCCAGTCGGGCCCGCACCGCCGGGGGCGCGAACGGCCCCGCGGAAGCAAGGGAGGCGAGGACGGCGCGCAACTGTTCCAGCGCCACCGGGGCATAGAAGCGGTCGGGCTCCACGGCCACCAATCGCCCATCGCGCGCCGCGAGCCGGCACGCCTCGGCCACGCCCCGGACGCCGAGGATCGCCTCGAGCTCTGGCACGCTGGGCGGGGTCAGGCCGGCCTCGGTGATGGCTGCGATGACGCGCCCGACGAGCAGGTCACCGCCGGCCAGGCGCGGGGCGAAGCCTGGCGCGCTGACCCAGCCGTCCGTCATCGCGAGTTGTCCCCCCCGCACCAACTCCTCCACCACCGCCCCGGCGAGCGGTCCCCTGCCGGCCCGGAGCGTCTGGAGGGAGATGCCCGGTGCCGATGGCTGCTGGCGGTGATGCTCCCGCACCGCGGCGAGGATGACCGTGGTGAGCTCCTCTACGGCCGCGCGCGGATACACGCGTCCCGCCACCTCCACGACTCCGGCGCCGGTCGTGAGCGCGGCCGCCACCGCCGGGGCCACGCCGAGCAGCTGCGGCAGCTCGGCCGCGGCCACGCCGTCCCGCCGGCGGGTGAGGAGAGCGTCCAGTCGGACGGCCGGCGCCTCGGCCGCGAGGCCCTCCGGCCATCGGGGCTTGCCCCGGGGAGGGAGCGGGTCGAGCACCACGCCGCCGCCGATGGTGCCGACCGGGCTGTAGCTCCTCAGCACCAGGCGATCGCCACCGCGAGCTAGCAGGGGCGCCTCGAGCGCCAGCCGCACGAGGCCGGACCGTCCTGGCCCGATCGGCTCACGGAGCTGAACGCGGGCCAGCACCTCGGCGGTGCCGAGGTGAAGCCGGAGGCGGGCGTTGCTGGCGAGCGGCCGGTCCGCCTGCGCGAGCAATTCCACCGCCGCGTCGATCGCGCTGGTGACCCGCCACGGGTCGGCGGCCCGGACGAGCACCTGCCCGCGGCGGACCGCCCGCCGTTCGATCCCGGCCACGGCCACCGCCGTGCGTTCGCCCGGGACGCTTCGCTCCTGCACCGCGCCGTGGCGCTCGAGGGATCGGACCCGGCCCTCCGTGCCCCCCGGGAGCAGCCGGACCGCGTCGCCGCGCGCCACGCTCCCGGACCAGGCCGTGCCCGTCAGCACCGTCCCGGCGCCGGCCAGCGAGAAGGCGCGGTCCACCGGGAGCCGGAAGAGGTCGGCCGCGGGCCGTGGGTCGCGCGGCAAGGCCGCGCCGATGGCCGCCCGGAGCTCCGCGATGCCCCGCGCGGCCGGGGCGGCGGTGACCACCGGGGGCGTGAACCTGACGGGCGAGCCTGCCAGCCACGCCGTGACCTCGGCCACGACGAGGGCCAGCCAGTCGGGCTCCACGAGGTCGGCGCGGGTGATCACGGGGATCCCGGCGGGCACGCGCAACTGCTCCACGATGGCGCGATGCTCGCGGGTCTGGGGCATGATGCCGTCGTCGGCGGCGACCACCAGGAGGACGAGGTCGAGGCCCCCCGCCCCGGCCACCATGGTGCGCACCAGGTCCTCGTGGCCCGGCACGTCCACCACGCCCGCCACCCGCCCATCGCCCAGGTCCAGGTGGGCGAAGTGGAGGTCGAGGGTGATGCCCCGGCGCTGCTCCTCCGCCAGGGGATCGAGGCGGCGGCCGGTCAGGGCCTCGATGAGGGTGGTCTTGCCGTGGTCGATGTGGCCGGCGGTGCCGATGATCATGCCGGGGCCCAGGCCCGCTGCTGCCAGAAGTCGAGTGCGGCGAGCGGTGCGCCCTCCCCCAGGTGGTGGCGGACGTAGCGCGTCACGAGGCGGCGGTGGGCGGCGGCGTGCCGGGGGTCGAGGACCGGAAGCGCCCCGCCCTCAAGCAGCACCAGGCGTCGCAGTGCGGCGGCGCCCTCCGGCGGGAGCACGGCGACCTCGGTGCCACGGGCGCACCGCTCGCAGAGGGCGCCTCCCTCGCCCAGGCTCCACGCCAGTTCCTGCCCGGCCCCGAGCGGCCGGCCGTCCCGCACGCAGCGGTCCACCGACGGCGCGAAGCCCAGCGCGCCCACCAGGGCCCACACGCTCTCCAGGGCCACGGCCTCGAGCGCGGGCAGTTCCACGTCCTCGAGGCGGCGCAGCGCGTCCCGGAGGACCTCGAAGCCCTCGGGGTGGGGCTCGGCCGGCGCCACGCGGAGCATGAGTTCCGAGAGCACCGTGCCGGTGGCGTAGCGGCCCACGTCGCGCGTGAGCCTGACGGGGAGGCTCTGGAGGTCGAAGGCGGTCAGGGTGTGGAGCTCGCGGTTGTCGCGATGGAGGAGGTGCGCCGTGCCGCCGCTCAGCACTTGCAGTGCCGCGCCGAAGCGGCTCCGGGGCCGGAGCGCGCCCTTGGCGATGACGCCCTGCACGCCGAGGTCCTGGGTGGCGAGCCGGACGATCTTGGAGGTCTCGCCGTAGCGCCAGGTGGCGAGGACGATGGCGGGCGTGGAGACGAGGGTCATGACCGCGGGAGCCGCCGGGGGCGCGCCGGGGCCGGCGCGCCGCAGGCGCTCATGGCGCCGGGGGGATCTCCGTCACCACGGCATCCACGGGACAGGCGCCGGCGGGAACGAGGCGGCTGGTGGTGAGGTTGCGGCGGAGGACGTGGACCTGGCCGTGGTCGCCCGGGGCGCAGCCGCCGGTCTCGAGGGCGTAGATGCGGCCCGCGGCGTCGACGGCGAGGGCGCCGAGGGTGGGAATGATGATGCCGTCGCCGGTGCCCCGTGTCACCTGGCGGCCCAGCCGGTCGAACACCATCAGCCCCTCGGTCGGGGACGACACGTAGAGGCGGTCGAAGGGATCGGCCGCGATGCCGGTGGGGGCCGGCCCGAAGCCGCCGAAGCTGCCCAGTTCCTCGCGGCCCACGGGATCCACCAGGGACAGCCGCGCACCGGCCACGCCGTCGCCGGGGTTCAGGACGTAGACGATGCCGTCGCTCGCCAGCAGGGCATCATTGGCCGCCCCGGGTCCCGGCAGCCCGATCGAGTCCACCCCGCTCACCGGGCGATTGGTGGTGGGGTCGAGGATGGTGACCCAGCTCGGGCCCAGGACGCTCGCGCCGCTCATGTCGGAATTGACCACGAAGACGCGCCCGCGCGCCGCCACGACCGCCTGGGGGGAGAGCCCCACCGCCACCGAGGCGGTGTCGCCGGTGAGGTAGTTGATGCGGGTGACGGTGTTGAGCGACGGGTTGGCCACGTAGGCGATGGAGTCGTCCACCAGCGCCGCCCCCGCCCCGCCCGCCCCGGCCTCGAGACCGATGGTGCGGACCACGGTGCGGGCCTCGAGGTCCACCACCTGCACCTGGGGCTCGGCGAAGGTGACCACCGCCCAGGCGTTCCGCGCGGTGACCGCCACCGGCGTGGTCCCCGCCGCGAGCGCGATGGTGTCGGGCGCGAGCGGCGCCTCCACGTCGAAGAGCGTGAGGCTGGCATCCCTGCGATCGAGGATCAGCACGGCCTCGAGGGGCGGCGGCAGGGGGGCCGAGGCCTCCGCGCAGCCGAGGACCGCGAGGAGGCCGACCAGGCCGGACAGCAGGCGACGGGACATGCCCCAAAGATGGGCGCGCCGGCCCCCGGGCGGGAGCCTCGGGCGCGGCGCCCCCGGTCCCGGCGTCAGAACCCGAGACGCACCCCGGCCTGCACCAAGCGGCCACGCCCCGGGAAACCCACCACCGTGCGGTAGTCGGCGTCGAGCAGGTTCTCCCCGCGGAGCAGCGCCGAGACGGCCGGGGCGCCGGTGCGGGTCCGGCGCAGGTCCACGGTGAGGTCCGCCTCAAGCAGGGTGTAGGCGGCGAGGGTGGTGCGGACGGAGGGGAACGGACGGAAGTCCACGTCGTCCCGGGTGCCGGTGTACTGCACCGCCACTCCCAGGAAAGCCCGGCCGGCCACCCGGGTGCGCGCGTCCATGCGCAGGGCATGCGCGGGGCGGCGCAGGAGCGCCTTCCCTTCGACGAAGGTGGCGCCCGCGCCGCTGCTCAGCCCGGCGTCGTCCACGCGGGTGCGGAGCCACGTGTAGCTGGCGGACAGCGTGGTGCCGGGCGCGGGGTGGAGCGCCGCCTCGACCTCGAGGCCGCGGCTCGACGCCCGGGCGACGTTCCGGTAGTTCGGGCTCCCCGGGGGCGCGCCGGCGTCGTACTGGATGAGGTCGCGGAAGCGCTGCTGGAAGAAGGTGGCCGCCAGCGTCAGCTCGCCCGCGAGGAGGCCCTGCTCGAGCCCCGCCTCCCAGCCCAGGCTCCGCTCGGGGTCGAGGGCCGGGTTGCCGAACTCGAAGGCCGAGGTGGCATAGTTCTCCCGCAGGCTGGGTTCCTTGAAGCCGGTCCCGACGGAGGCGCGGACCCGCGTGGCCCCGGCCAGGCGGTAGATGGCGCCGGCCCGGCCGGTCAGGTGGGTGCCGAAGGTCTCGTTGTCATCGAGGCGCGCGCCGAGGTTGAGCCGCAGGCGCGCGTCCACGTCGAGGAGCGCCTGGCCGTACACGCCCACGTTGCGGCGGGAGGCCGCGAACCCCTGCGCGTCGCTGGTGCGGCCAAAGCCGAAGTCGCTCGCGGAGCGGGTCTCCTCGCGGAGCGACTGGAACTCCGCGGTGGCACCGAGCGTGAGCCGGGCGCTGGCGCCCGGCGTGAAGCTGGCCCGGACGTCGGCCGACTGCCGCTTCATCCGCGCCTGGCTTGCCGAGCTGAAGAACCCCAGCGTGTCGGCGGGGCTGTCCGGGTTGTCCTCGGAGCCATCGTTCTGGGTGTGGGAGGCCAGGAAGGCCCGTACCTCGAGATGGTCGCCCACCCGGCGGCCCAGGTCGAGGCCCAGGGTGGTGGCATCCTGCAGGGTGAAGCTGTTGCGGTCCACCGGTGCGCCGGTGAAGTCGGTGGGGAACTCCGAGGTGAGGTCGCCAGTGCGGGCGCTCAGCGTCAGGTCGGTGCGCGCATCGGGGCGGAGCGTGAGGGCGCCGCTCGCCGTGGTGTTCCGGTAGTCGTTGTTGAACGCGTAGATGCCGCTCGAGGCAAAGCGCGACAGGCCGGCCGAGTAGCTCATGGTCTCGGTGCCGCCGTACACGGCGCCTTCGGCGTTCCAGGTGCCGAAGGTGCCGGCGCGGTAGCTGGCCTCGCCCTGGAAGCGGCCCGTGCCCTTCCGGGTGAAGATCTGCACCACGCCCGACACGGCATCCGAGCCGTAGACCACCGAGCCGGGGCCGCGGGTCACCTCGATGCGCTCGACGTTCTCGGTGGTGAGGTTGGCGAAGTCGAACGCGCCACCGGGCTGGTTCACCGGCACGCCGTCCACCAGGACCTTCACGTAGTCACTCTCGCCGCCGCGGAGGAAGAGCGAGGTCTGGCTCCCGAAGGAGCCGGTGGGGACGAGCGCCGCGCCGGGGACCTCGCGGAGCGCATCGGCCACGGACAGGATGCCGCGCTGGCGCAGGTCATCCCCGCTGATGACCGTGGTGGGGTTCACCACCCGGCTGGCCGGGAGCGGGGTCCGGTCCGCGGTGACCACGAGATCCTCGAGCTCCACGGTGTCCCGAACATCCTGCGCCCGGGCCGCCAGCGGCAGCCCAGCCACGAGGAGGGCGAGCCCGGCGACGCGCGCGGGGAGTACCAACCAAATCCGATGTGACACGGCGACGACTTTCCCCCGGCTACTCGCCGGGCTTGAGAGGGACGACCTGGGGCGCGCCATCACACCACTGGGTGATGGCCACCCGCCAGGCGAAGACCCGCGCCACCACCTCCGGCGTCAGCACGTCGGCGGGCCGGCCGTCCGCGGCGAGGCGTCCCTCGTCGAGGAGGACCAGCCGGTCCACGTAGCGGGCCGCCAGGTTCAGGTGATGGGTGACGAGGAGCGTGGCGATGCCCTCCCCGGCCAGGCGGCGCACGAGCTCGAAGACTTCCATCTCGTGGCGGACGTCCAGCGCGGCGGTGGGCTCATCGAGGATGAGGAGGCGGGGCTCCTGCGCCAGCGCGCGCGCCACGCGCACGCGCTGCCATTCCCCGCCGGAGAGGGTGTCGGTGCGGCGCGCGGCCAGCGCGGCCACGTCGGCGCGGGCCATGGCGTCGTCCACGGCGGCGTGATCCCGCGGGGAGAGTGCCGCCAGCGGGGTCAGGTGGGCGTAGCGGCCGAGCTGCACGGTTTCCCGCACGGTGAGGGGAAACACCGTCTCCTCACGCTGGCCCATGACGGCCACCTGGCGCGCCAGCTCGCGCGCGCGCCAGCTGGCGATGGGCCGGCCGAGCAGCTCCACGCTGCCGCCATCGAGGGTGAGGTTGCCGAGCAGGGCGCGGAGCAGCGTCGTCTTTCCGCTGCCGTTCGGGCCCACGACGCCGACCAGCTCGCCCGCACCGACGCCGAGGCTGACGCCCGCGAGCGCCGGCTCGGCGCGGCCGGGGTAGCGGACGGTGAGGTCGGTGGCGCGGAGGATCATGCGAGCCCCCGGCGCAGCAGCAGCGCGAAGAGCGGCACGCCGACCACGGCGGTGACGACCCCCACGGGGAGCTCGAGCGGCGGCGCCAGGCCGCGAGCCAGCGCATCGGCCAGCACCAGGAAGATGCCGCCCACCAGGAACGCCGCCGGCAGGAGCCCCGCGTGGAGCGGGCCCCACAGGCGTCGTACCGCGTGCGGCACCACGAGGCCCACGAAGCCGATCATGCCGCAGACCGCCACCGCCGCGGCGGTGAGCAGCCCGGTCGCCAGGTAGGCCACGCGCTTCAGGCGCTCGGGATCGGTGCCGAGATGCCGGGCCGGCTCATCGCCCAGGGCCAGGAGGTCGAAGGCGCGCGCGTGCCACGCGAGCACGAGGAGCGCCGGCGCCGCGTAGGCCAGGTAGATGAACAGGGTGCGCCACGAACTCATGCCGAGGCCGCCCAGCATCCAGAGGAAGGCGTTCCGGAGCTCGGCCGCCTCGGAGAGCACGAGGAGCGCACTTACCAGCGCCCCCGAGAACGCGCTCACCACCACGCCGGCCAGGATCAGCACGTGTGGATCGAGACGCCGCCCCTGCACCAGGCTCAGGCGATAGACCAGCGTGAGCGCCGCCATGGCCCCGCCGAAGGCCGCGAGGGGCACCGCCCACGGCCCGCCGAGCCCCGTGGCGATGACCAGAACGGCACCGAGCGCGGCGCCCCCCGTGAGCCCCAGGAGGTACGGGTCACCGAGGGGATTGCGGATGAGCGCCTGCAGCACCGCCCCCGACACCGCCAGGCCGCCGCCCACCGTGAACCCGAGCAGCGCCCGCGGCAGCCGGAGCTGGCGCACGATGGCCGCCGACGGCCCACTCCCCTCGACCAGCGCCCGCCACACCTCGCCGGGCGAGAGCCGGAGCGCGCCGACCATCACCCCCAAGGTGATGGCCCCAGCGGCCGCGGCCCCGAGCCCGCCCCAGCGTGCGAACCTCACGGGCGGGCGTCCCGCAGTGCCTGACGGAGGTCCCGGATCACGCCGGGCGCCCGCGGGCTCGGCCGCCCGAAGGCCGGCGGGTTGAAATGGACGAACCTGCGGGCCCGCACGGCGCCCACCACCTGCCACTCGGGCCGTCCCGCCACGGCGGGCTCGCTGTCGCCCACCAGGACCAGGGACGGGTCGCGCGCGGCGATGGCCTCGATGCTCACAGTGGCGGAGGGGCCGGGCAGGTCGGCAAAGATGTTGCGGGCGCCGGCCGCCTTGAGGATCTCGCCCTGGAAGCTCCCGGCGCCGATGGCGATGGGGGGCTGGTCCCACGCGAGCAGCAGCACCCGCGGGCACCCGAGCGAGTCCGCTCCACAGCCGGCTGGCGCCTCGGCCGCCACCCGGGCCAGCTCCGCCTCGAAGGCGGTAGCCAGCGAGTCGCCCGCCGGAGCGACCCCGAGGAGCGGGGCCAGGAGGCGCGACAGGCGGCTCACGTCGTGGAGCCGGTTGAAGTCGAGCTGCACCACGGCGATGCCGGCCGCACGCAGCCGCTCGGCGGCCGCGCTGTTCTGCGCCGAGCGGTAGAGCAGCACCAGGTCGGGGCGGGCGGCGAGGACGGCCTCGAGGTTGGGCGGGATGCCGTCGCCCACGGAGGGGACGGCCCGGGCCGCCTCGGGGTAGTCGCACCAGCGGGTGCGGCCCACGAGGTGGGCGCCGGCGCCGAGGGCGAAGACCAGCTCGGTGGTGGCGGGGCTCAGCGACACGACGCGCGTGGCCGGGGCCGCGAGCCGCACCGTGTCGCCCGCATCGTCGATGGCGACGAGGCGCGCGGGTGCGGCCTGCGGCGTGGCGCAGGCGCCGAGCAGCGGACCGAGGAGGGCGAGGAGAAGGCCAGGGGCCTTCAAGGGAATCGCCCATCCCCGGGGCTGTGGAGATGGGCGGACAGAAGCCGGAACGGCTCGAGTCGCCACCGGTCCCTCCCCCGAGGGTGATCGTGGTGGCACGAGTCGAGAGGTCTCCTGGCTCCGGGCTCCTCCTGCGCGCCTTCCCGGTTGCCCAGTGGCGTGATAGCGGAGGTACAGCTGCCCGTTACAGTGGCGGGGCCGCGCCGGCATTGCACCGGCTTCCGAGCGTCCCGACTCGCGTGCAATCAGTTGTCGTACGTCGCGCAAGAACCTAAGACACGGACCCCTTCGCGGCAAGCTGCCCGGCCAGCTGCGCCTTGAGCTCCGCGCGCCGGGCCTGGTATTCGGCCCACTCACCGGCGGGCGTCTCGGCCTCCCGGCCGGCGTACTTGCGGTCGAGCCGCGCCAGCTGCTCCAGCACCGTGCCCTCGGCGGGGGCGCGGGCAGGTGCCGGGGCCCGCCGCAGCGTCCACAGGAGGACCGCCACCAGGGCCAGGGCCACCGTGCCCACCAGCGCCGGGATCACCCAGCCCGTGGCGCTCCCGCCGAACGGGATGGCCACCACCTGCCCCGCCCGGACCGTGCCGACCCACTGGCGGAAGTTGCGACCCTCGATGGCCTGCATGCCGCTGTCGCTCAGGACCCCGCCCGTCGGTTGCAGGCGATCCTCCTCGAGCAGGAGGTTGAGCCCGAGGGAGTCCGCGAAGGCGAGCCGCACCGTGCCGGGGTTGGCGGGGAGCCCGTAGGTGAAGATCACCTGCTTGGTCCCCGGCGCCACCGGCGCGAAGAAGAGCACGCTGTCGTTCCGGAAGACCAGCGACTCGGGCGAGTAGTCCCCGCTCGAGGCCTGCCCGCCCGCCGCGCCGTCGGGCAGCGGGGCGCCCCAGACGGCGTGCAGGGTGTCGTTGCTGATGCGGGTACGGCCGCCGTCATTTTCCAGCACCACGATCTCCAGCACCTGCCGCAGGCCGGCATCGTCCGGCCGGCTGACCACGATGTGGCGCGAGACGGTGAGCAGCGTGCCGGTCGAGGTGGTGTCGGAGACGAGGAGCACGAGCCCCGTGTCCGCCCGCGCCGGCGTGGCCTTGATGGGGTCGGAGAAGTACTCGATGCCGGCGTAGTTGGTGCTGAAGAGGTAGACGGCCGCCGTGTCCGCCGCATAGCGGAACCGGAAGCGGCCCTGCGCGTCGGCCCGCGTGCTGTCGATGGGTCCCTGCGCCTGCTGGCCGATGCGGTGGAGCACGACCAGGGCGCCGGGGACGGCGGCGGTGTCGGTGGCCCCGGACCGGAGCACCCGGCCGGCCGCGAGCGCCGGCCGCTGGGCATGAAGGGGAACGGCGGCGAGCAGGCCGAGCGCCAGCCCCGCCAGGAGGCGACGCCTCACGGCTGGAACTTGCCGAAGTCCTCGGGATCCATCTTCTCGAGGTGTTGGCGCAGCTTGTCCGCCTCGATGGAGGGATCGGGCGCGGGGGGCTCGACGTCCCCGCCCTGCTCGAGGAGGTCGTCGTCGGTGAAGATGGGGGCGTGCACGCGCAGGGCGAGGGCGATGCTGTCGGAGGGCCGGGCGTCGAGCTGGAAGACGTGGTCCTCCCGGGCCAGCCAGAGCTGGGCGAAGTAGGTCTTCTCCTGGAGCCCGCTGATCAGGATGCGCCGCACGGTGGCGCCGAGCCCGGTGATGACCGACTTGAGCAGGTCGTGCGTCATCGGGCGCGGCGCCTTGATCCCCTGCAGCTCCATGGCGATGGCGCTGGCTTCCGCGGGACCAATCCAGATCGGGAGCAACCGCGTGCCCTCCTTCTCGCGGAGGATCACCACCGGGGTGTTGGTGGTGCGGTCGAGCCCGAGCTGGGCGACGGTGACTTCGATCATCCCACCGCGGCGAGCAGGGCGTCCACCCGGTCGCTGACTTCCCAGGGGAAGAACTGCAGGCCGCCCTTCTTGTACGGCTTGCGGCCGAAGTGGCCGTAGGCCGCCGTGGGCGAGTAGATGGGCTTGCGCAGGTCGAGGGCCTTGATGATGCCGCCCGGGGTGAGGTCGAAGACCTTCCGCACCGCCTCCTCGAGCACCGCGTTGGGAACCTTGCCGGTCCCGAAGGCATCCACCATCACGGACACCGGCTCGCGGACGCCGATGGCGTAGGCCACCTGCACCTCGCAGCGCCGCGCCAGCCTGGCATCCACGATGTTCTTGGCCACCCAGCGCATGGCATAGGCCGCCGAGCGGTCCACCTTCGAGGGATCCTTGCCGCTGAAGGCGCCGCCGCCGTGCCGGGCCATGCCGCCGTAGGTGTCCACGATGATCTTCCGGCCGGTGAG
>CAZRCT010000101.1:0-11349 GCA_964598655.1 uncultured Gemmatimonadaceae bacterium
GCGCCTTCACCGGCGCGGTGGCCCGGAAGCCCGGGCAGATCGAGCTGGCCGACGGCGGTACCCTCTTCCTCGACGAACTCGGCGACCTCGCTCCCCCGCTGCAGGTCAAGCTGCTCCGCGTGCTGCAGGAGGGCGAGTTGCTGCCCGTCGGGGGCACGGTGCCGCGGCGCGTGAACGTGCGGGTCATCGCCGCCACCCACCGCGACCTCCCGGCCATGGTGCAGCGCGGGGAGTTCCGGCAGGACCTCTACTACCGGCTCAACGTCTTCCCGATCCACGTGCCGGCGCTCCGCGACCGTGCGGAGGACATCCCCCGCCTGGCCGCGCACCTGGCGCAGCGCTACGCCGCGCGCCACGGCAAGACCATCACCGCCATCCCGGCCGAGGTGCTCACGCGCCTGGTGCGGCACCAGTGGCCGGGGAACATCCGCGAGCTGGCCAACCTCATGGAGCGGTCGGTGATCGTGTCGCAGGGTCCCGCCCTGCGGCTGGCCGAGTGGGCCACGGGCCAGAACACGCCCGTGCCCGCCGTGACGGTGACCCCGGGCCAGGCCCCGCGCGTGATGCTCGACGTCGAGCGAGAGCACATCCGCCGCACCCTCGAGCAGTGCCGCTGGAAGGTGAGCGGCCCGGGCGGGGCGGCCGAGGCGCTCGGGCTCAAGGCCACGACCCTCGAGGCCCGGATGAAGCGGCTGGGACTGGAACGGCCCCGGGGCTAGGCGCCCGGGGCCGTGGCGGGAAGCGGAAGGCTGGGAGGAGGGGGAGGCCGCTAGGCCTCCCCCTGCTCGCGTTCGGCGGCGATGCGGGCGCTGATGCGGGCCATGAGGTCCGAGGGCACCGCGAGGCGGCGGAGCTTGTCCTTGACCCCGGTGATCACCGTGGTCTCGAACTGGTGCTCGCTGGCGCAGGCCGCGCAGGTGTCGAGGTGCTCCTGCACCAGCCGCATCTCCTCGGCGGTGAGCTCGCGGTCGAGATAGTCGTCGAGCCGCGCGAAGACCTCTTCGCAGGTGAACCGGTCGGGCGGATGCATGTCAGTGTTCCTCGTCAACGGCGTCAGTCAGTGTCCCCACGATGCCCCGCTCCTCCGCGATCCGCCACAGGGCCTTCTGCAGCAGCCGTCGGCCCCGGTGGATGCGCGAGCGGATCGTCCCGACCGGCACCCCCACGATGTCCGCGATCTCCTGGTACGCGAAGTCCTGCATGAAGTAGAGCGTGGCCACCACGCGGTACTCCTCCGGCAGCGCCTCGATGGCGGCCGTCACGTGCTCGTTCTCGAGCTTGGCCATGAGGGTCTGGGCCGGGTCGCTGACCTTGCCGTGCAGGCCAAGCGTGGCCGTCTGCATGTAGAGGTACAGCTCGGGCGAGTCCTCCAGCTCCACGTCGGTGCCCTGGCGCTTCCGCTTCCGGTACTTGCTGTAGAACGCGTTGGTCAGGATGCGGAAGAACCACGCGCGGAAGTTGCTCCCCTGCTCAAAGGTGCGGAACCCGCGGCAGGCCAGGAGGGCCGCCTCCTGGACCAGGTCCTCCGCATCCGCCCGGTTGCGGGTGAAGCGGAGGGCCGTGCCGTAGGCGGCGTCGAGCACCGGCTCGAGCAGCGCCTCGAACTGGGCGGCGCTGCCCGGGCTGATCGGGGCTGCCTGGCCCGCCACCACCGGGTTGGTCATCACTGGAGATCCCCCATGCCCCCTCCGTCCCGGGCGCTCCGTCCCGCGCGCCCTCGGTTGGCTCCACGCCCGCCCCAACGCCGGGGCCCCCGCAAAGGTTCCCGGGCGGCTCAGGCCACGCAAGCCATCCCGTCCAGGTAGGACGCCGCGCCCTCGCCGGGCCCGCCGTCCGTGGCCAGCGCGCCGGCGGCCTGCTCCAGGTCCTGCGCCACGTTCATGAAGGCCACGAACGCATCGTACGGCGACTCGTACGGGCTGAAGTACTTGTGCACGTCCCCGTCGGCGAACCACTTGGTGCACATGTAATAGAGGTGGTCGCTCGTGGTCAGGCGCCGCCACCGCGCCACGAGGGCCGCGTCGCGGCTGGCGAGGACGGCGTCGCGCAGGCCGTAGAGCCGCGCCTGGGCCGCTTCCTGCATCCGGTTGCCGAGCCAGGCGCTGGTGTCGCGCTCCATGTCGGCCCAGCTCGTGGGCCGCGGGAAGCTGAGCGCCGCCACCGGGGCGCGCCGCGCCAGGGTGGAGGGATGCACAAACTCGAGGCCGCGGCGGAAGCACTCCTCCGGCAGCCGGGCCAGGAAGGCGAAGATCCCGGTGTCCGCCCACTGGTGCTCGCCGAACGTCTCGTAGTCCACGTAGAGGTGCACGCTGTCCCCGCCCGCGGCCTCGAGCCACCCCGCGTACTTCTCGGCCGTGAGCGGCCAGCCGTCCCAGTTGCGGTTGGAGAAGCGGAAGCCCACGTCGTCGCTCAGGCGGTAGTTGCGCGGCAGCAGCCGGAGCGCCGGCGTGCCGGCCGCCGAGTAGACGTGATTGGACGACCGCCACTCCAGGACGTGGTCCGCCCCCTCGACCATCGCCGCCTTGAAGCCGAGTGCGGCAATCTCCGGCGCCAGCGCGTCCCAGTAGATGAGCTCCGTGTTCCGGAACACCGTGGGGCGCTGCCCGAACCAGCGCTGGATGGCGCGCCGGTGCGCCTCCACCTGGGCCCGGAACTCCTCCGGGGACGCCAGAGACGCCAGGCTGTGGCCATGCGTCTCCCCCAGCAGCTCCACGCCCCCCGTGGCCACCAGCTCCTGGAAGCTCACCAGCACGTCCGGCGCCCACTCGGCCAGCTGGTCGAGCAGCGTCCCGCTCAGCGACAGCGCCACCTTGAAGCGCCGCCCCGAGGAGCGGATCAGCTCGGTGAGCAGGCGGTTGGCCGGCAGGTAGCACTTGTCCGCCACCCGCCGGAGCAGCCGGCGGTTGGCCTCGTCGTCGAAGTGGGCGGCGTCGGTGCCGATGTCGAAGAGCCGGTACTCCCGCAGCCGGTAGGGCTGGTGGACCTGGGCGTAGATGCAGATGTCGGTCATCGGGCGCTCGCGGTGAGGGGACGGGTGCGGCGATAGGACTGCGCGGTGAGGCGGGCCGGCTCCTCCAGCGAGAACCGCGGGCCCGCCAGCTCGCGGCGCGCGTTGAGCGCCATCTCGGTGTGGAGCGCCCCGTGCCGGAGCAGCGCCACGATCTGGTTGGTCATGGCCTGGATGTCCCAGAAGTCCACCTTGAAGGCATGCCGCACCACCTCGGCCACGCCGGCGGTGCGGGGCATGATGCACGGCGTGCCGTGGCGCAGGCTCTCGAGCGCCACCAGCCCGAACGGCTCACTCACCGACGGCATCACGCAGACATCGGCCAGGCGGTAGAGGCGGTGCACGTCCTCCCCGCCCACGCCCCCGGTGAAGTGCACCCGGTCGGCGATGCCCAGCTCGGCGGCGCGCCGGATCACCCAGGGGAGCATGTCCCCCTGCCCGGCCACCACGAAACGCGCCTCGGGGATGAAGCGGGCCACCTGCGCGGCCATCTCGATGAAGTAGTCGGGCCCCTTCTGCCAGGTGACGCGGCCGAGGAAGAGGACCACCGGCGCCCGGCTTCCCCGCGTCGCCGCGCCGCGCCGGAAGGCGGCCGGCGGGACCACCCGGTCGGGGAAGCCCTCGCCGTCGATGCCCCAGTGCACCACGTCGATCTTCGCGGCCGGGATGCCGAGGCGCTCCACGCAGGTGCGCTTGAGGGCGTGGCTGTTGGCGATGACCCGGTCCGCGGCGAGCATCCCCTCGCGCTCGCGCCGCAGGATCTCGGGGTTGGCGCCGGCGCCGGCCCGGTCGTACTCGGTGGCGTGGATGTGCGCCACGAGCGGCTTGCCCGAGATGCGGCGCGCCTCGAGGCCGGCGGCGAAGGTGATCCAGTCGTGGGTGTCGATGAGGTCGTGCGGCTCCCGCGCGGCGATGCCGCCCGCGAGCGCGGCGTAGCGCGCCACCTCCGCGAAGAGGTCGGCGCCGTACACGGACCCGGACCGCCGCCCGCCCCGCGCCAGCGCCCCCTGCGCCTCGGCGTAGGCCGCGACACCGCCGTACGGCGCCATCGGCGAGTCCACCCGGTGCACCACCAGCCCGGCCGGGCCATCCGCGCTCACCAGCCGGAGCGCGGGCAGCGGCGACTGCTCCGCCGGGAACGGCACCACCAGCGTCACGTCCACCGCGTTCCGCAGCAGGCCCTTCACCAGCCCCACCGTCGCCGTGGCGAGGCCACCGGCCTGGAAGGGCGGGAACTCCCACCCGAACATGAGCACCCGCGTGCCCGCGGCCGGCCGCGACGAGGTCACCGGGCAACCCCGGGCGCGAGCCGCCGCGCCGCGATCGTGGCATCCCAGCGACCCAGGATGGCGAGGACCCGCGCGCGGGCGGCGACGAATCGCGCCGGGATCGCCGTCGTCAGGCGGGGCGTGGGGGCGGGAACCGACTGGCGTGCATGCATGGTGTCCTCCAGCGAGTGACGTCCGGGTCGGGCGTATGCGTGCTGGGGGTCCAAAAGCGAAGCGCCCGGGAAAGAGTTCCCAGGCGCCGTCGGCCCACGTGCTGCTGGATTGTCGGGAACCACCGAGGCGGGCGCCGCATTCCCACTCAGGCGTCCTCGTGCGGCCCCTCCGCATGGTACGCCGCCGACTCCGCCTCCCGCCCTCGCACCACCCGCCGCCCCGTCAGCGGACCCTGCTGCTCCGTGACCACCGTGGCCTGGCTCTCGCCCTCCTCACCCTCGGCGTAGATCACCACCCAGTCGCGGGTGCGCGCCAGCCGGTGCGCGCGGGCCGTGTTGGAGAAGAGCGCGGTGTAGTGCCGCCCGCGCCGCGTGGTGTGGAGCACGGGGAGCCAGGCGCGCTTCTCCGGATTGAGCCGCCGCGGCGTGATGAGCGGCAGCCGGCCCGCGCTCGCCGCCTCACGGTACTCGCGGTCCACGTCGAGCAGTTCCGCGACCGGGGGAGCCGGGAGGTGCGCCGCCGGCGGGGGCAGGCGGGGCGGCGCCAGCCGCCGGTGCAGGGCGGCCTGTAGCGTGGCCAGGCGGCGGCGCCCGAAGCCGGGGATCTTTGCCAGGCGGCCATCGTCGAGGGCCGCCATGAGTTGCTCCAGCGTCTCGTAGCCGAAGTCGTGGTGCAGCCGGTCCGCCAGGCCCTCGCCGATGCCGGGGAGGGTGCTGAAGAGCTGCACCGGGTCTTCCTCGGCGCGGAGCCGCTCGAGCAGCGGCAGCCGCCCTCGCTCGATCAGCTCCCGCAGCGCGCGGGCGATGCCCCGCCCCACCCCCGTGATCCGCTCCAGTCCCGCCATGCCGCCCTCGCGGTACAGCTCCGCGACGGGCGGCGCCAGCTGCCGGATCGCCTCGGCTGCCACGTGATACGCGCGCACCCGGAAGCCGTCCGCCTGCTGGGCCGCGAGCAGGTCGCCCACTTCATCGAGGCACCCCGCGATCGCGGCGTTCGACGGCGGGGCGGGCGCCCGTGCGGGGACCGGCACCGCGCCCGTGGTCAGGGGAGGAGGGGCGGGCGCGGCGCGCCGGCGGTGGCGTTCGCGGTCTGGGTCGTGGGCATGCAGGCCTCCGGTAACGGGCGCTCAGTGCACCCGGATGGGTGCAACCTAACGAGAGGGCGCTGAAGCCGGGCTGAGCCGTCGGTGAACGTTTCGAGCGGCATGAACCCGGCGGGCGGGATCGGGTTGCCGCGCATGAGTGAATCGTCACCGGCGCCCCACCCCCGCTTCACCCGCTGGCTGCTATTCATGCACCGCCCCGCACGAGCGACCAGGAGGCCCCATGACCACCGCCACGCCCCCCACCACCCTGCGGCGGATTGCGGTGCCCGACGGGCGTCACCACCTCGAGGCCGACCTCATCCTGCCCGAGGACGCCACCGGCCTCGTCCTGCTCGCCCACGTGCCCGCCGGGCCAGCCGACCGCAGCCGGCATGCGCTGGTGGCGGAGATGCTGCACGAGGCGGGCATCGGCACCCTGCACCTCCCGCTCCTCGACGAGGCCGAGGCGCTCATCCGGGCCAACAGCTTCGACCTCGACCTGCTCGCCGATCGGATCGCCGCCGCCACCAACGCGGCCTCCCGGCTCGAGGAGTGCGCCCACCTCCCCCTCGGCTACCTCGGCGACGGCACCGGCGCCGGCGCCGCGCTCGTGGCCGCCGCCCGCCTCGGGCGACGGGTGCGCGCCGTCGTGGCGCGCGCGGGCCGGCCGGACCTGGCCGGCCCGTGGCTCCACCACGTGAAGGCCGCCACCCTCCTCGTGGTCGGTGGGCTCGACACCCCGGCGCTCGGCCTCAATCACCTGGCGCTGGAGCAGCTCGAGGGTTCCCGACGCCTCACGGTCGTCCCAGGCGCGTCGCACCTCTTCGAGGAACCCGGCACCCTGGAGCAGGCCATGCGCCTGGCGCGCGACTGGTTCCAGCACCACCTGCACCTTCCCGCCCCGGTCCACTGAGCGGGGCACGGAGGCACCACGGCCCGGCCCGGGGAACCCCGGACCGGGCCGTGACGTTGGGGGCAGGTCGGGAGACATCCTCCCGCCTGACCCTCACCCGGATGCGTCCCGATGCGCGACACCCTGCTCAGCCGGCCCGCCCTCATCGCCAGCTGGCTCTGCCAGCTCACCGCGGCCGCCATCCTGGGCCAGACGCTGTTCTTCAAGTTCACCGGGGCCCCTGAGTCGCGGTACATCTTCGCGACGCTCGGCGTGGAGCCGTGGGGCCGGATCGGCACCGGGGTGCTGGAGCTCGTCGCGGTGGCGCTGCTACTCTTCCCGCGCACCCCGGCCGTCGGTGCCGTGCTCGCCATGGGGCTCATGGGCGGCGCCATCATGAGCCACCTCACCCGCCTCGGGATCGAGGTCCAGGGCGACCACGGCCTGCTCTTCACCCTGGCCGTGGTGACGCTGGTGGCGGCGGGGATCGTGGCGCTGCTGCGCCGGCGCGAGTTGCCGGTGGTGGGCGGGCTCTTCTAGGAGACAGTCATGCAGATCGCAGTCTTCGGCGGGAGCGGACGGACGGGGCAGCGCATCATCGACCTGGCACTGGCCGAGGGGCACGCCGTCACCACCCTGGCGCGCGACCCGGCAAAGCTCGGCCCGCTCGCCGCCCGCTGCACCGTGGTCCAGGGCGACGTGCTCGACCCCGCCGCCGTGGACCGCACCCTCGCGGGCGCCGACGCCGTCCTGAGCGCCCTCGGCAACCCGCTCGGCTCCGGCGGCACCGCGCGCTCCGAGGGGATGCGGCACATCGTCGCCGCCATGGAGGCCCGCGGGATCCGGCGGATCATCGCCATCGCCGGGGGCGGGATCCTCGACGCGCCCGAGGGCGGGCTCCGCGCCGACCGCCCCACCTTCCCGGCGGTCTTCAAGCCCGGCAACCTGGAGCACCAGGCCGCCTGGGAGGCGCTCCGCGCCAGCACCCTCGAGTGGACCCTCGCCTGCACCCCCGACCTGGTGCCGGGCCCGCGCACCGACCGCTACCGCGTGCTCCCCGACCTGATGCCGGAGGGCGGCCGCCGCATCTCCCTCGACGACGTCGCCAGCTTCATGCTGCGCGAGCTGGCGTCCCCCACCTACCGCCGCCGCCGGGTGGGCCTCGCCGACTAGTGGCTGGCGCTCCCGGACGGGTTCCCCGCCCGGAGCATCCCCACCGCCCCCTTCGTGGCGTCGGCAAACGCGTGCGACACGAAGGGGTAGATCCCCTCCTCGCCGAGCCGCACGTCGAAGATCATCCCGCCGCCCACCGGCACCTCGAACGTCTGCACCCCGCGAAGCGGCGTCCCGAAGCCGTCCAGGTACACCCGGTCGAACACCGCGCCCACCACGTGGAACGACGAGACCCGGTTGGGCCCCGCGTTGACCACGTAGAACCGCACCGGCTCCCCCACGTCCACCTGCAGCGGATGGGTGGCGTACTGGCTGGCCACGCCGTTGAAGGTGACGTAGTCGGGAGCGAGGTCCAGCATCCGCTGCCAGTCGAGCGCCTGCACCGAGTCGGGCCCGCTCTTCGGGCCGAGGTAGAACTCGCTCTGCACCAGCACGAATTCCCGCGCCTTCGGCCGCGGCGTCGCCGGATCCACGAGGAGCGCGCCATACATCCCGTTGGCGATGTGCGCCGCCACGGGCGCGGTGCCGCAGTGGTACATGAACACGCCCGGGGTCCGCGCCCGGAAGCCGAAGTGGAGCGAGTCGTTCGGCATCACGTTCACGTACGCCCGGCTCGGCGCGATCTCGGCCGCATGGAAGTCCATCGAATGCGGCATCGGCGCCTTGTTCACGATGGTGAAGTCCACGCTGTCACCCACCGTCACCCGGTAGGTGGGGCCGGGCACCTGGCCGCCGAAGGTCCAGGCGTCGTACGTCACTCCCGGCGCCACCGTGTGCCGGGCGTGGATCGTCTCGAGCCGGATCCGGTGCACCGTCGTGGTGGACCGCGGCGGCGCCTCCGCCCCCCGCTCCACCGGCGCGGACGGCATCCCGACCGCCGCCTCGCCGTGCGACATGGGCGCCGGCGGCGCCTTCGCCTCGGGCGTCCCGGCGGGGGTCCGGGGCGCGGCGGCCGGCGGTGGCGCATCACCGCTGCTGCTGGAGGCGGGCGCGGGCTTCTGGCAGGCGGCGAGGCCCCCGACGAGGGCAAGTATCGCGACACCACGCATTTTGGAATTCCGGGCTGGGAGGAGGGGATAAACCTAGGGCGCCCCCTCCCGCGCGACAACGCGGTGATTTCCCGCCATGGCGGGAACGCACCAGCGCCGGCGTGGAGCTGGCGGTCAGGCCCTCACACACGAAGGCGGGCCCACCATCAGGTGAGCCCGCCATCCCATCGCCGCTCCCTACCGCGCGTGCTTGTACATCAGCTCCACCAGCTCGTCGTACATCGCGTCCGCCGCCTCGTCCCCCGCCCGGATGGCGCTCGACGCGCAGTGCTTGAGGTGGTTCCGCATCAGCTCCCGCCCCACCGACCGGAGCGCCTCCTGCACCGAGGAGATCTGGGTCAGGATGTCGGCGCAGTAGCGCTCCTCCTCCACCATCTTCTGGAGCCCGCGCACCTGCCCCTCGATCCGCTTGAGCCGGTTCAGGTTCCGGGCCTTGATGTCGGGGTCCACCCCGACGGCCTTCCGCCCGGTGGCGTCCACTTCGCACCCGCACCCGCAGCCGTCCTTCGCCGTTGCCATCCGCGCCTCCTTCAGGCCAGCCGCGCCCGGCCGAGCCGGAGGCTGTTGGTCACCACGCTGACCGAGCTCATGGCCATCGCGGCGCTCGCCAGGATCGGGGAGAGCAGCAGGCCGAACGCCGGGTAGAGCGCGCCCGCCGCCACCGGGATCCCGATCACGTTGTAGATGAACGCCCAGAACAGGTTCTGCTTCATGGTCCGCATGGTCCGCCGCGACAGCGCGATGGCCTGCGCCGCGCTCCGGAGGTCGCCCCGCATGAGCACCACGTCGCCGGCCTCCGCGGCGATGTCGGTGCCCGTGCCGATGGCCATCCCCACATCCGCCTGGGCCAGCGCGGGCGCGTCGTTGATGCCGTCGCCCACCATGGCCACCACCTTGCCGTCCGCCTGCAGCCGCTGGATCTCGGCCACCTTCCCCTCAGGCAGCACGCCCGCCACCACCCGCGGGATGCCCGCTTCCCGCGCGATCGCCTGCGCGGTGCGCTCGGTGTCGCCCGTCAGCATCACCACCTCGAGCCCGAGGCGCTGCAGCGTGGCAATGGCCTCTCGGCTCTCGGCCTTGATCGGGTCCGCCACCGCGATGAGCGCCTCGAGCCGGCCGTTCACCGCCACGTACATGGGGGTCCGGCCCTCGCCGCCCAACCGGGCCGCGTCCGCCGCGAACGGCGCCACGTCGAGTGCCCAGTCCTCCATCAGGCGCGCGTTGCCCACCACCAGCGCCCGCCCCTCCACCACACCCACCGCCCCGCGGCCCGTCACCGCCTCGAACGACTCCGGCGCCACCAGCGCCAGGCCCTCGTCCTTCGCCCGCCGCACGATCGCGTCGGCGAGCGGGTGTTCCGACACGCTCTCGAGCGACCCCACCAGCCGCAGCAGCTCCACCGCCCCGAGCCCGGTGCCCGGCGCGGGCAGCACGTCCGTCACCGTGGGACGCCCCTCGGTCACGGTGCCGGTCTTGTCGAGCACCACCGTGGTCACGTCGCCGGCCCGCTGCAGCGCCTCCCCGCCCTTGATCAGGATGCCGAGCGCCGCGCCCTTCCCCGTGGCCACCATCACTGCCGTGGGCACCGCGAGCCCCATGGCGCACGGGCAGGCGATGATCAGCACCGCCACCGCCGCCGCGAAGCCGCGCACCGCCGGCGCCGCGATCCCCGCCAGGTCCGCCGCCACGTACCACGTCACGAACGTCGCGATGGCGAGCGAGATCACCACCGGCACGAAGATGCCGCTCACCCGGTCGGCCAGCCGCTGGATCGGGGCGCGGGAGCCCTGCGCGTCGCGCATGAGCTTGACGATGCGCGCCAGGACGCTGTCGCTGCCGAGCGTGGTGGCGCGGTAGCGGAAGCTGCCCGTGCGGTTGATGGTCCCGCCGATGACGGCGCTCCCGACCCCCTTCTCCACCGGCAGCGACTCGCCGGTGAGCATGGACTCGTCCACGGCGCTGGCCCCGCTCAGCACCTCGCCGTCCACGGGGATCCGTTCGCCGGGGCGCACCACGATCTCGTCGCCGCGGCGCACCAGCTCGATCGGCAGGTCCTTCTCGCCCTCGTCATCCACGACCCGCGCCGTCTTGGGCTGCAGGTGCACCAGCGCACGCAGCGCCTGCGACGTCCGCCCCTTGGCGCGCGCCTCGAACAGGTTCCCCGTCAGGATCAGGGCGATGATGATGATCACCGCCTCGTAGTACACGTCCGGCGCCATCCCCCGGCTGGTGAAAGAGCCGGGCGCCACCGTGGCCACCGCCGAATAGAGGAAGGCAGCGCCTGTGCCCACCGCCACCAGCGTGTTCATGTCGGCCGAGTGATGCCGGAAGGCGGCCCAGGCGCGGGTGTAGAAGTGCCGCCCGGCCCAGAGCATCACCACCAAGGTGACGCCGAGCAGGCTCCAGGTGAGTGCCACGGCGGGGATCCGGTAGAGCCAGGGCGCCACCGCCTTGAGCGCCGGGGTGAGCGAGGTCATGGCCCAGCGCATGAACGGGTCGGCCACGACGCCGTGCTGGTGCCCGGCGCCGCCCATGAGCGGCATGGAGACGAGCATCGCCAGCACGCCGGCCGCCGCACTCAGCGCCACCTTGCCCTTGAGCTCCGCGATCTCCTCCGCCACCGCGCGGTCCCGCGCCTCCTGCTCCTCGAACGCGCTCTGCGACGGGTCGGCGAGCTCCGCCTCGTAGCCGGTGTCGCGGAT
>CAZRCT010000102.1:0-11327 GCA_964598655.1 uncultured Gemmatimonadaceae bacterium
AGCTGCAGACCCACTCGGCCGGCGGCATCACCGACAAGGACTGGGAGCTGGCGCGGAAGATCGAGGACGCCGTGCTCTGGAAGCCGCAGGGCGGCGCGCTCGAGGGCACCCCCAACAAGTGGGTGCGAGGGGGAGACCCGAAGTGAGCGACGGGCGCGGGGCTCCCTCGCGCGTCCTGTTCGTCACGGGGAAGCTTGCCGAGCCGGCGCTCCGCCGCCTGCTCGGCGGGCTCACCCTGCCGTTCCAGTGGGACATCGCCGTCATGCGGATCACGGTGGCGGCGCTGCTCAACACGCCGTGGATCGCGAAGTTCCTCGAGGTGCCGCCCGGCACCGACCTGATCCTCCTCCCCGGCCTCGTGGAGGGTGACACCCAGGTCCTGACCGAGCGCTTCGGGGTCCGCGCCGAGAAGGGCCCGAAGGACCTGCGCGAGCTGCCGCAGTACTTCGGCCAGGCGGGGCCGCCTGCGGACTACGGCGCCTATTCCATCGAGATCCTGGCCGAGATCAACAACGCGGCCAAGCAGGACCTCACCGCCATCCGCGCGCAGGCCGACTACTTCCGGGCTTCCGGCGCCGACGTCATCGACGTGGGCGCCACCCCGGGCGCCCCCTTCCCGCACCTGGCCGAGGTGGTGCGGCACCTCCGCGCGGCGGGGATGCGCGTCAGCATCGATTCCTTTGACCGGGCCGAGATCCGCACCGCCGTGGAGTGCGGCGCCGAGCTGGTGCTGAGCGTCAACGCCTCCAACCTGCCCGTCCTCGAGGACCTGAAGGGCACCGGCGCCCGCGTGGTGGCGCTGCCGGAGCTGGGCCAGCCGCTCGACACCCTCGAGCCCACGCTCAATGCACTGGAGCGCGCCGGCGTCCCCTACCTCATTGACCCGATCCTCGAGCCCATCGGCTTCAACTTCATGGCCTCGCTGGAGCGCTACGCCGAAGTGCACCGGCGCTACCCTGGTGCGGGGCAGATGATGGGCGTCGGCAACATCACCGAGCTCACGAGCGCGGACACCACGGGGATGCACGCACTCCTCATGGCCATCGCGCAGGAAGTGGGCGTGACGGCGGTGCTCACCACCGAGGTGATCCCCTGGGCGCGGGGCGCGGTGAGGGAGATCGACATCGCCCGGCGGCTCATGCACCACGCGGTGACGCACGGGACCGTCCCGAAGAAGCTCGACGACCGCCTCGTCACGGTGAAGGACCCGCGCATCCTCACCTACAGCGAGGCGGAGCTGCGCGAGGTGCAGGCGCAGGTGAGGGACCCCAACTTCCGCATCTTCGCCGACCGGGAGCGCATCACCGTCTTCAACCACGAGAAGTTCGTGGTGGGCACCGACATCCAGGCGATCTTCGACCAGCTCGGCATCACCGAGGCGTCGCACGCGTTCTACATCGGGAAGGAGCTCGCCAAGGCGCGTCTGGCCATCGCGCTCGGGAAGACCTACCGGCAGGAGGGCGCCCTCAACTTCGGCTACCTCACGCCGGACGAGGACCCCACCCGGGAACACTTCCGGCCCACCCAGCGGAAGGCACCACCGGCCGGCTGAGACGCGAAACCGTGCGCGGGCGCGCCGCGTACCGGAGCCATCCCCACCGCCGGTGCCGCATGCCTCGGTTCCCTGCCGCAACGCTCTGCCTGCTCGCCGTGGCCACGGCGCTCCACGCGCAACATCCGCTCGCCCCGCGCATCGCCGCCACGCTGGCCGCGCGTGAGTCGGCGCTCATCGCCTTCCGGCACGACCTGCACCAGCACCCCGAGCTCTCCGGCCAGGAGGAACGCACCGCCGGCCTCGTCGCCGCGCGGCTCCGGGCGCTTGGCTTCAGCGTGCGCACCGGCGTGGGCGGGCACGGCGTGGTGGCGCTCCTCACGGGCGGCAGGCCCGGCCCGGTGGTGGCCTTCCGCGCCGACATGGACGCGGTGCCGAGCACCGATCCCGATCCCGCCCCCTACCGCTCCCTCGTCCCCGGCGTCCGCCACATCTGCGGGCACGACATCCACACCACCGTGGGCCTCGCCATCGCGGAAGCCTTCGCCGCGGTGCGCATGGAGCTGCCGGGGAGGCTGCTGCTCATCTTCCAGCCCGCCGAGGAGCGGGCCTCCGGCGCCGCCGCCATGCTGCAGGACAGCCTCTTCTCGCTGGCGCGCCCCGCCGCCATCTACGCCGTCCACACCGCCCCGCTCGAGGTGGGCCGCCTCGGCAGCGAGCCGGGCCCCTTCTTTGCCGGGCGCGACCGGGTGGCCATCACCCTCACCGGCGACAGCGGCCTCGCCGCCGCCGTCGATTCGGCGCGCGCCCTGGTGGCCGCCAGTGCCACCATCACGCTGGCGGAGGCCCGCGGGGAACTGACTCCCGGCTTCGTCCTCGCGGAGGTCGGGCCGGTGGCGGGCACCGGGCGCGAGCGCGTGGTCTGGGGCACGCTGAGCATCGCCGACCCCGCGGCCCGCGCGCGGACCCGCGCCCGGCTGGAGCGCGCCGTGCGCGCGCTCGAGCGCCCGGGGCTCACCGCCACGCTCCGCTACGACGCCCGCGCCATCCCCGGCGTGCTCAATGATTCCCTGATGGTGACCCGCGCCGACGCCCGCCTCCGCGCCCTCCTCGGCGACAGCGCCGTGGTGCGCGTGGGCGTGGTGCCGCCGCTCTTCAGCGAGGACTTCGGCGCCTACGACCGCGTGGCGCCCACCGCCATGTACCTCCTCGGCGTGAGCAACGCCGCGCAGGGCTGGGTGGGCATGCCGCACACCGCCGGCTACGTGGCCGACGACGCGGCCATCGTCGTTGGCGCCCGCGCCATGGCGGAGGTGCTGCTGGGCCGGCTCTCGGGCCCCTGACCCCTTCCCTTCATGCGCGGATAGGCCCACTATGCGCGCATGGCCGCCCTGCCCCTCGTCGTCGAGCTCGTGCCCGCGCCTGATCCGGTGGCGGCAGCCGAGCGCTTTCTGGGGCAGCCGCACCTCCTCTTCCTCGACAGCGCCGCCGGCCCCGCGCGGCTCGGCCGCCATTCCTTCCTCTCCGCCGCCCCGAGCCAGGTCATCCAGTCGAAGGGCCGGGGCGAGCCGGACGCGCTGGCGCAGGCCCGCGCCCTGATCGCGCCGTTCCAGGCGGACCCGGTGCCCGGCCTGCCCCCCTTCCAGGGCGGCCTCGCCGGCTGGCTGGCGTATGATTTCGGCGAGACCCTCGAGCGCCTCCCCCGCCCCCGCTTCGACGACCTGAACCTGCCGGACGTGGTGCTCGGCCTGTACGACTGGGTCATCGCCTGGGACCACGAGGCGGGCAAAGCCTGGCTCATCTCCACCGGCATCCCCGAGCCCGGCCCTGGACGCGAAGCCCGCGCCGCCGAGCGGCTGGCCTGGGTGCAGCGGATCCTGGCCGGGCCGGCGCAGGGCGCGGCGGGCCGCCGCCTGCCCCCGCACCCGCTCGGCGCCCCCGCGCCGGCGTACCCGGTGGCGGACGTGGTGAACGCGCGCGAGATCGGCCTCCGGAGCAGCTTCACGCACCGCGGCTACCTCGACGCCGTGACCCGCGTCCGCGAGTACATCATCGCGGGCGACATCTTCCAGGCCAACCTCTCGCAGCGCTTCGACGCGCCGCTCGAGGAGGATCCCTGGCACCTCTACCGCCGCCTGCGCGAGGTGAACCCCGCGCCCTACGCCGCCTACCTCGAGTTCGGCGGGGTGGCGGTGGCCAGCGCATCGCCGGAGCGGTTCCTGCAGCTCGACCCCACCGGCCGGGTGGAGACGCGCCCCATCAAGGGCACCCGCCCCCGCGGCGCCACGCCGGAGCAGGATGCGGCGCTGGCGCAGGCGCTGCTGGCCAGCACCAAGGACCGGGCCGAGAACCTGATGATCGTGGACCTGCTCCGGAACGACCTCTCGCGCGTCTGCCGGCCCGGGACGGTACGGGTGCCGGAGCTCTTCGCGCTGGAGCAGTACCGGACGGTGCACCACCTGGTGAGCACCGTGGAGGGTCGCCTCCGGGCGGGCGCCGACGCGGCGGACCTGCTCGCCGCCACCTTTCCCGGCGGCTCCATCACCGGGGCGCCCAAGGTGCGCGCCATGGAGATCATCGCGGAGCTGGAGCCGTCGCGGCGGGGCGTCTACTGCGGGTCCATCGGCTACTGGAGCGTCTCGGGTGCGCTCGACACGAGCATCGTGATCCGCACCCTCGTGGCCGCCGGCGGGCGGCTCTACTTCTCCGCCGGCGGCGGCATCGTGGCCGACAGCGACCCGGAGCAGGAGTACCAGGAGACGCTCCACAAGGCGCGCGCCCTCCTCACGGCCGTGGCCGGCGCGGTGACCACGCCATGATCCTGCTCATCGACAACTATGACAGCTTCGTCTTCAACCTGGCCCGCTACGTGGCGGAGCTCGGCGAGGCGCCCGTCGTCCGGCGCAACGACGCGCTGACCCTCGACGAGATCGCCGCGATGGCGCCGAGCCACATCATCATCTCGCCCGGGCCGTGCACGCCGAACGAGGCGGGCATCTCGCTGGACCTGATCCGCCGCTTCGGCCCCACCATCCCGCTCTTCGGGGTGTGCCTCGGCCACCAGGCCATCGGGCAGGCGTACGGCGCGGAAGTGGTGCGGGCGCGGAAGCCGATGCACGGGAAGACGAGCCCCATCCACCACCACGGGACGTCGGTGTTCACCGGGCTCCCGAGCCCGTTCACGGCAACCCGCTATCATTCGCTGGTCATCGCCCCGGAATCGCTGCCCGAGTCGCTCGAGGTCACGGCCACCACCGATGACGGCGAGATCATGGGCGTGCAGCATCGCGTGCACCCCGTCACGGGGGTGCAGTTCCACCCGGAGTCGGTGCTCACCGAGCACGGCTACCGGATGCTCGACTGGTTCCTGACCGGCGGCACGGGCACGCACGTGCCCGCCCGCGCCGATTCCGCCCTCGAGCGCTAGCACGGCCATCGCCGATCCGGCGGTCGCCTGCCACCTTCGTCGTACGCGCGGCCGGTGGGCCGCGGCTACTACCGGCGCCGCGCGCCACCCTGCGCCACCCACTCCCCGACCCGCGGACCCATGCGCCTCCTCCCGCTCGCCTTGCTCGCCGTCCTTCCCGCGCCCGCGCTGGCCCAGTGGGACCGGGACACGACCCCGCCGCCCGAGTACACCGAGGCCCGCGTCCGCATCCCCATGCGCGACGGCGTCAGGCTCCACACGCTCATCTACCGGCCGGCGCAGGACACCACCACGCTCCCCATCATCATGATGCGGACGCCGTACGGCATCGACGGGCGGTTCCCGCGGATCGTGCAGAACTACTTCCGGGAGCTCGCGCGCGAGCGCTACGTCTTCGTGCTGCAGGACATCCGGGGGCGCTACCAGTCGGAGGGGCAGTTCGTGATGCAGCGGCCGCTCGACCCCGCCGGCGTGGACGAGAGCAGCGACACCTACGACACCGTCGAGTGGCTGGTCCGCACCCTGCCCCACACGAACGGCAAGGTGGGCGTCCTCGGCATCAGCTACCCGGGCTGGCTCGCGGCCATGGCCGGCGTCAACGCGCATCCGGCCGTGAAGGCGGTCTCGCCGCAAGCGCCCATGACCGACACCTGGATGGGCGACGACTTCTTCCACCAGGGCGCCTTCCGCCTGAGCTACGGCTTCGAGTACGCGGCCGACATGGAGCTGTCGAACGACGGCTCCGTGCCGCTCCCCATCACGCGGTACGACACCTACGACTGGTACCTGGCGCAGGGGCCGCTCAGCACCCTCACGGCCCTCCTCGGCGGCAAGGTGCCCACCTGGACCGCCTACCGGACGCATCCCACCTACGACGCCTTCTGGCAGCAGCGCGCCCTCACCGGCTACCTGACGAAGCTCACCGTGCCCACCCTCACCGTGGGCGGCTGGTGGGACCAGGAGGACCTCTTCGGCCCGCTCGCCACTTACAAGGCGCTCGAGAAGCTCGACACCGCGGGCATCAACTACCTGCTGATGGGGCCCTGGAACCACGGCGGCTGGCAGCGCGCCGGCGACAGCCTCGGCAAGATCGACTTCGAGCAGCCCACGGGCGACTACTTCCGCGACCAGGTGCAGGCGCCCTGGTTCGCCTACTGGCTCAAGGGGAAGGGGCGGCTCCCCCTCCCGGAGGCGCTGGTCTTCGTGGGCGGCGAGAACCAGTGGCGCGCCTTCACCACCTGGCCGCCGCGGGAGGCCAGGACCAGGAAGCTCTACTTCGGCGCCGACGGCCGCCTCTCCTTCACCGCGCCCGCCGCGGCCGCCGCCGCGTACGACCAGTACGTCTCCGATCCCGCGCATCCCGTCCCCTATCGCGCCCGCCCCATCCAGACCACCTACAACGAGCGCGGCTCGCACTGGTACACCTGGATGGTGGAGGACCAGCGCCAGGTGCACGGCCGCCCCGACGTGCTGAGCTGGGAAACCGAGCCGCTCAGCGAGGACCTGACCATCGCCGGCGACATCGTGGCGCGGCTCTTTGCCTCCACCACCGGCCGGGACGCCGACTGGGCCGTGAAGCTGATCGACGTCTACCCCGACAGCAGCCGCCGGCTGGCCCCCGAGATGGGCGGCTACCAGCTCATGGTGGCCGGCGACATCCTCCGCGGGCGCTATCGCCGCAGCTGGACCCACCCCACGCCGCTGGTGCCGGGCCAGGTGACGTCCTTCACCGTGGACCTGCACCAGCAGAGCTACACCTTCCAGCGCGGCCACCGCATCATGGTGCAGCTGCAGAGCACCTGGTTCCCCGTCTACGACCGGAACCCGCAGACCTGGGTCCCCAACATCTTCGAGGCCAAGGCCTCGGACTTCCGCGCAGAGACCCACCGGGTCTACCGCACGGCCCGCTTCCCCTCGCACCTCGAGCTCCCGGTGGTGACGCGATGATCCGTCGGCTCCTTCCGCTCCTCCTCCTCGCGACCGCGCCGCTCGCGGCGCAGCGCCCCGACGCCCTCCCGGTGCCGGAGAACCTGGTGGCCGACGGCCTGCCGCCCATCCCCGCCGGCCTCCGCGAGGAGGTGCGCCGCTACACCGAGTACCGCACCGCCGGCTTCGTGGCCTGGAACCCGGTGAAGCGGGAGATGCTCATCAGCACCCGCTTCGCCAACACGGCGCAGCTCCACCGGGTGCGGGCGCCGGGCGCGGCCCGCACCCAGCTCACCTTCTTCGACGAGCCCGTGGGCGAGGCCAGCTGGTCGCGCGACGGCGGCAGCCTCGTCTTCAGCCGCGACGCCGGCGGCAACGAGTTCGGCCAGCTCTACCGCCTGGACCTCGCCGACGGCCGCGTCACGCTCCTCTCCGACGGCGGCCGCTCGCAGAACGGCGGCGTCCGCTGGTCCACCCGCGGCGACCGCATCGCCTACGGCTCCACCCGCCGCAACGGCGCCGACCGCGACATCTACGTGGCCGACCCGCGCGATCCCGGCCGCACCCGCCGCGTCGCCGAGCTCACGGGCGGCGGCTGGTCGGTGGCCGACTGGTCGCTCGACGACAAGGAGCTGGTGCTGCAGGAGTACCTCTCCGTGAACCAGTCCCGCCTCTGGCGCCTGAGCCTCGTGAGCGGCATGCGCGACCTGCTCTACCCCGTGAACGCCGACGACTCCGTCGCCGTGCGCAACGCCCGCTACAGCCGCGACGGCCAGGGCCTCTACTTCATCGGCGACGCCGGCAGCGAGTTTGCCCGGCTCAGCTACCTGAGCTTCGCGAGCGGCCGCACCACCGTCCTCACCCCCGGCCTCAACTGGGACGTCACCGAGTTCGAGCTCTCGCCGGACGGCAAGCGCATCGCGTTCGTCACCAACGAGGCCGGCACCTCGCGGGTCCACATCCTGGACCTCGCCACCCGCCGCGGCCGCCCGCTCTACCAGGTGCCCACCGGCATCGTCAGCAACGTCACCTGGCGCCCCCAGGGCGACGAGCTCGGCTTCACCCTGAGCAGCGCCCGCGTGGCCGCCGACGCCTACAGCATGAACTTCACCACCGGCTCCCTCATCCGCTGGACGGAGAGCGAGACCGGCGGGCTCGACACCAGCGCGCTCCCCGAGCCGGAGCTGGTGAAGTGGACCAGCTTCGACGGCCGCGAGATCACCGGCTTCCTCTACCGCCCGCCCGCGAGGTTCACGGGCCCCCGCCCCGTGCTCATCACCATCCACGGCGGCCCCGAGGGGCAGTCGCTCCCCGGCTTCCAGGGGCGCAACAACTATTTCCTGATGGAACTCGGCGTCGCCATCATCTACCCCAACGTCCGCGGCTCCACCGGCTACGGGAAGTCGTTCGTCAAGCTCGACAACGGCATGAAGCGCGAGGACTCGGTGCGCGACATCGGCGCGCTGCTCGACTGGATCGGCACCCAGCCCGGGCTCGATGCGTCGAGGATCATGGTCACCGGCGGCAGCTACGGCGGCTTCATGACGCTCGCCGTGGCCACCAGCTACAACGACCGCATCTGCTGCTCGCTCGACGTCGTCGGCATCTCGCACTTCACCACCTTCCTGGAGCGCACCGAGGCCTACCGCCGCGACCTCCGCCGCGCCGAGTACGGCGACGAGCGCGAGCCGGCCATGCGGTCCTTCTTCGACTCCATCGCCCCGCTGCACCGGGCGGACCGGATCAGCAAGCCGCTCTTCGTGGTGCAGGGCGCCAACGACCCCCGCGTCCCCCAGGCCGAGGCGGAGCAGATGGTGGCCGCGGTGAAGAAGAACAAGGGCCCGGTCTGGTACCTGCTGGCCAGGGACGAGGGCCACGGCTTCCGCAAGAAGGCCAACCAGGACTACCAGTTCCTCGCCACCATCGCCTTCATGCGGCAGCACCTGCTGGGCGCGGCCACGCCGTGATCATCGAGTCCATCGTCACCACCCAGGCGTTCGACGGGGCGGTGAACCTCGCCCCCATGGGCGTGGAGTGGGGCGAGGAGGCCATCGTCATCAAGCCGTTCCTCGAGACCACCACCTTCCGGAACCTCGAGGCCACCCGCGCGGCCGTGGTGAACCTCACCGACGACGTGCTCCTCTTTGCGCAGGGCGCCATCGGCACGGCCACCGCCCCGGTGCGGCCGGCGGAACGGGTGCGCGGCGCGGTCCTCGCCGACACGGCCGCCTGGCGCGAGGTGGAGGTGGTGTCCATCGACGCCACCCCGCCCCGCGCCCGGATCGTCACCCGGGTGGTGCACCGGGGCTCGGCGCGCGAATTTCCCGGCTTCAACCGCGCCCGGCACGCCGTCCTCGAGGCGGCCATCCTGGCCACCCGCACCCACCTGATCCCCGCGCCGGAGCTCCGGGCCGACCTGGCCCGGCTCCGCATCATCGTGGACAAGACCGCCGGCCCCCGGGAGCACGAGGCCATGACGCTGCTGGAACGGTTCGTGGAGCAGACACTTGCGGGGCGGGCGGGATGACCGGGGAGGACCTGCGTCCCGTCCGCGTCACCGTGGAGGCGCCGGCGCGCCTCCACTTCGGCGTGCTCGACCTCCGCGGCCACCGCGGCCGGAGCTTCGGCGGGATCGGCGCCGCCGTCCCCACCCCGTCGGTCCGCCTCGAGGCCACCCCCGGCGACCGCCTGACGGCCGAGGGCCCGGACTCGGGCCGGGCGCTGGAGTTTGCGCGACGCTACCTCGAGCACGAGCGGATCACGGGCGGCGCCCACCTGCGCGTCCTCGCCGCCATCCCCGGCCACGCCGGCCTCGGCAGCGGCACCCAGCTGGCGCTCTCCGTGGGCCGGGCCCTCGCCGAACTGTACGACCGCCCCTCCGACCCGCTCAGCCTGGCGCGCGCCGTGGGGCGCGGGAGACGCTCCGCCATCGGCACGTGGACCTTTGCGCTGGGCGGGTTCATCCTCGAGGGCGGCCGCCGGCCGGGGGACGATTCCGTTGCCCCCCTCATTGCCCGGCTGCCGGTGCCGTCGGCCTGGCGCTGCGTCATCGCCATTCCCGAGGCGGAGCCGGGCCTGTCCGGGGCGGCAGAAGCCGAGGCGTTCCGGCAGCTGCCGCCCCCGGCCGAGCGGGAGGTGGAGCGCGTGGCGCACCTGGTCCTGATGCAGCTCCTGCCCGCCCTCGCCGATGGCGACCTCACCGCCTTCGGCTCGGCCCTCTCCGAGGTGCAGCGGATCACGGGCGGCTGGTTTGCGCCGGCGCAGGGGGGTGCCTTTGCCGCCGGGCCCACCCGAGCCCTCATCGGCCAGCTCGAGGCCTTCGGCGCGGCCGGGGTGGGCCAGAGCTCCTGGGGCCCCACCGTGTACGGCCTCGTGCCCCACGAGGACGCCGCCCGGGACCTGGCCCAGCGGGTCCGCGCCTTCCTCGGCGGCCGGGGGACGGTCCTGACGTCGGGATTCGCCGAGCGGGGGGCCCTGGTGGACAGCCTCTGGCGGCAGCAGGGGGGGTGACCCCCCGGCCGGGACCCGGATCCTGGCGGCCTGATTGACAGTCTATTCCTCGGCCCGTATAATCACCCCTCGCATCTGACGGCGGGTTCCGGCCGGGAACCTCCGTTGAGTTGGGTGGTACTACCAGAGGTTCGGTAGGGCCGCAACAGCCGAGGGATCCCCACCCTCGGCCGATAACAAGCCCACAAGTTCCGTAGGTCTTCACATCATAGTCAGGTCCCGCCAGGGACCACCTTTCGCATCGCCAGAGGTTGGGCATGGGAGCCGTGTCTTCCTGCTATCCCAGCACTTGGGCCTTGGTCGCGTCCCGTCCGGTGACGCGGGGGCTGTCTGGCGTGTGCCATCGTGGGCAGGACTCGGCGGCCGTCCCCGTGATGCAGAATGGGACGCGCGGTCGCTGGTGGTGGTACGGTCGGGAGGAGTTGGGCCGGTAACGCACGACGGTCGCGTGGCGGAGGGTTCGCCGGGCGGCCGTTCGGGTTTTGGGGAGGGGCTGTGGGTTGCCCTCCTCGTCCGCCCGGGGAGTTTGAGGACCGCTCGCGAACGCCGGCGCGAGCGCCTGAGACGCCCCGCGCAGTCAGCAGCCCCCGTGGCTGCTGTCACCCTTCATCATGAGGTCATGCTATGAACCGTATTTCCCGCAGGATGTTGTCGGGCGGGCTCGTCGCGGGGCTGTCGCTCCTCGCGATCGAGGCCAACGCCCAGGCGCGCTCGGGCGCCTGGACGCGCAACGCCGCGGAGGGCGAGTGGACCATGCCCGGCCGCGACTACAGCCTCCAGCGCTTCAGCCCGCTGGCCCGGATCAACACGACCAACGTCGCCGGCCTCAAGGCGTCGTGGACGTTCTCGACCGGTACGCTCCGCGGGCACGAGGGCAACCCCCTCGTGATCGGCAACGTGATGTACGTGCACACGAGCTTCCCGAACATCGTGTACGCGCTCGACCTCTCCAAGGAAGGCGCGCCGCAGATC
>CAZRCT010000103.1:0-9591 GCA_964598655.1 uncultured Gemmatimonadaceae bacterium
CCCGTAGCTCAGTTGGATAGAGCAACAGCCTTCTAAGCTGTGGGTCGGAGGTTCGATTCCTCCCGGGCGCGCTCCCGCTGTCTCCCCGAAGTGCAATGCTGCCGCGACTCCCCCGCCAGGACGCCATCCGCGCCCTCCTCGTCCTCGCCCTGCCCGTGGTGACCGTGCAGGTGGGGATGATGACCATGGGGGTGGTGGACACCATGATGGTGGGCCACCTCTCCCCCACCGCCCTGGCCGCGGTGGCCCTCGGCAACGTGTACTACTTCGGGGTGTCGATCTTCGGCCTCGGCGTCCTCATGGCGCTCGACCCGATCATCGCCCATGCGGTGGGGGCGGGGGATGCGCGCGAGGTGGCGCGCGGGGTGCAGCGCGGCCTGCTGCTGGCCCTCGTCCTCTGCCTGCCCACGGCGATCGCCATCCTCCCCGTGCGCGCGCTCCTCACCCTGATGCGGCAGCCCGCCGACGTCGTGCCGATCGCCAGCGCGTATGCCATGGTCAACGTGCCCGGCACCATCGGCATGTTCGCCTTCACCGTGCTGCGCCAGAGCCTGCAGGCCATGGGGCGCATGCGGCCGATCGTCATCACCATCGTCGCGGCCAACCTGCTCAATGTGGGCCTCAACTGGGTGCTCATCTACGGGCACTTGGGCATGCCGATGCTCGGGGCGGTGGGGTCGGCGTGGGCCACCACCATCAGCCGGACCCTCATGGCGGTGATGCTGGCGTGGCTCGCCTGGCCGGTGCTGCATCACCAGGTGCTCCCGCTCCAGCGCGCGAGCCTCGAGCCCCGGCCGCTCTGGCGGCTCTTCACGCTCGGCGCGCCCATCGGGGCGCAGCACCAGCTCGAGTACGGGGTGTTCGGCGTCGTGGGGCTGCTCATGGGCGTGATGGGCACGGCGCAGGTGGCCGGGCACCAGGTGGCCCTCAACCTGGCCTCGATCACCTTCATGGTCCCCCTCGGGCTCTCCGCCGCCGCCGCGGTGGCCGTGGGCCAGGCGGTGGGGCGCCGCGATCGCGCGGGGGCCGCGGAGGCGGCCAAGGCCGCGCTCGTCGTGGCCGTCGGCTTCATGGGGATGACGGCGCTGGCCCTCCTCGGCATCCCCGGCCTCCTCGCCCGGCTCTACACCGACTCCGCGGAGGTCCTCGCCGTCGCGCTCCTCCTGCTGCCGCTCGCGGGCGTGTTCCAGGTGTTCGACGGGATCCAGGTGACCTCGATCGGCATCCTCCGCGGCCTCGGCGATACCCGGACGCCCATGCTCACCGGGATCCTCGGGTTCTGGCTCGTCGGGCTCCCCGTGAGCCTGATGCTCGCGTTCCGGCTCGGCTACGGGCCTGCCGGCCTCTGGTGGGGCCTCGTACTCGGCCTGGTGGTGGTGGCCGCGTTCCTGCTCCTGCGGGTGCGCCAGAAGCTGCGGCAGCCGCTCCGGCGGCTGTCGCTCGAGTTCACGGGCGAGCACGCCCTGCCGCCCCACTAGCGATGCGGTTCCGCACCGTCATCTTCGACTGCGACTCGACGCTCTCCGCCATCGAGGGCATCGATGAGCTGGCCGGCCCGCACCGGGCCGAGGTGGCGCGCCTCACCGCCCGGGCCATGGCGGGCGAGGTGAGCCTCGAGACGGTCTACGGGAGCCGCCTTGACCTGCTCCAGCCCACCCGGGCCCAGGTCGTCGCGCTCGGGCGGCAGTACATCGAGTGCCTGGTCCCCGGCGCCCACGAGACCGTGGCCACGCTGCGGCGGGACGGGGTGGTGGTGCAGGTGATGAGCGGCGGGCTGCTCCCGCCGGTCCTCGACCTCGCGCGCCACCTCGACATTCCCGACGACCGGGTGGCCGCGGTCCCCATCTGGTTCGACGAGGACGGCCGTTACGCCGGGTTCGACGCGGCCTGTCCCCTCGCCCACACCGGCGGGAAGCGTCGCTGGATCGAGGCCCACCGCGACCGCCTGCCGCGCCCCATCCTGATGGTCGGCGACGGGGCCACCGACCTCGAGACCCGCCCCGTCGTGGACTGCTTTGCCGCCTTCACCGGCGTCGTCCGCCGCCCGCCGGTGGCGGATGCCGCGGACGTCGAGCTGGCCGGACCCTCGTTGCTCGACGTCCTCACCTTCGCGCACGCTGCACCGGAGTTGCCATGAGCCAGCCTCCCTTCGGCCGCTTCTTCCTCCCGGGCCCCACCGAGGTCCACCCCACCATCCTCGCCGCGCAGGCCCGGCCCATGATCGGGCACCGGGGGAAGGGAATGGAGAAGCTCATCGCGGACATGATGCCGGGCCTCAAGCAGATCTTCCGCACCCAGCGGCCCGTGTACATCTCGTCGTCCTCCGCCACCGGGCTGATGGAAGCCGCGGTGCGCAACTGCGGGGGCCGGCGGGTGCTCTCCCTCGTCAACGGCGCCTTCAGCGAGCGGTTCTACAAGATCGCGCTCGCCAACGGGCTCGAGGCGGATGCGTTCGAGGTGCCGCTCGGCCAGGTCCACGCCCCCGACGCCGTGGCCGACCGCCTGAAGGGCGGGAAGTACGACGCCATCACCGTGGTGCACTCGGAGACCTCGACCGGGGCGCTGAATCCCATCGCCGAGCTGGCGAAGGTGGCGCGCGCCGCGGGGGACGTGCTCCTGCTGGTGGACAGCGTGACCGGCCTCGCCGGCGCGCCGGTGGAGACCGACCTGTGGGACCTCGACTTCGTCCTCACCGGGTCGCAGAAGGCCCTGGCGCTGCCGCCCGGCCTCGCGCTCGGCGTGGCGCACCCGCGGGCGCTGGAGCGGGCCAAGGTCACGAAGCACCGCGGGATCTACTTCGACCTCGTGGAATTCGAGAACTACATCGTCAAGAACCAGACCCCCAACACGCCCGCGCTCTCGCTCATGTACGCGCTCGCCGCGCAGGTGGAGCGGATCGACAACGAGACCATGGAAGTCCGCTGGGCCCGCCACCGCGACATGGCGCACCACACCTGGGCCTGGGCCGCGCAGCAGCAGGCCAAGGGTCGGGACGTGCGCGTGCTCGCGCCCGAGGGGTTCCGCTCGCCCACGGTCACCTGCCTGACCGTGCCGGCGGGGAAGAAGGGCGGGGAGGTGAACGACGCCATGAAGGCCCGCGGCTTCACCATCTCGGCCGGCTACGGCAGCCTCAAGGACTCGACCATCCGCATCGGCCACATGGGGGACCACGACGTGGCCGAACTCGACGTGCTGCTCCACGTCCTCGACGAGGTGCTCGCCGCATGACCACGTACAAGGTGCTCGTCGCCGACAAGATCGCGCGCGAGGGGCTCACGCCCCTGCTGCAGGACGCCCGCTTCCAGGTGCTCGAGAAGCCCGGCCTCAAGGGCGAGGAGCTGGCGAAGGCCATCCAGGGGATGGATGCGGTCCTCGTGCGGAGTGCCACGAAGATCACCCGGGACGCGCTGGCGCTCGCCGACCGGCTCAAGGTCATCGGGCGGGCCGGCGTGGGGGTGGACACCATCGACGTGGAGGCGGCCACCGAGCGCGGCATCGCCGTGATGAACGCCCCCGCGGGCAACACCATCGCCGCGGCGGAGCTGGCGCTGGCGCTCCTCCTCTCGCTGATCCGGAAGGTGCCGGCCGCCGACGCCTCGATGAAGGCGGGGCAGTGGGACCGCGCGAAGTTCGGCGGCACCGAGCTCTACCGGAAGACGCTCGGCCTCGTCGGCGCGGGTCGCGTGGGGGGCGAGGTGGGGCGGCGGGCGCGCGCCTTCGGCATGCGGGTGGTGGCCTACGACCCGTTCCTCACCCCGGCGGCCGCCGCCGAGATGGGGGCCGAACTCGCCGAGCTCGACACCGTGCTCAAGGCGGCGGACGTGCTGTCGCTCCACGTCCCGCTCACCGACAAGACCCGCGGCATGCTGGGCGCGCGCGAGCTGGCGCTCCTCAAGCCCGGCGCCGTGATCATCAACGCCGCCCGGGGCGGCGTCCTGGATGAGGGGGAGCTGCTCCGGGTCCTCAAGGCGGGGAAGATCGCCGGCGCGGCCCTCGACGTCTTCGACCAGGAACCCCTGCCGGCCGACCACCCGTTCCGCGCCCTGCCCAACGTGGTGCTGACGCCCCACCTCGGGGCCAGCACCGAGGAGGCGCAGATGAACGTCGCGGTGGAGATCGCCGAGGCGGTGCGGGGCGCGCTCGTGGACGGGGACTATGCCGGCGCGGTCAACGCCCCGCTCGTGGGCGGCGAGCGCCTCAAGCGGCTGAAGCCGCTGCTGGAGCTGTCCGGCCGCCTCGGCAAGCTCGCCGCCGCGCTCTCCGGGCCCCAGGTCACCGAGGTGGAGCTCCGCTTCGCCGGCGAGGGGGACGACCTGCTGCGCCCCCTGGCCGCCGGCGCCGTGATGGGCGTGCTCGACGGCGTGGTGGGCGCCCCGGCGGTCAACGTCGTCAATGCCCTCCACCTGGCGCGGCAGCGCGGGATCGCGGTGAACCGCACCCGCGTGGAGCTGGCCGGGGCGCTGCCGGACCTGCTCGAGGTCCGGGTGGTGGCTGGGGGCCTGGCCGTGCGGGTGGCGGGGGCCCCGCTCGGTGCCGGGTACCTCCGCGTCACGGAGATCCACGGCTTCCGGGTCAACGTGGCCCCGGAGGGGCACCTCATCGTGCTCCGGAACCGCGACGTCCCGGGCGTCATCGGCCGGGTGGGCACCCTGCTGGGTGATGCGGGAATCAACATCGCGGAGTATCATCAGGCCCGGCTCTCGGCTGGCGGCGAGGCGCTCGCCGTCGTCGGGGTGGACGCCGCGCTCAAGCCCGAGCACGTCGCCGCCCTCGCCCGCCTGCCCGAGGTCCATGCCGTGGCGCAGGTCGCCTTCCCCTGACCCCCAACACCGGGAGCGCATCGTGGTGCATGCCCTGACTGTCCTGCTCGCCCTGCAGGCCGCGGCCCAGCAGCCGCAGACCCCGCCGGCCACCGCGCCGTCGCCCATCGCGCGGCTGGTGATCACCCCCGCCGAGCGCACCCTGCTCGTGGGCGACACCGTGCGGGTGCAGGCCACGGCCGTGGACAGCGCGGGCCAGCCCGTGCCCAACGCCGTGATCCGCTACATCCCGCTCAGCGCCGCGCGCTTCGAGGGACGGTCGGACACGACCGGCCGGCTCGTCGGGGGTGCGCCTGGGGTCATCGGCCTCACGGTGATGGCCACCGTGCCCGGCACGCGCTCGGTGGTGGAGCCCCTCCGCTTCACCGTGACGGCCCGCGGCCCGGCCCGGCTCACCGTGACGCCCGCCGCCCTCCGGCTGGTGCCGGGGCAGGCCGTCCTTCTCGACGTGGCGGCCGCGAGTGAGGCTGGCGACCCGGTGCGGGGCGACGTGAAGTGGCGCAGCAGCGCCGCGCGCGTCGCCGCCGTCTCGGCCCAGGGCGTCGTCACGGCGTATGGTCCGGGGCGTGCCACCCTCTCCGCCCGGATGGGGAACGTGGAGCGGACGGTGGCCGTCGAGGTGATCGCCACCCCGGTCGCGAGCCTGGAGCTCTCCCCCCAGAACCCCTCCGCCCGCCAGGGCGACGTGATCCGGTTCTCCCTCGTGGCCAAGGACCGCATGGGACGCCCCATCCCGGGCCTCCAGCCGGAGTGGAGCTTCTCCCCCGGGCAGGGCCTCATGGAGCGTGACGGGGCCTTCGTGGGCTATGAGGAGGGCCGCTACGTGGTCACCGCCACCCTGGGCGGCAAGGCCGCGCGCACCGTGGTGACGCTGGCGCCCCGCAACGTGCGCCGCCCGGCCGAGATCGTGGGCCGCCTGGCGCGCTCGCTCTTCAGCACCGAGGAGGTGTGGATCCACCCCAACGGGAAGATCGCCTATCTCGGCACCGGCAGCGGCGGCGACCGCATGTACGCCATCGACATCAGCGACCCGGCGCACCCCGTCGTCACCGACTCGCTCATGGCCAACACGCGGCGCATCAACGACATCATGACCACGCCGGACGGCAAGTACCTGGTCCACACCCGGGAGGGCGCCTCGGACCGCAAGAACGGCATCGTGCTCGCCTCCCTCGAGGACCCGGCGCACCCCAAGGTCATCGCCGAGTACACCACCGACCTCACCGGCGGCGTGCACTCCACGTTCATCTACCAGCAGCCCAAGTACGGCACGCACATCTACCTGACCAACGACGGGACGGCCTACCTCCACATCATCGACATCAACGACCCGTACCATCCGAAGGAAGCCGCCCGCTGGAGCACCCGGCCCGACCAGCTCGGCAACAGCCTGCACGACGTGGACGTGCAGGACGGCCTGGCCTACCTGAGCTACTGGAACGAGGGGCTCGTCATCCTCGACGTGGGCAACGGCATCAAGGGCGGCAGCCCCACCAACCCCCAGCTCGTGGCCCAGTACAAGTACGACCTCAACGCCCTGTACCGGGACGTCGAGGCCACCGGCGGCCCCGGCTTCATCCGCGGCACCCACACCGCCTGGCGCCACAACCAGTACGTGTTCATCGCCGACGAGGTCTTCCCCGGCTCCGCGGTGAAGGGCGCCAAGGACGCCGCGGCCTACCGCGCGTACGGGCGCCTGCAGGTGGTGGACGTGAGCGACATCGAGCACCCGCGCGCCGTGGCCTGGTACGAGCCCGAGTACGGCGGGGTCCACAACGTCTGGGTGGCCGGGGACACGCTCTACATGGGCGCCTACAACGCCGGCTTCCGCGCCTTCGACATCTCGGGCGAGCTGCGCGGCGACCTCCGCGCCCAGGCGCGCGAGATCGTCCACGTGAACACCGCCGACATGGACGGCCACGTGGCCAACAGCGCCATGACCTGGGGCGTGGTGGTCCGCGACGGCCTCGCCTACGTCAACGACGACAACAACGGCCTCTGGATCGTGCGGATGCTGCCGCGGCGGGAACCGCTGACACCCTAGGGGTGGCAAACACGAAGACCGGGGGCAGGCGCCCCCGGTCCGGACACGGAGCCGGCGATCCTACTCGCCCGTGACGCCGCTGGGGACCGATTCCAGCAGCACCTCGATGGCCAGTGCCTCGGCGAGCGGAGCGCCCGCCTCGAGTTTCTTGTCGAATTCGTCGAGCGCCTCCTGCGCGGCCCAGTAGAGCAGGCGGCAGGCCGTGAGGTCGGCGGGGTGCTCGTCGCCCAGCTCGTGGGCCGCCTCGCGCATGGCGAGCTGCTCCACCAGCACCCGGGCCATGAGCGTCAGGTCGCGGCACCGCGCCTCGGCGATGGTGAGTTCGCGGAAGCCGGCCTTGCCGGCCTTGTGGCCCTCGGTCAGGTCGCGGAGCGCCGCCTGCTGCAGCAGCGCCAGCATCGTGAAGCGGCGGCCGGAGGCCCGGCGCACCTCCTCGCGCTGCGCATCCAGGGCGAGCGTCAGCTCCTCCTGCAGCGCCGGCTGCTCGGCCAGGTTGAGCGGGATCTGGTTCCACAGTCCCGGGATGGGTCGGGCCAGCTGGTTGCGGACCATCTCCTGCACGGCGAACACCGTGTCGCCCGTCATCGTGGCGTAGCGCCAGGCGGCCCGGCCCAGGGAGCCTTCCTTCCCCCACAGGGTGCGGAGGTACTCGTGGCGCTGCTGGTCGTTCGGGACGGCAGGCTTCATGGGACCGATCTCAGGCCAGGCGTGACGCGGCACGGTGCCGCTGGGAGGCCGGCAGTCATCGGCCCCGCCCCCTCCAAAGCAGCAACCGTGCCGAGCCGGAGCCGATCGCTGCCGGTCCGCTAAGTCGCTATCCTGTAACGCCTTGAGGAGGCGCCTCTGCCCCAGCTCGATTCGCGGCACCCGGCAGCCCTCGCCGGAATTCGCCTGAACTGCCCGACTCCCGTCACGTCGCATGGCTGACGGCCAGACGCCCGCCCGGCGGCTGTTGCAGGGCCGGCTCTCGCTCCTCCTGGTGGCGGGACTCGCGCTCGCCGCCTCCTTCACCAGCCTCCCCAACGGCTTCGCCTACGACGACGTCCAGCTCGTCGTCAACAACGGGGCCGTGCACCAGCTCCGCACGGCCCCGCATCGATTCCTCGAGACCTACTGGCCCGAGGTCCCGCTGGTTGGTCCCGGCCGGCTCTACCGGCCGCTCACGGTCCTGGGTTTCGCGGTGCAGTGGGCCGCTGGCCAGGGGCGACCGCTGGTCTTCCATCTGGTGAGCGTCCTCGGCTACGCACTCGTCGCGGTGCTGGTGTACACCTTGGCGCGGCGATTCCTCTCCGAGGGGCGGGCCGCGCTCGCCGGGGCCCTCTTTGCCGTGCACCCGGTGCACGTGGAGGCGGTGGCCAACGTGGTGGGGCAGGGCGAGCTCTGGGCGGCCGGCTTCATGCTGGCGGGTGCGCTCGCGTACGTGGATGCGCGGCGGGAGGGCTACAGCCACCAGCGGCGCGGGCTCATCGCCGCCTGCTACCTCGCCGCCTGCCTCACGAAGGAGACGGGTGCCATCTTCCCGCTGCTCCTCCTCGCGCTCGAGCCTGCGCTTCCCCAAGCGTCCTGGCGCGAGAGGGGCCGGTTGCTCCTGCCGCTCGTGCTGGTGGCCGCGGCGTGGCTCACCGTCCGCACGGCCGTCACGGGCTCCCTCGGCGGGGAAGAGGCGCACGCGGCGTGGGTGGGGCTCGCCTGGCCGTTCCGGGCGCTCACCATGCTCGGCGTGGTGTCGCTCTGGGCGCGGCTCCTGGTCTGGCCGGCGGACCTCGCGGCGGACTACAGCCCGCAGGAGATCATGATCGCCAGCGGCGTCGGGCCGGCGCAGTTCGTCGGCGCCTGCGTACTGCTGGTGGTCTTCTACCTTGCCCTCCGGTTGCGCCGCGTCGCGCCCCTCACGGTGGTCGGGCTGGGCTGGATGGGCGCGGCGCTGCTGCCGGTGGCCAACCTGCTCACGCCCACCGGCATCATCGCGGCCGAGCGGACGCTGTTCCTCCCGAGCGTGGGGCTCGTGCTGGTGGCGGGGGCGGTGGTGGAGCTGTGGGCCGTCGATCGCGGGGCACTCGCGCGTCGCGCGGCCGGGGCCGCCGCGGTGGCGCTGTTGGCCCTGGGCGTCTGGCGGAGCGCCACCCGGGCGCCGGTCTGGACGGACTCGCGTACGCTCTACGCCCAGACCATCCTCGACGCGCCCCGGAGCTACTGGGCCTGGCGCAACTACGCCGGCCAGATGGTGCTGGACGGCCGGGAGGCCGACGCCCGCCGCGCCTACGCCTACGCCATCACCCTCTTCGACCGCGACCCGCAGGTGTATGATGACCGCGGCTCCTTCGAGCGCCGCATGGGCCACTGCGAGCGCGCCGTCGTCCAGTACCGCCTCGCCCTGGCCCTCGCCCCGGGGCGCGACATGACGGCCGCCCGGCTCGTGGGCTGCCTGAGCACCCTCCACCGTTTCGAGGAGGCGCGCGCCGTGGCGCGAGAGCACCTTCAGCGCGGGCGGCCGGAATTCGAGACCCTCCTCGTGCTGGTGGACAGCGCCGAGGCGCGTGCCCATCTTCACGACTCGATGCCGACACCCCTTTCCCCGGTCCCGCCGCGCCAGCCATGACCGCTGTCTCCCCGATGCACGCCGGTTACGATCTCGACCAGGTCCGCCGTCAGTTCCCGGCGCTGGCCCGCACCCACCGCGGCCAGGCGGTCGCCTACTTCGACGGGCCCGGCGGCACCCAGGTGCCC
>CAZRCT010000103.1:9691-11325 GCA_964598655.1 uncultured Gemmatimonadaceae bacterium
CCACCGCGGCCAGGCGGTCGCCTACTTCGACGGGCCCGGCGGCACCCAGGTGCCCTCCGCCGTCGTCGAGGCCATCACAGACTACCTGTATCATCACAACGCCAACACCCACTGGGTGTACCCGACCAGCGTCGAGACTGACGCCGCGCTCCTCGCGGCACGCCAGGCCTTCGCCGACTTCTTCCAGTGCAGCGCGGACGAGGTCGTCTTCGGCAACAACATGACCACGCTCACCTTCCACCTGGCCCGCGCCCTGGGTCGCGCCTGGGGCCCGGGGGACGAGGTGGTGGTGACGGAGCTCGACCACCATGCCAACGTGGCCCCGTGGCAGGCGCTCGCGCGCGAGCGCGGCATCACGCTCCGCTGGGTGCCGCTCCACCTCGAGAGCGGGGAGCTGGACTACGGGGCGCTCGAGCGCACCATCGGGCCGCGGACCCGGCTGGTGGCCATCGGGGCCGCCTCCAACGCGCTCGGCACCATCAGCGACGTGGCGCGCGCGGCGCGGCTGGCCCGCGCGGCCGGCGCGCTCACCTTCGTGGACGCGGTGCACTTCGCGGCCCACGGGCGGATCGACGTGCAGGCCATCGGGTGCGACTTCCTCGCCTGCTCGAGCTACAAGTTCTACGGCCCCCACGTGGGAATCCTCTTCGGCCGCCGGGCCGCGGTCGAGGCGCTCGACGTCCCGAAGCTGGAGCCCGCCTCCAACGAGGCGCCCGAACGCCTGGAGACCGGCACCCTGAACCACGAGGGCATCGTGGGCGCCGCCGCGGCCGTGGACTTCCTCGCCTCCCTGGGCGCGGGCGCCACCCGCCGCGCGCGCCTCGATGATGCCGCCCGTCGGCTCCACGCCCACGGGCAGGCGCTGGTGGAGCGCTTCTGGGAGGGGCTGGGCGGCATCCCGGGGGTCACCCGGTACGGCCCGCCGCCCGCGCGGCCGCGCACCCCCACGGTCTCCTTCACCGTCCGGGGGCTCGACTCCACCCAGGTGGCCACCCGCCTCGTGGACGAGGCCCTCTTCGTCTCCAACGGCGACTTCTACGCCGCCACCGTCGCCCGGCTCCTCGGCCTTGCCGGCGACGGCCTGGTCCGTGTCGGCTGCGCCTGCTACACGACCCCCGGGGAGATCGACCGCCTCCTCGCCGCGATCGCCCGGCTCCGTCCCTGAGCCGGCCCTCCAGGACTGTCCATGGCTACCCTCTCCGCGCCCCGCGTCATCACCGCCCCCACCGGCACCGCCCTGAGCTGCAAAGGCTGGCACCAGGAGGCGGCGCTCCGCATGCTCATGAACAACCTCGACCCGGCCGTCGCCGAGCGGCCCGAGAACCTCGTGGTGTACGGGGGCACGGGGAAGGCGGCCCGGAACTGGGAGTGCTTCGACCGGATCGTCACCACCCTCCGCCGCCTCGAGAACGACGAGACGCTGCTGGTCCAGAGCGGAAAGCCCGTCGGCGTCTTCCGCACCCATGAGGAGGCCCCGCGGGTCCTCATCGCCAACGCGCACCTGGTGCCGCGCTGGGCCACCTGGGACGAGTTCCGGCGCCTCGAGGCGGCCGGCCTCACCATGTACGGGCAGATGACCGCGGGCTCGTGGATCTACATCGGCTCGCAGGGCATCGTGCAGGGCACCTACGAGA
>CAZRCT010000104.1:0-8763 GCA_964598655.1 uncultured Gemmatimonadaceae bacterium
TCGACGCCGTGATGGTCTACGACTGGCCCGGCAACGTGCGCGAGCTGGAGAACGCGCTCGAGCATGCCTGGGTGCTCACCCGCGGCGACATCATCGAGGCCGCGGCGCTGCCCGAGCGGATCACCCGCCGCCGCAAGGAGCCGCTCGTGGCCGAGCGCACGCTCCCCAACCCGACGCTCGAGGTGATCGAGCGCGCGTACATCATGTACGTGCTGCAGAGCGAGGGCGGCAACAAGACCCGCGCGGCCGAGGTGCTCGGCATCGATCCCTCGACGCTGTACCGGAAGCTCTCCCGGTACGAGGAACAGGCCGCCGCGGAATGACCACCGGCCAGGCCGGGCGCCGCCTGCTTCCCTGGGCCATCGCGGTCGTCGCGGTGGCCCTTGCCGTTTCCGCCACCGGCGTCGGCAACGGCTTCACCCAGGACGACCTCCCGATCATCGCCGGCAACGCGCGGGTGCACGACCTCGGGCACGTGCTGCATCGCTTCACCGAGTCGTACTGGCCGCCGGAGGTGGGCGCGGCGCTCTACCGGCCGCTCGCCATGGTGGCGTACACCGTGGAGTGGGCGGTGGGTCGGGGCGAGCCGTGGGCGTTCCACGTGACCAGCTGGGCGCTCGCGGCGGCGCTCGCGGGGGTGCTGCTGCTCCTCTTCCGCGAGCTGCTGCCGCCGGTGGCTGCCGGCTGCGCGGCGCTGCTCTTTGCCGTGCACCCCGTCCACACGGAGGCCATCGGCGGCGTGGTGGGCCAGGCCGACCTGTGGGTGGCGCTGGCCCTGGCCTGGGCCACCCTCCTCTACCTCCGCGGCCGGCAGGCGCAGCGGCTGGGCCGCAACCGCTGGGCGGCCATCGTGGCGCTCGGGGCGGCGGCGGTGTTCACCAAGGAGAACGGCGCCGTGCTGCTGGGGCTGCTCGCCGCCGTGGAGCTGACGGTGGTGCCGGACCCGCACCCGCTCGGCGCGCGCCTCCGCCGCCTCTGGCCGGGCTACGCGGCCTGCCTCCTGGTGGTGGCGGCCTACGTGGCCGCCCGGATCGCCGTGCTCGGTGGCCTCGTGGGGGAGATCCCGCACGTCGCCCTCCGGACGGCCAGCGTCGGGGAGCGCGTCCTCACCATGCTCCCGGTGGTCACGGAGTGGCTCCGGCTCCTCTTCCTGCCGGCCCACCTCCAATCGGACTACATGCCGCAGGAACTGGCCGCGGCCACCGGCCTCGGGCCGGGGCAGGTGCTGGGGCTCGGGGCGCTCCTGGGGATTGCCTGGCTGGCATGGCGCGCCCGCCGCCCGGCGCCGGTGGTGACGCTCGGCGTGGCGTGGATGGGCGTGACGCTCTTCCCGGTGAGCAACCTCGCGGTGCGCACCGGGATCCTGCTCGCGGAGCGGACGCTTCTCGTGCCCAGCATCGGCGCGGTGCTGGTGGCGGTGGGACTGGTGGACTGGCGGCTGCGGGTGGGGCCGGTGCCGTCGCCGGCGGAGCGCCGCGTGGCGTGGGCCGCTTTCGGGCTCCTCCTCGCCGTGGCGGGCACCTGGCACGCGGTGCGGCTCCGGGTGTGGCGGGACAATCCCACCCTCTACGCGCAGACGGTGCTGGATGCCCCGCTCAGCTACAAGGCGCACTGGGCCCAGGCCGGCATGCTCTACCGCGCCGGCCAGCTGGCGGAGGCGCAGGCGGAGTACCGGACCGCCCTGCAGCTCTCCACGGACGACCCGAACCTGCTCGAGGACTACGCCGACCGCTACATCGAGCACGGCCGCTGCGCCGAGGCGCTGCCGTGGCTGCGCGCGGCCATCGCGGCGGGCCCCACGCTGTACAAGGCGCGCAGCAAGCTGGTCCTCTGCCTGGTCCAGGTGGACAGCGTGCCCGCGGCCCGTGCGGCCATGGCCGCCAAGGCGGAGGCCAAGGATCCGGACCTGACCTTTCTTTCCCGCCAGCTCGACAGCGTCCTGACGCCACGCGCGCCCTGACGCGCGTTGGATTGCACCGGCGCGCGTCGTCCTGTGCCCGGAACTTCGGCGCCTCCCATGTAGAATCGGCCCGTCTCCCACGGCGACGGTGCCATGCCCCTCGACAATCGCGGTGTCACCCTCCTCGAGTGCCTCCTGGCCCTGACCGTGCTTGCGGTGGGCGCCCTCGGCGCCGGGGCCACCATCGGGCTCTCCACCCGGCTGGCCGGGGAGGCCCGGCGTGCGTCGGCCGCCGGGCGCCGGTTCTCGGGGGATTTCGAGGGACTCCGTGACCTGGTCCACGCCGCCGCCGGCCGCTGCCCGGCCACGCTGCCGGGACCAGTCCCCGGTGCGCGTGGGGTCCTGATCCAGTGGAGCGGCACACCGGCCACCGGGGGGCTCGTGCTGCAATACATCATCACCTATCCCACGGCGCGCGGCATCCACGCGGACACCGGGCAGGGGTTTCTCGCATGCCGCTGACCAGCCGTCGCGGGGTGTCGCTGGTGGAGGTGATGCTGGCGCTGGTGCTGCTCGGGCTCATCGGGGGCGTGTTCGTCCGGGCCAGCCTGCAGGCGGAGCGGAACACGCGCGCCACCCTCGAGGCCGCTCAGCTCCACGCCAGCTTCGACGCCACGCTGGACTTCCTGGACCAGGACCTCGCCGATCTCGCGGCCGACGACTCCACCGGCGTGGACCTCACCCAGATGGCCGGCGACTCCGTGACCTGGCGAGCCACGCGGGGCGCCGGGCTCGCCTGCCGTCTGGCACCCACCGGGGTCTGGCTGCTGGAGCGGCGCTGGGTGGCCGCCCGCCTGCCCCAGGCCGGCCGGGACAGCCTGCTCCTCTATATAGACTCCGACACCACCCCCGCCCGGAGCGCGCGCTGGCTCGCCGTTCCCGTCCTCGGCGTCGGCGCCGCGAGTTGCGGGGGCGAGCCCGCCCTCCGCGTCACCACGGTGCTCGATACCACGCTCGCCACCCGCACCGACCTCCCGCTCCTCCTCCCGGCCCGGAGCTTCGAGGTGATGCAGGCGCGCTTCTACCAATCGCAGGGAAAGTGGTGGTTCGGCGTCCGCTCCGTGAGTGCGGGCGAAGGCATCCAGCCGCTCGCGGGGCCGTTCGCCCCGGGCGGGTTCCGGCTGGCCTACACCGATTCGCTGGCGCTCGCCGCCACCAATCCGGCAGCGGTGCGCGCCATCCACATCCTCCTCGCCGGCGCCCCCGCCACCGGACGCGACAGCGCCGGACTCACGCTCCATCCCCGGAACCTCGTCCCATGAACCGTCGCGGTGGTGCGCTGCTGCTCGCCCTCCTGGTCGTCGTGCTGCTGGGTGGCCTGGCCGCGCTGGCCCTCGCCGCCGGCCGGCTCCGCGCCCGCGCCGGCGACCGAACGCTGGCCCAGGCCCGCGCCCGTGCCGCCGCCCTCTCCGGCCTCGCCGAGCGGGAGGCACACTGGAACCCTGCCTTCGCGCGGGGACTCCCGGTCGGCGGCGCGGACGCGCTCCCGGGGTCCGCCCTGCTCACCGACGGCCTCCGGCGCGCCGACTCGCTCCTGCGCCTCGGTGCCGCCCTCTACCTGCTCCGCAGCACTGGTGAACTGCGCGACGGCGGCGGCAATCTCCTCGCCCGCGAGGGGCTCGGCCGTCTCCTTCGGCTCGAGATCCCCGGGATCCCCGATTCCGCGGCCGCCTTCGTGCACGGCCCCGTGATGCTGCTGGCCGACAGTGCCCTCTCCGGCCCGGATCAGGCCCCGGCCGGCTGGTCCCCCCTCTGTCCCCCGCCCGACAGCGGCGCATCGGCGCTCCACCTCGGCACCATCCCGGCAGTGACGCCGGTGGTGGGCTGTCCCTCCGGGCAGTGTCTCGTCGGGACTCCGCCGGTCGTACCCGACTCGGCCCTGTCCGCGGGCTTCGTCGATCGCCTCCCGGTTGCCGGCGTCACCGCGCTTGCCGCGGCGGCCGATCACCAGGTGTCAGCCCAGGTGGCCACGCCCGGCCCCGTCACCACGCTGGGGGTCTGCGACACCTCCCGGGCCGACAACTGGGGCGATCCCGCCTCCCTCGCCGGGCCGTGTGGCAACCACCGGCCCCTGATCGCTGTCGGCAGCCCCTTCCGGATGCAGGATGGCCTCGGGCAGGGGATCCTCCTCGCCGCCGGCGACCTCGACTTTGCCGGCTCGGCCCACTTCGTGGGCGTGGTCCTGGCCGCCGGGCAGGTGAGGCTCCGCGATCAGGCGCTGGTCGAGGGGGTCATCCTCGCCGACGGGGGCCTCCAAGTGGAGGATCTGGCGCATGCCCGGCGATCCACCTGCGCCGTGCGCCTGGCCCTGCTGGGTGCCGGGCGACCACTCCGGCCCGTGCCGCGCGGATTCTGGCGCTGGCCATGAGGTTGGGGCCGGCCAGGCGGCAGAAGTAGCCATTTCGGGCCACCTGGGCGAAGGAAGAGGAAAGACGTTCCCGCAAAATCCGGTAGTGCGGACGGTGACCGGACAGGCGCCCGGACCTGGAAAATCGCCGTAAGTCCTTGTATTTGAATGGTTTGACGACGTTCATGAGGCGGTGGCATATGGGTTGCCATTCAGTCCGGCGTCGCAGCACCCAGACTATTGGCATTCACCACCAGATCGGTCCACGGAGGCAGCATGAATCGCAAGGGCTTCACGCTCATCGAGCTCCTGATTGTGGTCGTCATCATCGGCATCCTTGCCGCGATCGCGATCCCGAAGTTCGCCAACACCAAGCAGAAGGCGATCGTCGCCTCGATGAAGTCGGACCTCCGCAACCTGGTGACGGCCCAGGAGGCCTTCTTCTCGGACAACGCGAACTACGCGGGCGCCACCAGCGCCACGACCCAGACCAACGCGGCGACCGGCGCCGGCGGTGTGGTGGTCTTCACCCCGAGCTCGGGCAACGTGCTGACGCTGACCTACATCGACGCGGCTGGCTGGAAGGCCACCATGACCAACCCGGCCGTGACCGGCACCCCGTCGAACTGCGGCATCTTCGTCGGCGTGGCGGCCAACAGCCCGAACGCGGCCGTGACGGCCGAGGGTTCGCCGGCCTGCTGGTAAGCGGCGCGCGGGGCAGTGCCAATAGTCACGACATTCATCGGCTCACATCGTAGCGGGACCTACTGAAACTCTGGAGGCAGCATGAACCGCAAGGGCTTTACCCTCATCGAGCTCCTGATCGTGGTCGTCATCATCGGCATCCTTGCCGCGATCGCGATCCCGAAGTTCGCCAACACCAAGCAGAAGGCGATCGTCGCCTCGATGAAGTCGGACCTCCGCAACCTGGTGACGGCCCAGGAGGCCTTCTTCTCGGACAACGCGAACTACGCGGGCGCCACCAGCGCCACGACCCAGACCAACGCGGCGACCGGCGCCGGCGGTGTGGTGGTCTTCACCCCGAGCTCGGGCAACGTGCTGACGCTGACCTACATCGACGCGGCTGGCTGGAAGGCCACCATGACCAACCCGGCCGTGACCGGCACCCCGTCGAACTGCGGCATCTTCGTCGGCGTGGCGGCCAACAGCCCGAACGCGGCCGTGACCGCGGAAGGCTCCCCGGCCTGCTGGTAAGCTGAGGCGGCAGGACCACGGCGGGCGATCCCCTGGATCGCCCGCCGTTCTGTCGTGAAGAGGGATCGCCACCAGCCGCCCCCCACCGGAGGGGCTTCTGGTGGCGTTTTCTCTGTATCTCCAAGTAAATCAGCGGTTTACGGCACTTGACCTCATGTAGTTCCGCGAGACCACCGATAGTTGGGGGTGGCGGCGGTATGAGGCCTGCATAGGAGTCGGAAAAGCCCGGTATCGTTCAAGTTCCGTGTGACTAGCTGCGGCATAAGTTGCATTTTTCCAATAGCTTGTTGAGTTGGCCTCAAGCAGCTTGGTAGCTTGACAAAATTTGGGGCGGGTTGTAGCATAGCCTGCCACTCCCTCTTTCCAGCAATTCAGACCTGGTCGGACACTATGGGGCTTTTCAGCCGCAAGAAGACCACTGTGGCCTTGGACATCGGCTCGGGGCTGATCAAGCTGGTCGCCATCACGCATGGGGCCGGGGACCCGATCCTGAGCAAGGTCGCCTACACGAGCGTCGTGGATGACGCCATCGTGGAGGGCGAGATCATGGACCCGGGCATCGTGGCCGATGCCATCAAGGGCCTGCTCGCCTCGGCCGGCATCAAGACCAAGCAGGCGGTGATCGCGGTCGGCGGGCGCGACGTGATCATCAAGAAGATCCAGATGGACCGGATGAAGGAGGCGGAGGCCCGGGAGGTCATCCGCTGGGAGGCCGAGCAGCACGTCCCGTTCGACATGGAGAACGTGGAGCTCGACTTCCAGATCCTGGACCCCGAGGGTGAGGGGCTCCAGATGACGGTCCTCCTGGTGGCCGCCAAGCGGGAACTCGTGGAAAACAAGGTGGCGCTGCTGGCGGAGGCGGGGCTCCAGGCGTCAGTGATCGACGTGGACGCCTTCGCCCTGCACAACGCCTTCGAGGTCAACTACCCCGACGAGATGCGGGGCGTGGTCGGGCTGGTGAACATCGGCCATGAAATGACCAACATCAACATCCTCGAGGACGGGATTCCCGTGCTCACGCGCGACCTGCCGGTGGGGACGCGCCGCTTCCGGGAGGACATCCAGCGCGAGCGCGGGCTGTCGGCGGAAGAGGCGGACCAGCTGCTGCAGGGCTTCGAGCGGAGCGAGATCCTGGATCCGTTCCTCGAGAGCCGGGGCGAGGAACTCGCCGTCGGCATCGAGCGCGCCGCGGCGTTCCTGCAGTCGGCCAGCCGCTCGGCCGGCGGGATCTCGCGCCTCTGGCTCACCGGGGGCGGTGGCCGCATCCCGGGGCTCGACAAGGTGCTGGCCGACCGGCTGCGGCTGCCGGTGGAGCTGGCCAACCCGCTCGCCCGGCTCCGCGTGGCGGAGGGGGTCTTCTCCACGATGAACATGGACGAGATCTCCCCGCTGCTCATGCTCCCGATCGGGCTCGCCCTGCGGACCGCCGCCTGAGCCCCGCCGAGGACACTGCCCCATGATGATTACCGTCAATCTCCGTCCCGGCCAGAAGCGCAAGGCCGCAGGTGGCGGATCGAAGCAGTTCCTGGAGCGCTTCAAGGCGCTCGGGAGCAAGGTCAAGGACCCGCTGCTGGTGGGCGCGGTGGCCGCGTGCCTCCTCGTCACCGTGGGCCTGGGCTGGGCCTTCATCTCGGCGAGTTCCAAGTACAACGCGCTCGCGCCGCAGCTCGAGGCGGCCCGGGACGAGCAGAAGCGGTTCGACAACCTGCTGCGCCAGAAGCGGCGGGCCGAGGGGATCCGCGACTCGCTGCTGGCGCAGATCGCCACCATCCGCGGGGTGGATGGCAACCGCTACGTCTGGCCGCACGTGCTGGACGAGGTGGCGAAGGCGCTGCCGCCCTACACCTGGCTCCTGTCCATGACGGCGCAGTCGCCGCCGCCGGTGACCGACACCACGGAGAACGCGCCGCCGCCGCAGCTCAAGTTCCGGCTCGAGGGGCGCACCATGGACCTGCAGGCGTACACCCGCTTCCTGCGCCAGCTCGAGGCCTCGCCCTGGCTCAACGAGGTGACGCCGGTGGAGGCCAAGACGGTGCTGGAGAAGGAACGGCCGGTGACGGCCTTCACGATCATGGCGACGTTCTCGCCGGCGGATTCCGCGTACATCCGCACCGTCCCGCTCAGCCAGTCGGTGAGGTGACGTATGGCAATCGGTGCTGACAAGCAGGTCCCGATCCTCCTGATCCTCATTGCCGCCACCATCGGCTATGTGGGCTACTCCGGCACGGGCCTCGATGCGGTGGGGCTCCGCGGGGTGCAGCAGACGCAGGACAGCATCGTGGCCCGGCAGAAGTCCATCGACTCGCTGGTGGCGCTGACCGACAGCGCCAAGCGGCTGCTGGCCACCGGCAGCGTGGAAGACCTGCGTCGCCGCCTCGAGGGCTACCGCGGCAGCCTCGAGCTGCTGCGCACCCTGGTGCCCGACCGGAACGAAGTGGCCAACCTCATGGACGAGATCTCCACCCGCGCCAAGATCCGCGGGGTGATGGTGGCCAACTTCCAGCCGCTGCCGCCCGAGCCGGGGCCGGCGCCGTTCGAGACCTACAAGTACCAGTACTCGGTGGTGGGCCGCTACGACCAGCTCGGCGAGTTCCTCTCCGACGTGGCCAGCCTCCGGCGGATCATCGTCCCGGTGGACCTCACGCTCGGCGCGGTCAACGCGCAGAACGCCAAGGCCCTGGGGGACAGCTCGGGCGCGCTGCTCGAGGCCCGCTTCCAGATCCGCACGTTCGTGAAGACCTCGACGCCGGAGGACTCCACTCGTGGCACGTGATACGCTCCTCCGCACCCTGCTCGTGGGGCTCGCCCTCGGGGCGCTGGCCTGCGGTGGGAAGAAGGAAGAGGAGGCCCCGGCCGTGGACATGGCGGCGATGCGCGCGCGGCGCGACTCGCTCCGCCAGGCGGCCGTGCAGGACTCCACCATGCGGGCCAAGTACACCGCCTGCAGCGACTCCGTGATCAAGGTCCTGGGCCGCAGCGCGGCCGGCCGGGCGGCGCTCCAGAAGGCGGCCGCCGGCACCGTCCCGCCCGAGGTGACGCAGGCCTGCGGCACCGCCCCCGCGCCGAAGCCGGCGCCCGCGGCGACCGCCGCCAAGCCGGACACCACCAAGCCGGCGGCCGGGACCGCGGCCAAGCCGGCGCCGGGCACCCCCGCCGCGGCGGCCAAGCCTGACACCAGCAAGCCCGCCACGAGCACGGCGGCGAAGCCGGCGCCGGGCACCCCGGTCGAAGCGACGAAGCC
>CAZRCT010000104.1:8863-10973 GCA_964598655.1 uncultured Gemmatimonadaceae bacterium
AAGAAGGTGGCGGCGGCCCCCGCCCCGGCCCCGGCGACGCCGGCCAAGCCGGCGCTCACGCCGCAGCAGCTGCAGGTGATGCGCGCCGACTCGATCCGCCAGGCGCGCGAGCGCGCCAAGCAGGACTCGCTCCGCCAGCTGGCCGAGCGGCGGACGCGGGACAGCCTGGCCAAGGCGCGCACCGACAGCATCCGGGCGGATTCCCTCCGCCTGGCCAAGGAGACGGAAGTGCTGCGCGAGTCGTTCACCTACGCGGGGGGCGCGCGCGATCCGTTCGTCTCCCTGATCACGCAGGACAAGGTGGGCCCGGAGTTCAACGACCTGCTGCTGGTCGGGGTCTATCTCGACACCCGCCGCGCGGCCAACAGCATCGCCGTGCTGCGTGACAAGTCGAACCAGAAGCGCTACACCCTCCGGGTGGGCGAGCGGCTGGGCCGCCTCAAGGTGGCCCAGATCCGGCAGACGGACGTGGTCTTTACGGTCGAGGACATCGGATTCGAGCGCCAGGAGACCCTGTCGCTCCGGAAGAGGGAGGATCAGACCCCATGACGCGCATGCTCCGCACCGCCCTGGCCCTTGCGGCCCTGCTCGCGGCGCCGCTCGCCGCCGCCGACACGCCCGCCGGCCCCGGCGAGGTCACCACGGTCAGCGTGATCTCCACGCCCGGCTTCGCCGAGCTGGTGGTCGCGGTGGACGGGACCGTGGAGGTCCGGGACTTCGTCCTCCGCGAGCCCGACCGGGTGGTCATCGACATCACCGGCGCGACGCTCCGGAAGACGGGGGCCGCCTACGACGGCGTCACCCGGGCCGGCATCCGCGACGTCCGCTACTCCCAGTTCCGCCCCGACGTGGTCCGCATCGCGATCACGCTCGACGGGCCGCGGGACTACACGGTGGAGCAGGCCAACGGCGCCGTCCGGGTCCGCTTCGGCACCGACCGGACCTTCCTGGCCTGGTCCAACACCGCCCCGCGCGAGCTCACCACGCCCGCCGGCGCCAGCGCCGACCGGCCCGAGGTGTTGGTGCCGGCGCCGCAGCCCGCCGCGGCCGCCGCGCCGGTGCAGGCCCCGCGCATCACGGTGACCTGGGACCATGCCAGCATCGGCGACGTGATCGCCGGCTTCGCCTCCTTCTCGGGCCGCACCATCGTGCTCGGCAAGGACGTGAAGGGCGAGGTGACGGCCGAGATCAAGAACCAGCCGTGGACCGAGGCCTTCGCCGCGGTGCTGGCCTCGCAGGGGCTGCAGGCCATCGAGCTCCCCGGCGGCATCATCCGGGTGGACTCGCCGCTGGCGCTGGCGGCGCTCGACTCCCTCGAGCCGCTCACTACCCGCATGGTCCCGATCAACTACGCCTCGGCCGGCCAGCTGGCGCCGAGCGTCAAGTCGATCCTCACCAAGCGCGGCAACGTGGTGTCTGACACCACCACCAACTCGCTCATCATCACCGAGACCCGCAGCCGCATCGGCGAGGTGCAGGACTTCGTCCGCAACCTCGACGTCCGCACGCCGCAGATCTCGATCCAGGCCAAGCTGATCTTCGTGGACCGCACCAACACCGAGGCCCTCGGCATCAAGTACGACCTCGGCGCGGATGACGGGCCGTTCTTCAACCGGTTCGTGCAGCGCACCGACCCGGCCACCGGCGACCCGCTCGACAGCGACTTCAACATCGCGGGCGACGGCGTGGCCGCGGTGGCCAACGCCGAGGCGCTGATCCAGGCGCCGGCGCTCTCCCTGATCTGGGCCACGTCCATCGGCGGCTTCCGCTTCACCAGCTTCGTGGACGCGCTCCAGGGCATCGAACTCGCGGACGTGCAGGCCGAGCCGAGCATCACCACCGTGGACAACCGCGAGGCGCTGATCCGCGTCGGTGAAGACGTGCCGGTCCGCATCGTGGACTTCGGCTCCCAGGGCGGCGGCGGCGGCGGGCAGCAGGCCCAGGCCAGCGTGCAGTTCAAGGAGACGGGCATCCAGCTCAAGGTCACCCCGCACGTGACCAACAACCGGCAGATCCTGATGCGCATCGACGCCGAGCGCTCGGACATCCGGCTGCTCTCCGCGGTGGACCTCGGCTTCACCATCCGGAAGCAGAACGCCAAGAACCAGCT
>CAZRCT010000105.1:0-10814 GCA_964598655.1 uncultured Gemmatimonadaceae bacterium
TCGCCATGCTGCTGGCCCTCGAGAACGAGCACCAGGCCGCCCTCATGGCGCCCACCGAGCTGCTCGCGGAACAGCACTTCGCCACCTTGTCCCGCCTGCTCGAGCCGCTCGACCTGGCGCCGGTGCTGCTCGTGGGTCGCTTCACCGCATCGGAGAAGGCGGCCACCCGGAAGAAACTCTCCAGCGGCCAGGCACGCCTCGTGGTGGGGACCCACGCGCTCCTCGAGGAGAGCGTCTCGTTCCAGCGGCTCGGCCTGGTGGTCATCGACGAGCAGCACCGCTTCGGCGTGGAGCAGCGGGCGCAGCTCATCGGGAAGGGCAGCGCGCCTGACGTGCTGCTCCTCACCGCCACGCCGATCCCACGGTCGCTGGCCCTCACCCGCTTCGGCGACCTCGACGTCTCCACGCTCAAGACCCGGCCGCCGGGGCGCGGGAAGATCGCCACCGGCGTCCGCACCGCGAAGCAGCGGGAGCGCGCCCTGGAGTTCGTGCACGCGCAGTGCGCCGCCGGCCGGCAGGCCTACGTGGTGCTCCCGGTCATCGAGGAGTCGGAGCGCGCCGACCTCCGCGCCGCCACCACCATGGCCGACCAGCTCCAGGCCCGCTGGCCCGACCTCACCGTGGGGCTGGTGCACGGCCGCCTGAAGCCGGCGGAGCGCGACGAACGCATGCGCCAGTTCCGCGCCGGCGAGATCCACGTCCTCGTGGCCACCACGGTCATCGAGGTGGGCATCGACGTGCCCAATGCCACCGTGATGGTGATCGAGCACCCGGAGCGCTTCGGGCTGGCGCAGCTGCACCAGCTCCGGGGGCGCATCGGGCGCGGGGCGGGGGAGAGTTTCTGCGTGCTGATGGCGGGGGACCCGGTGCCGGCGCGCCTCAAGGCCTTCGCGGCCACCGAGGATGGCTTCCGGATCGCGGAGCTGGACCTCGAGGAACGGAAAATGGGCGACCTGATCGGCGAGCGGCAGGCGGGCGACTTCGAGCTGCGCCTGGCGCGGCTCCCCGAGGACACCGCCATCCTGGAGCAGGCCCGCGGCGTGGCCGCCGCGATCCTCGGCGAGGACCCCCTGCTGGTGCGGCCGCGCCACCTCCCGCTCAAGGAACGCGCCCTCGGGCGTTACCCGCGGGCCGTCGAGCTCTTCCGCACGGGCTGACCGCCGCGCGACGCCTAGAAGGCCACCGAAACGCCGAGTCGCGCCCGCCGCCCGTCCCAGCGCATCTCCGGCTCGAAGGGGATGTTGTCCGGCCGGTGCCGTGGCCGGGCCAGTTCCCACACGAACATGCCCGCCGTGGCCAGCAGCGACACCTCGCCGCCGAGGAGCCAGTGGCGCGCCCGGCGGTCGGAGCGGTTCGCCGCCTGGTAGTAGCCCTCGGTCACCGGGTCGAGGTACTTCCCGTTGCCCCCGAGGTCGCAGCGGGTGTCGTCATCCAGGCAATACTGCTCGAGCTTCCGGTAGGACCGGTCGGCCGCCTCGTGGGCGGACTGGGCCTGGAGGCCCATCCCGATCGCGGCCGCCAGCGTCACCCACTTCCCGTACTTCACCAGGAAGGGGGAGCCGCGCCGCGCCGCGAGCAGCGAGTCCTGCGCCGCGAGCGGGCCCGCCAGCGCGGACAGCGCCGCCAGCAGGACGAAGAGCACGCCGAGGCGGCGGGGCAGGTCCGTCACGGGGTGATCCGGGTGAGGTCGCCCTTCCCGCCGAGGGCGAGGAAGTCGCCGCCGGGGAGGGGGATGGGGGGGAGTTCGAACGGGCGGCCCAGGGGGATCCGCCAGGCTTCCTCGCCGGCTTCCGTGAATGCGCGGAGTGCCCCGTCGGAACTGCCGACGAGCACCCACGCCCCCAGCGCGACGGGCGCGCCGGTGGCCGGCCACTCCGCCGAGGAGAGCCGCGTCGCCTCGGCGCCGGGGCCGGGCAGCACGCGGTAGAGCGTGCCGACCCGGGTCACCGCGTAGATGGTGTCGCCGCGGAGGGTCGGTGGGGCCGTCAGGGGTGCGTCGAGCCGCACCCGCCACCGCTCGGCCAGCGTGGAGTCGTCGAGCGCCACGACGAGGGAATCGCCGGTGGCGGTGAGCAGGCTGCCGGCATGGCGGACCCACGGGGCGAGCATGGCTCCCGGCGCGCGCTGCCGGCTGAGGATCCGGCCGTCGCGCTGCGCCACGACCACGAGGCTGTCGTACCCGGTGATCAGGAGCCGCTCGCCCGGCAGCGGCTCCACGGCGATGCGGGCGCTCCGGACCGGGCGCTGCCAGAGCTTGGTGCCGGTCTTGGCGTCGAGCGCCAGCAGGACCCCGCGCCGCGTCAGGGCGAAGACCCGGCCTCCGGCGACGGTGAGCGGCACATCCACGTAGCCCGTGCGGGTGGCCCAGGCCTGGTTGCCGTTCTCGGCATCCCAGGCGTGCAGCTTGCCCCCGGGGCGGTCGCTCGCGGCGTAGACCCGCCCGCCCGCCAGCGCCACCCCGCCGACCACCGGGCCGGCCAGCCGCACCGACCAGCGGGTGGCGCCGTTGCGGAGCTCCACGGCCAGCACCTGGCGGTCCCCGGCGCCGACGTAGATCCGCGCCGAGTCCAGCGCCACCGGCCCGCTCGGCCCCCGGGCGATGCGGGCGGTCCATTGCCGGGTGAGCGGCGTCCCGGGGATGGGCTCCGGCCGGGCCACCCCGCCCACCGGCCCCTCGATGGGCGGGCGGTACCCGCCGCACGCCGCGTTGACGCCCATCAGGGCGATGGCTAGACTCCACGCCCCGATTTGCCGTCCGCTCACGGGCCACCTCCGACCATGACCACCGTCCGCATCGAAGCCCTCGGCCAGCACACCGACACCGTCGTCACGGTGCAGGGCTGGGTGTCCACGTCCCGTTCGAGCGGCAAGCTCGCCTTCGTGGTCCTGCGCGACGGCACGGGGCTCCTGCAGCTCGTCGTCAGCAAGCGCGACGTCCCCGAGGAGGTCTGGGGCCGCATCGCCTCGCTCACGCAGGAGACCAGCCTGGCCGCCACCGGCACCGTCCGCGCCGAGGCGCGGGCGCCGGGCGGATACGAGATGCACGTCAGCGACCTCGTGATCATCGGCGCGTCCACGGACTTCCCGATCCAGCCCAAGGAGCATAGCACCCAGTTCCTGTTCGAGCACCGCCACCTCTGGCTCCGCAGCCGCCGCCAGGTGGCCATCGCCAGGGTGCGCAACGAAGTGGTCAAGGCCATCCGCGACTTCTTCTACGAGCGCGGCTTCACGCTGGTGGACACCCCGATCCTCACCGGCTCCATCGGCGAGCAGGCCGGCGAGCTCTTCGCCACCGACTACTTCGACCTCGGCAAGGCCTACCTGGCGCAGACCGGCCAGCTCTACGTGGAGGCGGCCGCAGCCGCGCTCGGCAAGGTCTACTGCTTCGGCCCCACCTTCCGCGCCGAGAAGTCGAAGACCCGCCGCCACCTGACCGAGTTCTGGATGGTGGAGCCCGAGGTGGCCTTCAACGACTCCGCCGCCAACATGCGGCTGCAGGAGGAGTTCGTCAGCTACATCGTGGGCCGCACCATCGAGGCGCGGAAGGAAGAGCTGAAGGAGCTGGAGCGCGACACCACGCCGCTCGAGCGGGTGCAGGCGCCCTTCCACCGGATCTCCTACACCGACGCCGTGGCCCGCCTGAACAGCCTCGGCTCCGACATGGAGTGGGGCCGGGACCTCGGCGGCGATGACGAGACCCTGCTGGCCCAGCAGTACGACCGGCCGGTCTTCGTCTACAACTACCCGAAGGGCGTCAAGGCGTTCTACATGAAGGAGAACCCGGACGACCCCCGCACCGTGCTCAACAACGACTGCCTGGCCCCCGAGGGCTACGGCGAGATCATCGGCGGCTCCCAGCGCGAGGACGACTACGACCGGCTGCTGGCCCGCATCCACGAGCAGGGACTGGATCCCAAGGGCTACGACTGGTATCTCGACCTGCGTCGGTACGGCACCTTCGTGCACTCGGGGTTTGGTCTCGGAGTGGAACGCACGGTCGCGTGGATCTGCGGCCTGCCCCACATCCGGGAGACGATTGCCTTCCCCCGGCAGATACACCGGCTCTATCCCTGAAGCTGGCGGCGCCGCGGAGCAACCCGTAGGGCCCGGGCGTTGCTCGGGCCCTACGTCGTTTCGCGCGCCTTCGCCTCGTCCCAGAGCCGGTCCAGCGCCTCGAGGCCGGCGGTCGGCACGTCGATCCCACGCTTGGCGGCCAGCGCCTCGATGGCCGCGAAGCGCCGCCGGAACTTGGCGTTGGCACGGTCGAGCGCCGTGGCCGGCTGCACCCGCGCCTTCCGGGCCAGGTTCACGACGGCGAAGAGCAGGTCACCGATCTCGTCGATGAGCGCGTCGGGGGGATGGGGGTGGACGGGCTCGCCCGTCGGCTCGCCGGACGGGGGCGGCGGGGGCACCACGGCCGCGAGTTCCGCCTCCACCTCCGCCAGCTCCTCGCGCACCTTGGCGAGCGGGCCCGTGGTGTCCGGCCAGTCAAAACCCACCCCGGCCGCCCGCTCCTGCAGCCGGTAGGCGAGGTGCAAGGCGGGGAGGGCGGGCGGGAGCCCATCGAGGACGCCACGCGTCCGTTCCTTCCGCTTGAGGCTCTCCCAGCGCTCCGCCGGACCCAGGTCGAAGAGGTGCGGATGGCGCCGCTTCATCTTGGTCTCGAGGTCGTGGGCCACCTCGTCCGCCGTGAACTCGCCCCGCTCCTCGCCCAGGACCAGCTGCCAGGCCAGGTGCAGCAGCAGGTCGGCCACCTCCTCGCGGACGGCGGCGGGGTTGCCGTCGGCGATCGCGTGGTCGAGCTCGAAGACTTCCTCGATGAGGTAGGGGCGGATGGTCTCGCGGGTCTGGACGCGGTCCCAGGGGCAGCGCTGGCGCAGGTCCCGGACCATGTGGACAGCGCGTCCAAGCGCTGATGTTTCTTGCATTTATCCTCCGTGGCCGGTATCATATCCGCCGCGTGAGTATGCCGTCAATCTCGCCCGAACCGGAGCGGGCCTGGGCCGACATCGACCTCGGCGCCCTCCGTGCCAACGCCCGCACCGTGGCCGCTGTGTCCGGGGCCCGGCTCCTCCCCATGCTCAAGGCCAACGGCTACGGCGTCGGGGCCATTCCGGTGGCGCGTGCGCTGGACGCGCTGGACCCCTGGGGCTTCGGCGTGGCCACGGTCGAGGAGGGGGCGGAACTCCGTGCGGCCGGCATCAGCCGGCCTATCCTGGTGTTCCATCCGCTGCACCCCGCGCTCATCCCCCGCTATCTCGCGCACGCGCTCCGGCCCACGATCGGTGACGTCGAGTCCCTGATGGCCTGGCTGGCCCAGGGGCCCGAGCCGTTCCACCTCGACATCGACAGCGGCATGAGCCGCACCGGCTTCCGCTGGAGCGATACGCCGGCCTGGCGGGACCTGCTCGCCTCGGCCCCCGGCTTCGAGGGCTGCTTCACCCACTTTGCCTCGGCGGACAGCGACCCGGCATCGGTGCATCGCCAATGGCGGCGCTTCCAGCAGGTGCTCGAGGCGCTGCCGGTCCGGCCGCCCGTGGTCCATGCGGCCAACAGCGCGGCGGCGCTCCAGGGGAAGCACTATGCGGCGGACCTGGTGCGTCCCGGCATCTTCCTGTACGGCGGCGATGCCGCGGGCCCGCGGCCCGAGCCGGTGGTGCGGCTCCGGGCGCGGGTGGTGGCCACGCGCATCGTCCGCGCCGGGGAGACGGTGAGCTACGGCGGCACCTGGACCGCCCCACGCGACACCCGCGTGGCGACCCTGGGCATCGGCTACGCCGACGGCGTCCACCGGGCGCTAAGCAACGTCGGCGCGGTGGAACTGCGCGACCGGCTCGCGCCCATCGTCGGCCGGGTCACGATGGACTTCGTGATGGTGGCCCCGGACGTGCCCGTGGAGCCCGGCGAGGTGGCCACCGTCTTCGGCGGCCTCGTCTCCCTCGACGACCAGGCCAAACGCGCCGGGACGATCAGCTACGAACTCCTCACCAGCATGGGACCGCGGATCCCGCGGCGGTATCACGCATGAACCCGCACTTCGCCACCCTCGTCACCGGCCTCGCCTACCAGGCCGATCAGGCCCTGAACGGCCAGCTCCCGCCCGGTGCGCCCGGCAACCCCAACCCGCGCGACGTGGCTCGCACCCTCATCGACACCCTCGGCATGCTGGAGCAGAAGACCGCGGGCCACCTCGATGCCGACGAGCAGCAGCTCCTGACGCAGGCGCTCACCGCCCTCCGGTTCCGCTTCGTGACTTCGGAGATGGCGGGGCAGGGCGCGTGAGCCGCCTGGGCCGCCGGGCCGCGCTGATCGTCCTCGACGGCGTCGGCATCGGGCCCGCGCCCGACACCGACGCCTACGGGGACACCGGCAGCGACACCCTCGGCAACTTGGCGCGCGCCGTCGGCGGGCTGTCGCTGCCGCATCTCGAGCGGCTGGGCCTTGGCTGGTGCGGCGACCTGCCGGGCGTGGCCCGGGTCGAGCGGCCCGCGGCGGCCCACGGGGTGGCGCTGCCGCAGGGAGCCGGGAAGGACAGCACCACCGGGCACTGGGAGCTGTGCGGGCTGGTGCTGGACACGCCGTTCCGGACATGGCCCGCGGGGTTCCCCGCGCGCCTGACGGACGAGCTGGCGCGGCGCACCGGCCGCGGCGTGCTGGGCAACCGACCGGCGTCGGGCACCGCCATCCTCGAGGAGCTGGCCCCGACCCACCTCGCCACCGGCGCCTGGATCCTCTACACCTCGGCCGACAGCGTCTGCCAGATCGCGGCGCACGAGGCCTTCGTACCCGTGGCGGAGCTCTACCAGGCCTGCGAGGTGATGCGGGAGCTGCTGGTGGGCCCCGACGCCACCGCGCGGGTCATCGCCCGGCCATTCACCGGGGAGCCGGGGTACTGGCAGCGCACCCCGCGCCGCAAGGACCTGAGCCTTCCCCCCCCGGCCGACACGCTGCTCGACCGGCTGGAGGCGGCCGGGATCCCCCGGCTTGGCATCGGGAAGGTGGACGACCTTTTTGCCCACCGGGGCATCACCAGCACGCACCCGGCCGGGAACCCCGAGGCCTACGCGGCGATCGGCGAGGCGCTCCGGACCGTGCCCGACGGGCTCGTCTTCGCCAACGTGATCGAGTTTGACCAGACCTGGGGCCACCGCAACGACGTCCCGGGCTACGTCCAGGGGCTCCAGGCGCTCGATGCCGCGCTGCCGGCCCTGCTCGCTCCGGTCCGGGAGGGGGATCTGGTTATTATTACGGCCGACCACGGGAACGACCCCACCACCCCCTCCACCGACCACTCGCGGGAGCGGGTGCCGGTGCTGGCCCTGGGCCCCCAGGTGCGGCCGGTCTCGCTCGGCTCCCTCGCCACCTTCGCCGACGTCGGGCAGACGCTGGCCGAGTTCTTCGGCGTGCCGCCGCTCGCGGCGGGGCGCTCGTTCCTCGACGAGGTGTGGCGTGGCTGAGGATCCGCTGGAGGCCGCGGCGTGGGCGGTGCGGGAGCAGGCCCACGCGCCGTACTCGCACTTCCGGGTCGGAGCGGCGCTGGAGACGGACGACGGGCGGGTCTTCACGGGCTGCAACGTCGAGAACGCCTCGTACGGCCTGACGCTCTGCGCCGAGCGGAGCGCGGTGGCGCAGGCGGTGAGCGCGGGCGCGCGGCGGTTCACGCGGATCGTGATCGTGGCCGATGCCGAGCCGCCGGTGAGCCCCTGCGGGGCCTGCCGGCAGGTGCTGTTCGAGTTTGCGCCGGACCTTTGCGTCGTGGGGGTGGGCCCGTCGGGCCGCCGCCAGTGGACGCTTCACGAGCTCCTTCCGGGGGGCTTTCGCTTGTGATGAGGTGGGATCTGACGCGTCGCTTTCGAGCAGGAACCCTGCTGGCCCTCGTCCTCGGGACGGGCGCCTGCCAGGAGAAGCTGGCCGCCCCGGCCGACTGCCCCGCGCTCTGCCCCGGCGGCTTCGACCTCGTGGACACCGTGCTCACGCCGGTGGCCTCAGGGGACACGAGCTTCGCGGGCTTCGTCAACGCCGGCTCGGGCTCGGGCCTGCGGGTCTCGTACCAGTTCCCGCTGAGCGAGGACCGCGCGGTCCTGCGCTTCACCAAGCGCCCGGACTCGCTCGAGATCCAGGACACCCTGAAGGCCTACACCATCGACTCGGTGGCCTTCGAGGTGGCGCTGCTCTACCGGGACACGTCGGTGCCCAACGCGCGGCTGGTGCTCTATCGCATGCCCGCGCTCACCGACAGCACGGTGACCTTCACCGACCTCGACACCGCGTTCACCGTGGCCAACACGGTGGACAGCTTCGTGCTCGACACGGTAGGCCGCTACCGGCGGGTGCTGAGCGGGGCTGCGCTGGCCCGCGTCGCCATCCCGCCGGCCGACACCGGCATCCTCGCGCTCGGCATCGGCCTGCGGGCCGCGCAGGGCACGGCGGTGCGGATCGGCAACGTGGCGTCGGCGACGGTGGCCCCGACGTTCATCACCTACGTCCGGCTGCCGTACCAGGACAGCACGGTGCAGCGGACCCTCATCCGCTCCGCCCAGTTTGCCGCCTACCGCAGCCAGGCGGCCGAGGTCCTGGACCCCGACCTGCTGACGGTGGGCGGCGTCCCGAGCGCCCGGAGCCTGCTGCGCTTCAACTGGCCCGCCTACCTGCGGGACTCGGCCCAGCTCATCCGTGTCTCGCTCGAGCTCCTGCCCCGGGTCCCCGTGGCTGGCATCCCGGGCGACACCGCGTTCATCCTGGCCCGGCCGATCCTGGCGGACTTCGGCGCCAAGTCGCCCGCGGTCACGAGCTCGGCCTTCGCCGGCATCGACACCGTGCTCACGGGGCAGACGGACACGGTGCGCATCGAGGTCCGCGCCGCGGCCGGCACCTGGCAGGGCGGCAACTCGCTGCCCCCGGCGCTGCTCCTCATTCTGTCGCCCGAGGCGAGCACCTTCACGCGCCCGACCTTCGGCTCCTCGCGCACGCCGGGCTTCGAACCCCGGCTCCGCGTCACCTTTGCCCGACCCTTCCCGTTCGAGGATCCCTAACGTGGCGGCCCAGAGACTCGTGCGCGGGGCCTTCACCGCGCTCCTCGTGGCCGCGCTGCCCGGCCTGGTCGTGGCGCAGTCCTCGATCTTCGGCGTGCGCGGCCTGGGGCATCCCGGGCGCCCGCTGACGCCCGCGGCGCGCGCCACCGGCGGGAGCTTCGCGCCGTTCGATGCCGAGAGTGACGGCAACCCGGCCGCGCTGGGGCAGATGCGGGTGCTCACCGGCAACTTCGTGATGGCCCCCACCTGGCGGAACTGGGAGGGCCCCGCCGGCACGGCGGACCTGCGCGAGACGCGCTTCCCGCTCATGTCGGTGGGTGGGCCCGTGCCCGGGACCCGACTCGGGCTCGGGGTGGCCTTCGGGAGCTACGCCGACCGCGACTTCAAGCTCGCCGCCACGGATACCATCCTGGTGCGCGGGGTGCCCGTCGGCGTGAACGACACCCTGACCTCGCTCGGCGGCATCAACGAGATCCGCTTCGGGGCCGGCCTGGTCCTCGGCAAGCGGACGCTGGTGGGCGCGGCGGCCTACTGGATCACCGGCTCGAGTCGCATGGAAGCGCGGCGGAGCTTCGCCGACTCCAGCTTCATCCCCATCCGGCAATCGGCCGAGCTGTCGTACCAGGGCTTCGGCCTCTCGCTCGGCCTGATCCACGAGCTGCGCAACAACCTGCGGGTCTCGCTCTACGCCCGGAGCGACGGCAAGGTGGACGTGGACCGCGACTCGAGCGGCGTGACCTCCATCGACCTGCCCTACACCCTGGGCGCCGGCGTGCAGTTCCGCCCCCACCGGCGCCTGACGCTGGCCGGGGCGGGGGTGTACCGCACCTGGTCCGGGGCCAACAGTGACTTCCAGTCACAGGGCGGGGCCGGCGCGGAGAACACGATCGACGTCGCGGTCGGCGGCGAGTGGGTGCGGAACACCCGGCGCGCCACCAGTCTGCCGCTCCGCTTCGGCGTCCGGTACGCCCAGCTCCCGTTCCCGATCACCGCCGGTGACCAGCCGCACGAGGTGACGCTCTCCCTCGGTACCGGGGTTCGCTTCGCGCAGGAGCGGGCCGGGTTCGACGTGTCGCTGGAGCAGGCGTTCCGGGGCGACGCCGGCGCCTACAAGGAGCGGGCCTTCTCGCTGGTCCTCGGCCTCTCGGTCCGCCCCTACGGGAGTCGCTGAGGTCCGCCATGGCCCGCACCGTCTACATCGAGACCTACGGCTGCCAGATGAACGTGGCCGACACCGAGCTCATGCTCGGTGCGCTCGGGCAGGACGGGTACGTGCAGGTGGACGCGCCGGAGGGCGCCGACCTGATGCTGGTGAACACCTGCGCCGTGCGGGACAACGCGGAGCAGCGGGTGATCGGCCGGCTCGGGGAGCTGCAGCAGCACAAGCGCCGGGGCAGCGTGCTGGGTGTGGTGGGGTGCATGGCGCAGCGGCTGGGCCCCAAGCTGCTGGCGGAGGTGCCCCGGGTGGACCTCGTCGCCGGGCCCGACGCCTACCGGAACCTCGCCGCTCTGGTGGCGCAGGCCGCCCAGGGGAGCCGGGTGAGCGACACCGAGTTCCGCTCGTGGGAGCACTACGAGGACGTGCCCCCGGTCCGCGAGACCGGCGCCACCGCCTTCGTGACCGTGCAGCGGGGCTGCGATTATAAGTGCACCTTCTGCATCGTCCCGTATACGCGCGGGCCGGAGCGGAGCCGTACACTGGATGAGGTGGTCCGCGAGGTCCGGCAGCTCGCCGGCCAGGGCACCTCCGAGGTGACGCTCCTTGGGCAGACGGTCAACAGC
>CAZRCT010000106.1:0-10710 GCA_964598655.1 uncultured Gemmatimonadaceae bacterium
AGGAGAAGCGCTACAAGCAGTACATCCGCGTCTTCCTGCGGCAGTACCAGCTGGCCAGGACCTGCCCCGGCTGCGGCGGCGCGCGGCTCAACCCCGACGCCCTCGCGGTACGGGTGGGGGACGCCACCATCGCCACCGTCGCGGCGCTCCCGGTGGCGGAGCTGGCGCGCTGGCTGGGACGGCTGGAGCTGACGGACTTCGAGCGGGAGGTGGCGGCGCTGGTGCTGGCGCAGGTGGACCAGCGCACCAGCTACCTCGCGGACGTCGGCCTCGGCTACCTCAGCCTGGACCGCCTCACCCGCACCCTCTCCGGCGGCGAGGCCCAGCGCATCGCGCTCGCCAACGCGCTCGGCTCGCGGCTGGTGGACGCGCTCTACGTGCTCGACGAGCCCTCCATCGGCCTCCACCCCCGCGACGTGGACCGCCTCCTCCGCCTGCTCGAGCGCCTGCGCGACCAGGGCAACACCGTCGTGGTGGTGGAGCACGACCCCGCCGCCATGCGCCGCGCCGACTTCATGCTCGAGCTCGGCCCCGGCGCCGGCGAGCACGGCGGCCAGGTGGTCTTCGCCGGCAAGCTGGCCGAGGCCACCGACTCGCTCACCGGCCAGTACCTGAGCGGCAAGAAGCGGATCGGCGTGCCGAGCGCCCGGCGCGTGCCGGGCGCCTGGCTCCGGCTGCGCGGCGCCTCGCTCCACAACCTGCGCGACGTGGACGTGGACATCCCCATCGGCGCGCTCACCGCGGTGACCGGCGTCTCGGGGAGCGGCAAGAGCACGCTGGTGCACGACGTGCTGTACCGGAACCTCGAGGCCCGCCTCCAGGGCGGCCACTCCGCCAAGGAGCACCTGGGCGAGGTCGTCGGCAAGCTGCGCGAGCTCCGCGGCGTGGAGCAGCTCGACGACGTGCTGCTCATCGACCAGTCGCCCATCGGCCGCACCCCGCGCTCCAACCCCATCACCTACGTGAAGGGCTTCGACGACATCCGCGAGCTCTACGCCGCCCAGCCCGAGGCGCGGCGGCGGAAGTTCACGGCCGCCTCCTTCTCCTTCAACATGGCCGGCGGCCGCTGCGAGACCTGCGAGGGCGCCGGCGCCGTGCTCGTGGAGATGGTCTTCCTCGCCGACGTCTACGTCCCCTGCGAGACCTGCGGCGGCAAGCGCTACCGGCGCGACGTGCTGGACGTGAAGATCCAGGGCTTCTCCATTGCCGACGTGCTGGAGCTGACGGTGGAGGAGGCCATGCGCCGCTTCCGCCACCAGCCCAAGCTCGGTCAGGCGCTCTGGCACCTGCAGCAGGTGGGCCTCGGCTACCTGCGCCTGGGGCAGCCCGCCACGACGCTCTCGGGCGGCGAGGCCCAGCGGCTCAAGATCGCGCGCGAGCTCGCCGCTGCCGGCAAGCGCGGCGGCCGCAAGTGCTACATCCTCGACGAGCCCACCACCGGCCTCCACCTCGAGGACGTGCGCGTGCTCATCCACGTGCTCGAGCGGCTGGTCGAGGCCGGCAACACCGTCATCGTCATCGAGCACCACCTGGACCTGGTCAAGCGCGCCGACTGGGTGATCGACCTCGGGCCCGAGGCGGGCGCCGGCGGCGGCCGCGTCGTGGCGCAGGGGACGCCCGAGCAGGTGGCGGCCACGCCCGGCTCCCACACCGGCCGCTTCCTCCGGGAGGTGCTCGCCGAGGCGCCGGTCGCCGGATGACCCGGCGGCACGCCGTCTATGCCCTCTGGGCCGGCTGCCTCATCTGGGGCGCCGCCTTCCCCCTCGCCAAGCTCGCGCTCGCGGATGCCACGCCGATGGCGTTCAACGTGGCGCGGTTCCTGGTGGCGGCGCCGTTCCTCATTCCCACCGCGCGCCACGTCACCCGCGACGAATGGCGCTGGGGCGGGTTCCTGGGCCTCCTGCTCGCACTGGGCTTCGCCCTGCAGACGGTGGGCCTGGCGCACACCACCGCCAGCCGCTCCGGCTTCCTCACGGCGCTCTACGCGCCGAGCACGCCGGTGATCGTCTTCCTGGTGTACCGCACCCTGCCGGGCGCGGCCCAGGCCGGTGGACTCGTGCTCGCGCTGGCCGGGACGTGGCTCCTCACCGGGGCCGCCGCGGCCGGCCAGGACGGCCTCAACCAGGGCGACATGCTGACGGTGGTCTCCGCCGTAGTCTTCGCCGCGCACCTGGTGGCCACCAGCGCCGCCGGCCGCGACGGACGCCGGCCCCACGCGCTCGCGGCGGCCCAGATCCTGGTGGCGGGCCTTGGCTCCGCCCTGGCCCTGCCGCTGGTGGAGTCCCCGGCCTACGGCTTCACGCCACTCCTTCTCGCCGTGACGCTCTACGAGGCGATCTTCGCCAGCCTCATCGCCATCAAGCTGCAGTTGAGCGCCCAGCAAGTCCTCACGCCCACCCACAGCGCCCTCATCTTCACCGCGGAACCCGTGGTCGCGGCGGTGATGAGCCTCCTCCTCATCGGCGAGCGGCTCGGCCCGCTGCAGTGGCTGGGCGGCCTCGGCATCCTGGCAGGCAGCCTTCTCCCGGAGCTCGGGCGCCGGCGCAGGCCACGCATCGCCTGAAGCTCGCGGCGTCACCGTCCTTTTCCCTCCCGTGACCGGCGGCCCCGCCGGGCTGTCGCCTGTGCGTGACATGCGCTGGAGAGCCTTCGGGCGTGCCGGGCCACCGGCCCGGCTCGCCGCCCTCCACCATCACTGCCAGGAGTCCCGCATGCACCTCGGACGCGCCACCCTCGCCGCCCTCTCGGCGGCCACGGCCCTCGCCGCCTGCAGCCCCGACGACACCACCTCGCCCGCCGTGGCGCCCGCGCTCGCCCGGGAAGCCGCGGTGGGCTTCCGGACCAGCCAGCCGGCCCAGGCCCGTGCCCTTCGCCCCGAGGCCGAGGTCATCCCGATCCTCACCGTGGGCGACATCCTCCCCGGCAGCAACCTGCCCTGGGCGCCACTGCCTGACGGGCTCGGCGCCTTCCGCGAGCGCGGTGAGGTCATGCTCTTTGCCAACCACGAGCTGAGCGCCAGCGGGGTGAAGTCCACCAACGGCGGGCCCACCTACGCCTACGCCCGCGTCTCCCGCCTGCGCCTCAACCCCACCACGCTCCGCGTCCTTGGCGGCGACTACATCGAGGATGGCAGCGGCGGCTACGAGCGCCTCTGCTCGGCCACGTGGGCCGGCGCCGGCGTGGGCCTCCCGACCGGCTACTTCCTCACCGGCGAGGAGCAGGGGGCCTCCGCCCGCGGCTCCATCGCGCTGGCCTACACGGCGCAGGGCCAGAAGTACGAGCTGCCCCACCTCGGTTCGTTCAGCCACGAGAACACCGTGGCCGTCCCGGGCTTCGGCGCCAGGGTGGTGCTCATGGGGCTCGACGATTCCAACGGCCAGTCCGAGCTCTACATGTACGTGGCCGACGACGAGGCGGCGTTCCTCGCCGGGAGCGGCAAGCTCTACGTCTTCAAGACCGACGTGCTCTCGAGCGCCGGCAAGCCACTCCACGCCGGCAACATGACGGTCGGGCAGGAAGTGCCGGGCTACTTCGTCGAGGTCCCCGACCCGGCCGACCTCGGCGCGCCGACGCCCGCGTCGCGCTACGCCCGCCTGCAGGCCAAGGTGGACGGCCTCGGGGCCATGCCCTTCGTGCGCATCGAGGACGGCGACTACGACCGCTCCCCCGGCAGCGCCACCCGGAAGCCGACCTTCTACTTCGTCGACACCGGCAACAGCGGCATCCGCGGCCGCACCCAGGTGGGCGCCGACTGCGGCGGCGTCTGCGACCTCGCCGGCTCCATCCACCGCCTCGACCTGAACCCGGCCGACCCCACCCGCGGCGCGCGCCTCTGGCTGCTGGACCGCTCCCAGGGCGCCGCCGCCGGCTGGGCCTCGCCGGACAACATCGCCGTCTCCTCGAAGAGCATCATGGTGATGGAAGATCCCGCCTACACCGGCTTCGACGGCAGCCGCGCGCCCGCCATCTGGAACGCCCGCCTGCTGCCCAAGGGGAAGCTCGGCGCCTTCACCAAGGTGGTCGAGCTCACCCAGGAGCAGCTCATCCCCGGGACGGCGGGCAAGTGCGTCGACGCCACCGGTGGCTGCTGGGAGTCGAGCGGCATCATCAGCGGCGAGGGCCTGGTGGGCCCCGGCACGTGGCTGTTCGACGTGCAGGCCCATACCCTGCCCTTCAGCGTCCCCAATGCCACCGGCGGCCAGGACACCTACGGCGGCGAGAGCGGCCAGCTCCTCCTGCTGCGCCAGCCCGGCAGCTGAAGCCCGAAGGGGCCGGGAACGCGAACGGGGCGGCCACCTGGCCGCCCCGTTTCGTTCCCCGCCCCTGCCGGGACCTTAGCCCGCCGCCTCGAGCCGGTCCCGCGCGCGCAGGGCCCGGTCCGCCTCACGCAGCATGGCCTCGGTGGTCGGCCAGTCGATGCAGGCATCGGTGATGGACACCCCGTAGGCCAGCTTGCGCGCATCGTCGCCCAGCTTCTGCGCGCCGGCGTGCAGGTGGCTCTCCACCATGGCCCCCATGAGGTGCGGGCTCCCCGCCACGAGCTGCCGCACCACCTCGCCGAAGACGAGCGGCTGGCGGGTGTGGTCCTTGCCCGAATTGCCGTGGCTGCAGTCCACCATGACCCGGGCGGGCAACCCGCGCGCCGCGCACAACGCCGCGGCCTCCGCCACCGAATCGGCGTCGTAGTTGGTGCGGCCGCCGCCCCCCCGCAGCACGAGATGCCGCTCGGGGTTGCCGGTGGTGTGGACGATGGCGCTCCGCCCCTCGTCGTCCATGCCGAGGAAAGTGTGCGGCGTGCCGGCGGCCTGCATGGCGTCGAGCGCCACCTGCAGGTTGCCGTCGGTGGTGTTCTTGAAGCCGACGGGCATGGAGAGGCCGCTCGCCATCTCGCGGTGGGTCTGCGACTCGGCCGTGCGCGCCCCGATGGCGGTCCACGCCACCAGGTCGGCGATGTACTGCGGCACCACCGGGCCCAGCAGCTCCGTGGCCGCCGGCAGCCCGAGCTCGTTGATGTCGAGGAGGAGCTTGCGCGCCAGGCGGAGCCCCGTGGCCATGTCGCGGGTGCCGTCGAGGTGCGGGTCGCTGATCAGCCCCTTCCACCCGACGGTGGTCCGCGGCTTCTCGAAGTACACCCGCATCACGAGGCAGAGCGTCCCCTCGAGCTCCGTCCGGAGCGCCGCCAGCCGACGGGCGTAGGCCAGTGCCGCGGCGGGATCGTGGATGGAGCACGGCCCCACGATCACCAGCAGCCGGCGGTCTTCCCCGGACAGGATCTGCCGCACGGCGGTGCGCCCGGCGAGCACCGTGCTCGCCGCCCGGCGCGTCAGGGGGAGGTCCCCGATCAGCGTCCTCGGCGCCACCAGGGGCTCGAAACGGCTGATGTGGACGTTGCTCGTCCCGGGGACGATCGGCTTCATGGACGACACGACGGACCGGACCTGCTGGAAGTGGTGAGGGGGCATAAAGATGCAGGGCCGGGTGTGGTCGCGCCAGAGCCGCGCCGCCCATACCTTCCCCCGCCATGCCCGAGCTGCCCGACATCCGCCTCTACCTCTCGGCCCTCGAGCCCCGCCTCTGCGGGCGGCGGCTGGAGCGGGTGCGGCTCTTCACCCCCTTCCTGCTCCGGAGCGTGGAGCCGCCGCTGGCGGCGGTGGAGGGCCGCCTCATCACCGGGCTCGAGCGGCTCGGCAAGCGCATCGTGCTGGCCCTCGAGGGTGGGTACTTCCTGGTGATCCACCTGATGATCGCGGGACGCTTCCGCTGGCTCAAGGCGGGCGCCAGGCCGCCCGGCAAGATCGGCCTCGCCGCCTTCGACCTGGCTGACGGCACCCTCGCTCTCACCGAGGCCGGCAGCAAGCGCCGCGCGTCCCTCCACGTGATCGCGGGTCGCGCCAGCCTCGCGGCGTTCGATCGCGGCGGCCTGGACGTGGACACCGCCACCCCCGGGGAATTCGCCGCGCGCCTGCGCGCCCGCAACCACACCCTGAAGCGCGCCCTCACCGATCCCACGATCCTCGATGGCATCGGCAACGCCTACTCCGACGAGATCCTCCACCGCGCGCGGCTGTCCCCGTTCCTCCTCACCCAGCGCCTCGATGAGGCCGCCTGCGCGCGCCTGCACCACGCCTGCACGGCCGTCCTCGCCGAGTGGACCGCGCGCCTCGTCGCCGAGACGGGCGACCGGTTCCCCGAGAAGGTCACCGCCTTCCGCCCCGGCATGGCCGTGCACGGCCGCTACGGCCAGCCCTGCCCCGACTGCGGCACCCCCGTCCAGCGCATCCGCTACGCCGACAACGAGACCAACTACTGCCCCGCCTGCCAGACGGAGGGCCGGCTCCTGGCCGACCGCGGCCTGAGCCGCCTCCTCAAGGACGACTGGCCCCGCACCGTGGAGGAGCTCGAGGAGCTCCGCCGCCCGCCGGCATGAGCACGGCCCTCGTTCGCGCCATCGGGCGCTGGAGCCTCGTGGCGCTGATGCTCAACGGCGTCATCGGCAGCAGCGTCTTCGGCCTGCCGTCGGTGCTGTGGGGCCGCCTGGGCGCGGCGAGCCCGTGGGCCTGGCTCATCGCCGCCGTGGCCATCGGGCTCATCGTCGCCTGCTTCGCCGAGGTGGCGAGCCGCTTCGAGGCGGCCGGCGGCCCCTACCTGTACGCGCGCGTGGCGTTCGGGCGGCTGGCCGGCATCGAGATGGGCTGGCTCGCCTACCTGGTGCGCCTGACGGCCTCGGCCACCAACGCCAACCTCTTCGTGATCTACCTGGGCCAGTTCTGGCCCGGGGCCGCGGGCCCGGTCGCCTCGCGGGTGGTCCTCGCCGTGGTCATCGTCCCGCTGGCCCTCGCCAACGTGCGCGGCGTGCGCGGGGGCGCGCGCGTGAGCGCGGTGCTGCTCATCGCAAAGCTGCTGCCGCTCGCCACGTTCGCGCTGCTGGGCCTGGCCCTGGCCGTGCCCCATCCGGTGGCGCACCCGGCCGCGCCGGTGCCGGCCCTCCGCGACTGGCTCGACGTCATCCTCATCCTGATGTTTGCCTACGGCGGCTTCGAGGCGGCGCTGGTCCCGCTCGCCGAGGCCAAGGCGCCGCAGCGCGACGCGCCCTTCGCCCTGGGCGTCACGCTGCTCACCTGCGCCCTCCTCTACGGCAGCGCCCAGCTCGTGGTGAACGCCGCCCTCCCCGATCCCGCCGCCGGCGACCGCCCGCTCGCCGCGGCCGCCGGCGCCTTCCTCGGCCCAGCGGGCGCCACGCTGCTGGCGCTTGCGGCCCTAGTCTCGGTCACCGGCTACCTGGCCGGCGCCATGGTGAATGTCCCCCGCCTCACCTTCGCCATGGCGGATCAGGGCGACCTCCCCAGCCTGTTCGCGCGCGTGCACCCCGTGCACCGGACCCCCTGGGTCTCCATCCTCGTCTTCGCCACGCTGGTCTGGTGCCTCGCCGCGTCGAGCGGGTTCCTGCAGAACCTCACCCTCTCCGCCGTGTCACGCCTCTTCACCTACGGCCTCGTGTCGGCGGCGCTCCCCGTGCTGCGCCACCGGGAGCGGCGTGATCCCGCCGTGCCCGGCGCCACCCTCCGCCTTCCCGGCGGCCCGCTCGTCGCCCTGCTCGCCCTCCTCACGTCCTGCCTCCTCGCCACGCGGATGAGCGCGCGCGAGCTCGTCGTGATGAGCGTGGTCCTGCTGCTCGGCGTCCTCCACTGGTTCCTGCTCACCCGCCCCCGCGGCGAGGCCCGGCACCCCCGGCCGGGCACCTGACCATCATCGCGTACGACCACCACGCCCCCGGAAACGCCACGCCCCCCGGCACCACGCGGTGGTGCCGGGGAGCGTGAGCCCGACGGAGGGCGTCAGTTGCGGTCCACCGCCCGCTGGCCCCCGAAGCGCTGGACGATCTTGTCGTCGCCGTCGTCGGCGGTGTTGGCCACCGCCATCACCGTCCACATCAGCTCGTCGGTGTCGATCCCCTCGCCCACCACGGCGTGGGTGAACAGGATGTCGTTGGTACCCGGCTCCATGGCGTAGGCACCGAAGCGCATGTTGAAGTTCTCCTCCAGCAGGAACTGCCGCAGCTCCAGCGTCGGTTCGGCGCCGGTCACCACCCAGCTGAAGGCACGCACCACCGTGAACCGCTCGTTGATCGGCGTCACCGACACCGTCACCCACGCCGAGCCGGCCCGGATGTGGAACTGCGGGGCGGTGTCGTTGGGCCGGGCCTGGGCCCCGAACTGTTCCTTGAGGATCGCGGCGACCTTCTCGTACACCTTGGCCTGGTTCTCGTTCTGGAACTGCGGGGGCATCGGCTGCTCCGGATGAGGGGGGTCAGGGAATCGCTTCGACAATCAGGTCCGCCTGCTGGCGGCGCACCACGTAGTGCGTGCCGGCCGGGTTGCCGCCCTGGTACAGCGCGCGCACCAGCGCCGGGCTGATCTCGTGTTCCACCAGGTGCTCCACCGCGCGCGCGTTGGCGTGCGCCTTCCAGGCCCCCGCCAGCCAGGTGACAATCGACGCATCCCATTCGAGCGTCACCCCGTGCTCACGGTGCCGCGCCGCCACCTCCGGGAGGAGCCGCGTAGTGATCCAGTCGCTCCCCACCAGCGCGGCGGCCGGGGCCTCGTCGAACCAGAAATCCACGGTGCCCGCCAGCTCCGGCCCGAGCCGTTCGGCCAGGTCCGGCTCCGGCTCCTCCTTGCCCGGGGCCGGCCCCGCCGCCGCGAACCCGATGGTGCCCATCTCCCGGTCCCGCGCGGCCCCGAGCGTCATGAGTACCACGGCGTCGCTCAGGTAGATACGCCGCCCCTGGAAGTCCGTGATCACGCCCTGGGTGATGGCCGGCAGGAAGGCCGCCAGCACCGAGGGATGACAGCGGTCGATCCGGTCGCAGAGCACCACGGACCAGGGCATCTCCGCCAGCGCGTACAGCGCATGCCGGTCCTCGTAGCCCACGTATCCCGCCGGCGAGCCGAGCAGCGCCGTGAGGCTGGCATCATCCTGGAATCGCGCGAAGTCGATCCGCACCACGCGCCGGGCGTCACCGTAGAGCCCCTCCGCGATCACCTCGGCGAGCGCCGGCGCGTGCTCGTGCATCTCGCCGCCCAGGGCCACCACGGCGTTGGGCCGCGCCGCGCGCAGGTCCAGCCCGCGGCTCGTTACCTCGAGGCGGCCCACCAGGCGCTCGGCGGAGTCGTCGTCGAGGAGCTGGTCCTGCACCAGCCGCTCGCGGAGCGACGCCAGCCGCGCCCGCTCGAGTGACGGCAGCCCCAGCATCCGCTTCACCACCGCCTCCGCCTCCACCCGCGTCACGGCGGTGAGCCCCCGGCTCACCCCGTGCGCCACCGCCTGGTCGAGCAGGTCCACCGCCTTGTCGGGGAAGTGGCGGTTGGGCATGAACTGCCGCGCCACGTCCACGATCCAGCGCAGGACCTCGTCCCCCACCGTGAGGCCGCGACCGCGCGTCAGGTCGTCCCGCACCACCTTGAGCACCTCGAGCGTGCGCTCCGGCGTCAGCTCGGCGATGCGCACCGGCTGGAAACGCCGCTCCAGGGCCCGGTCGTGCTCGATGAAGCGGCGGTACTCCTCGTCCGTGGTGGCCCCGATGCAGGCGATCTCCCCGCGCGCCAGCGCCGGCTTGAGCATGCTCGAGAGGTCGCCCGTCCCCTCCCGGCCGCCGGCGCCCATGATGGCATGCACCTCGTCGATGAACAGCACGATGCCATCCTGCTTCGCCTCGGCCAGGATGGCGCCCACGCGCTTGTCGAGTTCGCCCACGATCCCCGCCCCCGCCACGAGCGCCGACGGCTGGAGGCCGAACAGCCGCACGCCCTGCAGCGGCGCCGGCACCTGCCCCGCGGCGATCCGCTGCGCGATCCCCTCGACGATGGCCGTCTTGCCCGTGCCCGCCGCGCCCACCAGCAGGGGATTCCGCTTGGTGCGCCGGCACAGCGTCTCGATGATGGTCTCGATCTCGGTGTCGCGCCCCACGCAGGACGGGAGCTTGCCCTCCCGCGCGGCCTGCGTCAGGTCGCGGCCGAAGCGCTCCAGCGTGGGCGTGGGCTGGAGGGTGCGGATGCCGGCCAGGGCGGCGGCCGGGGGTGCTTCGGGCGTGCGCTTCTCCGCCTCGCTCCCGGACGCGGGCGTCGCCGGTGCGGTCGCGGTCGGGGGTGCCGCCACCTGATACGTCACCGGGTGCCCGGACGCCCGCAGCACCGCGGCAAGGAGGTCCCGCTCCCCCACCATGCCCTTCCCGAGCCCACGGGCGATGGCGGACGCCTCGCGCTCAAGGGTCGCTGACGGATAGGGCTGGGCGCCTCCCAGGGTCTGGGCCGCCTGCCTGGCCGCCGCCACGTCCAGCCCCGGGGAGAGCGTGGCCACCATGGGGCCATACCGCTCGAGGAAGAGCAGCAGCCACTCGTGGAGGCCGGCGGCCGGGCGGTCGCCAAACTCGCGGAGCAACCGGGCTGCCCCGGCGGTGAGGGGCAGGTCAGCAGGAGCCGGTGTGGTCATCGGTCGGGGAAGCGGATGCGGGTTGGGTCGGCGGACGCCGCCCCCGTGAGTATTCATCGCGGGGCATGAGCCCGCAACCAGCCGGCCGTCCGCGCCCGTAGATCCCCCAAAACAGGCGCGGCCCGGGGGAAACCCGGGCCGCGCTGGATTGCCGTCAATTTTGGGGGAGCTCCCGAGGCAGGACTCGAACCTGCGACCCGCTGATTAACAGTCAGCTGCTCT
>CAZRCT010000107.1:0-10571 GCA_964598655.1 uncultured Gemmatimonadaceae bacterium
CCACGCAGCACTCGGTGCGGGACCTGATGCAGATCGGGATCCAGCCCGACATCCTGATCTGCCGGAGCGAGCAGCCGATCTCGCCGGAGATCAAGCGGAAGATTGCGGGCTTCTGCAACGTGGACTTCGAGTGCGTCATCGAGAGCCCGGACGTGGCCTCGATCTACGAGATCCCGGTGCGCTTCCGCGACCAGGGCTTCGACCGCGTGGTGTGCGAGCGGCTGCGGCTCGAGACCCGCGAGCCGGACCTCACCAGCTGGAAGGCGATGGTGGAGAAGATCCTCCGCCCGAAGCACCGGGTGAAGATCGCGGTGGTGGGGAAGTACACCGACCTCCACGACGCCTACAAGTCGGTGGGGGAGGCGCTCTACCACGGCGGCATCGCGCACGACGCCGGGGTGGAGATCCACTGGCTCTCTAGCGACCAGTTCACCAGCCAGGACGCCGCCGGGCGGCTGCTCGCGGGAATGGACGGGCTGCTGGTGCCGGGCGGCTTCGGGATCCGGGGCATCGAGGGGATGATCGAGGCCATCCGCTGGGCGCGCACCAACCAGCTGCCGTTCTTCGGGATCTGCCTCGGGCTGCAGGTGGCGGTGATCGAGTTTGCCCGCAACGTCTGCGGCATGAGCGACACCACGAGCACGGAGTTCGAGCCGGAGTGCGAGTCGCCGGTGATCGCGCTCATGGCCAACCAGCGCGAGGTCAAGGACATCGGCGGAACCATGCGGCTCGGCGCCTACGCGGCGCGGCTGCGCCCCGGCTCCCGGGCCGCCACGGCGTACGGCACCACCCAGATCAGCGAGCGGCACCGCCACCGCTGGGAAGTGAACAACGCCTACCGCGACGTGCTGGCGGAGGGCGGCCTGCGGCTGTCGGGCCAGTCGCCGGACGGCGGGCTGGTGGAGATCATCGAGCTGCCGGACCATCCCTGGTTCCTGGGCTGCCAGTTCCACCCGGAGCTCAAGAGCCGGCCCACCCGGCCGCACCCGCTCTTCGCGGCGTTCGTCGGCGCGGCGCTCCAGCGCCGCAGCGCGCGGCCCGAGACGGTCTCCGAAGTGGTCGCGGCCACCCGGGGCTGAGATGGCCTGGTCCTTCCGCGAGGCCCCGTTCCTCGTGGCGGGGCCCTGCGTCGTCGAGGAGGGTGACCTCCTGCCGCGGGTGGCGGAGGCGCTGGCCGCGCTCGGCAGCCGGCTCGGGATCCCGGTCTGCTTCAAGGCCAGCTTCGACAAGGCCAACCGGGCGCGCGCGGCGTCCGCCCGCGGGCCGGGCCTGGAGCGGGGGCTGGCGCTGCTGGCCCGCGTGAAGGCCGTCTCGGGGCTCCCCGTGCTCACCGACGTGCACGAGCCGGCGCAGGCGCGCGCCGCGGCGGAGGTGGTGGATGCGCTGCAGATCCCCGCCTTCCTCTGCCGCCAGACCGACCTGCTCGTGGCCGCGGGCGAGACCGGCCTCCCGGTGAACGTGAAGAAGGGCCAGTGGATGGCGCCCGAGGCAATGGCGGGCGCGGTGGAGAAGGTCCGGCTCGGCGCCTCGCGCGACGTGGCCGTCACCGAGCGCGGCACCGCCTTCGGCTACGGGGACCTCGTGGTGGACATGCGCAGCTTCGGGCGGATGCGGGAGGTGTGCGTGGCGCCGGTGCTCATCGACGCCACCCACGCGGTGCAGCGGCCCGGGCTGGGCGCGGCGGGCGCGAGCGGGGGCACTCGGGAGGAAATCCCGGCCCTGCTGCTGGCCGCCGCCGCGGCCGGCGCCGACGGGTTCTACCTCGAGACCCACCCCGCGCCCGAGCAGGCGCCGAGCGACGCGGCGACGCAGTGGCCGCTGGCGCGGCTCGAGCCGCTGGTGGCGCAGGCGCTCGACGTGTGGCACGCCAGCCGCCGGAGGCCCGCATGATCGACCGGGGCATCGCCCAGCGCATCAAGCTGCTGGCGCTGGACGTCGATGGCGTCGTGACCAACAACGACATCTACCTGGGGCTGGTCGAGGGGCAGCGGATCGAGTTCAAGCAGTTCGACATCCAGGACGGCCTCGGCATGGGGCTGGCGCGGCGGATGGGGCTGGTGGTGGCGTGGGTGAGCGGCCGCTACTCCGACGCCACGGTGCTCCGGGCCGCGGAGCTCAAGATCGACGAGCTCATCCAGGACCCGAATGCCCGGAAGGTGCCGGCCATGACGGAGATGCTGCTGCGGCTCGGGATCGGCTGGGAGGAAGTGGCGTTCGTCGGCGATGACCTGGCGGACCTGCCGGTGCTCCGGCGGGTGGGGCTGCCGCTGGCGGTGGCCAATGCGGTGACCGAGGTGAAGCAGCTGGCGCACTACGTCACCTCCGCCCGCGGCGGCGAGGGCGCGGTGCGCGAGGTGATCGAGCTGCTCTTCAAGGCGCAGGGACGCTGGGAGGAGGCGGTCCGGGTGTATCTCGAGGATCGGGGAGAGAAGGCGTGACGACGGGGCGGCCCACGGGGCTCGGCCTGCTCGCGGCGGCGGCGCTGGTGGCGCTCGCCGCCTGCAAGGACGACGCGGTGCGCCCCACCACCACGGTGACCGCGGCCGACACCGCCGACCAGGTGCTCACGCAGATGGAGCACCTGATCACGAGCGACGGCGTCCGCCGCACCAAGGTGGTGGCCGACACCGCGTACCTCTACGAGGCGAGCCAGCTGGCGCGGCTCAAGATCGTCACGGTGACGTTCTTCGACAGCTACGGCAACATCTCCTCCACCGTCACCGCCGACAGCGGCCTCTACGAGATGCGCACCGGCTCCATGAAGTCCTGGGGCCACGTCGTGGCGAAGACGCCGGACGGCCGGACCCTGCGGAGCGCCGAGCTGATGTACGACTCGCGGCAGCAGACCATCGCCTCGGACAAGCCCTTCACGTTTGACCGGGCGGGGCAGCACCTGGAGGGGAACGCCTTCGTGAGCGATCCCGACTTCCGCAACGTCACGGCCCAGCAGCCGCGCGGCGGCGAGACCCGGCCGGGCGGCGGCGGGGGCGGCGGCTTCCTGCTGCCGGGGCAGTGAGCGCCCGCGCCATGCGTCGGCTTCCCGTCCTCGCGGTGCTGGTCGCCGCCGCGCCGGTCCTCCTCGGGGCGCAGCAGCGGCCCGCGCGGCCGGCGACGGCGCAGCCCTGCCAGTTCTTCGTGGAGCACATCGGGCGGGCGGGGCACCAGGCGGTGGTCGGGGCGGACACCAACTACTACGGCGGGGGCGGGGTGGTGATCACCTGCGCCGGCACCAGCATCCGCATGGCGAGCGACTCGGTGGCCTTCTACGGCCGCGGCCGCAACACGCTGATCGAGTTCATCGGGCAGGTGCACTACCGGGACAGCACGGTCACCATGGACGCCGATCGCGGCACCTACTACAAGAGCGGGGAGCGCTGGGAGGCGCGCGGCAACGTGCGCACCGAGAACCAGCTCAACGGCTCCACGCTCACCGGGCCCATGCTCGACTACCTCCGCGCCATGCCGGGCGTGCGGGACTCGATCGAACTGTGGGCCACCGGCCGCCCCACCATCCGCTCCATCCCGCGCGACTCCGCCGGCGGGCGCGGCGAGCCCTACGTGATCGTCGCCGACCGGGTGCGGATGCGCGGCAATGACCGCATGTGGGCCGGCGGCAAGGTGACCATCGACCGGAGCGACTTCCAGGCGCGGGGCGACTCGCTCTTCCTCGACACCGGCGCCGGCGAGCGGGGGGACCTGGTGGGCAGCCCGGTGATGCGGGGGACGGGGCGGGACAGCTTCGAGCTCAAGGGCACCCGCATCACGCTCGCGCTCGACAAGTCGGCCGTCACCTACGTGACGGCGCTGGGGCAGGGCCATGCGGTGAGCAAGGACGTGGACCTCGTGGCCGACACCATCGGCCTCGACCTCGAGGACGAGCGGCTGGTCCAGACACTGGCCTGGGGGGACAGCGTGGCGCCGCGCGGCCTCACCGCGGACTACGAGATCGTCGGCGATTCGCTGGCCTTCGACACGCCCGGCGAGGTGCTGCAGCAGGTCCGGGCCTTCGGCCGGGCGTGGGTCGGCGGCACGCCGGACTCCACCGGCGGGGAGCGCGACTGGATGAGCGGCGACACCGTCGTGGCCTACTTCACCACCTGGGACTCGGCCGGCACGGCCATCTCGGCGCTCGAGAAGCTCGACGCGCGGCACCAGGCCCGCTCCTACTACCGCGTCGCGAGCGAGCGGGCCAGCGTGCCGCTGCCCTCGATCAACTACGCCAAGGGGGACCGCATCACGGTGCAGATGAAGACCGGGTCGCCGCAGCGCGGCGTGGAGCGGGTGGACATCCGGGGCCAGGTGGACGGGGTCCACCTCGAGCCCTTCGCGATCAAGCCCGACTCGGCCGCCGCCGACTCCCTGACCCGGACCCCGGCCCGCCCATGAGCCGCCTCGACGACGTCCTGCAGACCGGGGGCGATCCCTCGATCCCGCTCGCGCTGGCCGCCCTCGTGCGCGAGGCCGACGACGCGGGGCGCGCCGACTTCGCCCAGTTCGCCGCCGCCTTCCGGAGCGAGGTGCAGGTGGCCCTCGCCCACGAGGCCGGCGCCATGCCCGAGCTCTCGAGCGACGAGGTGCACGTCAACCTCACCGCCTCGGTGCTGCCGCGCCTGGTGGAGGCGCGCCTCGTGGCCCCCAACGCCGCCGGCGACCAGTGGGCGGCGGTGCAGGCCGAAGGGGAGTGGTGGGAGGCGGCGCGCGCCGATCGCGAGGGCACGCGGCAGCGGCTCCTGGCCTCGGCCGCGGGCCGCGCCGAGCAGCGGCGGCGGCCGCCGAGCGGCAGGCTGGTCCAGCCGGTGGCGGGGGGCAGCATCCTCGAGGGGAAGGGGCTCTGCAAGACCTTCAAGCGCCGCCGCGTGGTAGACCAGGTGAGCGTGCACGTGTCGCAGGGCGAGATCGTGGGCCTCCTCGGGCCCAACGGGGCCGGCAAGACGACCACCTTCTACCTGATCACCGGGCTCATCCGCCCCGACGAGGGCGAGGTGCACCTGGACGACCTGGACCTGACGGACGCCCCGATGTACCGCCGCGCCCGCGCGGGCATCGGCTACCTGGCCCAGGAGCCGAGCGTGTTCCGGAAGCTCACCGTCGAGGAGAACATCCTAGCCATCCTCGAGACGCTCGACCTCTCGCGCAGCGAGCGCCGGGAGCGGCTGGAGGGGCTGCTGGACGAGCTGTCGATCAAGCACCTGCGGAAGAGCAAGGCGTACGCCCTGTCGGGTGGCGAGCGGCGGCGGCTCGAGATCACGCGGGCGCTGGTGACGCGCCCCAAGTTCATGCTGCTCGACGAGCCGTTCGCCGGCGTGGACCCGATCGCCGTGCACGACATCCAGACGATCGTGGCCGGGCTCCGCCACCGGGGGATCGGGGTGCTCATCACCGACCACAACGTGGAGCAGACGCTCGACATCGTGGACCGCGCCTACATCATGTTCGAGGGCAAGGTGCAGGTCTCGGGCCCCGTCCGCGACCTCGTCTTCGACGACCGCGTCGCCGAACTCTACCTCGGGCCCACGCTGACCGCCCGGCTCCGCGCCCGGCTGGAGGCCGTCGCGTGAGGACCGGCCTCTCCCAGCACACGTCGCTCCGGCAGGACCTGCGGATCAATCCGCGGCTGTACCAGGCCATGGACATGCTGTACATGCCCATGATGGACCTGCAGCTGCACCTGAAGCAGGAGCTGCTGGTCAACCCGTTCCTCGAGCTGGTGGAGCCCGAGGAAGAGGACGTGACCGAGGGCGACCAGAAGCCCACGAAGGAGGAGGAGAAGGAAAAGGTCAAGGAGGAGAACGAGACCGACTGGGAGGAGATCCTCCTCAACGGGTTCGAGGTGCCGGGCGGCGTGCGCGAGGAGTACGAGGAGAAGGAATACACCGAGCCGGTCTCGGTCGAGAGCTTCGACCTGCAGGACCACCTGCGCGAGCAGCTCCTGCTGCTGCACCTGACGCCCCGCCAGCAGCTGCTCGTCGAGGAGTTCCTCGGCAACCTGAAGGACGACGGCTACCTCGACGCCACGCTCGAGGAGATCCACGCCCAGGTCAACCGGCTCCTCGAGGCCCACGCCGACCGGGCCGCCGGCCGCACCCCCGCGCCGCCCCCCATGCTGCCGGCGGACGCTGCGGCGGAGGAGGAGGACGAGGTCCGCGAGCTCTACGCGGCCGAGACCGCCGGCGACGACGACGACGGCCCGCTGGAACGCCGCCCTGCGGAGGCCCCGCTGATGATCGGCGTCCCCGCCGGCGGCGCCACCCTGATCAGCGACACCGGCGAGTTCCCGGAGGCCGCCCCGGAGCCGGCGCCGGACCGCAGCGGCATCCCGTACTACACCCTCGCGGAAGTCGAGGAGATGCTGCACATCCTGCAGCGCCTCGACCCGCCCGGCGTCTGCGCCCGGAACCTGCAGGAGTGCCTGCTGCTCCAGCTCGAGGACCGGAAGGCCACCGGCACGCTCACCTACCGGCTGGTGAAGGAACACTTCAACGACCTGATCGCGCACCGCTGGAACGAGCTGGCCCGGAAGGTCCAGTCCGACCCCGGCACGGTGCAGGCCGCCGCCGACCAGCTGGCGCGCCTCGACCCCAAGCCCGGCCTCAAGCACTCCGCCGGCGGCGACGGGTACGTGATCCCGGACCTGGTGGTGGACAAGATCGACGGCCAGTACCGCGTGTTCCTCAACGACACCGGGGTGCCGCGGCTCCGGCTGTCGCGCACCTACCAGGAGCTGGCCCGGGACCGGAAGAAGCTCACCACCGAGAACCGGGAGTTCATCACCTCGCGCCTCAACAGCGCCAACTGGCTCATCCAGGCCATCGAGCAGCGCCGGCAGACCATGCTCAAGGTCATGAACTTCATCGTGGACCGGCAGCGCGAGTTCTTCGACAAGGGCATCGAGTACCTGAAGCCGCTCACGCTCCGCGAGGTCGCGGAGGTGATCAACATGCACGAGTCCACGGTGAGCCGGGTGACGAACGAGAAGTTCGTCCAGACGCCGCGGGGCGTGCTGCCCCTCAAGTTCTTCTTCTCGAGCGCCCTCTCCACGGCGAGCGGCGAGGAGGCCAGCGCCCGCTCCATCCGCGCCAAGCTGCAGAAGATGGTGCAGGAGGAGGACACCGGCGATCCGCTCACCGACCAGCAGATCGTGCAGATGTTCCAGGAGCAGGGGATCAAGATCGCCCGCCGCACCGTGGCCAAGTACCGCGACCAGCTCGGCATCCTGCCCGCGCGGATGCGGAAGCGGGTATGACGCCGCCTCGCCCGCCGGAGGTGAGCCTCCTCATCCCCGCCAAGGACGAGGCCGAGAACCTGCCCGAGTTCGTGCGGCTGTGCGAGGAGTCGCTGGGGAAGGCCGGGTTCAGCTTCGAGGTGGTGGTGGTCAACGACGGCTCCCGCGACCGGACCGCCGAGGTGCTGGAGGAACTCCAGGGTCGGTTTTCGTTCCTCCGCGTGGTCACGCACCGCCGCCAGCGCGGCATCGCCGACGCGCTTCGCTCCGCCATGGACGAGGCGCAGGGCGAGGTCAATGTCTTCTACCCGGCCGACCTGCAGTACCTCCCCGAGGACATCCCCGCGCTGGTGACCCCCATCCTGACGGGCGAGGCGGACATCGTCACGGGCACCAAGCAGGGGAAGTACGAGAAGGCCTTCGTCTCGGGGATCTACAACGGGCTCTGCCGGCTGCTGTTCGGCGTGGAGGCCACCGACCTCAACTCGGTAAAGGCCTGGCGCCGGGAGGTGATGGCCGGCGTCCCCATGCGGCCCGACTGGCACCGCTACATGGTGGTCATCGCGGTGGCCGACGGCTTCCGCCTGACGAGCCGGCCGGTGCCGCTCTACCCGCGGCGGGCCGGGGTCTCGAAGTTCACCTGGAAGCGGATCCCGGGCGGCGTGCTGGACCTGGTGTCGGTCTGGTTCCAGCTCCGCTTCGGCCGCAAGCCGATGCTCTTCTTCGGCCTCGCGGGGGCGGGGCTCTTCGTGGTCGGGTTCCTCGCGGGCGTGGTGGCGCTGGTGCTCCGCTTCGGCTACGGGATCGGCTTCCGGCCGCTGCTCAACCTGGTGGAGACCATGGTGATCAGCGGCATCGTCCTCTTCGGCTTCGGCTTCCTCGGCGAGATGGTGGCGGGGCTCCGGGAGGAGTTCCGGGAGGAAATGCGCCGGCGGTCGCGGGGGCCGGGCGACTGACCCCGCCGGTGCGTGTCGTCTTCCTCACCCACAACTACCCGCGCTTCGCCGGTGACGTGGCCGGGGCGTTCCTCGCGACCCTCGCCCGCGCGCTGGTGGCGCGGGGCACCGAGGTGCGGGTGGTGGCCCCGAGCGACGGGGGGGACGTCGGCGCCCCCGAGCTCGACGGTATCCCCGTGCGCCGCGTCCGCTACGGCACGCCTGCCGAGGAGACGCTCGCCTACCGCGGCACCATGGCCGAGGCGGGGCGGAGCCTGGCCGGGGCCCTCCGCGCCCTGGCGATGGGCCGGGCGCTCCGCCGGGCCGCCCGCGAGGAACTGAAGGCCGGGGCGGTGCTGGTCCATGCGCACTGGTGGATCCCCGGCGGGATGGCCGCGCCGCCCGAGGCACCGCTGGTCGTCACCTGCCACGGGACGGACGTGGCGCTCCTCCGGACGTCTGCCGCGGCACGGGCGCTGGCGCAGCAAGTGTTCCGCCGGGCGCGCGTGGTCACCACCGTCTCGTCGGCGCTCGCCGAGGTGGTAGAGCAGGCCACCGGACGCGCGGTGGGACCGGCGTACCAGCAGCCGATGCCGGCGGCCACCGAGCGCTACGCCAGCTGGAGCGCGGGCGGGGCGGGGTGGATCGTGGTGGCGCGCCTCACCCGCCAGAAGCGGATCGACCTGGTGCTCGAGGCGGTGGCGTTGCTCCGAAAGGACGGGCTCGCGACGCCGCTCACCCTCGTGGGCGACGGGCCCGAACGGGCCGCCCTCGAGGCCCGGGCCCGTGACCTCGGGCTTGCGGGCACGGTGCGCTTCGAAGGCGCCCAGCCCCCGGCCGTGGTGGCCGAGCGCCTGCAGGCCAGCGACCTGGCCATCTTCGCCGCCCAGCGCGAGGGCTACGGGCTCGCGGCCGCCGAAGCGTTCATGGCGGGCGTACCGGTGGTGGCGTGCACCGACGGCGGCGGCGTCCTCGACGTGGTGCCTGCGACCGGCGGGGGCCGGCATGCATCCCCCGACGCGGCCTCGCTGGCCTCGGCCATCCGGGACCTGTCCCGGGATCCCGGCGCGCCGGCGGCGGCGCGGAGCCTCGGCGCGGAGCTTCGCCAGGCCCTGAGCCCGGCGCACGTCGCCGAGGTGTGTGAAGGCTGGTACCGGGAGGCGCTGCGTGGGTGAGCGCTGGGTGAAGCTGCTCCGCTGGGCGCTCGGGCTCGTGGTGCTGGCCTTCGTGGCGCGCGCCATTGCCCGGAACTGGCAGGATCTCGAGGCGCACCCGATCGCCTGGACCTTCCGGCCGCTGCCGGCGCTCGGGAGCGTGCTGCTGGTGTGGCTCATGTACGCCATCCTGATCGAGGCCTGGCGCCGGATGCTCGGCGGCTGGGGCCAGGCGCTCGGGCGGCGCGAGGCCACGCGCATCTGGCTGGTGTCGAGCCTGGGCAAGTACGTGCCGGGGAAGGTGTGGGCCATCGCCGGCATGGCGGTGATGGCCCGCGAGGCCGGGGTGGCGGCCTGGGCCGCGACGGCCTCGGCGGTCATCCTGCAGGTGCTTGCGTTAGGCAGCGGGGCCGCGGTGGCCGGGCTGCTCGGTGGCCGCGCCCTCGAGACCACCCGGCCCGACCTGCTCCCGTGGTTCTGGGTCGGCGGGGTGCTCGCGCTCGGCGGGGCGTCGCTGCTGCTGGTGCCGGGGATGGTGCGCTGGCTCCTCGGCCTCGTGAAGCTCGCGGGACCGGAATCGGCCACGCCGGGCCTCGAGCCGCTCGTCCTCGGCCTGCTGGCCAACGTCGTGGCCTGGCTCGGCTACGGCATGGCGCTGTGGCTGCTGGGCCTCGCGGTACTGCCGGAGCCGACGCTCGGGGCGCCACTGGCCATCGCCGCCTTCGCGGCGTCGTACGTGGCGGGGTTCGTGGTCCTGATCGCCCCGGGCGGGCTCGTGGTGCGGGAGGGGCTCTTGATCGTGCTGCTGCAGGGGAGTGTGGGGCTCGGCGCCGCGACGGCGCTCGCGCTCGCCTCCCGCGTCCTGTTGACCATCACCGAAGTCGGGGCGGCGCTGCCGTTCCTGCTGCTTCGCCGGGGGAACCCGCGTGTCGCCTGATCCGATGCCCTGGGAACCGCGCTGGCCGCGCGCGACCGCCTTCCTGGTCGCCACGCTGGCCGCCTTCACCCTGCTGTGGCCGCTCCTCGCCGGGCAGATCATGTTCGGCGGCATGCGCTCCGACATGTTCATCGCCGGCTATTCGTTCCGGCTCTTCGGGGCGGAGGAGTTCAAGGCCACCGGCAGCATCCCGCAGTGGAACCCGTTCCTCTACGGCGGCCTCCCGTACGTGGCCGCCATGCACGGCGACATCTTCTACCCCACGGCATGGCTCCGCTGGATCATGCCGGTGGACCTCGCCATCACCTGGGGCATGGCGGTCC
>CAZRCT010000108.1:0-10522 GCA_964598655.1 uncultured Gemmatimonadaceae bacterium
ATTCAGGAACCGCTCGAAGAGGAGGCCGGCGCCGAGCGGGTCCACGTGGGTGATGCCGAGGCAGTAGCTGACGATGGAGTTGGCGACGGAGCCGCGCCCGCAGTGCGTGGGCCCGTGGCGGACGATGTCCTCGACCACCAGGAAGTAGTCGGCGAAGCCCTTCTGCGCGATGATGGCGAGCTCGTGCTCGAGCCGCTCCCGCGTGATGGGCGCCACCGTGCCGTACCGCCGCTCGGCGCCCGCGTACGCCATGGCGCGGAGCCGCGCCAGCGCGTCGTCGGGGCAGGCGAAGCGCGGCGCCACCACGCGCTGGCCCACCGGGATCCGGTAGGTGCAGCGCTCCACGATGTCGCGCCCGCGCACGATGGCGTCGGGGCAGTCGGGGAAGTGCCGCGCCAGGTCCGCCGCGGTCCGGAGCCAGGCGCCCGCCTCCGCCGGCCGCACCGGCGTGCCGGGCGTGGCGAGGGCCGCCAGGGTGGTGTTGTGGTGAATGGCCACGCGCAGGCGGTGCAGCGCGTGGTCCTCGGGGTTGGCGAAGTACACCGGGCTCGTGACCACGGCCGGCACGCCGATGCGCCCGGCGGCCCTGGCCACGACGTGGCGCTCCTTCCCCGGCCGGTACTCGGCGTACACGTCGCGCCGGCCGGAGAGCGCCACCACCCGCTCGAGCAGCGCCACGTCGCGCGAGAGGAGGATGAGCCCCTCGCGGTCCGCCGCCAGGGCGTCCGCGAGGCCGAGCGGGTTGGCCGGGCGGTCCCGGTGGGTCGGGGCCCCGTGCCAGTGGACCCAGGTGATGGCCCGGCAGAGCGCGCCCCACCCCCGCTCATCGGTGGCGAGCGCCACCGCCTCCGCCCCCTCGGTGACGAGGTGCGCGCCCAGGATGGGCCGCACCCCCTGCGCCAGCGCCGCCTGCTGGAACTCGATGGCGCCGTACACCCCGTTGGTGTCGGTGCACGCCAGCGCCGGCACCCCGCGCGCCACCGCCGCCGCCACCAGCGCCTCGGGACTGGAGACGCCGGTGCCCATGGAAAACCACGAATGCACGTGCAGGTGGGCAAACATCGGGGTGACTCTCGGGAAACGGCAACTGCAAAACCACAGAGGCACAGAGGACACGGAGGTCACAGAGGCCTGCCGCAGGATGTTCTCCGTGACCTCTGTGTCCTCTGTGCCTCTGTGGTTATTGCGCTGCAGTCCGCCTGCTCGGCGCCGTCGTATCGCCCATCCAGGGCGGCCCGAGCCGCGCGATGCGCGCATACGCCGGGCACGACTCGCGGTGTGCCCCCGGCAGCCAGCCCGTGCTCATCAGGAACTCGCCCACGATCTCGCCGCCGGTGAAGCGGAAGGTGCCCTTGAAGAGCTTCACCCACTCCACCTTGCTGCGCGGGTGGTGCGCGGCGAGCCAGTGGTGGAAGGAGCCGTGCGTCTTCCGGAGCGCCAGGACGGTCCTGGCGTTGGCGATGGCCGCCTCGACCTTGAGCCGGTTGCGGATGATGCCCTCGTCCTTGAGGAGCCGCGTCACGTCCCGCGCGCCATAGCGGGCCACGCGCGCCACCTCGAAGTGGTGATAGGCGCGCCGGAAGCCGTCGCGCTTCTTGAGGATGGTGAGCCAGGAGAGCCCGGCCTGGTTGATCTCCAGCACCAGGCGCTCGAAGAGTTCGTCGTCGCCGCTGAGCGGCACGCCGTACTCGTCGTCGTGGTAGGGGCCGTGCCATTCGTGGCCCGGGGCGATGTCACAGTACGCGGACATGACTGGCTGCTTTCGGCGTTTGTTCGGGTACGTTACTGCCCGGATCCAGCGGGCGCAAGCGGCGCTGGCCGGCGCTCCGCAGTGGAACACGAGGCGGCTTCGGGTTACTCATCCCCGATGCCACCGCTGCCCACTCTCCGCGTGTGCTTCGATCCCGGCGCCGGGACCTGCCTCTGGGCGGTCGATGCCGCCGCCAAGGCGGAGTTCGGCTATGACGTGGCGCTGGCCGCAGTGCCCGTCTCCGCCGAGACCCGCGCGGCGGGCGAGGCGCTCATCGCCGAGTTCGACACGAGCCTCGACTGGGACGATCCCGGCGGCCCGTCGCCCTGGGACGCGGAGCGCCGCGCCGCCTTCGACGCGGCGATGCGCACCTTCGTGGCCACGCTGCGGCAGGAACTGGCCGGCCGCTACATCCTCCTCGAGTGAGCCGCATGCGCGCCCTCGTCTATGCCGGGGCCGGTGACGCCGGCGTCATCCAGCTGCGTGAGGTCCCGACCCCGGTGCCGGGGGAGGGCCAGGTTCTGGTGCGCGTGCACGCGGCCGGGCTCAATCGCGCCGACATCCTGCAGCGACTGGGCCGCTACCCCGCGCCGCCCGGCTGGCCGGCGGACATTCCCGGGCTCGAGTATGCGGGCGAGGTGGAGGGCGTGGGCCCCGGCGTCACGCGCTGGCGGGCTGGCGACCGGGTGATGGGCCTCGTGGGCGGCGGCGCGCAGGCCGAGTTCGTGGTGGTGCACCAGGACGAGGCGCTGGCGGTGCCGGCCGGGATGGAGCTGGCGGAGGCCGCCGCGATCCCCGAGGCCTACCTCACCGCCTGGGATGCACTGGTACTCCGCGGCCGGGTCGCCGCCGGCGAGCGGGTGCTCATCCACGCGGTGGGGAGCGGCGTCGGCACCGCCGCCGTGCAGCTCGGCGCCTGGCTCGGCGCCACCGTGGCGGGGAGTTCGCGGACACCCGCCAAGCTCGAGGCGGCGCGGGCGCTCGGGCTCGCGGAGGCGGTGGACTCGGGGCAGCTTAGCGCCGGCGGGGCCAGGCCCGCGGCCCCGTTCGACGTGATCATCGACGTCTTCGGCGCGCCGGCCTTTGCCTGGAACGCCGAGGCCCTGGCGCCGCGCGGGCGGCTGGTGCTGCTCGGCTTCCTGCAGGGCGCCCGGGGGGAGCTGAGCCTGGAGCCGGTGCTCCGCAAGCGGCTGGAGATCATCGGCAGCGTGATGCGGCCGAGGCTGCTCGCGGAGCGGGTACCGCTGGTGGCGCGCTTCGCGGCGGAGGTGCTGCCGCACGTCGGGGCCCGGCTCCGGCCCGTGGTGGGGGCGCACTTTCCGATGAGCCACGCGGCCGAGGCGCACGCGGCGATGGAACAGGATGCGGTGTTCGGGAAAATCGTGCTGCACTGGTGAGGCCGGCCGCTGGGCTGGCCGGGATGCCCCCGTTCCCGCGGGGGCTTTTCCTTGCCCCACCCGGGATAGCCCGAAAATCGATCATACGTTGACGACTAGAAAAACAAGCACGACCTGTTTAAGTCATTCTCCGTCATGCACGTATGGATCACATATTGGCTGTTCTGTAATCGAAAATGTGCAGATTATGCAGAATTCACTGTGCGGTTGGCATTGCGTAGGATGGTCCCGAGTGCTAGACTGACGCCGTCCGACATCTTTGTCTCTCCTCCCCGACGCCAGTTCTGAGAGGCCACCCGACCGATGCTCGCCACCCTGCTCGCCGTCCAGGATGCTGCCCCGACCGTCTCCGGGGCCGACACCGCGTGGATGCTCATCTCCACCGCGCTCGTCCTCCTCATGACCCCCGCCCTCGCGTTCTTCTATGGCGGCCTGGTCCGCTCCAAGAACGCGCTCAATACCATGATGATGAGCTTCGTGGCGCTCGGCGCCGTCGGGCTCCTGTGGGCGCTGGTGGCCTACAGCCTGGCCTTCGATGCCGGGAACGCGTGGATCGGCGGGCTCACCAATGCGCTGCTGGCGGGCGTGGGGGTCGAGGCCAAGGGCACCATCCCGCACGTGCTCTTCATGGCGTACCAGGGCACCTTCGCCATCATCACGGCGGCGCTCATCTCGGGCGCGGTGGTGGAGCGGATGCGCTTCGGTCCGTACGTGGCGTTCATCGTGCTCTGGACGCTCCTCGTCTACGCCCCGGTGGCGCACTGGGTCTGGGGGGGCGGCTGGCTCATGACCCGGGGCGTGCTCGACTTCGCGGGCGGCACGGTGGTGCACATCAACGCCGGCATCTCGGCGCTCGTGGCGGCCATCGTCCTCGGCGGGCGGAAGGACTTCGGGCGGCAGGCCATCCTGCCGCACAACGTGCCCTTCGTGCTGCTCGGCGCCGGGCTGCTCTGGTTCGGCTGGTTCGGCTTCAACGGCGGCAGCGCGCTGGCCTCGGGCGAGCTCGCCTCGCTGGCCTTCACCAACACCTTCCTCGCCCCGATGGCGACGCTCATGGTGTGGGTGCTGCTCGACTACTTCCGGAACGGCCACGCCACCGCCGTCGGCGGCGCCACCGGCATCGTGGTGGGCCTCGTGGCCATCACGCCCGCGGCCGGTTTCATCAGCCCGGCCAGCGCCATCGCGCTCGGCGCCCTCGCGGCCTTCCCGAGCTACTTCGCCATCGCGCTCCGGGCCCGCACCCGGCTCGACGACTCGCTCGACGTCTTCGCCGGCCACGGCGTCGGCGGGATCACCGGCGCGCTCCTCACCGGCGTCTTCGCCAGCAAGGCATTCAACTCGGCCGGCAACGACGGCCTCCTGGCCGGCAACGCGGGCCAGCTGGTGACCCAGGCGCTCGGCGTCGGGGTGTCGGTGGTGTACGCCGCCGTCATGACCCTCGTCATCCTGAAGGGGCTCGGCGCCGTGGTGGCACTCCGCAGCGACGCCAAGACCGAGGGCCTCGGCATGGACGTCTCGCAGCACGGCGAGGAGGCCTACTCGACGGGCGAGGGCTCCATCCTCGTCCTGCCCGCGGAGGCCGCCCCGGCGGCGGCGCCGTCGGCTGTCCCCGCCACGGCCGCGCGCTAAAGGAGACCGACCATGAAGCTCATCATCGCCACCGTCCGTCCCGACAAGCTCAACGACGTGCTCGAGGCGCTCTACCGCGCCGAGGTCCGCGGCCTCACCGCCTCCCGCGTCATGGGGCACGGCGGGGAGGTGGAACGGGTGGAGAACTACCGCGGCACCACCGTCAAGATGGGGCTGCAGGAGAAGGTCCGGCTCGAGATCGGCGTCTCGGAGCCGTTCGTGGACGTCACCGTCAAGGCCATCCTCGGCGCCGCGCGCACCGGGGAAGTCGGGGACGGCAAGATCTTCGTCGTGGACGTGGAGCAGGTGCACCGCATCCGCACCGGCGAGCGCGACGAGGCGGCCGTGACGCCGACCATCCCGGCCGGCGTCTGAGCCTCGCGGGGACACGGACGCACGAAGGCCGCCTCCCGGGGCGGCCTTCGTCGTTTGCGCCGTGGTTGCGAGCCGCCCCCGGGGGCGTAGGTTGAGGCATGGCCTCTCCCACCAGTCCGCTGCCGCCGCTGCTCGATCGCTGGATGCGGGAGGCGCTGGGTGGCCCCCTGCCGCAGGAACGGCGGGCCACCTGCGCGGACTGCGCCATGTGCCCGGCGCCCGGCGGGGACGCGCCCGACGACGCCGTCTTCTTCGATCCCGCCACCAAGTGCTGCACCTACATGCCGACGCTCTGGAATTTCCAGGTCGGCGCGCTGCTCGCCGACGACTCGCCCGAGGCGGCGGAAGGGCGGCGGACGGTGGAGGCGCGCCTGGATGCCGGGATCGCGGTCGGTCCGCTCGGCTGCCTGCGCACCCCGGTGTACGAGGCGGCCTACCGGCACATCGCCGGCGCCTTTGGCCGTGTCCCCAGCATGCGCTGCCCGCACTACCTGGCCGACGGTGGCCGCTGCGGCGTCTGGCGCGCGCGGGAGTCCACCTGCGCCACCTGGTTCTGCAAGCATGAGCGGGGCGAGCTCGGGAAGGCCTTCTGGGATCGGTCGCACCAGCTGCTGCGCGCGGCGGAGCGCGCCGTGGCCCACTGGGTGGTGCTCCAGCTCGATGTCGGGGACGCGGCCCTGGGCACCCTGCTCCCGCCCCCGGCGGGGCCGGTCGCCGACCTGTTCACGCCCGAGGACTTCGAGGGTCCGCGTTCCCCCGCCGAGCGCGCCCGGGTGTGGGGGCGGTGGACGGGGCGTGAGCGGGCCTTCTTCGCCGAGGCGCACGCCCGGGTGGCCCGGCTCCGCTGGCGGGACATCCGGGCCCTCGGCGGGACGGAGCTGCAGGCGCTCGAGCGGCTGACGCGCGCCGCGTACGCCCGCCACGCCTCCACGCGCCTGCCCGCCCGGCTCACGGTGGGGAGCTTTGAGTTCTCGCCGCTCCCCGGCGGCGGGGCCCTCGTGGCGAGTTACTCCCACACGGACCCGCTCCGGCTCTCACCGGTGGTCCTGGCGGCGCTTCGCTTCTTCGACGGGCGCCCGGTGCGCGCGGCGCGCGCCGCGAGTGAAGCCGTCGATGGGGTGGTGCTCGAACTCCCGCTGCTGCGCCGGCTGGTGGATTTCGGTGTCCTCGCTCCCGCGGACTCCTCGCCTCCCGCCTGACAGGCGTACCTGGAAAGCAACGGGGGCGCCTGCCGGCGCCCCCGTGGTGCTTCGAGCCTCGGCTTCCCGCATCACTCCTTCATCCGAAGCCGCGCATGCTTGACGATCAGCTTGCCCCCGGCCTTGAGCTTGCGGGCCCCGCCGCGCACGCTCTCCGCCTCGGCGGCCGAGGCCCTGGTGGTCTTCTTGCCCTTCAGTCCGGTGATCTTCTTCTTGCTGCCAGCCATGGGTCGCCTCCTGCGGGGGTGGGTGCGGACCCCGGCCGGGGTCCTGAGGGAGTGACGTCCTCCTTCCCGAATATTCTCACCCGCTTCCGCGGCGCAATAGCCCCGCGGCGTGGCCGTGAGGTCAGGCGCCGGCCCGGATGCCCCGGGCGCCCCAGCGGGTGCGGATCCGGTCGAGGGCCGACTGCAGCTCGGCGCCGCGGCGCTGGGGCGCGGTGGCGGCGGGCGCCAGGGCGGGCGCCAGGCCTGCGGCGGTGGCCAGCGCGCCGGCGGGGGCGTCCGCCAGGCCGTCACCCCAGAGGTCGAGCTGGCGGGCGTCCTCGCCCAGACGGTCCACGGTCAGGCTCACGGCGCGGAGCGCCACGGTGCGGGTGTTGGCCAGGGTGAAGGCGCGGCGCGCCGCCGCGAGCAGCTCGGCATCGAGCGCCGAGGGGGCGAGGGGGACGCTCCGCTGCTGGGTCGCGTAGTCGGCGTAGGCCAGCCGGACGGTGAGCCGCCGCGCATGGAGCCGGCGGGCGCGGAGCCTGCCGCCCAGCCGCTCGGCCTGGTGGCGGAGCAGGCGGTGGAGCAGGGCCAGGTCGTTGGTGTCGTCGCCGAAGGTGTGGGTGACGCGGAACTCCGCCTTCACCGCCGGCGGCAGCACCGGGCGGGCGTCGATGCCGAGGGCGTGCTGGCCGAGGAGGCGGCCGGGCGGCCCGAAGACTTGCGCCAGCGCCTCGCCGCCCACCTGCTGCAGCTCGCCGATCCAGTCGAGCTGGTAGTCGTCGAGCCGCTCGCGCATGGCGGCGTCGAGCTCGGGGAGGAGCGCCACGCGCTCGGGCGCCAGGAAGGGGGCCTCGGTGCCGCCGGGCACGTCGAGCAGCAGCTCGGCGGCGCGGGTGTCCCAGTGCTCCGCCTCCTTGATGACCTCGGAGGCGGCGTGGCTCACCAGCTTGTTCCCTGCCACCCCCACGGCCAGCGGGATGCGGAGCCGCGCGCGCGACTCGCGGAGGATCCGCGCCGCCACGTCCACCGGCGCGCCGAAGAGGCGGCCGGTGCCGGTGACGTCGAGCCACGCATGGCCGTAGCCCTGCGGCTCGATGACGGGAGCGTAGCGGGCCAGGATCTCGTGCAGCGCCCGCGAGGCGCGGGCGTAGAGGGCGGGGTTGGGCGGGCGGATGACGAGGTCGGGGCAGCGCTTGCGGGCCTTGGCCACGGGCATGCCGCGGGTGATCCCGGCCAGCCGGGCCTCGGGCGAGAGCGCCAGCACCGTGGCGCGATCCGCCCCCGGCGCCGCCACCACGATGGGCCGCGCCCGGAGCGCCGGCGCCACCAGCTCCTCGAGCGTGGTGCAGAAGGCGGGCGGGTCCACGAAGATCACGTGGCGGGGGGGCATGGTCGGGGGCGTGCTGAGGGCAGTGGGTGACGGCCTGGGTGTGACAACCACAGAGGCACAGAGGGCACGGAGGTCACGGAGGGATCGAGCCCGGGCACGCTCGTCGCCATCCCGGACATCCCATTCGGTGTTCTCTGTGTCCTTTGTGTCCTCCGTGCCTCTGTGGTTATCACACCCCGGCTCCGTCAGCCACTGCCCTCACCACCCTAGAGCAGCGTCCACTGCTCCTCGAGCGGCGCCGGCGGCTCGGTGTGGTTGGCCTGGCCCTTGAGCTCGCGCTCGCGGCGGCGGCTGGTGGAAACGGGGAAGCCGTGTTCCGCCTGCAGCGAGCGGATGCGGGCGCCGAGGGCGTCGGTGTAGTCGCGTCCCGCGGAGGTGCGGCCGGCGTAGCGGTGCCGGTAGCGTGAGGCCAGCTCCGGGAACTCGTGGGCCAGGTGGGGCAGGAAGCGGGACCGCGCCGCGGGACCGAGCCGGAGCGCCGACCCGACCGCGAATCGCGCCCCCGCCGCCTTCCCCTCCTTCATCAGGGCGCCCAGCGCCTCGCGGCTGTCGGTGACGCCGGGGAGGATCGGGGCAATGAGCATCCCCGCATGGATCCCCGCCGCCGTGAGCCGGGCCAGCGCCCGGAGCCGCGCGTGCGGCGCCGGCGAGCGCGCCTCGAGCCGCCTGAGCAGCGCCCCATCGGTGGACGCGATGGAGATGTTGACCGTGAGCTCGTGCCGCGCCGCCAGCTTCACCAGCAGGTCGATGTCCCGCACGATGAGCGGCGACTTGGTGATGATCCCGAGCGAGAGCCCCCGCCACCCCAGCAGCGTCTCCAGCAGGCTCCGCGTCAGGCGGAAGCGCCGCTCCGCCGGCTGGTACGGGTCGGTGGCGGTGCCGATGACCAGTGACTGGCCCGCCAGCCGCCTGGGGAACAGCGTCCGCGTGAGCACCGCCGCCGCCGTGACCTTCACCAGGATCTGCTTCTCGAACGCCTCCTCGGCCGCCCCCGGGCTCGGCGGTGCGTTGCCGGTCTGGCGCTCCACCACCCACTTGTGGGTCTCCCGGGCGTAGCAGTAGGTGCAGCCGAACTCGCACCCGACGTACGGGTTGAGGGACCAGAAGCCCATGCCCGTGGCGGCCGGCGAGTTGAGGATGGCCTTGACCGGCACCTCGTGGAAGGTGGTGCCGCGCTCCCGCTCGTCGAGTACCGGGAGCGAGGGCGGCGGGTCCGCGCGGCGCGGGCCGCCGAGGAAGTCGAGCTGGGTGAGGGTGGTGCCCATGGTGCGCCCCGCTCAGCCCACCCGCGCGAGCGCCCGCGCATGGATGGCGCCCAGGTGATACACCGCGTGCGCCAGCGCGCCGATGGCGCCGTCGAGCGCCTCGTCCGTATTGAGCGGGTGCCGCTCCAGCGTGGCCAGCAGCACCCCGTACTCCTCGCGGAGCTGCGCCTTGAGGCCCAGCCACTCGCCGTCGGTCACGGCGCGCACCTGGCCGCTCTCGTCCCAGGTCCAGGTGCGGTGCTCGCCGCGGATCCAGCTGGTGCCGGCGCTGAGGCGGAAGGCCAGGTGCTGCACGTGCCCCGCGATGGTGGCGCCGTGCCCGCCCGTAGGCCGCGACACCTGCGCCGAGGAGAGCATGGCCAGCGTGCCGAAGAGCCCGCCCTCGGGGCGCGGGTCGGTGAAGCGGGGCTCGCCCAGGGCGTGCCCCTCGAAGGCCTCCCGCAGCACCGCCACGAGGTGTGGCGCGAGCGCCGGCGCCGGCGGGGCCGCCACGGATCGCGGGGCGAGGGGTGCAAGCGTGGTCATGCGTCCCTCCTCAGGCGTACGCCATGGCCGGGAGCCCCGCGACCTTCCGCAGCAGCCCCAGCTGGCCCACGTGATGACTCTCGTGCTGCACCATGAACGTGAGCACGCCGTAGCGCGTGTGCTCCTCGATGGGCCAGCCCTCGCCCTCGGGCGCGTCGAGCTGGGTGGCCGTGGCCGCGCCGAGCCGCGCCTCGAGCGCCTGGCCCGCCGCGTCCCACGCCGCGCGCATCTCGGCCAGCGTGGGGTAGCGGGTGACCTTGGTGATGTCGTTGAAGCCGCCCTCGGGCGCGGGGAGCGGGTTGGGGCGCTGGTCGCCGAGCAGCGCGAGCAGGTAGTGGCGCGAGTCCACGAGGTGCGCGGCCACGAAGGCGATGTTGTTGACCTGCGGGCCGGGCCGCTCCTGCGCGGCCTCGTCGCTCAAGCCGGCGAGGCAGTGGTGGAACAGCCGGCCGTTGAGCCGGACGATGGCGGCGAGCGAGGCGACGCGGGGATCCATGGGGGCTCCGATATAAGGAAGAAGGACCTGGGCGCCGGTCAGGAGCAGCGGCCCCAGCCGCACTGGCGGCAGGAGATGCAGCCGGAGTTGTGGACCACCGGGCCGGCGCACTCGGGGCAGACGCGGATGTTGTTGCTGGTCAACGCGTTGACCAGGGTGACCGGCGTGGGGCGGAGGGGGAGGCGCCAGGCGGAGGTGGTGGTCATGGGGCCCTCAGCTTTCGGGTTCTGTTCGGCTTGGTGGAACCGAATATATACCGAAAACTGAGGTGGTCAATCAGGCTGGGG
>CAZRCT010000109.1:0-10415 GCA_964598655.1 uncultured Gemmatimonadaceae bacterium
CGACGTGCGGCACGAGCAGACCGCCGCCCACGCGGCCGACGGCTACGCGCGCGCGAGCGGGCGCCCGGGTGTCTGCGTGGCCACCTCGGGGCCCGGCGCCACCAACCTGGTCACCGGCCTCGCCACGGCGCAGATGGACAGCTCGCCGGTGGTGGCCATCACCGGCCAGGTGGCGCGCGCCTTCATCGGGCGCGACGCGTTCCAGGAGACCGACGTCGTCGGCATCACGCTGCCGATCACCAAGCACAGCGTGGTGGTGGAGGACATCACCGAGCTCCCCGCCAAGGTGCGCGAGGCCTTCCACATCGCCACCGAAGGGCGGCCCGGCCCGGTGCTGATCGACGTGCCGAAGGACGTGCAGAACCAGAAGGCCGAGTGGGTCCCGCAGAAGGGCAAGGGCGCCCCGGCGGCCGCCGACCGCCGCGCCGGCTTCCAGGCGCCGCCGGGGACCTTCGCCGAGGCGGTGCGGCTCCTCGACCAGGCGGAGCGACCGCTCCTCATCGTGGGCCACGGCGTGATCCTGGGTGATGCCTACCAGGAGGTGCGGGCGCTGGCGGAGAAGGTGGGGATGCCGGTGATCACCACCCTCCTCGGCATCAGCGCCTTCCCCGACGGGCACCCGCTCCACCTCGGCATGCCGGGCATGCACGGCGAGGTGCACGTCAACCGGGCGATCCAGCAGGCCGACCTGCTCGTGGCCATCGGGATGCGCTTCGACGACCGGGTGACGGGCAACATCGCCGCCTTTGCGCCCAAGGCGAGGGTGATCCACGTGGACCTGGACCCCGCGGAGATCGGCAAGAACGTGGCCGTGACAGTGGGCCTGGTGGGCGAGGCGCGCGACGTGGCGGCCCGGCTGGCCCAGGCCGTCAGGCCCCGCGACTGTGCGGCCTGGCGGGAGGAGATCGCCGGCTTCCGCCGGGAGCGGCACGAGAGCTACCGCGGCGACATGGCCCCGGAGACCATCCTCACCACCATCCACGAGGTGACGCAGGGCGACTGCACCATCGTCTCCGACGTGGGCCAGCACCAGATGTGGGTGGCCAAGCTCTACCCGTACCAGCGGCCCAACAGCCACATCACCTCGGGCGGGCTCGGCACCATGGGCTTCGCGGTGCCGGCGGCGATGGGCGTCCACTTCGCGCGCCCCGGCACCCCGGTGTGGGCCATCAGCGGCGACGGCGGCTTCCAGATGAACATGCAGGAGATCGCCACGATGGTGCAGGAGGGGATCCCGGTGAAGATGGCGATCTTCAACAACGGCTACCTCGGCATGGTGCGGCAGTGGCAGCAGTTCTTCCACGGCCGCCGCTACTCGGCCACGCCCATCTGGAGCCCGGACTACGTGAAGCTGGCGGAGGCCTACGGCATCGCCGGCTACCGGGTGCAGCACAGCGGCCAGATCGAGGAGGCGGTGGCGCGGGCGCTCCGCGAGCCGGGGCCGGCGCTGGTCGAGTTCCTGATCGAGCAGGAAGCGAACGTGTTCCCCATGATCCCGCCCGGCGGCTCGCTGTCCGAGCCGATCGAGTCCGTGCCCCCCGCAGCCGCCCCGGTCGCATGAGCCAGCCCCTGCCCACCCTGGTGCTCACCGTCGCCCTCGACGACGACCTGCTGACGCTCAACCGCGTGGTCGGGATCATGCGCCGGCACAACCTGGCGGTCGGCGGCCTCACCGTGGGCCCGGGCCCCCGGGGCGGCCAGCGCCGCCTCACCTGCACCGTGGCGAGCGACCCGGGCGCCGTGGACCGCATGGCCAACGCCCTCCGGAAGACGGTGGGCGTCCGCGACGTCACCACGCTGCCGGAGTCCGCCTGCACCGCGCGCGAGCACCTGCTGCTCCGCCTGCGGCTGGGCCCGTCACGGCTGTCGGCGCTGCTCGACGTGCTGGCCCTCTATGAGGCGCGGATCCTCGAGGAGACCCCGGAGGAGCTGGTGGTGGAAGCCACCGGGGCCGCGCCGCTCCTCGGCTCCCTGCTGCGGGCGCTCGAACCCTACGGGGTGCTGGCGCAGGTGCGCGGGGGCACGGTGGCGCTGCCGCGCACCCCGGTCGCCGCCCCGGGCCGCGAGGGGCCGCCGGTGGCCCTGCCCGCCGCCATCCCGGCCTGAGATGCCCGTCTTCCCTTCCCATTGTCCTGGAGCCTGCTGATGTCCGTCCCCCGGATGTACTACGACCATGACGCCGATCCCCGCCGCCTGACGGACCGCACCTTTGCCATCATCGGGTACGGCAGCCAGGGGCACGCGCACGCCCTCAACCTGAAGGAGAGCGGCGCGAAGGTGATCGTCGGCCTGCGGAAGGGCGGCGCCAGCTGGGCCAAGGCCGAGGCCGCGGGCCTCGACGTGCGCACCGTCGCCGAGGCGGCGAAGGCGGCCGACACCATCATGATGCTGGTGCCCGACCAGGACGGGAAGACGATCTACGACGCGGACGTGGCGGCGGGCCTGACCAAGGGCAAGACGCTGATGTTTGCGCACGGGTTCAACGTGCACTTCGGCGAGATCGTGCCGCCCAAGGACGTGAACGTGTCGCTCATCGCGCCCAAGTCGCCCGGGCACCTGGTGCGGAGCGAGTACGAGGGCGGGCGCGGCGTGCCGGGCCTCGTGGCGATCCACCAGGACGCCACCGGCACCGCGCTGGCCGACGCGCTGGCCTACGCGCGCGGCATCGGCTGCACCCGCGCCGGCGTCATCGAGACCAGCTTCAAGGAAGAGACCGAGACCGACCTCTTCGGCGAGCAGGCGGTGCTCTGCGGTGGCGTCAGCGAGCTCATCAAGGCGGGCTTCGAGACGCTGGTGAAGGCCGGCTACCGCCCCGAGATGGCGTACTTCGAGTGCCTGCACGAGCTCAAGCTGATCGTGGACCTGATCAACCGCGGTGGCCTGTCGTTCATGCGCTACTCCATCAGCGACACCGCCGAGTACGGCGACTACACCCGCGGCCCGCGGATCATCACGGACGCCACCCGGGAGGAGATGGAGAAGATCCTGGGCGAGGTGCAGAGCGGCCAGTTTGCCCGGGAATGGCTCGCCGAGCACCGCGCGGGTGGGGCCAACTTCCAGCGCATGCGCCAGCGCGACAAGACCCACCAGATCGAGCAGGTGGGCGCCGAGCTCCGCCGCATGATGCCCTGGACCGAGGAGGGCAAGGCCGCCGCCGCCGCCGCGAAGGCGGGCGACAAGGCGCCGGCGAGGTCCCGGGGATGAGCGGCCGGACCCTCTGCCAGAAGGTCTGGGAGGCGCACCTGGTCGAGGAGCCGGCCGATGGGCCGGCCCTGATCTACATCGACCTGCACCTGGTCCACGAGGTGACAAGCCCGCAGGCCTTCGAGGGTCTGCGGCTCGCGGGGCGCGCCGTGCGGCGCCCCGACCTGACGCTGGCCACGGTGGACCACAACGTGCCAACCACGGATCGCAGCCTGCCCATCGCCGACGAGGTGTCGCGGCGGCAGGTGGAGCTGCTGGTGGAGAACGCCCACGCCTACGGGATCGAGCTGCACGACCTGCACGACCCGGGGCAGGGCATCGTGCACGTCATCGGCCCCGAGCTTGGGGTCACCCAGCCGGGCATGACGATCGTCTGCGGTGATTCCCACACCTCGACGCACGGCGCGTTCGGGGCGCTCGCCTTCGGCATCGGGACCAGTGAGGTGGAGCACGTGCTGGCCACCCAGACGGTGCGCTTCGCGCGGCCGAAGACCCTCGAGGCGCGCTTCGTGGGGCTGCCGCCCGCCGGCGTCACGGCCAAGGACCTGATCCTCGCCTTCATCGGCCGGGTGGGGACGGCGGGGGCGGCCGGCTACGTGGTGGAGTACACCGGTCCGGCGGTGCGCGCGCTCTCCATGGAAGGGCGCATGACGATGTGCAACATGTCCATCGAGGCGGGCGCCCGGGCCGGGCTCATCGCCCCGGATGAGGCCACCTTTGCCTACCTGATGGACCGGCCCCGGGCGCCGACGGGAAAGGCGTGGACGGCCGCGGTGGATCGCTGGAGCCTGCTGGTGAGCGACCCGGACGCGCGGTACGACCGCGTCGTGGAGATCGACGCGGCGGCGATCGTGCCGCAGGTCACCTGGGGCACCAACCCGGGGATGGTGACGGGCATCGACGGCCGCGTGCCCGATCCCGCGGCCTCGGCCACGCCGGCCGAGCGGGAGGCGGCCTCCCGCGCGCTCAGCTACATGGGGCTCGCGGCGGGGACCCCGCTCGAGGGGCTCAAGATCGACCGGGTGTTCATCGGCAGCTGCACCAATGCCCGCATCGAGGACCTGCGCGAGGCGGCCCGCGTGGCGCGCGGGCGCACCGTGGCGCCCGGCGTCCGCGCCATGGTGGTGCCCGGCTCCATGCGGGTCAAGGCGCAGGCGGAGAAGGAAGGCCTCGACCGCGTGTTCCTCGAGGCCGGCTTCGAGTGGCGGAACGCCGGCTGCTCCATGTGCCTCGGCATGAATCCCGACATCCTGGCGAGCGGGGAGCGCTGCGCCGCCACCAGCAACCGCAACTTCGAGGGCCGCCAGGGGAAGGGCGGGCGGACGCACCTGATGAGTCCCGCCATGGCCGCCGCCGCCGCCGTGACCGGCGCCCTCACCGACGTGCGCCGGCTGGAGCCGGCCGCCGTCCGCACTGCTTCCGCCGCCACGCCCTGAGTCCCATGCGCGCCTTCACCACCCACACGGGCGTCACGGCCGCGCTGCCGCGCGTCAACGTGGACACCGACCAGATCATCCCCAAGCAGTTCCTGAAGCGCGTGGAGCGGACGGGGTTCGGGCCGGCCCTGTTCTTCGACTGGCGCTACCGGGCGGACGGCTCGCCCAACCCGGAGTTCGAGCTCAACCAGCCGAAGGCGGCGGGGGCCTCGATCCTCCTGGCGGGTCCCAACTTCGGCTGCGGCTCCTCCCGGGAGCACGCGCCGTGGGCGCTCGGCGAGTACGGGTTCCGCGCCATCCTGGCCGAGTCCTTTGCCGACATCTTCGACGCCAACTGCACCCAGAACGGCATCGTGCCGGTGCGGCTGCCCGCGGTGCAGATGACGGAGCTCTTCCGCCGCTACGAGCTGGCCCCGGGGCCCTACGAGCTCACCGTGAGCCTGGAACGCCAGACGGTCACCGACCGGGACGGCTTCTCCGCCGGGTTCACGCTGGACGCCTATCGCCGCGACTCGCTGCTGGCGGGGCTCGACGAGATCGGCCGCACCCTGCAGCTCGACGGCAAGATCGCCGCCTACGAGCGCCGCCGCGCCACCCTCCTCGCCCGCCAGGCCGAATGACCACCCGCTCCATCGCCGTCCTCCCCGGGGACGGCATCGGCCCGGAGGTGACCCGGGCCGCCCTCCGCGTGCTGGCCGCCGTCGCGAAGCAGGACGGCCTCGCCTTCGACATCGCCGAGTACCCGATGGGCGGCGTGGCGGTGCACCAGCACGGGGACCCATTCCCGGCCGCGACCCGGGAGGCCGTGCTCCAGGCGGACGCCGTGCTTCTCGGCGCCGTCGGCGATCCCTCGCTCGACAGCGCCCCGCGCGCCCGGAAGCCGGAGACCGGCCTGCTGGCGCTCCGCGCCGCGCTCGGAGTGTACGCCAACCTGCGCCCCGTGGCGGTGCACCCCGCGCTCACCGCGCACAGCCCGCTCCGGCCGGAGCGCCTGGCGGGGGTGGACCTCGTGATCTTTCGCGAGCTGACCGGCGGCCTCTACTACGGCGAGCCGCGAGGGAATGACGGGCAGGCCGCGGTGAACACGCTCCGCTACACCAAGCCGGAGGTGGAGCGCATCGCGCGGCTCGGCTTTGCGGCGGCTCGGGGCCGGCGGAAGAAGGTGCTCTCGGTGGACAAGGCCAACGTGCTCGAGACGTCGCAGCTCTGGCGCGCCACGGTCATCGAGGTGGCGAAGGAGTTTCCCGACGTCCAGCTCGAGCACATCTACGTGGACTACGCCGCCATGCGGCTGGTGAGCGACCCGGCGTCGATCGACATCCTGCTCACCGAGAACATGTTCGGTGACATCCTGAGCGACGAGGCCGCCGTGCTGGTGGGCTCCCTCGGCTTGCTCCCGTCGGCGTCGCTCGGCACCGGCGCCGGGCTCTTCGAGCCCATCCACGGTTCGGCCCCGACCATCGCGGGCCAGGACGTGGCCAACCCCATCGGCACCATCCTGAGCGTGGCCATGCTGCTCCGCCACGGCCTGAACCTCCCCGCGCCGGCCGCCCGCATCGAGTCGGCCGTGTCCCGCGCGCTCGCCGGCGGCGCCCGCACCCGCGACATCGCGCTGCCCGGCGAGGCGGTGCTGAGCACCACGGCGATGACGGACTGCATCGTGGGGCTGGTCTAGGGACGGCGCCGCCGGCGACGCCTCGCCCGCCCCGGGCGGCGCACCGCCGCCTAGGGCCGGTCGGTCACCGCCCCGACACTCGCCGAGGACACGAGCTTCGCGTACTTGGCCAGCACGCCGCGGGTGTAGCGCGGCGCCGGCGGCTGCCAGGCGGCGCGGCGACGGGCCAGCTCGGCGTCGTCCACGTTGAGCTGCAGCAGCCGCGCCGGCGCGTCGATGGTGATGGAGTCCCCCTCCCGCACCAGCGCGATGGTGCCGCCCACGGCGGCCTCCGGGGCCACGTGCCCCACCACCATGCCGTAGGTCCCGCCCGAGAAGCGGCCGTCGGTGATGAGGCCAACACTGTCACCGAGGCCCGCGCCGATGATGGCGGACGTGGGCGAGAGCATCTCGCGCATGCCCGGGCCGCCGCGCGGGCCCTCGTAGCGGATCACCAGCACGTCGCCGGCCTTGATCTTTCCCGCCAGGATGGCCTCCAGCGAGGCCTCCTCCGACTCGAAGACGCGCGCCGGGCCCGTGATCTTCGGGTGCTTCACGCCGGTGATCTTGGCGACCGCGCCCTCCGTGGCCAGGTTGCCGCGGAGGATGGCCAGGTGGCCCTGGGCGTACATCGGGTTGCGCCACGGCCGGATCACGTCCTGGTCGGCCCGCGGCTCGGGCGGCACGCTTGCCAGCTGCTCGGCCACGGTCTGGCCGGTGATGGTGCGGCAGTCGCCGTGGATCAGGCCGTGGGCCAGCAGCATCTTCATGACTTGCGGCACGCCGCCCGCCCGGTGCAGGTCGGTGGCCACGTAGCGGCCCGAGGGCTTGAGGTCGCAGAGCACCGGCACGCGGGCGCGGATCCGCTCGAAGTCATCGAGCGCCAGCGGCACCCCGGCCGCGTCGGCGATGGCCAGGAGGTGCAGCACCGCGTTGGTGGAGCCGCCCGTGGCCATGACCACGGCGATGGCGTTCTCGAACGCCGGCCGCGTCATGATGTCGCGCGGCAGGCGGCCCGCGGTCACGGCCTCGACGAGCACCCGCCCCGACTGCGCCGCGCTCTCGGCCTTCTCCGCGTCCTCCGCGGCCATGGTGGAGGAGCCCGGCAGGCTCATGCCCATGGCCTCGATGGCGGACGACATGGTGTTGGCCGTGTACATCCCCCCGCACGACCCGTGGCCCGGGCAGCTGTGGCACTCCACCTGGTGCAGCCGCTCGGCCGAGATCTTCCCCGCGCTGAACTGCCCCACCGCCTCGAAGGCGCTGACGATGGTCAGGTCCTCGCCGTCGAGGTGCCCGGCCCGGATGGTCCCGCCGTAGACGAAGATGGCGGGGATGTTCATGCGCGCGATGGCGATCATGGCCCCGGGCATGTTCTTGTCGCACCCGCCCACGGCCACGACGCCGTCCATGCTCTCGCCGTTGCAGGCGGTCTCGATGGAGTCCGCGATCACCTCGCGGGAGACGAGCGAGTACTTCATCCCCTCGGTGCCCATCGAGATGCCGTCGCTCACCGTCACCACGCCGAAGAGCTGCGGCATGCCGCCCGCGGCGCGCACCGCGGACTCCGTGCGGCGCGCCAGCACGTCGAGTCCCGCATTGCAGGGCGTGATGGTGCTGTAGCCGTTGGCGATGCCGATGATGGGCTTGGTGAAGTCGTCCTGGCCGAAGCCGACGGCGCGGAGCATGGCACGGTTCGGCGCGCGCTGGACGCCCTGGGTGATGGCGCGGGAGCGGAGGGGACGGGACATGATGGTGGGGGCGCGGGGATCAGGACGGCGTCACGAGTGGGCCACGCCCCAATGTACCGCGCCCCCGGAGGGCCACGCCACTAGGCGGCGGGCGTCGAGGCGGCCTCGAGCGGGGCGGTGGATTCCGGCCCGGCGCCGGCCGCGGGGGCGGCCTGCCGCCGACGGCGCAGCGTCCACTGGAGGGCGGGTGGCGTGAGCACCGTGGTGCACAGCACCATCACCACCACGGCCGAGTAGATGGTGGCATCCACGATCTTCTCCCCGTGCACCACCATCCCGAGCCCGAGGTTGGCGAAGATGAGCCCGACCTCGCCGCGCGGGATCATGCCGAGGCCGATGGTGGCCGGGTCGAGGTCGCTCCCGAGGGCCCCGAGCGCGCAGGCCTGCTTGCCGATCACCGCCGCGACGGTGAGGAGGAGCGCCAGGCCGAGGGCGCTCGCCTGGCTGAAGGCGGCGAGGTCCACCTGCATCCCCATCACCACGAAGAAGATCGGGACGAGCAGGGTGGAGACCGGCTTTACCAGGTGCTCGAGGTCGGTCTCGCCCCGGCTGGTGAAGGCCTGGTAATGCGCCCGCTCGAGCACCAGCCCCGCCGCGTAGGCGCCCACGATGGGCGCCAGCCCGATGGCCGCGGCCACCGCGGCCAGCGTGAAGCAGAGGACCATCGCCGTGGCGAGCAGGACGCCCGGCCCCCGGAGTCGCGCCGCCAGCTGGAAGAGCCGGGGCGAGAGCCGGAGCCCAAGCCACAGGGCCCCGCCCAGGAAGAGGACCGCCTTGGCCAGGATCCACGCCACGCCGGCGAGCGACACGCTCGCATCGAGGTTCGCCGCCTGGATGAGGCTGCCCACCACGGCCAGGATCACGAGGCCGAGCACGTCGTCGATGACGGCGGCGCCGAGGATCACCCGGGCCTCGCCGGTCTGGGAGGCGCCGAGGTCGCGGAGCACGCGCGCCGTGATGCCGACGCTCGTGGCGGTGAGCGTGGCGCCGAGGTAGAGGTGCATGTAGCTGCTGTGCCCGGGGAGGAGCAGCACGCCGACGCCCCACCCCAGCACCCACGGCGCCACCACGCCGAGCAGTGCCACCACGAACGACCGGATCCCCACCCGGGCCATGTCGCCCACCGTGGACTCGAGCCCCACCTCGAAGAGCAGCAGGATGACGCCGATCCGGGCGAGGCCGTCGATGACCGGATCCTGGGCCAGCGTGCCGACCCAGCCGAGCCCGAGATGGGGCAGGTTGCCGAGCAGCACGCCGGCCACCAGCTCGCCGAGCACCGCCGGCTGCGCCTCGCGCTCGGCCAGGTGCCCGCCGAGGCGGGCCACCGTGAGGAGGAGGGCCAGCGCCAGGGCGAGCGTGAGCCCGTGGTCCGCGGCCGACGGGGCGGCCGCCTCGACGAGGGGCAGGAAGGGCAGGGGCATCAGGGTCTCCAGGCACACCGCCCTCCCGGCACCGGGATCGGCGGGGAGGGCGGGGAATGGAACCGGCGGGGACCGCGCGGGATCAGGTGCCGGCGAATTCCTCCTGCAGCGCCTGCCGCTGCACCGCGTCCGCGGTCACGGGAGTGAGCGCCGCGTTGTCGGCCTCGCCGGTCCGGATGCGGATCACCTTCTCGATGGGCTGCACGAAGATCTTGCCGTCGCCCACGTCGCCGGTGCGGGCCGAGGCCACGATGGCCTTGATGCAGGGCTCCACGAACGGCTCGCTGCAGACCATCTCCACCTTGACCTTCTCGCGGAACTCGAGGACCACGCTCGAGGCGCGGTAGATCTCCACCAGTTCCTTCTCGCCGCCATGGCCGCTCACGCGGGAGACGGTGATGCCGGTGATGCCGGCCCGGAAGAGCGCCGATTTCACGTCGGGCAGCTTCTCGGGGCGGATGATGCAGGTGATGAGCTTCATCGTGTCACGTCCTCGGCGAGGGTGAGCGCGGCGCCCGTGGCCCTGGGCCACCCGGTGCCGCCGACTGCTGGAAAAGGAGAGGAGGCCACCTGCCGCCCGCCGGCTGCCGCTTGGGGTCCTTCACCGCCACCGCCTGGCCAGTCCGCGCCCAGGGGATGGGTCACGGCAGACGATGACGGGAAGGTCCCTTCGCGTGATCCGGTTCCTTTGCCGCCACCCCCTGGCCAGTCCGCGCCCAGGGGATGGGTCACGGCAGGAGATGACGGGAAAGGCACCTTCACTCACATCCGACGAACGACAGGCGGCCCCCGGTTGGGATCAGGCCGCGTCCTTCTTGAGCTTGGGCGGCGTGGCGCTGTGCGCCGCGGCGCTGGCCAGCACCACCGACGAGCTGATGTCGAGGGCATCCGGGTAGGCCACCGCGCCGACCTCCGGCACGTCGAGCCCGAGCTCCTCGACCTCCACCGA
>CAZRCT010000110.1:0-10051 GCA_964598655.1 uncultured Gemmatimonadaceae bacterium
AGCTGACCGACTCGCCCTACGTGGTGGTGAACATGCGGATCATGACCCGCATGGGCCGGGGCGCCCTCGAGGCGCTGGGCCAGGGCGAGTTCGTGCCGTGCGTGCACTCGGTGGGCCGCCCCCTCGCCCCGGGCGAGCGGGACGTGGCCTGGCCGTGCAACTCCGAGGAGAAGTACATCGTCCACTTCCCGGAGGAGCGGAGCATCTGGTCCTACGGGTCCGGCTACGGCGGCAACGCGCTGCTCGGCAAGAAGTGCTTCGCCCTCCGCATCGCCTCCGTGATGGCGCGCGACGAGGGCTGGATGGCCGAGCACATGCTCATCCTCGGGCTCGAGAGTCCGGAGGGGGACAAGCGCTACGTGGCGGCCGGCTTCCCGAGCGCCTGCGGCAAGACCAACCTGGCCATGCTGGTGCCGCCGGCCGGCTGCGACGGCTGGAAGGTGACGACCATCGGCGACGACATCGCCTGGATCCGTCCCGGCCCCGACGGCCGGCTCCACGCCATCAACCCGGAGGCCGGCTTCTTCGGCGTGGCGCCCGGCACGTCCGTGGCGTCGAACCCCAACGCCATGGCCACCATCCGCGCCAACACCATCTTCACCAACGTGGCCCTGACGCCGGACGGCGACGTGTGGTGGGAGGGGATGACGGACGAGCCGCCGCAGGAGCTCACCGACTGGCAGGGCCAGCACTGGACGCCGGCCAGCGGCCGCAAGGCGGCGCACCCGAACGCGCGCTTCACCGCGCCCGCCTCGCAGTGCCCGTCCATCGACCCGGCGTGGCAGGACCCCGCGGGCGTGCCGATCAGCGCCTTCCTCTTCGGCGGCCGGCGCGCGTCGCTGGTGCCGCTCGTGTACCAGGCCGTGAGCTGGAACTTCGGCGTCTACCTGGCGGCCACCATCGGCAGCGAGACCACCGCCGCCGCCACCGGCGCCGTGGGCCAGGTGCGCCGGGACCCCATGTCCATGCTGCCCTTCTGCGGCTACCACATGGGCGACTACTTCAACCACTGGCTCCAGATGGGCCGGCAGATCGCCGACCCGCCGCGGATCTTCTGCGTCAACTGGTTCCGCAAGGACGCCAACGGCAAGTTCATCTGGCCGGGCTTCGGGCAGAACATGCGGGTGCTCAAGTGGGTCTTCAACCGCGTCCGCGGCCGGGCCGGCGCCACCGAGAGCCCCCTCGGCTGGATGCCACGCTACGAGGACCTGGACTGGAGCGGCATGCCCGGGTTCGGCGAGGAGACCTTCCGCGACCTCATGTCCGTCCCGCGCGAGGAGTGGAAGCAGGAGGTGCTCTCGCACCAGGAGCTCTTCGAGCGGCTCTACGACCGCATCCCCAAGGAGTTCATCCTCATGCGCGAGCTGGTGCTCTCGAGCCTCTGGCGCTCGCCCGAGGAGTGGAAGCTGGCGCACGAGGAAGACTGAGCCGGGGCCGCCACCGGACACGCCACGGGCGAGGGTTTCGACCCTCGCCCGTGGTATTTCGGCGGGCGCCCGTCGGAGGGCGGGTGTAGTTTTCCGGCACCCGGCACCGTTCCCCTCCCGGGCCCTGCCGCCGGGCGCCGAGCCACGAGCCCTCATGTCCGATTTCGAAGTGATCCGCGACCCGCTCTGGGACAACATCCGCCTCGACGACAGCGCCCTCGCGGTGCTCGACACGCGGCCCATGCAGCGGCTCCGCTACATCCGGCAGCTCGGCCACGCCTTCCTGGTCTATCCCGGCGCCACCCACACCCGCTTCGAGCACGCGCTCGGCGCGTATCACCTCACGCGGCGGGCGCTCGCCGCCCTCGAGGAACGCGGCGAGCTGGCGCGGGTGGACGTCGAGGACGGCCGCGCGGCCCGGCTCGCGGCGCTGCTGCACGACATCGGCCACTACCCGTTTTCCCATGCGCTCGAGGAAGCCGGCTTTCCCAGCCACGAGGGGCTGGGCGTGGCCCGCCTGGACCGGGAGCCGCTGGCCCCGGTGCTGGCGGCCCTCGGCGGCCCGGGCCTGGCCGGGCGGATCGGCGCCTTCATCACGGGCAAGAGCGCGAGCCCCCTCAAGGGGCTCATCTCCGGCTCGCTCGACCTGGACAAGATCGACTACCTGAGCCGCGACGCGCGCATGTGCGGCGTGCCGTATGGCGCCGTGGACGTGGACCGGCTGCTCGCCTCCCTGGCGCTGGTGGACGTGGGTGGCGGCCGCTGCGAGCTCGGGGTGCAGGAGAAGGGCATCAGCGCGCTCGAGTCGCTGCTCTTTGCCAAGTACCAGATGTACCGGAACGTGTACTGGCACCACGCGGTGCGGAGCGCCACCTGCATGTTCAAGCGCGCCGTGCGCCGGGCCGTGGCCACGGGCGGACTCTCCCGTGAGGCGGTGGCGGACGCCACCGACGACGGCCTCACGGAGAAGCTCCTGGCCGCCGACCCGAGCGGCCTCGCCCGGGCCGTGCAGGCCCGCCGCCTCTACAAGCGCGCCCTCGACCTCCCGGCCAGCGAGGTCCCGGCGGAAACCACGCCGTGGCTCCGCGAGCGTCCCGACCTGCTGGAGCGGGTCGAGGACCTGCTGGCCCGCGAGCTCAAGCTCCCGCCCGATGGCGTGCTCCTGGACTTCCCGAGCAATCCGTCGATGCTCGCCGTGGACCTGCCGCTCCGCACCCGGATGGGGACGGTGGAGCGGCTGACGGGAGAGGGCCGCGCGGGCCAGTTCGGCCTGCCGCGCGTGGCGGGGGAGCTGTACCAGAGCGCCCGCCGCTTCCGGGTCTTCACCGTGGAGCCACTGGCCGCGCAGCCCTTTGCGCTTCGCGAGCTCGTCGCCCTCACGCCGGCCGAGGTTGAGTCCCGCCTGGCGGCCGGCCGCCTCCTCCCCTGAAACGACACGGGCAGCGCACCGCGCCGCCCGCCTGCCTTCCTGCCCTCACGGGGAGCGCGGCCGCCAGGCCACGCCGCCCGGCCCGAGCCTACTCGTGCCGGATCGCGTCGATGGGCGAGAGCCGCGACGCCCGGAGCGCCGGATAGATCCCGAACGACACCCCGACGCCGAGGGCCGCCAGCGCCACCACGCCAAGCGTGGAGGCGGAGAAGCCGGCATAGAGCGGCGCCTCGCTCTGGGCCCGCACCAGGGCCGTGATGCCGAACGCGGCGAGCACGCCGAGCACCAGGCCGATCCCGCTCCCGACCCCGGCGATCGCCACCGACTCGGCCAGGAACTGGGCCAGGATGTCCACGGGCTGGGCGCCGATGGCCTTGCGGACGCCGATCTCCCGGGTCCGCTCCGTGACGCTCGCCAGCAGCACGTTCATGATGCCGATGCCGCCCACCACGAGCGAGATCCCGGTGATGGCGCCGAGGAAGAGCTTGAAGGTGGCCATCCCCTGGCGCACCTGCTCCAGCCGCGCCTGGCTCGTCTCCACCTTGACCCGGCCTTCCCAGCGGCCGTAGCGCCGCGCCAGCCAGTCCTCCGCGGCCGCCTGCACCGCGGTGACGCCCTCGACATCCCGCGCCTTGAGGTACAGCGTCGGTGCGCGTGCCGTGGAGCTGGCGGGCAGCACCGAGCGCGCCGCCCGGAGCGGCACCCACGCGGCACGGGCGCGCTCGCCCTTGTAGGGGGCCAGGATGCCGATGACGCGGCGGGGCTCGCCGTTCACCCGCACGGTGCGGTCCAGCATCACCTCGGCACCCGCGCCCTGGGCCAGCTCGTCGGCCAGCTTGTGGGAGAGGACCACGACGGGGGCGTTGCGGCCCGCCTCCACGTCGGTGAAGTAGCGGCCCGCCGCAAAGGTCATGGCGTGGAACTCGGCCGCGCCCGGGAGGGTGGCGCTGATGCCGGCGGCGCGCCGCTCGCCCCGCCCTGCCTCCACCAGCGCGTTGCCGCCCAGCACCAGCGACACGCCGGTCACGCCGGGGAGCGCCGCCGCGGCCTCGGCCTCCCCGGGCGTGAAGACGGGGTAGTCGGTGCGCGGCAGGGTCCGGCCATCCACCTCTTCCGTCAGGCGCGGGGCCACCACCACGGTCTGCACGTCGGTGGTGCGCTCGATCTCCCGTCGCCCCAGCTGCTCCATCCCGTCGCCGAGCGCCAGCACCGCCACCAGCGCCGCCACCCCGATGATGACGCCGAGCGTGCTGAGCACCGTGCGGAGCGGGTTCGCCCGGAGGGTCTCGATGCCGATGCCGACGGAGGCCAGGGAGGGAAGGGACATGCCGGGCGTACGGCGCGGCCGCAGCGACGGTTTCAGGATGAATCCCGGGCCGGGGAGCAGAAAGGGCCGCCCTCACGCGAGGGCGGCCCTTCGGGAGGCCACGGGCGCCGCGGCGCCTAGCCGCGCGGGGCCGCGGGCACGCCCGGGTGGGTCACCTCCGCCGGCACATCCGGCTCGATCCGGATGACGATGGCGGTGATGTTGTCGAGCCCGCCCCGCCGGTTGGCCTCGTTGATGAGGCGGTCCACCCACTGCTGCGGCCCACCCTCGCCCGAGAGGATGGTCTGCAGCTGCGGGTCCTCGAGCATGCCGGTGAGCCCGTCGGAGGCCAGCAGCAGCACGTCCCCGGGCCGCAGGTGGCCGAAGTAGAGGTCCGGCACCACCTCGGCGTTGGCGCCGATGCAGCGGGTGATGACGTTGCTGTACGGATGGACGCGCGCCTGCTCGGGGGTCAGGAGGCCGAGGTCCACCTGCTCCTGCACGTAGGAGTGGTCCTTGGTGACCTGCAGCAGCTGCCCGTCGCGCAGCATGTAGGCGCGGCTGTCGCCCACCTGGCCGATGAGGTAGCGGTGCGGCAGGAGGACCAGCGACGTGATCGTGGTGCCCATGCCGCGCTTGTCGTGCTCGGAGAGAGTGCGGTCGAAGATCTCGGCGTTGGCCTCGATGATGGCGTTCCGCATCCGCTCGCCGGCCTGCTCGTCGGTGAGGCCGCGGAGGCTGCCGAGCTCCTTGGCGATGATCTGCACCGCCATCTCGCTCGCCACCTCGCCGGCCGCATGCCCCCCCATCCCGTCCGCGACGATGAAGACGCCGCGGTCCGCGATCATGCGGTAATTGTCCTCGTTGCCGGAACGGACGATGCCCGTGTCGGTGCGAGCCGCGCAGGAAAATCGCACGTGACCGTCAGCGAAGGAACAGCGCGGCGGCGGCCACGCCGAGGATGATCACCACGATGAGCGGCACCACCCACCTGGGCATGCCACCGGACGAGGGCGAACTGACCACCACCGGCCGCGGCGGCGCCGGCTTGGGCGTGGGGCGGTCCGCCGGCGGTGTGCGCGGCGGCTCGGGCGCGGGGGCGGGCCTGGGCGGCGGCGCCTGGGTCACGGGCACCGGCGCGGGTTCCGGCGGCCTCGGTGCCGCGGGGGGCGGCATCGGCGCGGGCGCCGGGGCGGCGGGCGCCGACGACGGGGCCGCCGGCGCGGGGGCAGCCGCGGGGCCGGTCTTGATGGCGCCCATCACCTTGGTGCCCGAGCCGTGCGCCGTGCCGAGGTGATCATCGGTGGGCTCGAAGAGCACCGACACCTCGCCGAAGCGCACCACCGAGCCGGGCGAGAGCATCACCTCGCCGGAGACCCGCTCTCCATCCACCCAGGTGCCGTTGGTGGAGTCGCTGTCGGTGAGCACCCAGATCCCCTCCCGGCGCTGCAACTTGGCGTGCGACCCGCTGACGCTGTCGTCGGGAATCATGAGGTCGTTGTACTCGGCGCGACCGATGTTCACCACCGGCACCTTCACCGTGAGCCGCTGCCCCTTGAGGGCGCCCGTCCGCACCAGGAACGTGGCGATCGCCGCCTGGGCCCCGGAGGGGCGCGCACTGGCGGCCACCGGCGCGGCGGGCGGGACGTGGGCCGCCGCGGGGGCGGGGGCCGGCGAGGGCGCGGGCGCCGCCGGGGGCACCGTCGGCTTGCCGGCAGGCGGGGTGAGCGGCATCCCCATCATGGTGTGCGAGAGACGCTCCGACGCCCCCTTGGGTGCGGCGGGCTCCGGGACCGGGGCGGCGGCCGGCGCAGCCGGGGCGGGCGCCGCCGCTACAGGCGCCACCGCTACGGGCGCCGGCGCGGGGGCGGGGGCCGGGGCCGGGGCGGCATCCACCGCACGGTCGGCGTAGAAGCGGAACTCGTGGTCGCCGATGCGGATCACGTCGGCGCGCGCCAGCACGCGCTGCGCCTCCACCCGGTCACCGTTCACCCAGGTGCCGTTGGTGCTCGAGTCCACCAGCACATAGCCCTGCGGGGAGGCGAAGATCTCGGCGTGGCGGCGGGAGACATCCTTGTTGGGCACCACGATGTCGCAGCCGGCCTCGCGGCCGATCACCAGCGGGGCCGTGCCGATGGTGTATTCGCGCCCGTCCGTGAGGCAGACCATGCGCCCGCCGGTGGCGGCCGTGGCGGCCTTGGGGCCGGCCGGCTTGACCGAGGCGGAGACCATCCGCGCCACGTCGGCGGCGCTCACGAACTGGGTGCTGCCGCTGCGGCGGGGATCGGTCACCAGGATCTCGTGGCCGCCCACCTGCAGCTTGTCCCCATGGAGGATCGGGGCGGGCTCGGCGCCCAGCTTGACCCCGTTCAGGAGGACGTCGTTGTCCCCCACTTTCCGGACGCTGCAGGAGCCGTCAGTGGCCATCCCGACCACGGCGTGGGCTGCCGCGATGCCGGTCAGCCGCAGACCGCACGACGGATCGGCACCGATCATCAGTTCGCCATGGGGAATGGGCGTCCGCTGCCCGCCGACGTCGAGCTCCATCATCGCACGTGCTCTCTGGGGTATCCGGTGAATAACAACGTACCCGACGGGCCCTAACCACGCAAGCGATACGGGCTTACGTCCGCTCCCCCTGCCGGGCTTCCTGGCCGCTCAGCTGCAGCCGGTAGAGCCGTTCATACAGCCCGCCGGCCGCCAGCAGTGCACGGTGCGTGCCCCGCTCGCGGATCTCGCCGTGGTGCATCACGAGGATCTCGTCGGCGTGCAGGATGGTGCTCAGGCGGTGGGCCACCACGAGGCTGGTCCGCCCCTGCATCAGTTCCGCCACCGCCTCCTGGATCTGGGCCTCCGCCTCGGCATCCACGGAACTCGTGGCCTCGTCCAGCACCAGGATCCGGGGGTCCCGGGCCAGCGCCCGGGCAAACGAGAGCAGCTGCCGCTCCCCCACGCTCAGGGACCGGCCGCGCTCCCCCAGGACGTGGCCGTAGCCGGCCGGGAGGCGCTGGATGAAACGGTCGGCCCCCACCCGCCGCGCCGCGGCCATCGCCGCCTCGGGGGTGATGGCCGCATCGAGCACCAGGTTCCGCAGGATGTCGCCGGTGAAGAGAAACAGGTCCTGCTGGACGTACCCGACGAGGGCCCGCAGCGCCGCCGGGTCCAGCTCGCGGATGTCCACCCCGTCCACGGTGATGCGCCCGCGCTCCACGTCGTAGAAGCGGAGCAGCAGGCTGATGATCGTGGACTTCCCGGCCCCCGTGTGCCCCACCAGGGCGAGGGTCTGCCCCGGGCGGGCCGTGAAGCTGATGTCGCGGAGCACCCAGGCCGGCTCCGTCCCCGGCGCCTGGTCTGCCGGGACAGACGCATACCGGAACCAGACATTCTCAAACCGCACCTCCCCGCGCACCGGTGACGGCAGGGGGCGGGGATGGGCGGGGACCGCCACCGTGGGCCGGGTGTCGAGCAGGGTGAAGATCCGCTCGGACGAGGCCATGGCGCTCTGGAGGAGGTTGTACTTCTCCGAGAGGTCCTGGAGCGGCTGGAAGAAGCGGCGGGTGTACTGGATGAACGCGGCCAGCACGCCGACGGTGATGGTGCTCCCCGTGGTGCGGAGCGCGCCGTACCAGAGCAGCGAGGCCAGCGCCGCGATGGTCAGGAACTCCACCACGGGAAAGAAGATCGCGTAGACGGTGATGGAGCGGAGGTGCGCGTCGAGGTGCGCCCGGTTCACGCCCCCGAACGCCTCGGCGGCGGCCTGCTCCCGCCCGAAGAGCTGCACCACCCGCATCCCCGAGAGGTGCTCCTGCAGGAAGGCGTTGAGGCGCGCCACGCGGGTGCGGATGTCGCGGAACGAGTTGCGGACGGCGCGCCGGAAGGTGGCCGCCGCCAGGATCATGAGCGGCACCACCGCCAGCGCCACCAGCGTGAGCCGCCAGTCCATGACGAACATCATCCCGACGATCGCGAGGATGCGGAAGATGTCGCCGAACACGGTGACGACGCCCGAGGCAAAGAGCTCGTTCAGCGTCTCGACGTCGCTGGTGACCCGCGTCATGAGGCGGCCCACCGGGTGGCGGTCGAAGTACGCCACCGACAGCCCCTGCAGGTGCGCGAACAGCGCCGCCCGCAGGTCCCCCATCACCCGCTGGCCCATGAGCGAGGTGAGGTATGCCTGGCCGTAGTCGAAGGCGAACTCGAGCACCAGCGCCCCGAGCGCGACGAGCGCCAGCACCAGCAGCTGGTGCGCATCCCGGGCCGGCACCGCCACGTCGAGCGCGCGCTTGGTGAGCCAGGGGATCACCAGCTCGAGCCCCGCCGTGGCCAGGATGAGCGCCAGCGCGGTGACCGCCGTCCACCGGTAGGGCCGGAGGTAGCCGAGCAGGCGGCGCATCAGCGCCGCGTCGTAGCCCTGCTCGTCGGGTTCGGCGTGGGGATCGGAGCCGGCCATGCGGGCGCCCGCCGGGCTCAGGGCGCCGCGGCGGCGCCCTGGCCCATCGCGTCGTCCTCGTCGAGGGCGCGGTCGTCGTCCGGCGTGCGCGAGGCCGAGACCCGCCTGGCCACCCAGCGCGAGAAGACGAGGAATCCGAAGGCGAGGGTGAAGTACGACAGGATGGCGCGCCAGATCAGCGTGTACAGCGGCCCCAGCTCCTTGGGCAGGTACACCGACGACATCACCGTGGTGGACAGGATCTCGGCGAAGCCCGAGGCCCCGGGCGTGGGTGCAAAGTAGAGCAGGAAGGTGATCAGCGTCTGCACCAGCAGCACGTCCACGAAGTGCGCCTCGATCCCCACCGCGCGGAGCGCAACGTAGCCGGCCAGCAGCTTGTTGGCGTGCGACGGGCCGGAGATGATCGTGGCCCAGAAGAGCGCCAGCCACCCCTTGGGGCTGTTGAACGCCACCACGTTGTGGTGCGCCTCGTCGATGCCGGCGCGGAGCTTCTCGATCCGCTCGCCGAGGCGCGGGTGCTTGCGCGCCAGCTTCGCCGCCACCCGGTGCAGCCAGTCCCGCACCAGCCCCGGGAAGACGATCACCACGATCAGGACCACGCCGATCCCCACGAACAGCCCGAGGCTCCCGAGGAACAGGTCGTAGAGCGTGAGCCCGAGGACGTTGCCGTGGTTGCCGAGCGAGTGCCCCGCGCCGAGCAGGATGGCGAGCGGCCCCGCGATGGCGAAGAACAGCACCGTGGCGATGAACGACATGAGCGTCGCCGTCACCGCGAGCGGGAGCGGCACCCCGGCGCGCCGCATGGCGTAGATGGTCATCGGCCCCGCGCCCGAGTTCATCGGCGTCAGGTACGCCGCCCACGCGCCCATTCCGCCCGAGAGGATCATCCCCCCCAGGTCGGGATTCGGGTGGAAAGGCCGCACCAGCACCCAGTTCCGCAGCCCCCCGCCGAACCAGTCCATGGACGCCAGCCCCACGCCCACCAGGATCCAGCCCCAGTGGATGTGCTGCGCCGCGTCCAGGAAGGCCTGGAGGTTGTTGCCGTAGAGCAGCACGCCGGCGTACCCGAGGGCCGAGATGCCGACGAAGACGAGGAAGCCCCGGAAGAGGAAACGCGGGGTGAGGACGGAAGCCATGGCGCGGGGAATCTAGGCAGGAGGGACGGGGGCCGGGTAGGCAGGTCCCGGGCCCCCTTATCTTCCCGGCCATGTCCCATGGAGTCCTGCGGATCGTCAACGCCCGGCAGCACAACCTCCGCGGCATCACGGTGGACCTGCCCCGCCGGGCGCTGATCGTCATCACCGGGCCCTCGGGCTCCGGCAAGAGCTCGCTGGCCTTCGACACCCTCTACGCCGAGGGGCAGCGGCGCTACATCGAGTCCCTCTCCACCTACGCCAAGCAGTTCCTGGAGCGGATGCCCAAGCCGCTGGTGGACCGGC
>CAZRCT010000111.1:0-9936 GCA_964598655.1 uncultured Gemmatimonadaceae bacterium
AACCGGCACCCACATCAATGGCAGTTCTCTGTGACCTCTGTGTCCTCTGTGCCTCTGGGGTTTTGCAGTTGCAGTCACCCGTGCCCCTCCGACTCACTTCTCGACCGGCAACTCCTCCCGCTCCGCCCACTGCGTCCACGAGCCGGTGAAGATCCGCACCCGCGGATAGCCGAGCAGCGCGGAGAGCGCAAACCAGACGTGGCTCGCCTCGGTGCCGCTGTTGCAGTAGAGGATGATGTCCTTGTCGGGCGTGATGCCCTGCGCCGCGTAGGACGCGCGGAGGTCGTCCACCGGCTTCCAGACGAGGGCCAGGTCGCGCTTCTCGAGGTCGTCCTTCCAGGGGTGGTTCACCGCCCCGGGGATGTGCCCGCGCCGCATCTGTGCCCCGGCGCTGCCCCCGAATTGTTCCGGCGGCCGCGCATCCACCAGCAGCACCCCGTTCCCCGCGCTGGCCGCCTGCACCTCGGCCAGCGTGGCCACCGGCGGATGGAAGTCGCGGGCGCGGAGCGCCGGCACCGGGGCACGGCGCGGATACCGCTGGGTGAGCGGCCGGCCCTCGAGTTCCCAGCGGGCGTAGCCGCCGTCGAGCACACGCACGTAGGCGTGGCCCATGGCGCGGAGGAGCCACGCGGTGAAGGTGGCGTCGATGTCCAGCTGGTCGCCGGCACTGTAGATCACCACCAGGCGGTTCGGGTGCACACCGAGGCGCTGGAAGAGTGCGGCGTAGGCCGCGCCGTCGAGGAGCTGGAAGGGGAGCTCACCCTGCTGCGCGCGCAGCGTCTCGATGTTGAGCCAGGCGGCGTTGGGCAGGTGGTTCTGCAGGTAGCTGGTCCACGAGGCGCGGACGTCGAGCACCGTCACGCTGTCCCCCTGCCCCGCCAGCTCCTCCGGCGCGATGAGCGCCACCGCGCGCCGCGAGCCCTGCGCCCCGAGGGGCGTCGCGCCGAGCAGCAGCGCGAGTCCTATCCCGGCCAGCGCCCGGCTCACGGCTGCTCCTCGTCCAGGCCGAGCGCGGCGCGTTCCATCTCCTGATAGACGCGCGCGGCGTTGCGGCGGATGCGGCTGTTCCGGGTCACGGGCCGACGCTCATCCGGCGGCGGAAACGCCTCGACGGCGCGCCGCTGAGAGCGGCCCCGGGCTACCTCCGCCTGCATGGAGTCGCGCAGAGCGGTGATGTACTGCCGGGTGAGGCGCGTCAGCTCCGTGGGATCGGCCGGGATCCGGCCGTGGCCTGGCACCACCAGCTTCGGCTTGAGCGAGTCGATCAGGTCGAGTGTGCGGAGCAGCACCTTCGAGTTCCCATCCACCACCATAGTGATGCCGTCCTCGAGCAGGATGTCACCGGCGAAGAGCACGCGGTCCGCGGGCACCCAGACCATGAGGTCGCCCAGGGAATGTGCGGGCCCGGGGTGGAACACCACCACCTCGCGCCCGCCGAGGCGGAGGGTGTCCCAGCCGGTCACGGGATGATCGGGCGCATCGGCGAACTCGAAGCCCACCAGCTCCTGCAGCCCCACCACGCTGTGCCAGTCCGCCATCTCCGCGTCCGGCCCGCCCTCGGCCGCGAGCACCCGGCTGTTGGGGTGTGAGACGACCTGGGCCCCGGCGCGCTTGAACTCGATGGCACCGAACGACATGTCGGGATGATGCGCGTACAGCACCAGGTACCGGAGCGGCGCCTGGCTCCGGGTGCGGATGGTGCGGATCACCGCCCGCGCCTGCGCCGGGCTCGCCAGGCCGCCCACTGCGATCACCCCCTCGCGCGTGGCGATGAAGCCGGCGTTGGGGCGGCCCTCGGCGCCCTGCCCGGTGTCGCCGCGCACCACCCAGACGCCCTGCCCCGCGCGCTGCAGCGGGTAGAGCGTCCGCTCCGTGGTCACGGAGAACATCCGCGGCTTGGGCGCCGCCGAGTCCTGCGCCCGGGCCGGCACCGCCACACACACAGCGGCGAGGGCGCCCCAGGGGAGCGCCCTCGCCAGGATGCCGGCGGCGCGTCCGCGCCGCATCGCGGCCTGCCTCACGCGGTCGCGAACTTGAGCTCGGCCGTGCCGCTGTACTTGGCCCCGCGGTTGTCGGTCCAGAGGAAGGTGAGCGCGCCTTCCTTCTCCGCCTTGAGCTGGAAGCTCACGATCGGGTCCTTGGAGATCCCGCTGGTCCACTCGAACCGCGCGATCTCCTCGTCGCCGAGCGTCACCTGCACGTCCTTGATGAACCAGGGCGGGATGATCTCGGCGTTGGCGTCGCGGAAGAAGCCGGTGTCCATGGGATGCTGCACGGCCACCTGCACCCGGATCACGTCGCCGCGCTCGATCCGCGGGGGCAGGACGATCTTGGTCTTTCCGGTTTCCATGATGGTCACCCGCACCCGTTGAGGGTGGTCTCAACCTTGAGATAGCTCGCGTACAGCTCGCCGGTGTTGAGCTCGGCGATGCCGCGGATCCAGCTGGTCCGCTTCATCTTGATGCGGGTCTGGAGGTTCACCGGCCCGAGCGCGGGCGTGAAGTGGAACGCCGTCACCAGCGGGTCGGGGTTGTGGTCCACAATGAGGAACAGGCTCTTCACGTACTGCTGCGCCGTCATCGGCAGGTCCGACTCGAGGATCACCGGCACGTAGCGCCCGTCCTCGGCCATGAGCGGGATGTCGAGCGTCACGTGGCCCGTGGTGATGGGCCGGCCCTGGAAGCGGTCCTGGTAGATCTTGGCCACGATCTCGTTGGGGATCGGGGGCGGGTCGTCGCCGTGGGCCAGGCGGGTGACCCGGCCCATGGCCGGCAGCGCGGTCCGCGCCCCGCTGACGCCCTCCACCGCCGCGGCCAGGCCGAGCACGCCCACGGCCTGCAGGAAGCGGCGACGGCCGCTGTCGTTTGGCTGTTCCATGTTGGTCTCCTCCGGGTGGCTCCCCTCAAGCTGCGGCCGGCGGCCGCGCCCGTCAATCATCGCTCGTCAGCGCGTCCACCAGCCGAAGCGCCACGGCGGCGAAGTGCTTCACCTCCCGCCGGCTCCGGGCCACCAGCATGGCCCCCTCGAGGCCGGCCAGCAGGGCGGCGGCCGCGGTCTCCGGCTTGCCCTCGAAGCGGAACACGCCCTGGGTCCGCCCCTCGCCCAGCACCCGCGCCAGCCACGCCTCATTGTCGGCAAAGAACCCATTCACTTCCGCCATCACCCGCTCCGGCAGGGTGGCCGAGGTGGAGGCCAGCATGCCGTAGAGGCACATGTGGTCCCCGTCCCGGAGCGCGTCCTGGAACAGCCGCACGTAGCGCATCAGGCGGCGGGTGGGGTCGGGGTGTTCCGCCTCCAGCCGGGCCAGCTTCGCCGCGAAGGCGGCCCGGTACCGCGCGGCCACCGCCCGCGCCAGGTCGCCCTTGCTTGGGAAGTGGTAGTGGATGGAGGCGTTGCGGATGTTGAGCGGCGCCGAGATGTCGGCGTAGCTGAAGGCCTCGTAGCCGCGGGTCTGGATCAGGCCCTCGGCGAGGTCGAGGATGCGGTCGGCGGTGGCGCTGGCCATGGTGCAATCTACCAGTAGGTAGGGACCGGTCAACCACCCGGCCCCGTCCGCCTACTGGGTGGCCAGGGCGCCCACGGCCCGCTCCCGGGCCAGCCGGTCCAGCTTCTCGAGCGGCAGCTCCATGAGGAGCGCGATCCGCCGGTCCAGGGTGATGAGCGTGTCGCGGAAGGCGCGGAGCTTCTCCTCGTCGCTCCCCTCCACCTCCGCGGGATCGGCCATCCCCCAGTGGGCGAAGACCGGCTTGCGGGGAAAGATCGGGCAGGCCTCCCTGGCCCGGTCACAGACCGTGATCACGAAGTCCCAGTCCTCACCCTCCAGTCCCTCGATGGACTTGGGCACCTTGCCCCGCCACTCGATGCCGCGCTCCGCCAGCACCCGCACCGCGTACGGGTTGACCTGCGGCGCCGGCCTGGAGCCGGCGCTCGCCACCACGAACCGCCCGGCACCCCGCTCGGCGAGCAGCGCTTCCGCGATCTGGCTCCGCGCGGAGTTGCCGGTGCAGAGCACCAGCACCCGGTACGGCGTCAGGTGCCCACGGAGGTCCCGGCGCAGGCAGGCCGCGCTCGAGGGACACGTCCCCCGGAACTCGCTGGTCCCGCGAATGCCCTCCGGCGCCTGGTCGCGCGATGCCGGTTCCCAGCCGAGGTGGCGGAAGAAGGGCTCGGCCGTCGTGGTGAGGAGCCAGAGTTCACGCAGGCCGGCGCGCACGGCCTCGGCCTCCACGTGCTGCACCAGCGCCCGGCCCAGTCCGGTGCCCCGTCGTGCCGGCCCCACGGCGAGCGAGCGCAGCAGGCCGGCCTCGCCCTGCCGCTCGAGTGCCACCACGCCCTCGAGGCCCTGCGCGCCCTCGACCCCGAAGAACCGCGGCAGGAGCGCGGGATCCAGGTCCTCGACGGGCAGCGCGCTTGCCCCGAGCAGCGCCCGGATGGCCGGCAGGCGATCAGGGCGCAGCTCCTGGATCGGGGCGCTCACGACCCGCAGCAGTCCGGGCCGCAGCACGCGGCCGCCACGGGCAGGCCCTTCGCGGCGGGCTTGGTGGCGCGGATGAAGGCGCCCATCACCTTGCCGTCGATCTGGGGCGCCACGGTGGCGGCATCGAGCCCCGCGTCCACCAGGAAGGTCATGGCGTCCTCGCCGCTGTAGATCCGCGTCGGCTCCACGCCCGCGGCCTCGAAGCCGGCCGCCGTCAGCTTGGCGACGTACTCGGCTTCATCCAGCGCGCCGGCCACGCAGCCGGTCCAGAGCGCCATGCTGGCGCGCACCGCCTCGGGGATGGCCCCGCGGGTGACGACGTCGGAGACCGCGAAGCGCCCGCCCGGCTTGAGCACCCGGAACGCCTCGGCGATGACCTTGTCCTTGTCGCCGGAGAGGTTGATGACGCAGTTGGAGATGATCACGTCCACGCTGTTGTCGGGGAGCGGGATCGCCTCGATCTGGCCCTTGAGGAACTCCACGTTGGTGGCGCCCGCCTCCTGCTGGTTCTTGCGCGCCAGGGCCAGCATGTCGTCCGTCATGTCGAGGCCGAAGGCCTTGCCCGTGGGCCCCACGCGCTTGGCGGAGAGGAGGACGTCAATGCCGCCGCCCGACCCCAGGTCCAGCACCACCTCGCCCGGACGCAGCTCGGCGAGCGCCGTCGGGTTGCCGCAGCCCAGCGAGGCGAGGAGCGCCGCCTCGGGCACTTCAGTGGCCTGCACCGCATCGTAGAGGTCGCGGGTGATGACGTCGGGGTCGCAGCTCGAGCCCGTGCCGCAACACCCCGCCTTGGTGCCCTGCTGCGCGCGCCGGGCGGCCTCGCCATAGCGCTCCTTCACGATCTGCACGATCTCCGACATGTCCCGCTCCTTCTATCAAGAAATTTTGATGAATAAGAGAAAAAGAAAAGGCGGCATCCCGCCTAGCAGCACTTCACCTTGAGCGCCCGCACCGCCCGCATGGGCGACAGCTCGGCGAGCTGCGACTCCAGTCCTTCCAGGGCGCCCGGCACCAGCGAGTAGTAGGCCCAGCGTCCCTCGCGGCGGTCCTGCACCAGGCCCGCTTCCTTGAGTGTCTTGAGGTGGAAGGAGAGCCGGGACTGGCCCGCCTCCATCACCGCCGTCAGGTCGCAGACGCACCGCTCCCCGTTCCGGAGCAGCGCCACGATGGCGAGGCGCGTCTCGTCGGAGAGCGCATGGAACGTCCGCGCCAGGCGCGCGAGGTCGGTCGGGGTGGTCAGCGTGGGCATGCGACAATCCTATCAAGTTTTCTTGATGTGTCAACACGCCACCCCCCGCGGAAGTTCCCGCCCCTACCGCACCACGCCGCGGGCCCAGTCGAGCAGCGCCACCTGGGCCGGCAGCAGGCCGGGCCGTCCGGCGGCCGCCGCGAGGAGGCGCGGCAGGTCCTCCGCGACGTCCACATCCGGGAGCACCTCGAGCTCGGCCAGCGGGCCGTGCTCCCCGACGGCGGCCCGGAACGCGGCCGCCGTGCCCTCGGTGCCATACGGCACCCCTTCCCACGCCTCACGCGGCAGGGCGGCCCGGCCGCCGAAGAGATAGAAGCCGCCGTCGAGCGCGGGGCCCAGGACATAGGGGGTGGCCGGCTCGGCGAGGTGCCGGACGGCGCGCGCCAGGTGCGCCGGCGCGAGCAGCGGCAGGTCCGAGCCCACGAGGATCGCGGCGCCGTGCTCGGCCCGCAGGGCCTCGTAGGTGGCCGCCATCCGCGTGCCGAGCCCGCCCTCGCCCTGCCAGAGCGCGGGGAAGCCGCGCCAGCGGGGGTGGCCCAGGCCCTCGCGTTCCGTCACCGCCCACACGGGCACGAGCCCCGGCAGCTCCACGCACGCGGCCCGCACCGCGGCCTCCACCGCGTCGAGGGCCAGCCGCCCGAATTCCGCGGCCGCCTCCGCCCCGATCCCCGCGACCAGCCGCGTCTTGGCGGGCGAGAGGCCTGGCGTCCGCGCAAAGATCGCGAGCGCCGTGCGGCGCCGGCTCAGCGCGTCCGGAGCCATCGCCAGGCTTCGGGCAGCGCCTGCGCCCAGGTCCGCGCGGCGAAGCGCGCGGTGGTGCGGAGCCAGCCCTGCTCACGGTAGCGCCGTGCGCTGGTGCCGAGGGGAAGCCCGATGGGGCGCACCGCGCATCCTGCCCGCCGGGCGGCCCATACCAGCAGGTGATCCTCCCCGTACGGCACATCCTCGCGGAAACCACCCAGCGCCTCGAAGCGGTCCCGTGCCAGGGCCAGTCCCTGGTCCCCGAACGGCAGCCCCAGCGCGCGCGAGCGCACCCACGCGCCGGCCTCGTTGAGCAGCACGGCCCGCGGGCCGTCCGCCTGGAAGTGAAGGTCGAAGTACCACATCGCCCCCGGATCCCGGGCCAGCGCGCCGAGCAGGATGGGCACCGTGCCCGGCACGGGCGCCGAGTCGGCGTGGAGGAACCAGAGGAAGCGGCCGCGTGCCCGGGCCGCCGCGCGATTCTGCTGCCGGGCCCGCCCCGCCGGCCCGTCGCACCAGCGCACCTCGCCGCCCGCCGTGACGCGGCCGAGGTCTTCCGGCGCCGGCGTGGTGGCGCTGAGGAGGACCTCGCCCCGGCCGGCCACTTCGGGGAGGAGCGCGGGCAGGAGCGCGCGCCACGCCTCGTCGCCCGGGCCCACGGGGATGACGACGCTGAGGAGGGGAACGGGCGGGGCGGTCATGGAGCCGACGGGACCCATGGCCGGCCCGGGCTCACTGGGCGTGCGCCAGGAGCGGGAGGCGGTAGTCCGCCGGCAGCAGCAGCTGGTGGGTGGCGCCGTGGGCCGCCTCCACCAGCGTGGCCACGTAGTGCTGGTGGACGTCGGGAACGTACAGCCGCGCCACGGTGCCGTGCAGCGAGTCGCCGGCCACGGCGATGCGGCGCGCCACGCCGGCGTGGCTGGCCGAGATCAGGTAGGCACCCTCGGCCACCACGGAGTCCACGGTGCCGCCGGCCACGTCGAAGAGGAGCGCGCCGGTGTTGGTGGCGGGGCCGAGCACCACCACCTCGAGGTAGCCGGGTTCCGGCCCGGGATCCGGCCCGTCGCCGCCGCACGCCGCGAGCGCGGCGCCGAGCGCCGCCGCGGCCAGGAGCCGGCGCGGCCTCACGGCGCCACCCCCGCCACCTGCTTGGCCTGGAGGAACGCCAGCCAGTCGCCGGTGTCGTAGCGGCCGTTCTGGTTGCCCTGCGCGTCGAGGGAGTCGAGCGCCGCCTGGCCCAGGGTGGCGCGGCCCAGCAGGGCGTCGTTCACCGTGGGCAGCGCCAGCACCACGCCGCCGGTGGGCGTGAGCGCCAGGCGGAACGCCATGGCGCCGCCCGGCTGGAGCTGACGGATCGAGTCCAGCGTGAAGCCGGCGGTGAGGCCCTGGTTGTCGAGCGCGGCGGGCGTGGTGGCGGGCCCGAACACGGTGTTGTCCGTGCTGCCGGGCCAGGGGTCGCCCGCGTCGCCGCGGTTCTTGCCGCCGGGGGCGCGGAGCTGGTTCAGGCCATCGGCCTGCACCAGCGCCACGCCGTGCACCGGCCCCACGTTCACCCGGTTCCCCGAGCTGAAGCCCCAGGTGCTCACCTGGCCCTGGTCGATGTGCCAGACCAGGAGCCCCGGCATCTTGGCGCAGCTGCGCGTCCGGAAGGTGCACGCCGGGTTCATCTGCGCCGTGTCGGTGCCGAGCGCCTGGCGGTTCTCCAGCAGGAAGTACTCGTCCGTCCCGCTCACCGGTAGCACCAGCACGGTGTCCCCCTGCGCCACGGGGCCCAGCGTCACCGGCCCCGCCGCGCCGAGCGTGTCGACGGCCACCCAGCCCAGCTCGGCCAGCGACCAGCCGTCGAATGCTCCCGGGCTGTAGGGCCGGCTGTAGGACCCGCTCCCCATGATGCTCCACTCGCCCACGCCCTGCGTCACGCCCGGCGAGCCGAGGTTGGTGTCGTACAGGTCGGGGAGGCCGAAGGCGTGGCCGGTCTCGTGGGCCACCACGCCGATGCTCATCCGCTGGCCGTCCGTGCAGGCATCCTGGCCGCCGACGGCGCTCTGCAGCGTGTAGTCGCGCACGCGGATGAAGCTGCCGGTGGGCTGCCCCGCGCCGTCGCGCCGGGGCGAGTGGGTCACGTAGCCGGCGCCGCCGGTCCACGCGCCGACGTCATACCGGTGCGCCCAGAGGTTGGTGGTGCCGCAGGCCCCGTCCACCTCGGGCTGCAGGAAGAGCACGAAGTCCACCACGCCGTCGTCGTCCCCGGAGTTGGGGAGGCCGTCGGGGCCGTCGTTGTCGAACCGGCCCCAGTCGGTGCTGCCGGTGTCGCTCGCGGCCAGCGCGCCGAGGAGCAGCGCGCCAAGGGGGCGCGCGCCATTGGGGCACGGCACCAGCGCGCCGATGCCGTTGCAGCCGTCCTCGTAGTAGGCGTCGGCGCTGTCGGCCACCACCCAGCCGAAGACGTCACCGTCGATCGTCACCCGCCCGCGGGACTGCTCGGCGTAGTAGCTCCGCACGCTGTAGGCGGCCGTCGCGGGCGCGGGATCGAAGAGGACGCCGTGATAGTCGCTCGCGGGAAAGGGCGCGGCGATGTTGGCGAAGGCGATCGGGATGACCGGGACCCGGTAGGTCCCCTGCACCAGCAGCTGTCCGGCCGCCGGACGGTTCAGCGCGGCCACCCGTCCCTCGCCGAGGAGCCGCCGCCGCGTGGCACGAATGGCCCCGGTCCTGGTGCGCCACGCGCCGTCCGGCCGGAAGTCGATGCCCTGAACCTCGAAGAGCCCCACGCGCGCCCGCGGATAGCCCCCCTCCTGCCCGGCCATCCCCGCCCTGGCCGCGACGAGCAGCCCGGCGAGGCCGAGGCCCAGGAGGCCGGTGCGGCGCGTGAGGGGAAGCGTCATGGACGGAGGTTATCGATGGTGGGGGCCCAAGTCATCCCCCGGGGCAATTGGGGGGCTCCGGCTCGGGGTAACGAATCCCGGTCGTCGGCTTGCCGCCGCCGAGCCAAGCCTATAGCTTGTAACAGGTTAGTTACCGAATTCGGCGCATTCCGCCCAGGAAAAGAGGCCCCGTGGATTCACAGACCCTTCAGAGCATCGCCATCTTCGAGAAGTGCCGGCAGTTCACCAAGGCACGCGAGGTTCAGGCGGCCGGGCTCTACCCGTACTTCAAGCCCATCTCCGACTCCGAGGACACGGCAGTCGTGATCGAGGGCCAGAAGCGGATCATGCTCGGGTCCAACAATTACCTGGGGCTGACGCACCATCCCAAGGTCCTCGAGGCGGCGGCGCGGGCGCTGCACCGCTACGGCTCCGGCTGCACCGGCAGCCGCTTCCTGAACGGCACGCTGGACCTGCACGGCCAGCTCGAGGCCGCGCTGGCCGAGTTCCTGGGCAAGGAAGACTGCCTCGTCTTCTCCACCGGCTACCAGGCCAACCTCGGCCTCATCTCGGGCCTGATCGGCCGCGGCGACCTGGTCTATCTC
>CAZRCT010000112.1:0-9861 GCA_964598655.1 uncultured Gemmatimonadaceae bacterium
CACCTCTGGAAGTCCTCGCGCAACACGATCGTCCGCAACAACGCCAGCCGCAACGCCCGCTGCGAGAGCCGCGCCTACAGCCACGGCTGCGACAGCGCGGCCCTGCTGCTCAGGGAGTCCAGCGACTCCAACCTCATCGCCGACAACGACCTCACCTGGTCGGGCGACGGCTTCTTCCTGAGCGGCCACCGGCCGCTGGTGGGGCCATCCATCGCCAACCTGGTCCACCGCAACGACGCCTCCCACGCCTACCACAACGCCTTCGAGGCCACCTTCAGCGCGTGGAACGTCTTCACCGAGAACCACGCCGACAGCGCGCGCTACGGCTTCTGGCTCGGCTACTCGCGCGGGAGCACGGTGCGGGGCAACATCATCCTCGGTACCCGCGAGGCGGCGGTGGCCATCGAGCACGGCGGCGAGAACGCGATCGGCGAGAATACCATCATCGGCGGCGCCATCGGCATCCACCTCTTTGCCCGCGACGCGGAGGGGGACGAGAGCACCCTCTACCGGGTGGACGACAACACCATCGCCAAGGTGGGGCAGGCCATCGTGCTGGAGCAGACCACCCGCGTCAAGCTGCGGGGCAACCTCCTCGACGGTGTGGAGGACGGCATCGTGGTGGACTCCGCCGGCGCCGACACCGAGCTCCACGGCAACGTGCTCCTCTCGGCGCGGCGCTGGCTCATCGACGCGGTGGAGCTCGAGGCAGGCGGCAACTACTGGGGCGCCCGCGACCCCGCGGCTGTCGCCCGCCAGGTCCGCGGGCGCGTCAACCTCCAGCCCTTCCTCTCCGCGCGCGACGCCGGGTATTAGCGGGGGCTGGTCACGTTCCCGGCCGAAAGGCGCAGGGGGCCGCGCCGGAACCGCCGGAACCACAGAGACACAGAGAACACAGGGGGGCACGGAGGCAGCGAGCCCGGGTTGGCGCATTGCCAACCCGGGCTCCGTGATTCTTGGGCGGGGTTCCCCGGTCGGTGGCGTTCGTTCCCGGACCTGGACACACAGCCGCCTCAACCGCTGTTCTCCGTGCCTTCCATGTCCTTCGCGTCCCTGTGGTCGAAGGGCGAGCCCCGCGCCCACCCGACGCCCTCGCCTCCGCGCACCCAGGTCCCCCGCACCTCCACGTGACGTGGTGGTGCAGCAGGACGCTCAACCGCCTAGTCCAGCTTGTTGGCGTAGCTCACGAACTTCCACTGCCCGCCGCGCTCCAGCACCAGCCCGAAGAGCCGGCTCTCCACGGTGTCCCCTGGTGCTTGCGCCAGCCGGACGACGCACGGGCCGTAGACGGTGTTCTGGCCCTCGTGGGAGGCGCCGCCCTCGCAGCGGTGGCCGACATAGGGAATGGTGCGGCCGCCGAGCGTCTCAAGCAGCTTGGCCTGGCCGCGGCCCCCGCGCTCGCTGGTGAGCATCCAGAGCGTGGCGGGGTCCAGGTCGTAGGGTGGCAGCGCCTGCTGCGTGGTGGGGTAGTACAGCCACGCAAACTCGGCCCGGCTCAGCACCAGCCGGTTGAGCGTCGCCGTGTCGCGCGTGGCGAGGGCGGCGAGGAGCCCGGTCACCAGCGAGTCGCGGCTCGGGGCGCCGCCGGCCAGCGCCGTCAGCTCCGGGAGCCCGGCGCGGAACTCCGCGAGCTGCGCCGCCCGGGTGCTGTCGGGGGTGTAGGTGCTACCTGGCGGGGTGGCCGCGGCGGCGGGCGTGGGGCCGGGCCGGTCGCACGCGGCCACGAAGATCAGGCAGAGCAGCAGGAAGGAGCGCAGCATAGTGGTGTATTTCGCACGCACGCCCGGCCCGGGAACCAGTCCCGGACCGGGCGCCATGCGGTTCAGGACCTCAGTTGATGTTGTACTCGGTCCAGCCCTGCCACCACTTGGTGCCGTTCGGGTCCGCGGCGCCGATGTAGGTGGTGTTGGCGAAGCTGCCGCCGAAGAAGCCGGCCACCTTGCCGGCGGTCACGGTCACGCCGCCGTTCGTGGCGGGGCTGCCCGCCTTGGGCGTCCAGTCGAGGCCCGCCGGGTTCAGGCTGATGCCGAGCAGGGTGTCCGTGGCCACCGAGGCGGCGAACGCCTTGTGGCTGGCCACCTGGCCGGCCGGGATGTTCGTCACCTGCCCGAAGCCCGCCCCGGTGGTGTCGTAGTTGAAGCCGTTCTGGGTCAGGACCAGGCCCTGGAACTGCAGCGAGTCGCGCTGCACCAGCAGGGTGTCGGTCCAGGCGTCACGGACGTTGAGGGCGATGCCCTTCCAGCGCGCCAGGATGCCGTTGGCGAAGACGCCGCCCGTGCCCCGGCGCCAGACGCCGCCGTTGCCGTCGTTCGGGATGCCGGCCAGGTTGCCCGGGCCCACCATCGTGAAGTTGGCGAACACCGGGTTCGAGTACGGGGTGCTGGCGCCGGTGCTGGTCAGGGTGCAGCCGGAGACCGCCGGGTCGCAGCCGTCGCCCTCGAAGCCGCGCGGGTCGGAGCTGAAGACGCCGGCGCCCGGGCGCGGCACCAGCCGCTGGCTCTGGAAGGCGATCAGGAACTGGTTCCGCCCCACGTAGCCCTCGGTCCAGTCGAAGTGGTCGTCGCCGGACTCGTAGGAGATCAGGTAGCGGCCGTCCACCGCGCCGCCCCACCACTCGAACGAGTCGTCGAGGCCGGCCATGGTCTGGATGTACTCGTAGGTGGTGCCGCGGCCCACCGCATAGCTCGAGAGCGCATTGAGCTCCTGGCCCGCGCCGTTCGAGATGTCGTAGCCCGCGAACTCGATGCGGACGTACTTGAGGGTGCCGCTGTTGTCGTTGTTGTCGGTGCCGCCGGCGTAGTTCTCGGCCGCGCCCGCCGCGCCGCCCTCGGTGTTGATCGTGGCGCCGGTGCGGTTGATGATGCCGTTGCCGATGACGATGATGCCGCCCCAGTCGCCCGGCTTCCGGTTCCCGGGCGCGCGGGCCGAGGTGAAGACGATCGGCTCGGCCGAGGTGCCCGTGGCGTTGATCTGCGCCCCGCGCAGGATCCAGAGCGAGCTGCCCGCCACCGTGGTGTCCCCGATGATCCTGGTGCCGGCCTGGATGGTCAGGGTGGCGCCCGGCTGCACCTTCACGTAGCCGCTCAGGGTGTAGACCGTGTCCTTGTAGAGCGTCCGGCTGGCCGCGATGTTGCCGGCCAGCGTCGCGGCCTTGAGGCCCGAGGTGAAGCCGACGGCCGAGGAGAACGCGCTCGTGTCGCTCCCGTTGGTGGCCGCCACGCGGTAGCTGTAGGCCACGCCGGCGGTCAGGCCCACATCATCGTAGGTCGGGGTCGCGATGCTGCCACCGATGGCCGCGAACACGCCCGGGTTGCTCGCGTCGGCGCGCTCGAGCACGTAGCCCGTGGCGCCGGTCGAGGCGGTCCAGGTGATGCGCGCCGAGGTCAGCGAGAGCTGCGCCACGGCCAGGCCGGTCGGGGTGGCCGGGGCGGACGGGCCGTTGCCGCCGCCATCGTCGCTGCCGCAGGCACCGATCGCCAGTGCGCCGGCCAGGGTGGCGACGGCAAGGAGCCGACGGGAGGGAGTCATCATCGTGTACTGGTCCTCGTGAAAGTGGGGTACTGAACGGAATCGTGACACGACCTGCATGCACCTGAAATGAGCCGGGCCGTACCACGATTCCGCAGTGCTTCCGTCACACTCTGGTCAATCGCCTCAGGGCCGCCACTGGAAGCTGGCGCCGAAGACGCGGCCACTGCGGTACTTGAGCCGCGTCACGCTGCCCTGGGTGAAGTTGTAGGGGCTGTCGAGCAGGTTCTTGGCGTCCACCTTGAGGGTGAGCGTCGAGAAGACCGGCGCCTGCAGCGACAGGTCGAGCACCGCGCGCGCCTCCTCGTAGGTGTCCGGCAGCGGGTTCTGCCCGGCCTCCGAGATGCGCCGGCCCACCAGGTTGAAGAGCGCCGTGGCCGACCACCGCCCGCCCGCGTCCAGCCAGCTCAGGCCCCCGTTCACCACGTAGCCCGCCTGGCCCACCATCGGCCGCTCGCTGCTGGTGAGGGCCGAGAGCGAGTCGTTGCCTGGCGTGATCCGGCTCCGCATCAGCGTCACGTTGCTGAAGGCGGTGAAGCCGCGGAGCCCCTCGCCGAGGAGGCCCAGGTTCTTCCGGACCTCCACCTCGACGCCATAATTGTTGGCCTTGTCGGCGTTCACGAAGCCGAGCTCCGGGGCGCCGGTCGTGGCCACGATCACCCGCTCGATCGGGCTGTCGAACCGCTTGGCAAAGACGCCGAGGGAGAGCACCTCGCCGCTGTTGGGGTAGAACTCCCAGCGGGCGTCGAGGTTCTGGATCAGGGCGCGGTCGAGCGCCGGGTTGCCCCGGGTCACCAGCCCGCCCAGCACCTCGAACGACGGCGCGCTCGAGAGCTCGCGGTACTCCGGCCGGGACAGCGTCTGCGTGGCCGACAGGCGGAGCGTCTGGTTGCCGGTGAGGCGGATGTTGAGCCCGAGCGCCGGCAGCACGTCGGTGTGCCGGCGGGCCACCGGCGAGGTGGCGCCCTGCGTGGTGCGGGTCAGCAGGTCGAGCGACCAGTGCTCCACCCGCGCGCCCGCGATCACCTGGATCCGGTTGGCCAGCGGCACGTCCACCTGCACGAAGCCCGCACTCACCGCATCCTCGGCCGTGTAGCGCCCGCCGTTGGTGTTGGGCGAGAGCAGCAGGCGCCCGGCCAGCGCGTTGGTGCGGCTGAACACGTCCTCCGGGCGCTGGCTCAGCTCGGCCGTGGTGAGGTCCAGGTTCCGGAGGTCGTAGGCCCGGCTATCGGCGTCGCGGTTGGTGGTGCGGTAGGCACCGCCCACCTTCACGAAGACCGGGTTGGTCAGCGCGCCGAGCCCGAGGCGATAGCTGCCCGCCAGGTCGTAGTTGGTCTCGTTGATGTCGCTGAACGTCCGCGTGGCCGACTGGCGGATGTCCGCCCACTGGAGCGGCGAGCCGTCGGCCGCGGTGGTGTAGATGAGGTCGCTGCGGTCCGGCTCGTAGCGCCGGGTCTTCGCCGCGTTGGCGCGCCACTCGACGAAGTGGCGCTCGCCGAGCTGGTGCTCGCCCGCCACCTGGTGGGAGCGCACCGAGCGCTCGGTGAAGGTGAGGCGGGTGATGTCGAGCCGGCCGAGCTGCGAGAACTCCTCGTTGACGCCATCGAGCGTCACCGCCTCGTTGTCCGCGGTGCGGCTGTAGGTGTTGTTGAACTGGAGCCGCGTCCCCGTGCCGATCCGGGTGCTCAGGTTCACGAGCCCGCCCCAGAGGACGCTGGCCCGCGTGGTGCTGCCCCGGTACTGGTTGATGGGACCGCCCGTGGTGGCCAGGGCGCGCTGCTCATCCTCGCGCACCTCCTGGCTGTAGCCATAGTTGAAGGAGCCGAGGTAGCCGATCCGCTGGCCGAACACCGGGTCCTCGCCGCCGAGCGACATGCCGAAGCTGCCGTTGGGCGATCCGGTGCCGCGCTTGGCCGACCACACGTCCCGGAGCGAGGCGATGTAGCCGTTCACGTCCGCCTGGGTGGAGCCGCTGAAATCGCCGGCCGCGGCCAGGGCGCTCGGCAGGCGCCGCGCGCTGCCCGCGAAGCCCAGCCATTCGCCGCCCTCGGTGGGCGCCTTGGCCACGTCCTGGCCGGTGGCCGCCGAGTTGAAGCCGGCGCCGGTGCTCAGGGTGATGACGCGCTGCGCGGGGAACTCCCGGGTGCGGAGGTTCACCACCGCGCCGCTGAAGTCGCCGGGCTGGTCGGGGGTGAAGGTCTTGGAGGTGGTGATCCCCTCGAGGATGCCGGCGGGGAAGATGTCGAGCGGCACCACCTTCTTCTCCGGCTCCGGGCTCGGCACCCGGGCGCCGTTGAGCTCGGTGGTGGTGTAGCGCTCGCCCAGGCCGCGGACGAAGACGTACTTGCCGTCCTGCACCGTCACGCCGCTCACGCGCTGCACCGCCTGCCCGGCGTCGCTGTCGGGGCTCTTGGCGATCTGCTCGCGCGTCACGCCGCTCACCACGTTGGGCCCGTAGCGCTGCTCCTCCAGCGCCCGGTTGACGCTCCCCTGCTCGGCCTGCGCCGCCACGGTGAGCTCCTCGAGCTCCACCACCTGGGTGGTGAGCCCGATGTCCTGCGTCGCGGTGCCGCCCGCCGGCACCACGATCCCGCTCACCAGCTTCGGCTGGTAGCCGATGTAGCGCACCCGTAGCCCCACCGTCCCCGCCGGCACGTTCGCCAGCGTGTACCGGCCGTCGAGCCCCGACTCCGCGGTGGCCGTCCCGCCCACCACCGACACCACGGCGCCGGAGATCGGGGTGCCCTTGTCGGCGTCCACGATCTTGCCGACCACCTTGCCCACCGGCGCCTGCGCCGACAGGCCGCCGACCATCGCACAGAGAAGGAGAAGAACCGAGACCACCCAGGAACGCTGCCGCATGGCTGCTCGCTGCTGTGAGGGTGCGGGCCACCGCCCGCGCGACCACGGCTGGACACCCGTGGAGGGAACGGCCCGAACCTCACCGCGGCCAGTATCGGCCAACCCACTCTCCTGCAACAAAGGCGTCACGGAAACCGGCCCGTCGAGGCTGGGCGGGCGGATCGCCCGGCTTGTGTCACGACTGGGTCACGGCCGGCGGCCCGCTCGCGTCCCCCGGGCTCCCTGCCTACTGTTCGGCGTGCGCGCCCTCGCCTCCCTCGTGGCCTCCCTCCTCGCCCCGGCGGCCCCTCCGCCGGCCGACACGCTCCTGCTGCAGGCGGTCCGCTACGTCGCGGCGGCGGCGCGCCAGCATCAGCGCGAGGAGGGCACGCCCGGGATGGCCATCGCCCTGGTGACCCGTGACACGGTCGTCGCCTACCTTGCGTCAGGCGTGACCGAACTCGGCGGGGCGGGCCGGCCCGTCACCGACACCACGCGCTTCCAGGCCGGATCCCTGTCCAAGGCCTTCACCGCGGCCGCGCTCCTCCAGCTGCAGGAGGAGGGCCTGGTCGATCTCCAGCGCCCTGTGGTCACCTACCTGCCGTGGTTCCGGGTCCGGGCGCCGGGCAGCCCCATCACGCTGCATCACCTCCTCACCCACACCGCCGGCCTCCCGCGCGACCGGAGCGACCTCCCCTCCTCCCCCTACACGGCCCTGGCGCTGCGCGACCGCGACCCGGCTCGGCCCGCGGGGGTGCGCTTCACCTACTCCAACATCGGCTACCAGCTGCTGAGCCTGGTCATCGAGGAGGTGGAAGGGCGCCCCTTCGCGGAGGCCATCCGCGCGCGCCTGCTCGAGCCCCTCGGCCTGTCCGGGACGGCGCCGAGTGTCACCCAGGAAGGCCGCGGGGCCGCGGCCACCGGCTACCAGTACCTCTTCGACGACCGCCCGCCGCTCCCAGGCGCGGCTCTCGTGCCCGCCCCGTGGAACGAGAACAGCGGCGGCGACGCCAACATCGTGACCACCGCGCGCGACCTCGCCACCTTCCTCCGCATGCTCCTGGGCCAGGGGACGGTGGACGGCCGCCGGGTGCTGCAGCCCCGGAGCTTCGCCCGCATGGTGCAGCGCACCGTGCCCGCCCCCGAGCTGGGCCACGACGCCTTCTACGGCTACGGCGTGGTGCTCGGGACCCTCGAGGGCGACCCGATCCTGTGGCACTCCGGCGGCATGCCCGGCTTCCGCGCCATGATGGCCGGCGACCTCGACGAGGGCCTCGGCGTGGTGATCCTGATGAACGGCCCCGGCAACCCGCGCCGCCTCGGCGAGTACGCCCTCCGGGCCCTGATCGCCGCGCGGCGCGGGCGCGCGCCCCCGCCGGTGGAGGAGAGCGCCCCGCCCGCCGTCATCCCCGAGGCCGCCACCTTCGCCGGGGAGTTCCGCGACTCGGGCGGCGCGGTCGCCCGCCTCCTCGCCGCGGGCGACAGCGTGTGGCTTGAAGCCGACGGGCTCCGCGCACCGCTCTACCGTGACGGCGTGGCGACGTTCGTGACCCCGCACCCGGCCTTCCGGCTCTTCCCGCTCCACGTGGTGCGGGACGACGGCCGGGCCACGGAGTTCTGGAGCGGAAGTCGCTGGTTCACCAGCGCGGCCTACCGCGGGCCGCACCGCTTCGACGCGCCCGGCGCCTGGGGCGGGTACGTGGGCCACTATCGCGCCCAGGTGCCGTATGACAGCAATTACCGGGTGGTGCTGCGGAAGGGCCGCCTCTACCTGGTGTCGCCGGAGGGACTGGAGGAAGGGCTGCTGCCGCTCGGCGGCGGCGAGTTCCGCGTGGGGGACGACCCGCAGGGCGTGGAGCGGGTGCGCTTCGCGGACGTGGTGAGCGGGCGGGCGCTCCGCATGAACCTGTCGGGCACCGAGTACTACCGGGCCACCACGCCCTAGCGGTCGAGCAGGTCGCCCACCACGCTGATGAGGTCGCGGGGGAGGAAGGGACGGGGCAGGATGGCGGCGCCCCGCGCCCGGCAGCGCGCGGCGAGCGCCGCGTCGGCCGTGGCCACCACGAGGCGGGTGCCCTCCGGCACCTGCGCCTGCTCGCTCAGCAGCTGGCGCCCGTCTGCAGAGAGGCTGCCATCCAGGATGACGAGGCTCCAGCGCCGCTCCGTGAGGCGCCGCGCGCCCTCCGCGGCGCTCGCCGCCCGCTCCACCCCGATCCCCGCCGGCTCGAGCAGCGCCCGCACCACCAGCTCGATCCCCGGGTCATCGTCCACGAGCAGGGCCGCGCGGTCCGCGGCGGGCGCCTCGGCCACCGGGCCGTCCGGCGCATCGGCCGCGAGGGGAATGGTGAACCAGAACTCGGCCCCGCCCCCCGGTGCCGGCGCATGGGCCAGCCGCCCGCCGTGCGCCTCCACGATGCGGTAGCTGAGCGACAGCCCCAGCCCCGTCCCCTCCCCCGGCTCCTTCGTGGTGAAGAAGGGCGTGAAGAGCTCGCGCTCGTGCGCGGGCGAGACGCCCTTGCCCGTGTCGCGCACGCGGACCACCGCCATGGCGCCATCCCGGGCCGTGGTGAGGGTGATCTCGCGGGGCAGGTCCGGCGGCTGGTCGCGCACGGCGTGGATGGCGTTGGTCACCAGGTTCACCACCACCTGCTGCAGCTCGTCCCGGCTGCCGCGCACCGGGAGCGGGCCCGCGACCCGCTGCTCCACCAGCCGGATGCCGCGCATCTCGAGTTCGTAGGCCACCACCTGGGCGGTCCGTTCCACCACGTCGTTCAGGTCCACCACTGCGTCCGCGCCCGTGCCCCGCCGAGCGAACGTCAGCAGGTTCCGCACGATCCGGCCCGCCCGCTCGGCCTGCTCGTGGATCACCCGCAGGTGCTCCCGGTCCTCCCCCAGGCCCGGGCGCTCCTGCAGGAACTCCGACAGCCCGGCGATCGAGGTGAGCGGGTTGTTGAGCTCGTGCGCCACGCCCGAGACCAGCTGGCCCACCGCCGCCAGCTTCTCCGACTGGATCAGCTGCGCCTCGAGCGCGCGCTGCTCGGTCACGTCGGCCACCAGCACCACGAGCGCCGCCTCGCGGCTGGGCTCCGCGAGCGGGGCGGCGGTGAGCCTGAGCAGCCGTCCCGTTGGCACGCTCTGCACCGTGAGCGGGGCGGGACGCCCCTTCGCCTCGGCCGCGGCCAGCAGCCAGTCGTCGGGGCTGCTTCCCACCACTTCCTCCCAGAAGCGGCGCCCCATCAGCGCCGGCGCCGGCATGTTGAGCAGCCGCGCCAGCGCCCGGTTGCCGCGCGCAATGCGGCCCCGCCGGTCCAGCACCGCGATTCCCTCGGTGAGGGCGTTGAAGGCCGTCTCCCACTCCTCCTTGGCCTGCCGCACCATCTCGAACAGCCGGCTGTTGGCCAGGATCACCGCCACCTGGGTGGACACCGTGGAGAGGAGCCAGAGGTCCTCCGCGCTGAAGCCGCCGTCCCGGCGGTTGGCCACGGCCAGCAC
>CAZRCT010000113.1:0-9713 GCA_964598655.1 uncultured Gemmatimonadaceae bacterium
TCCTTCGCGCTGGGCGCCTTCTTCGCCGGGATGGTGATGCGCGAGTCGGCGCTGGCGCACCGGGCGGCGGAGGAGTCGCTGCCGTTCCGGGACGCCTTCTCGGTGCTGTTCTTCGTGTCGGTGGGGATGCTCTTCGAGCCGGCGGTGCTGGTGACGGCGCCGCTCCGCGTGGCCGCGGTGGTGGCCATCATCATGCTCGGCAAGACCGTCGCCGCGGTGGCGCTGGTGCTGGCCTTCCGCTACCCGCTCAACACCGCCCTCACCGTGGGCGCGGGCCTGGCGCAGGTGGGCGAGTTCTCCTTCATGCTGGCCGCGCTCGGGCTCAGCCTGGAGCTGCTGCCGCGCGAGGGGCAGAGCCTGATCCTCGCGGGCGCCCTCGTGTCCATTTCGCTCAACCCGCTGCTCTTCGCCGCCATCGAGCCGGCGCAGGCGTGGATCCGCCGCCGCTCGAGCCTGGCCCGCTCCCTGGAGCGACCCGACGACCCGCTCGCCGAGCTCCCCGCCACCGTGGACCAGACGCGCCTCACCGGCCACGTGACACTGGTGGGCTACGGCCGCGTGGGCCGCCGCATCGGCGAGGCGCTCGCCGCCGAGGGGCAGCCGTACGTGGTGGCGGAGGCCAACCGCGAGATCGTCGAGGCGCTCCGCGCCCGCGGCATCCCCGCCGTCTCCGGGGACGCGGCCGAGGAAGGCGTGCTGATCCAGGCCCACGTGGCGCGCGCCCGCCTCCTGGTGATCACGGTGCCCGACATCGTCCGCATCCGGAGGATGGTGGCCACGGCCCGCATGCTGAACCCGTCGGTGGGCATCGCGGTCCGTACCCACAGCGACGAGGAAGCCGCCCTGCTCGAGCGCGAGGGACTCGGCACCGTCTTCATGGGGGAGCACGAGCTGGCGCGGAGCATGGCGGCGCACGTGGTGGGGCAGCTCCGGGCGGGGGGCGCGCTGGCCGCCGCGCCGCACTAGCCCCTTCCGCCGGCCCGCCCCGGGCTGCACCTTGGGGCACCCCGTCGGGTCCACTCATTGCCCGGAGCCCGGATGCGATTCGCGCCGCAGGTGCTCGCGCTCTGCTGCCTCGCCGCCGTCCTGCCCCACCGTCCTCCCCCCGCGCCCGACCGGGTGCGCCCCAACGACAACCGCGTCCCCGCCGGCCGGCTTCGCGACGGCGTCCTCACCATCGCGCTCGAGGTGCGCACCGCCCGCTGGTACCCTGAGGCGGACGACGGTCCCTTCATCGACGTCCCCGTCTTCGCCGAGGTGGGCAAGGCGCCGAGCGTCCCGGGCCCGCTCCTGCGGGTGCCGGAGGGCACGGTCATCGAGGCCACCGTCACCAACCGCCTCGCCGACTCCACCATCATGGTGCAGGGCTTCCTCACGCACCCCGCGGCCGGGCCCGACAGCACCACGCTCGCCCCGGGGGAGTCCCGCACCTTCCGCTTCGCGGCCGGCACGGCCGGCACCTACTTCTACCGGGCCCGGATCGGCGGGCATCGCGGCAACAGTGCGTGGGAGGCGGAACAGGTAGCCGGCGCGTTCGTGGTGGACCCGCGCGGGCGGGTGGCGCCGGACCGGATCTTCGTGATCAACATCTGGGGCGCGCTCACGGACTCCGTGACCTACCGGAATGCCCTGACCCTGAACGGGAAGGCGTGGCCGCGCACCGAGCGGCTCGAGCTCCCCGTGGGCGACTCGGTGCGCTGGCGCATCGTCAACGCCAGCGACCGCCCGCACCCCATGCACCTGCACGGGTTCTACTTCGAGGTGCGCGCCCTCGGCACGCTGAGCGGCGACACCGCCTACGCGCCGGGCCGGCGGCCGGTGGTGGTCACGCACGACATGCGCGCCGCCTCCACCATGGACATGGCCTGGCTGCCGTCGCGCCCCGGCAACTGGCTGTTCCACTGCCACATCGGGTATCACGTGATCCCGGAGGCGGCGCGGTTCGACACCGTGGCCGTGGCCACTCACGACCACGACCACATGGCCGGCCTGGTGCTGGGCCTCCACGTCACCGCGCCGCGCCACTGGCAGCCGGCCCCGCGCCGCGACCCGGCGCGCCTCCGCATGGAGATCGCCGAGGGCCCGCCACATGACAGCACCCGCCGCACCATCACCACCGCCCTCGCCGCCCCGGGCGAGCCCGCGGTCCCCACCTGGCCCGGCCCGCTGCTCCTGGCGGAGCGCGGGCGACCGCTCGACGTGACGGTGGTGAACCGCCTGGCACAGAGCACCGCCATCCACTGGCACGGCCTCGAGCTCGACAGCTACTGGGACGGCGTGGCTGGCTGGAGCGGGATGGGAACCTCGGTGGCGCCGCCCATCGCGCCGGCGGATTCCTTCGTGGCGCACCTGCTGGTGCCGCGCGCCGGGACCTTCATTTACCACACCCACCTCAACGACCTGAGCCAGATGAGCGCCGGCCTCTACGGCCCCCTCGTCGTGCTCGAGCCCGGCGAGGCCTTCGACCCGCGCCGCGACCACGTCTTCACCATCGGCGCCGATTCGCCGAACGACGACCGGGTGCTCGTCAACGGCGCCGCGACCCATCCCCCGCTCATGGTCGCGGCGGGCGTGCCGCAGCGGCTGCGCTTCATCAACATCGACATCGCCAACCGGGTGCGGGTCACGCTCCTCCGCGATGGGGCGCCCACCGCCTGGCGGGTGACCGCTACCGACGGCTACACCCGCCCGGAGGCGGAGCAGCAGGACGGGCCCGCCACCCGGACCATGGGCGTCGGCACCACCGTGGATGCCCGGTTCACCCCCGCACCGGGCGAGTACCGCCTGGTGATCCAGGTCTCGCCGAAGGACACCATCTACCAGCGCACGCTCCGGGCGGAGTAACCCGCGACGCTCTGGCGATTGGCGCCGGGGGGTGATAGCCTCCCTCGCATGCGCGTCACCCTCGAACGCCAGAACCAGGCCGTCCACTTCACCGCCACCACCGGCTCCGGCGGCACCGTCCAGATCGACGGCGCCCCCACCGTGGGCGGCCAGGGGCTCGGCGCCCGCCCCATGGAGCTCGTCCTCACCGCGCTCGGCAGCTGCAGCGCCATCGACGTGGTGAGCATCCTCCAGAAGCAGCGCCAGCCGGTGGAGGGCTTCCGCGTCACCGTCGAGGGCGAGCGCGAGCAGGGCAAGGAACCCTCGCTCTTCACCGACGTGCACGTGCGCTTCGAGGCTACGGGCCAGGTGGATCCCGCCAAGATGGCCGAGGCGGTGCGGCTCTCCATGGAGAAGTACTGCTCCGTCACTCGCATTCTCGAGAAGACCGCGAAGGTGACGTGGAGCCACGCCGTCCTCCCGAGCCTCCCGCCCCGCACATGAGCGATCGTCACTTCGAGACCGACGCCATCCGCACCCAGGTGCCGGCGGGCGGGGAGCGCGAGCACTCGGTGCCGCTCTTCCTGACGTCCAGCTTCGTGTTCGACGACGCGGAGCAGGCCCGGGCCCTCTTTGCGGACGAGATCCCCGGCAACATCTACAGCCGCTACTCCAACCCCAATACCGACGAGTTCATCCGCAAGCTCTGCCTCCTCGAGGGGGCCGAGGACGGGATCGCCACGGCGTCGGGGATGGCGGCGGTGTTCGTGAGCATGGCCGCGCTGCTCAAGAGCGGGGACCACGTGCTGGCCGGCCGTGCGCTCTTCGGCTCCACGCATCAGATCCTGACGAAGCTCTTCCCGCGCTGGGGCATCAGCCACACCTACGCCGACACGGGGCGCCCGGAGCAATGGGCCGCGCTCTTCCAGCCCAATACCCGCCTCGTCTTCGTCGAAACGCCGAGCAACCCGGGCCTCGAGCTGATCGACCTGGCCTGGCTCGCCGGGCTCTGCAAGGAGCGCGGCGTGCCGCTCCTCGTGGACAACTGCTTCGCCACGCCGTACCTGCAGACCCCCATCGCCCTCGGCGCCGACCTCGTCATCCACTCGGCCACCAAGTACATCGACGGCCAGGGGCGCACCCTCGGCGGCGCCATCGTGGGCCGGAAGGACCTGGTGGCGGAGGCGCGCTTCTTTGCGCGGCACACCGGGCCGGCCATGTCGCCGTTCAACGCGTGGGTGCTCTCGAAGAGCCTCGAGACGCTGGCGGTGCGGATGGACCGGCACTGCGCCAACGCGCTGGCGTTGGCGCGGCACTTCGAGGGACACGCGGAGCTGGAGCAGGTGCGCTACCCGGGCCTGCCGAGCCACCCGGGGCACGCGCTGGCGGGGCGGCAGATGCGGGCGGGGGGCGGAATCGTGGCCATCGTGGTCCGTGGCGGGCTGGAACGCGCGCGGCGCTTCCTTGACTCCGTCAGCCTCATGTCGCACAGTCCCAACCTGGGCGACACCCGCACCATCGTCACCCACCCGAGCTCCACCACGCACTCCAAGCTCACCGAGGACGAGCGGCTGGCCGTGGGCATCCCGCCCGGGCTCATCCGCATCTCCGTGGGCCTCGAGCACGTGGACGACATCATCGCCGACGTGTCGCGCGCGCTCGCCGCCTCGCGGTAGCCGCGCGCCCTCGCCACCCTTCCCCGCCGTCAGGACGTTCCCATGCGTCTTTCCGTGGTGGTTCTCGCCTTCGGGCTCGTGGCGGCGCCGGTGGCCGCGCAGGGGCCGCTTCCCACCATCGAGCAGAAGACCGCGGGCTTCCAGAAGCTCGACGGCTTCCTGCCGCTCTACTGGGACGAGGGCGCCGGCAAGCTCTGGCTCGAGGTGCCGCTCGTGGGCGAGGAGCTGATCTACCTGCCGAGCCTCGCCACGGGGGTGGGGTCCAACGACATCGGGCTCGACCGGAGCCGGCCGGGGGCGGAGAAGATCGTCCGCTTCGACCGCGTGGGACCCAAGCTGCTGCTGGTGCAGCCTAACTATCAGTATCGCGCCGTGAGCCGCGATGCGGCGGAGCGGCGGGCCGTCGAGGAGTCGTTTGCGCAGTCCATCCTCTGGGGCTTTCCCGTGGCCGCGGCCACTGGCGGCCGCGTGCTGGTGGACGCCACCGACTTCCTCCTCTCCGACCAGAACGGCATCGCCGCCACCCTCAAGGGCGCGCGCCAGGGCGACTACCGCATCGACGCCTCGCGGAGCGCCCCCTACCTGCCCCGCACCAGGGCGTTCCCGCGGAACACCGAGGTGGAGGTGACGCTCACCTTCACCGGCGGCCCCGCCGGCGGCTGGCTCCGCGACGTGACGCCCTCCGCGGAGGCGGTGACGCTGCGCCAGCACTTCTCCTTCGTGGCGCTCCCGGAGCCGGGCTATCAGCCCCGGCTCCAGATTCCCGGCTCCGGCTACTTCGGCCCCGAGTACGCCGACTACGCCACGCCGGTGGGCCAGCCGCTGGTGCAGCGCTTCATCGCGCGGCACCGGCTGGAGAAGAAGGACCCCTCCGCCGCCGTGAGCGACGCCGTCCGCCCCATCATCTATTACCTGGATCCCGGCGTCCCCGAGCCCATCCGCGGCGCACTGCTCGACGGCGCCCGCTGGTGGGCCAAGGCCTTCGAGGCCGCGGGCTACCGCAACGCCTTCCGCGTGGAGCTGCTCCCCGACGGCGCCGACCCCATGGACGTGCGCTACAACGTGATCCAGTGGGTGCACCGCGCCACCCGCGGCTGGAGCTACGGCAACGCCATCACCGACCCGCGCACCGGCGAGATCCTCAAGGGCCTCGTGCTGCTCGGCTCGCTCCGGGTGCGGCAGGACTATCTCATTGCCGAAGGCCTGCTGGCGCCCTACCCCACGGGCACCGAGGAGCCCGGCGCCCCGCTCGCCATGGCGCTGGCGCGGCTTCGCCAGCTCTCGGCCCACGAGGTGGGCCACGCCATCGGCCTGGTGCACAACTACGTGGCGAGCGCCGAGGGGCGGCAGTCGGTGATGGACTACCCGCACCCCCTCACCCGGCTCGAGGCCGACGGGACCATCTCCCTCGACAGCGCCTACGCCAGCGGGGTCGGCGGGTGGGACAGTGTGGCCATCCGCTACGGCTACGCCACCCTCCCCGCGGGCGTGAGCGAGCGCGCCGCGCTCGAGGACATCCTCGCGGAGGCGCGCGGCCGGAACCTCACCCTCCTCACCGACGGCGACGCGCGCCCCCAGGGCAGCGTCCACCCGCAGGCGCACCTCTGGGACAACGGCAGCGACGCCGCCGCCGAGCTGGACCGCGTGATGGATGTCCGCCGCGCCGCCCTCAGGCGCTTCGGCGACGCCACCCTCCGGCGCGGCGCGGCGATGGCCACGCTGGAGGAAGTGCTGGTCCCCGTGTACCTCCATCACCGCTACCAGGTCGAGGCCGCCGTAAAGCTGCTCGGCGGGCAATGGTACACCTACGCGCTCCGTGGCGACGGCCAGACCCCGCTCCGCCCCGTGGCCACCGCCGACCAGCGGCGCGCGCTCAAGTCGCTGCTCCGCACGCTGAGCCCGGCGGAACTCACGCTGCCCCGGAGCGTCATCGCCTCGCTGCCGCCCCGGCCCTTCCCGCTGGCGCCGCATCGCGAGCTCTTCACCCGCACCACGGGCCTGGCGTTCGACGTCGTGTCGCCGGCCATGGCCGCGGCGGACGTCACGGTGGCGCTCCTCTTCGACCCGGAGCGCGCCGCGCTGCTGGTGCAGCAGGCCGCGCTCGACCCCGCGGCCCCCGGCCTGAGCGAGGTGATCCGCGCCGTGACCGCGCAGGCCTTCGGCCCGACGCCACGGGACGCCTACGAAGCCGAGGTGGCCCGCGCGGTGCGCTACGTGGTGGTGGACGCGCTGGTGCGCCTGGTGCGCCGGGCGGAGCTCCCGCAGGCGCGCGCCATCGCCCTGAGTGAACTCGACGGGCTCCGCCGCCAGCTCGACGCGGTGAAGGCCCGCCCGTCCGCCAGCGCCGCCGACAAGGCGCAGGCCGCCATGCTCGCGGCCGAGCTCCGCCGCTTCCTCGACAACCCGGACGACGACGATGCCGCGCCGCGCGATGCCATCTCGCCGCCGCCGGGCTCGCCGATCGGGGACGAGTGAGCTTCACGCGCTGCGGCTCGCGCGGCCCGAGCGGCCCACGGGCTGAAGCCCGGGCTCGACCGCAATCCCGCTGAAGCGGGCACGGCAGACCGAGAGCGGGGCGGACTGGGGCTGCAGTACCCGCTTCAGCGGGGTCATGGCCGAGCCCGGGCTTCAGCCCGTGGGCCGAGAGCGGGGCGCGCCGGTGCTGCAGTACCCGCTTCAGCGGGGTCATGGCCGAGCCCGGGCTTCAGCCCGTGGGCACCCGCGGGCCATTCCGCGGTGTATGTTTGGTGGCCCCACGTTTCACCCGACCCGACCCACCGACCCACTCCCAGCCGGCCAGCCTGATGAACCGTCTTGCCCTCCTCGCCCTCGCCCTGCTCACCGCCTGCGGCGGCGCCGCCTCGAATCCTGAGGCCGCCCGCTGGGCCGGGCACGCGAAGAACGTCACCATCACCCGCGATGACTGGGGGATCCCCCACATCAAGGGGAAGACCGACGCCGACGCCGTCTTCGGCATGATCTACAGCCAGGCCGAGGACGACTTCAACCGCGTGGAGATGAACTTCGCCAACGTGCTGGGGCGGATGGCGCTGGTGAAGGGCGAGGCGGCGGTGTGGGAGGACCTCCGGATGCACCTCTTCGTGCCGGAGGACTCGCTCAAGGCGTGGTACGCGGGTGCCGACCCGAAACTCAAGGCGCTCATGGACGCCTGGGCCGACGGCCTCAACTTCTACCTGAGCAGGCACCCCGAGGTGAAGCCCAGGGTCATCACCCGGTGGGAGCCGTGGATGGCGCTGGCGTTCAGCGAGGGGAGCATCGGGACGGACATCGAGAGCGTGGAGCCGGCGGGCCTCCAGGCGTTCTACGGCAAGCCGACGCTGGTCACGGTGAGCGCCGCGCCCTCGCTGCACCTGCCGGAGCCGGGCGGCTCCAACGGCATCGCCATTGCCCCTTCGAAGACCACGGGCGGCCACGCGCTGTTCCTCATCAACCCCCACACCTCGTTCTTCTTCCGCTCCGAGATGCAGCTCCAGAGCGACGAGGGCCTGAACGCCTACGGCGCCGTGACCTGGGGCCAGTTCTTCATCTACCAGGGCTTCAACGGGCGGCAGGGATGGATGCACACCTCGAGCGGGGTGGACGCCATCGACGAGTACGCCGAGTCCATCGTGGAGAAGGACGGCAAGTACTTCTACCGGTACGGCGGCGAGGAGCGGCCGGTGGTCACGGAGACCATCACCCTCCCCTACAAGGCCGACAGCGGCACCGCCACCCGCGCCGTCACCGTGTACCGTACCCATCACGGCCCGGTGGTGCGTGAGGCCGACGGGAAGTGGATCACCGTCCGCCTCATGAACAGCCCAGTCAAGGCGCTGACCCAGAGCTGGGGCCGCACCAAGACGCGGACTTTCGCCGAGTTCCGCCAGCTGATGGAGCTGCACACCAACAGCTCCAACAACACCATCTTCGCCGGCGCCGACGGGGACATCGCCTACTTCCACGCCAACTTCGTCCCGCGGCGCGACCCGTCCTTCGACTGGACCAGGCCGGTGGACGGCAGCGACCCGCGCACCGAGTGGGGCGAGCCCTGGGGCGTGGAGGAAAGCCCCTTCGTCCACAACCCCGCGAACGGCTGGGTGTACAACACCAACAACAACCCCTGGTCCGCCGCCGGCGCCGACAGCCCGAAGGAAGCGGCGTTCCCGAAGTACATGGACACCTACGAGGAGAACCCCCGCGGCATCCATGCCCAGCAGGTGCTCGGCACCCGGGGCGACTGGACGCTCGACGGCCTCCTCGCCGCCGCCTACGACCCGGCGCAGCCCGGCTTCACGCCGCTGCTCCCCGCCATCGTGGCCGCCTACGACAGGCTCCCCGCGCGCGACCCGCTCAAGGCCAGGCTCAAGGAGCCGGTGGACTCGCTCCGCGCCTGGGACACGCGCTGGTCGGTGGGCTCGGTGTCCACCTCGCTCGCCACCTACTGGGGCGAGGGGATCTGGCGCCTGGCGCTGGCGCACGCCGACGACGAGGACCTGAGCATCTACGACCGCATCCTCAAGTCCACCACCCCCGCGGAGAAGCTCGCCGCGCTCTCCCAGGCCGTGGACCGCCTCACCGCCGACTTCGGCACCTGGCGCACCCCCTGGGGCGACATCAACCGCTTCCAGCGCCTGACCGGCGACATCGTGCAGCCCTACAACGACTCGGCGCCGAGCATCCCGGTGGGCTTCCCGTCGGCGCGGTGGGGCTCGCTGGCGTCGTTCGGGGCGCGGACCTGGAACACGAAGAAGCTCTACGGCAACTACGGCAACAGCTTCGTGGCCGTGGTGGAGTTCGGCGACAGCGTCCGCGCGCGCGCCATCACGGCGGGCGGCGCGAGCGGGAACCCGGCGTCGAAGCACTTCAACGACCAGGCGGAGCGCTACGCCACGGGCAACCTGCGCGAGGTGTACTTCTACCCGAACCAGCTCGAGGGGCACGTCGAGCGGACCTACCATCCCGGGGAATAGCGACCCTTCCCCGGGCCCCGCCCGGCGCATTGCAGAGGTCCGCCGCCCTTCCGCGCCCCTCGGGGGGCGCGTCGAGGGGCGGCGGACCTCTTTCCATCGGCACGCCACCGCCATCGCAGGTCGCCGCAACTCCATCTCCGGCCCCGGCACATCCGTCCACGGCGCCGCCGGTCGTTTGCACGGCCCCGCCAGTCCCGTGCACAGCCCCGCCAGTCCCGCGCACGGCCCCGCCAGTCCCGCGCAC
>CAZRCT010000114.1:0-9583 GCA_964598655.1 uncultured Gemmatimonadaceae bacterium
GGGTACTGCGCATCGTGGTGGGGATGGGCTGGGGCTGCGGTGCCCGCTTCAGCGGGATTGCGGCCGAGCCCGGGCTTCAGCCCGTGGGCGCGACGAGCCCGCGCCGGCCCACGCCCTCAACAAGTCGCCGCCCCCCGCCCTCAATAAATCGCCGCCCCCCGCTCGAAGTCGAACAGCGTCGCCCGACGCAGCGTGTAGTACGCCAGCCAGTACCCGCGCAGCGCCTGCACCACCGCCGCCAGCGCCTGGTCCTTCTCCGCCTGCGCAATGTAGAGCACGTCGATGCTGATCCGCCCGATCACGTAGCGGTTGTACGCCACCTCGAACCGCTTGGCGGCCACCGTGTCGCTCTTGGCGGAGAGCTCGAGGTTCCGCCGCGCCTGCGCCAGCTGCAGCGCCGCGAAGTGCGCATCCTGCGCCACCTCCTGCCGCGCCAGCTCGGCGTTGCTCCGCACCCGCTCGCGGTCGGCCTCCGCGGCGCGCACCGTCTGGCTCCCCGCACCCCAGCGCCACAGCGGCACCTCCACCGCCACCGCGAACTGCCGCGCCTCGAGCAGGTTGGAGTAGGCGTCGTTGAACGTCGCCGCCGTGGCGTTGAAGCCGTAGCTCGCCGACACCGTGGCGCCGGCGCCGTTGTTGAGCTTGGCCTCCGTGACCCGCCGCCGCGCCTGCACCGTCTGCAGCTCCGTGGAGCTCACCGTGGAGCTGTTGCGGAGCGCCTCGGCCACCGCGCGCGTGGTGTCGGCGGCGATCTCCGGCACCCGCTCCGGCACCACGATGGCGAGCGGCGTCCCCGGCCGCAGGTTGAGCAGCACCCGGAGCGAGGCCAGCGCCCGGTCGTAGCTCAGGCGCGCCGCATCGAGGGAGGTCTTGGCCCGGAGCAGCGCCAGCTCGCTCTGCAGCAGGTCGTTCTCGCCGATCTTGCCCACGTCGAAGCGGCCCTTGTTGAGGGTATAGAGCGTGTCGTTCACCGACACGTTCTTGGCCGCGTTCTGGAGCTCCACCTGCGCCTGGTAGACGTCGAAGAACCGGCCCGTGGCCTCGAGCGCGATCTCCTCCCGCGCCTCCCGGTACTGCCGCTCCGCCACCTCCGCCGCCACCGGCTGCTCCCGCCGGTCCCACGCCAGCGCGTTGGGCCGGAACACGTCCTGCCGCAGGCCGATGGTGATCGGCGTCGAGCTCCACGTCCGGAACCCCTGCGCCCCGCTCACCGACAGCCGCGCCAGCGACGAGCTCACGAACAGGTTCCCGCCCGTGAGCGGCAGCTTCTGGGTGAGCGTGGCCGTGAGCTCGCTGTTGGTCTGGTTCTGCGGCCGGAACAGCGTGGAGCCGTCGGGCTGCAGCACCTCGATGATCCGCCGGTTGTACGACGGCACCGTGCCGCCGAGCGAGAGCTGCGGCAGGAGGCCGGCGCTGAAGGCCGAGTAGCGCGAGCGGGCGCCGTCCCGGCCGGCGCGCGCCGCGCGGGCCTGGTGGCTCTCCTCCAGCGCCCGCGCCACCACCTGGTCCAGCGTGAGCGTGTCCTGCGCCTGGAGCGGCGCGGGGACGGGCAGGAGCGCGGCGACGAGCGCCAGCGCGGACAGTCGAAGCGTCATGCGCGTCACTCGTAGCGAAGGCAGACCACCGGGTCCTGCTGGGCCGCACGCTGCGCCGGGATGCTCCCGAACGTGAGCCCCACCGTGAACGACACCCCGAACGCCACCATCACCGACAGCGGGGACACGATGGTGCGGATCCCCGCGAAGTGCTCGATCCCCGCGCTCACCCCCACCCCCACCAGGATCCCCGCCACCCCGCCCGCCACCGAGATCAGGATGGCCTCCGCCAGGAACTGCGACAGCACGTCCCGCCGGGTGGCGCCGAGGGCCCGGCGCACCCCGATCTCCCGGATGCGCTCCAGCACCGACGCCAGCATGATGTTCATGATCCCGATCCCGCCCACGATGAGCGAGATGGACGCGATGGCGCCGAGCACGATGTTGAAGATGGTCCGCGTCCGCTGCTCCTGCTTGAGCAGCATCTCCGGGATGGTGATCTCGAAGTCCACCACGCTGTTGTGCCGCCGCGTGAGCAGCCGCCGCATCACGTCCGCCGACCCCGCCACCTGGTCGGGCGCGCTCACCTGCACGATGATCCGGTCGAGCTGGTTGCGGTTGGTGCGCTCCCGCCGCCGCTCCTCGCTCTCCGGCTCCTCGTTGTTGTTGGTGAAGTTGAACTGCCGCGCCGCCAGCTCGATGTCCCGCTTGGTGAGCCGCGTCCGGTCCCGGTAGCGGGTCAGCATGGTGCGCACCGGCAGGTACACGTCCATCGCGGCGTCGCGGACGCCGAGCCAGCTGGTGGTCTTGGCGTCCACCCGCCGGTCGGCCAGCACGCCCACCACCGTCACCCAGTTGGGCCCCACCTTGAGCCGCGCCCCGATCGGCGGCTCGGTGGTGAAGAAGCGCGACTTGACCCCCGCCCCGATGATGGCCACCGGGAGCCCCTGCATCACCTGCTCCTCGGTGAACCACGACCCGTCCGCCAGCTCCAGGTTGGTCAGCCGGAAGTAGGTGGTGTCCACCCCCACCGCCTTCCCCGAGCGCCGCTGCCCCTCCCGCACCAGCGTGGTGTTGAGCACCAGCTCGGCGCTCGCCGCGTCCACCGTCGGCAGCACCCGCTGGATGGCGTGCGCGTCGGCGTAGGTGAGCCCCGGCGAGAAGCGCTTCACTTCCTTCTTCTGGTCCTCGTCCGCCGCCCCCTCCGACTGCTCCACCAGCGGCGTGATCATCACCGTGTTGGAGCCGAGGAGCCGCATCTGCTCCAGGATCTCCTGCTCCGCCCCCTTGCCGATGGCGAGCATCGCGATCACCGACGCCACCCCGAACAGGATGCCGAGCGAGGTGAGCGCCGCGCGCAGCTTGTTGTGCTGCACCGCCTCCAGCGCGTTCCGCGTGCTGAAGGCCGCGTGCGCCAGGAACTCGGCCCGGAAGCGGCGGGCCCGCTCCGCCAGCGTCCCCTCGCTCACGGCCGCGCCCGGTGGCCCGACTCGGCCGGCGCCGCCGGCTTCGCGGCCGCCACCGGTGTCGTCTTCGCGGTGTCCGGGCTCGCGCCCTTGGGCCGGAACTCCTCCGGCAGCCGCACCAGGTCCAGCCCGTCGGCATCCGCCGGCGGCGTGAGCAGCACCTCGTCCCCCTCCTGGACGCCGTGGGTGAGCACCACCTCGTCATCGCTCATCGCGCCGGTGGTCACCTCCTGCCGCCGCACCCGCCCGCCGGCCCGGAGGTACACGTACTGCACCCCGTCGGCGCCGGCCAGCGCCTCGAGCGGCACGAACAGCACGCTGTCGGCGCTGTACACGCGGATGTTGTTGCCGGTGGTCATCCCGGGACGGAGGGTGGTGTCGCTCTGCTCCACCGTCACCTTCACCTCGAACACCTTGCTGTCGGTGTTGGGCCGCTGCTCGCCCACGTTGGCCACCGACACCACCGTGCCCCGGAACTTCTTGGTGGGGTCGCTGTCCAGCGTGATCTCCGCCGTCTGCCCCACCGCCACCTTCCGGATGTCGATCTCGTTGATGTAGGTCACCGACTCCATCTGGGTGAGGTCCGGCAGCGTGGCCACGCCCGGGTCCCACGGCGACACCTGCGACCCCGTGGTCCGCTTCCGCCCATTCCACTCCTTGGCGTAGATCACCATCCCCGCCGACGGCGCCCGCACCGTGAACGCCTCCATCACCGCCTGCACCATGCCGAGCAGGTTCCGCTGCCGCTCCAGGTCGGCGCCCACCTCGCGCATCTTGGCCTTGGCCTGCTCGGTCTTGGTCTCGTAGTCGGCCTTGGCCTGCGCCAGCGCCCGGGTGGCCTTCTCGAGGTCGATCTCCGCCTGCCGCTGCACCGTCGGGGCCTCGTACTTGGCCTGCTCCATGGCCAGCCGCTTCTCCTCGAGCCCGAGCTCCAGGGTGCGGATGTCCTCGCGCGCCTTGGAGAGGGTGAGCGTCGAGTCGAGCATCGCCTGCTCGTACACCGCCTGCGCCTTCTGCAGCGCCAGGCTCACCTCCTGCATCTTGTTGGCCGCGGCCGAGCGGTCGATCTCCGCCACCACGTCCCCCGCCTTCACCACCGTCCCCTCCGGCACGATGGACGCGATCTTCATCTGGTAGATGTCCGCCTGCTGCGCGCTGGCCGGGGCCGTGATCTGCACGAACTGCCGCGCCTGCAGCTCCCCGCTGGCCGACACCTCGACCGAGAACGGCCCCTTCCGCACCAGGGCCGCCACCGGCCGCCCCCCCGGGCCCGGCTCCCCGGCCTTGAGGTACACGGCGGTGAGGGCGACCGCGACCACCGCGACCGCCACCTGGAACCAGCGCTGCCGGATGAGCCGCATGCGGCCTCCCGGATGGGGTGGACGAAAAGAGGGCAGGCCCCCGGCAGGGCGGGCGCCGAATTGTCAGGCTCTGAATGTGGGGCTGAAACGGTGACTGCGACAGGAGTAGACGCGCCAGAGGGGCAAAAGGTTGCGCGGGGGGCGGGGCGGACGGGGGACGGACGGGTGGGAGTGGGGGACGCGGGGCTACGCCCCCGCGGTGCGCCGGTGCGCCTCCGCCCGCTGGTACATGATGTTGACGCACTCGATGAGCCGCCGCAGCACGATCCGCCGCAGCTCGCCCGTGATCAGCCGCTGCTCCGGCTCCCGGCTGGCCTCCCACGCCAGTTCCTGCATCGGCGCCAGCAGGCCCTCCGCCTGGAAGCCCTGGTACCACTCCTCCCACTCCTCCTCCGGGCATCGCGCCAGCAGCAGGAAGCCCTGCGACCACCACTCCCCCGGCAGTTCCAGCTCCTCCCGGGGCAGCGGCACGTTCTGGAACTGGCCCGTGTCCAGCCGGTGCTGCAGGTCATGCCAGTGACGGAGCAGGAGCTGGATGGTCTCCCCGTGGTACTCGGGCGTCGGCTCGTCGTCGGCCCGCGGCCACTCGTCGTCCTCGCTGTAGTTGATCACCCGCCCGAACCACTCGTTGGGCAGCATCCCCACCGGCGCCACCAGCAGCGCCGTGAAGAAGCCGTCCAGCTCGCTGAACGACGTGATGTCCCCGCCCGAGTTGAGCAGGCGGTCCTCGAGCTCGTCCTGTTCGTCCTCATCCAGGGGCTCGACGCGGGGGCGCAGGGGGATCATGGCCATGAGTCTGCCCGAAAGGTGGCCGGGTGGAAAATTTGGGGGAAGCCCCCTCAAACCCCGCCCCGCGCCACGGCATCTCACTCCCGAACCCCCAACCTGGAGACCACCATGCGGAACGCACCACTGCTGGCCCTCGCCGCCGGCCTCGGACTGGCCGGCGCCGGCGCAGGCGCCATGGGCGGCTGGGCCGTGATCACCGTGGAGAATCCCCCCGAGGCGCTGGAGGCCGGCGCCACCTACCAGCTCGAGTACACCGTCCGCCAGCACGGGGAGGAGCCCCTCGCCGGGCTCCGCGGCGCCATCCGCGTCGCGCCGGCCGGCGGGCGCGCCCTCGAGGTGGCCGCCACCCCGGCCGGCCAGCCCGGCCGCTACCGCGCCACCTTCACCGTCCCCGCCGCCCGCAGCGTGGAAATCACCGTGGCCAGCGGATTCGGCCCCAAGGGCTACTCGGAGCTGGCGCTCGTCCCCATCGCCGTGACCCGCCGCGGCGAGCCCCGCCCCGCCCTGGCCACCGCCGACCGCGCCCGCGCCCTCTTCGTGGCCAAGGGCTGCGGCACCTGCCACCTCAACGGCGACGTCCCCGAATGGGCCGCCCGCAACCGCCCCTCCCACAACTTTGCCCCCGACCTGACCGGCCGCGTCCTCGAGGCCGGCTACGTCCGCCAGCGCCTCACCAACCCCCGGAGCCTCCCCGCCATCGGCAACGGCCTGGTGCGCATGCCCCAGCTCAACCTGGCGCAGGCCGAGGTGGAGGCGCTGGTCCGGTTCCTGGGCAGCCGGGACGAGCGCGCCAGCCGCTAGCCCCGCCTCCAGTCCGGCGGTCCCGGTGCCGATAGCTGGGATGTTGTCGGCACCAGGCGTCCCGGGTCCTGCAGGCCCCGGGACGTCGTGCCGGTGGTGGTCCCACCCGGACGGAGGCCCAGCATGCCTGACCACGACGCGCGCGCCCCCCAGGCGCTCGAACGGCGCCTGGTGCGCCTCGGCGCCAACGCCGCCGCGCGGCCCGTGCTGGTGCTGCTGGTCCTCACCCTGCTCCTCATGTGGCGGCTCGACAGCCGCCTCACCGGCACCCTCGCCACCGAGACCCGCGAGCACCTGGGCCAGGCCAGCCACGGCGTGAGCGCCATGCTGCTGGCCCAGTACGAGTCGCTGCAGCACCTCCTCTCCAACAGCCTCAACGCCACCCGCGACATCGCCCGCCGCCGCGGCGGGTTTGCCGTCGGGGGCGGCAGCGTCACCTGGCAGGCGAAGAACCAGGAGACCGGCGCCGTCACCACCGTCCGCCTCCCCCCCATGCTGGTGGGCGGCCAGTGGCTCGGCCAGGAGACCGACCCCACCCGCTTCACCCCCGTGGTGGACGAGGCCATGGGCCTCCTCGGCGGCAACATCACCATCTTCCAGCGCATGAACCCGGCGGGCGACATGCTGCGCGTCGCCACCACCGTCACCAACGCCCAGGGCCGGCGCGCCATCGGCACCTACATCCCCGCCATGGGCGAGGGCACCGCGCCCAACCCCGTGGTGCAGCGGGTGCTGCAGGGGAAGGCCTACGTGGGCCGCGCCAAGGTGGTGGACACCTGGTACCAGACCATCTACGAGCCCATCACCAACCGCCAGGGCCAGGTGATCGGCATGCTCTTCGTGGGCGAGCGCCAGGAAAACATCCCGAGCCTCCGCCACTCCATCGAGGGCACCACCATCGGCCGCACCGGGCACGTCCTCGTGCTCACCGGCAGCGGCAAGGAGCGCGGCAAGGTCACCATCTCCCCCGGCGGCAAGCTGAACGGCCACGACGCCCTCGCCATCACCGACCCCGACGGGCACGCCATCTACGCCGGCCTCGTGGACTCCGCCGTGGCGGCCCCCGCCGGCGAGGTGGTCATCCACCGCTTCACCGCGCCCCGGGACGAGGGCGGCATCCCCATGATCGCCGCCGCCACCTATTTCCGGCCGTGGGACTGGGTGGTGATCGCCGAGGCGCCGGAGGCGGAGTTCACGGCGGCGCGGAGCGCCGCGCGCGGCACCCTGGCCTGGCTCATCGTGGGCCTGCTGGCCACGGGGGGCGGGCTCTTCGTGGTGACGCTCCGCATCGTGCGCCGCTCCGCGCACGACGTGGCCCGCCCCATCCACGACCTCGCCGGCGCCGCCGAGCGCCTGGCCGAGGGCGATCTCTCGGTGGAGATCGCCGAGCAGGGCGACGAGGAGATCGTCCGCCTGGCCCGCTCCCTCCAGCGCACCGTGGAGGCCGAGCGCGAGCTGGCCGACGCGGTGCAGGCGCTCGCCACCGGCGACCTCGACGTCACCGTCACCCCGCGCGGCGACAAGGACGTCCTGGGCTACGCCGCCGCCGCCATCCTCGACGCCGAGCGCACCGCGGCCGACGCCGCCGCGCGCATCGCCGCCGGCGACCTGAGCCGGGAGCTCGAGCTGCGGAGCGACTCCGACCGCCTGACCGGCGCCATGAACGCCATCATCCGCACCGAGCGCGAGCTGGCCGCCACCGCGGCCCGCCTCGCCGAGGGCGACCTCGCCGTCACCGTGACACCCCGCTCACCGGACGACTCGCTCAGCGTCTCCGTGGCCCGCGTCGTGGCCGCGGAGAAGGCCCTCGCCGAGGCGGCCCAGCGCATTGCCACCGGCGATCTCCAGGTGGTCATCACCCCGCGGAGCGCGCACGACGGCCTGAGCCTCGCCTTCCAGCGGATCCTCGACGCCGAGCGCACCCTCGCCGCCGCCGCGGACCGCCTGGCCGCCGGCAACTTCACCGAGGCCGTCGTGGCCCGCGGCGCCAACGACCGCCTGAGCGCCTCGGTGCAGGCGCTGCAGCAGACCATCACGGCGCTCACCGCCGAGGTGCGCCGCCTCACCGCGGCCGCCACCGCCGGCACCCTGGCCACCCGGGGCGATGCCGCCGCCTTCCAGGGCGAGTTCCGCACCCTGGTGGCGGGCATCAACGCCCTGCTCGACGCCACCGCCGGCCCCCTGGCCGAGGCCACCGAGGTACTCGAGGCCGTGGCCAACCACGACCTCACCCGCCGCATGCGCGGCCACTACGCCGGCGACCACGCCCGCCTGGCCGGCGACGTGAACCGCATGGCCGACGATCTCACCGGCAGCATGCGGGCCATCGCCGCCACCGCCGGCCGCCTGGCCCAGGCCGCCGCCGCGCTCCGCGCCGCCGGCGCCGTGGTGCACCAGAGCGCCGAGCATGCGGCGGCCGAGGCGGCGGGCGTCGCGGAGCAGAGCGGCGCCGTGGCCCAGACCGTCACCGCCGTGGCCGCGGGCGCCGAGGAGATGGGCGCCTCCATCAAGGAGATCGCCGGCAACGCCACCGACGCCGCGCGCATGGCCGAGGACGGCGTGCGGCTCGCGGCCACCGCCGACCGGACGGTGGCCGGGCTCGACCGCTCGAGCAGCGAGATCGGCAAGGTGATCAAGGTGATCAGCAGCATCGCCGAGCAGACCAACCTGCTGGCGCTCAACGCCACCATCGAGGCCGCCCGCGCCGGCGAAGCCGGCAAGGGCTTCGCCGTGGTGGCGCACGAGGTGAAGGAACTGGCCAAGGAAACCGGCCGCGCCACCGAGGAGATCGGCGGCCGCGTGGCCGCCATCCAGGGCGATGCCCAGGGGGCCGTGGCCGCGCTGGCGCAGATCAGCGCGCTGGTGGGGAAGATCAGCGCCCTGCAGACCTCCATCGCCGGCGCCGTCGAGGAGCAGACCGCCACCACCGCCGAGATGAACCGCGGCATCCACGGCGCCTCGGCCGGCGTGGGCCAGATCGCCGGCGTGATCCACGACGTGGCCGAGGCCGCCGAGCGCTCGCGGCAGGCCAGCCGCGAGAGCCAGGCGGCCATTGATTCGCTGACCGAGATGGCGGCCGAGCTCGAGGCGCACGTGGGGCGCTTCCGCTACGAGCAGGCCGCCGCGCCACGACCCGTCACCCGGGAGGCCACATGGGCCGCCGCCTCGTCCTGATCACGGTGCTCGCCACCACGCTCCTCGGGGTGGCGCTGCGCTACGCCGCGGGCCGCGAGCAGGCGCGCATCATCGAGTCGTGGACCGCGCTGCTGTAGTGACGGGCGGCCCCGGGCGCGGGTGATGCCGTCCCGTGACGTGGAACAAGCCCCGCAACCTGCCCGGCCTGCCGCCCGGGGCCGGGGCACCGGCCAGCCCTGAAGCTCTTTCGCGGCAACGAGTTGGCGGCGCGGTCCGCAAGTTGCTTTTCCACGGGCAACCCCTGCGTCGGAGACCTAGGCGTGGCCGAGATCAAGGTGCGCAACCCCGCACACAGCGAGTTCAGCTTCTCCACCCTGGAGGAGTTCACCAGCACCATCCGGAGCGGCGGCATCACGGCGGACTGGGAGATCTGGCACCAGATCGCCGCGCGCTGGCTGCCCGTGAGCCTGCACCCGCTCTTCGGCAGCGCCGGCGG
>CAZRCT010000115.1:0-9509 GCA_964598655.1 uncultured Gemmatimonadaceae bacterium
CGCCAGCCTCTCCGCGCCCAAGCTCAGGGCATCACTCGGAGCGAGTCGGGTGTGTACCGGACCCCGTCGCGCATGACCCACTCGACGTGCGTGAGGTTCGCGATGTCCGCCAGCGGGTCTGCGGTGAGGAGGAGGAGGTCGGCGCGCTTGCCGGGCGCGATGGTGCCGAGGTCCTTCGCCACGGGGCCAATGGCGATGGCGGCATCGCGGGTGGCGGCGAGGAGGGCGCGCGCGGGGGTGAGGCCGAGGGAATCCACGAAGAGCCGGAGTTCCTCGGTGAGCATGGCCCGCTCGCTCGGCGGGCCGTAGGCGGTGTGGTCGGTGCCGGCGGTAAGGCGGACGCCGCGTGCCACGGCCTCCCGGGTGACGGCCACGCCGAAGGTGCCGGCGGCCAGGGCGTAGCGGTCGGGCAGGGTGGGCACGGGGCGGCGGTGCGCGCCGGCGCGGCGGGCACTCAGCTCGGCCACGTGCAGGGTGGGCTCGAGGAAGGTGCCGCGGGCGGCCAGGGTATCGAGCGCGGCCAGCACGGCGGGCGCATGGGCCGAGGTGCCGGTGGCGGAGTCGGCGGTGATGCGGAGCAGGTAGCTCGAGGTGCGCAGGCTGTCGCGGGCGTAGTGATCCAGCAGCTCCCCCACGAGCCCGGCGGCGTGGACCACGCCGTCCTGGCCGGCGGTGGACTGCTCCAGCACGCTCGCCGGCTGCACCCAGGCGTGGCCCCACACCGGCATGCCCACGGCGTGCGCGGCCTGCACCAGCGCCGCCACCTGCGCCGAGTCGAGGTCCTGGTAGAGCTTGAGCCCGATGGCCCCGCCCGCGATGGCCTTTTGCACCACCTCCGGCGCTTCCGACGCGGTGGTGAGCATCAGCGGGAACCAGCCCAGCTGCCGCATGCCGTTGGCCTGCGGGGCGTGCATGCGGATGTAGCCGTCCTCCGTGCGCTCCCGCTCGGGGCCAAAGAAGCGGATGCCGGCCACCAGCTGCATGGCGAAGACGCGCGGCGCGGCCGGCCCGGCCGAGTCCACGTCCTCGCGCAGGCGCGAGGGGTTGGTGCCCATGTCGCGCACGGTGGTGATGCCGCGGGCCAGGAGGTCGCGCAGGTCGGTGCGGAGCGAGGGGTCGGTCCGGCCGCCGACGCGGAAGAGCAGATGGACGTGGGTGTCGATGAGGCCGGGGAGGAGCCAGCGGCCGGTGGCATCCACGCGTGTCGCGTTTCGGGGCAGGGGGCAGGCGCGCCGGGTGCCGGCGCAGGTGACCGCTCCATCCTGCACCAGCACCACCGCGTCGGGGACGGCGGGGGCGCCGGTGCCGTCCCAGAGGGTGGCGCCGAGGATGGCGAGCGGCGGCGCGGCCGGCGCCTGCGACCGCAGCGGGGTCGTGAGGCCGACGAGGAGCGCGGTCAGCGGGAGGAGCGGGAGGCGCATGCGGCGGCGTTCAAGGTTCATTCGGGGACGGCCCACCTCCACTATACACCACGTCCCCGCCACCGGTCACGGGCCCGGTGGCGGGGACGTTGGCATCGAGGGGATCAGGTGGCGCCGGTCTTGTCGTCGGGCTTGGCCTGGTCCTTGGGCTTGGCCGAGCGCTTCCGGGCCTTGGGCCACGGGATGGTGCGGGCCGCGCGCCACTGCTTGTACATGGTGGCATCGGCCTGGAAGTGGATGCGATGCACCGCGTCGAGCTCCTTCAGGAGGTCCATGATCTCCTCGCCCACGTCGCCCAGGCCCTTCCGGGCCAGGCCGGCCGAGCGATCACCGCTGTGGCTCGTCTCGGGCAGGGCGGCGAAGTCGTCGAGGGCCTTGGCGAGGGCGGCCGGCAGGGCCGGGTTGAGGCCGGCGGCGAGGAAGGCGTCGAGGTTGTCGTTCAGGTTGGCGAGGACGGTGCGGGCCAGCAGCAGGAACGTCGCCTTCTTGCCGCTCCCACGCCGCGGGACGCTGAACTGCGCCGCCCGGACGGGGTCGTGCTTGTAGATCACGTCGGCGAAGATGGCGACGGGCCGGAGCAGGTAGTAGCGGATCTGCCGGTCCATCGTCTCCTTCTGCGCGTTGGCCCATTCGCGCAGGCCGACGCCCTGCTCGACCGACTGGCCGAGGGCCTGGGCGCGGACGACGAGGGCGGCGAGCCGATCCGTCAGGTCCTTGACGGCGGGCACGTCCAGCGTGTGGGCCCGACAGAAGTCGAGCACCTTGCCGGCCGTGACCAGGAGGGCCACGAGAAGCACGTTCATAACGACCTCCACTGTAGGCACAGCTCGGATGAGGAGGGGGACGATGGTGCCCGTGGCGACCCGTCCGGCAGGGCTCGCGCATCCGTACGCGGCCGGCGAGGAGGGGGAGACGCAAGTGGCGGGCCAACTTCTCGCACCATTTTTCACGATGTATATCTATGCAGCGCAGGTGGTGCCGGGACAATTAGTTAGGTGGGGTGGCGATGGTGATTCTTCGCACCGGCCGCAGGGGAACGGGAACGCAAATTTTCGTCCGCGTTTGAGTGCGCGAGGATTTTTCGGGGCTGAGAAGGGCGATTTTGATGCATGGTGAAACGCACGTGCGTGGGGGCTGGAAGGCCGGGCGCGGGCAGGGGAGTCCCCTGCCGATGAGATGATGTCGCGCGTGAATAGAGGATTTCCCATGTGATCAGAGGATTTCCCCCGCCATCAGGTGATTTCCCCGCGCGCGGGGCTGATGGGAGGCGGGGCGGAACGGGTGCGGCGGCCCGCGGAACGGCTTTCCCGTGTGGATAGATGGTGCGAGGCCGGCCGGAACTGGTGCGAGGCGGAACCGGGATGATGGGGCGGTGCCGCGAACGGGTGTCCGCGGATTTCAGGGGATGCGGGCGTGTGGAGAGAGGATGCGAGGCGGCGCGGAACGGATTTCCCGTGTGGATAGCGGATCCAGGCGCAGCGGGAACGGGTGCGAGCTCGAAACGGCGCGGTGTATCCCGCCTTTGGAGGATGTGGACACCCGAGGGCGTGGCGGGACGGTGAGGGGAATGGGGGACGGTGGCGGGGCACCCGAGTGCAGCCCGTGGGGGCCGGTGCCCGCCCTGGCCACCGCGTTGGGCTTCGGCTCGTCGCGCGCCAAGCGCCATACGCGCCGGGCGCGCGTGGCGTCATAGCGCCGGATGGCGGCGATTGTTAGGGTGGGCGGGCGTCCGTATGGACGCCTTCGCTCCCTCCATCGGGTTTCCCGCCATGCCGCGTCTCCTCGGGTTCCTCCGCTCGCGCGCCGGCTCCGTCGGCCTCCTCAAGCTCGCCGCCCTGATGCTCGCCGGGGGGCTCGGCCTCCTCGGTCTGGCCACCCTGCCGGCCGGTGCCCCGGTGGCCCCGGCCGCTCCGCTCCCGCCGCCGCCCAGCGACACGACCTTTTTCTACGGGCCGGTGCCCGACTCGGCCTCGCCGACCGGCCGGGTCCACGTCGACACGATCCCGATCGCGGTGGCCGCGGGGACCCAGTACTGGATCGAGCTCACCAACGGCGCCCCGGACGGCACGCACCGCGTCGACAGCGCCAAGGTGCGCTGGAACGGGCGCCAGTTTGTGGGTGCGAGCGACTTCACCAGCCTGATCGAGTCGCAGGAGAAGGTGCTGGCGGCGGTGCAGAAGGACACGCTGCGCGTCCAGCTCTGGGGGCCGACGACGGCCTACGCCACGGTGCGGGTCTACGGGATCCCCGACCCCACCTTCACCGTCTACGGCGACACGACCTTCACAAAGAGCAACGGCAGCACGCAGACCTGGATGCGCACCTTCACCACGCCGGCTGACGCGAAGAAGCGCTTCTACCTGTTCCTGGCCAACGGGGACAGCCTGGGGGCCAACCGGGTCGGCACGGCGCGGGTCAAGGTGAACGGGACGATCCGGATGTCGAATACCAGCATCACGAGCGCCGTGGGCTCGGCGGTGGCCTTCTTCGACACGCTGCCCGCGGGGACGACCGAGCTCGAGGTGCAGCTGACGGGCCCGAGCGGGACGTTTGTGCGGGTGCGGCTCGCTGCGAGCGACAGCACGGCGCCGACCGTGGCGGTGACGAGCCCGGCCGAGAGCGCCTGGACCACGCTCACCAACCTGCCGGTAACCGGGACGCTGTCGGACCGCACGGCGCTCGCCGTCACGGTGAACGGCGGGGCAGCCGTGGTGAGCGGCAACAACACGAGCTTCGCCGACACGGTGGCCCTGACGACCGACGGGCCGCACACCCTCACCGTGGTGGCCACCGACGCGGCCGACAACCAGACCACCGTGATCCGCACGGTGCGGCGCGACACCCAGGCGCCGAGTCTCAGCGTGACGGCGCCGGCGAGCGGGACGAGCTACACCCAGGCCGAGAGCACCACGGTCACCGGCACGGTGAGCGACGGGGGCAAGCTGGCCGATGTCACGGTGAACGTGCTGCCGGCGGTGGTGACCGGCGGCGCCTTCAGCGAAAACGTCACGCTGACCTATGGCAGCACCACCGTCACCACGCTGGCCACCGACTCGGCCGGCAACGTGACGACCGATGTGCGTACGGTGGTGCGGGACACGCTCGCGCCCGCGCTCGTCATCACGAGCCCGGCCGACGGCAGCAGCACCACGGCCGACAGCGTGAGCGTGACCGGCACCGCGTCCGACGCCAATCCCTTCGCCTTGACGGTCAACGGGACCGCGACCACGGTGAGCGGCGGGAGCTACAGCCGCACCGTGGCGCTTGCCCTGGGCAGCAACACCCTGACGGTGGTGGCCATCGATGCCGCGGGAAACACGCAGACCCTGACCCGCAGCGTCACCCGCACCAGCCCCCTCCCGCCCGAGCCCAGCACCGTGGCGCCGACCCTCTCGCCGACGGTGGCGACGACGGTCAAGGCAGCGACCGAGTTCCTCTACAGCGGATCCGCGCCCATCCAGACCGGGGTTGCTCCAGGCACGATCAACGAACTCCGAGCCGCCGTGATCCGGGGCAAGGTGCTCGACAGTGTCGGACAGCCGCTCTCCGGAGTGGCCGTCAGCATCCTCGGGCACGCCGAGTATGGCCAGACCCTGAGCCGGGCGAATGGGTGGTTCGACCTGGCGGTCAACGGCGGCAGCCGCCTCACCGTGAACTTCAGCAAGGCTGGGTGGCTGGCCGCCCAACGGGTGGTGGACATCGCCTGGCAGGACTACACGGTCCTCGACAGCGTGGCGATGGTCTCGAGCGGCCCCATCGTGGGAACCGTGGATTTCAGTCAGCCGATCCAGGTCGTGCAGGCCCCCACGGTCTCGGACTCTGCAGGGTCACGGCAGGCGACGCTGATGTTCCGCCAGGGCACCGTGGTCACGGCCGTGCTCGCCAATGGCACGACCCAGGCCCTGAGCGGGACCCAAGCTGTCCGGGTGCAGGAGTTCACCGTCGGCCCGCTCGGACCCGCCCGGATGCCAGCCGCGCTGCCACCGACCAGCGCCTACACCTATGCCGTGGGGCTCAACATCGACAGCGCACTGCAGCTCGGCACGACGAAGGTCACGTTCAGCAAGCCGGTCTCCTATTACGTGGACAACTTTCTCGGCTTCCCCGTCGGCGATGTGGTGCCGGTTGGATCCTACGACGTGCAAACCGGGCAGTGGATTCCGCAGGCCGACGGCCGTGTGGTCAAGATCGTCAGCATCACCAACGGCCTGGCGGACGTGGCGATCGACAGCACCAGCTCTCCGGCCTCCCCGGCGCAACTGGCCGTTCTGGGGATCGACAGCACGGAGCGGGCCAGCCTTGCCTCCACGTATGGGGTGGGTAAGACGCTGTGGCGCGTGGCCATGGATCACTTCTCGGTTTACGATCTGAACTGGGCAGAGATCATCCTCGGGCTCATCGCGCCCAACGGCGGCAGCGTCAGCGCGGGTCTGGCGCTGCTCCAGAAGTGCCACCTCGCCGGCTTCAGCACGATCGGATGTGAAGGCCAGACGCTCGGTGAAGCCATCCCGCTCACGGGGACCCCCTTCGCGCTGCACTACGAATCCGATCGGGTCCCCGGCTACGCGAGTGAGTTCGGCATCGACATTCCCCTCCGCGGCGACTCGATCCCACCATCCGTGGTCGGGCTGTATGTCGAGGTGGAGATTGCCGGGCGTCGCATCGACAGCGTCTTTCCCGTGAACCGCACCCGGGCGAAGGTGGTCTGGGACGGCAAGGATGCCTACAACCGCCCCATGCAGGGCCGCCAGCCCTACAAGGTCGGCGTCGGCTTCATCTACCAGACGACCATGCTCAGTGCCGGCGGCGGGAGCGGCGGCGGGAGCAGCTTCGGCGGGTATTTCCCCGTCGGCCGGGGGATCGTGGGCCGGCGACGCCCGATCATTCTCGTCGAGTGGCGTGGCACCCTCGGGCCGTGGAACGCCCTCGCCTTCGGGCTCGGGGGATGGACCCTGAGCGCGCATCACGCGTATGACCCGAACGGCCAGACCCTCCACCTGGGGACGGGCGGGCGCCGGGAGACCGTCACCATCGGCGCGACGCTCGATCAGGTTGCCGGGAACGGGACAACCGGCTCGACCGGCGATGGAGGGCCAGCCGAGAGTGCCCAACTGGCGAATCCATCGGATGTCGCGGTCGGGGCAGACGGTACCATCTTCATCGCCGACCTCAGCAACCACCGCATCCGCAAGGTCTCACCGGCCGGGATCATCAGCACCTACGCCGGAACCGGCACGAGTGGGAGCAGTGGTGATGGCGGCCCCGCGACCGCCGCGAAGCTGCAGGCTCCAGAGGCGATTGCACTGGCACCGGACGGCTCCCTCTTCATCGCCGAAGGCAGCACCCGGATCCGGCGGGTCGATCCCGCGGGAGGCATCTCGCTGTTCGCGGGCTCCAACTCGAGCGGCTTCGCGGGGGATGGCGGACCGGCCACGGCCGCGCTGTTCAATCTCATTACCGACATCGCCTTGGGCCCCGACGGGTCCCTGTACGTTGCCGACAACGGGAATCGACGCGTGCGGCGCATCATGCCCGATGGGAAGATCTACACCATCGCCGGCAACGGGGCGGGGGGCTTCGGCGGGAACGACAGCCTCGCCACGAAGGCGAACCTGAACGACATCACCGGGATCGATGTCGGGCCCGACGGCACGCTCTATATCAGCTCGGGCTATGAGGAGATCCGTAAGGTCGGCACCGACGGGATCATTCGCCGATTCGCGGGCACCGACCCGAACACGGGTCTCAGCTATCCTGACGATGGTCGGATTGCCACCCTGACCGCCCTCAAAGCCCCCAAGCGAGTGAGTGTGGGCCCCGATGGGACAGTGTACATCGCCGAGGTGCAGGAGGCGGCGAATACCAAGCGGGGCATGCGGATCGTCCGGGTGGTTGAGGCCACCAACCTGGTGAGCACCGTTGCCGGCAACGGGGTCCGGGCCTGCGGCAAGGTGGGATCTGGGAGCTGCAAGCAGGGCGACGACGGTGATGGAGGCCTCGCCGGCCGCGGCTATCTCTGCGGTCCGGCAGGCATGGCCTTCGCCCCGAACGGGGACCTCGTCTTCGCCGAGCCGAATGGGGATCAGGTGCGGCGGATCACGGCTGCCCAGCCTGGGGTGTCGCTCGGGAACATGCTGGTTGCCGATGAGGGTGGCGGCGTGGTGTATGAGTTCAACCAGGCAGGCCAGCACCTGCGCACCCGGGAGGCGTTCACCGGCGACACGCTGCTGACGTTCGGGTACGACACCCTCGGGCTGCTCGTGACGGTCGCCGACAAGCACGGCAACGTCACCACCATTCAGCGTGGGCCGCAGGGCCAGCCCCTCAAGATCATCGCGCCGTTCGGGCAGCAGACCACTCTCGGTACCGACCCGAACCTCGGATTCCTTACCAGCGTCGCCAATCCGGGCGGGGAAACGACGCGGCTCTGGTACAGGGCGAACGGGCTCCTGGATAGCCTCTCCAACCCGAGGAGCAAGGTCAGCCGGTTTACCTACGACAGCCTGGGCCTGTTGACACGGGATGACGGGCCGGGGGGTGGCTACATCACCCTGACGCGGACACCCGCCGTCAACCCGAAGACCAACGCCGACACCGGCTTCACGGTCACCACCACGACGGCGATGGGCCGTACGAGCAGCTACGCGTACGCCTTCCTGCCCTCCAGGCTGACCGTGCGGACCTCGACCAACGCGGCTGGGCATAAGACCGTGAACCTGGTCGAACCTGGTGTCACGACGCGCCCCGACAGCACGGTGATCACGGTGGCGCAGGGGGGCGACCGCCGTTGGGGGATGCAGGTCCCGACCGTTGACTCCCTAATCACGAAACTGCCGAGCGGGCTCACGTCACGGTTCTTCGAGCGGCGGACGGATTCCTTGGCCAACCCAAGCGATCCCTTCAGCCTGGCCACCCATACCCGGAGGCTCGTCTCGAACGCGGACACGGCGACTGTGGTCTATACCGCCGCCAATCGGCGAACGGTGCAGACGAGCGCCGAGGGCCGGCAGGCGTTCACCCGCTTCGACCTGCAGGGCCGGGTGGTCGCATCCCAGGTCGCCGGGCTCGACTCGGTGCGCTACACCTATGACACTCGCGGTCGGCTCGACAGCGTGATCGACGGCGGCCGGAAGACCAAGTACACCTACAGCGGCACGAGCGGCCTGCTGGCGAACGTGACCGATCCGCTCGGGCGGAGCACGCAGTTCAGCTACGACTCGGCCGGCCGGGTGACGATGCAGACGCTGCCCGATGGCCGGGTCATCGCCTTCAGCTACGACTCCGCCGGCAACCTCACCACCCTTACCCCGCCGGGCCGCCCGGCGCACGGCTTCCAGTACTCGAGCGCCGGGCTCGCGACCCAGTACGACCCGCCGGGCATCCCGGGCCCGAAGCCCACGCGCTACTTCTACAACCTGGACCGCCAGGTGGACAGCATCGTGCGGCCCGACAGCCTGAAGATCGGCTTCGGCTACGATGGGGCCGGTCGCCCCAGCACGTTGAGCTTCGACCGGGGCACCCTGGCCTTCGGCTACAGCCCGACCAGCGGGAGCCTGACCAGCATGGCGAGCCCGGGCGGCGACAGCCTCAAGTTCACGTACGACGGCGCGCTGCCGAAGACGGTCACCTGGAAGGGCACGGTGAACGGCAGCGTGGGCGTGAGCTACGACACTCACTTCCGGGTGACGGGCCAGACGGTCAACGGGGCGAACAGCGTGAACTTCGCCTACGACAAGGACGGCCTCCTCAAGCAGGCGGGGGCGCTCGGGCTGCGGCGGAGCGGCACGAACGGTCTGCTCCTGGCCGACAGCCTGAACACGGTGAAGACGACCTACGGCTACACCACTCGCGGGGAGCTTTCGGCGATGCACGCGGCGCGGGGCGGGACGGCGCTCTTGGGCACCGGCTACGTGCGGGACAGCCTGGGGCGGATCGTGCAGCTCTTCGACACCACGCTCGGCACGGCCAAGCGCTGGAGCTATGTCTACGACCAGGCCGGCCGGCTCACCGCCGACAGCCTGAACGGGAGCCTGTTCCACGCCTTCACCTACGACTCGAACGGCAACCGGCTGAGTTACCTCTCCGGGG
>CAZRCT010000116.1:0-9220 GCA_964598655.1 uncultured Gemmatimonadaceae bacterium
GGCACGTCCCCGTTGGAGGTCTCGCCGATGTAGAGGATCACGTCGCGGGCCTGGTAGCCGGGGGCGGTGACGCGGACGGCCTGGGTGCGGCAGCGGTCCACCAGCTTCCGGTCGAAGACCAGCTTGTACTCCCCCTGCGCGTTGGTGAACGTGCCGTAGGGCGTGCCGAGGATCTGGAGCCGGGCGCCGGGGAGCGGACGGCCGTTGTCCTCCCGGTAGATGCGCCCGAGCACCTGCGCCATGCCGCGCGGCACCGAGGTGTCGGTCGAGTCCTCGGGCGGCAGGGAGCAGCCGCGGGAATCCTGTGGCTGGGTCGTTTCCCAGGGGCGCGAGTCGCGGGTGCCGGCGGTGGGGCCGAGGCGGCTCGAGGGCCGGCCGAAGAGCCGCTGGGCCTCGTTGACGAGGGCCGGGTCGGCGGCGGTGAGGCCCGGGGCGGGGGTGGTGGCGGTGCTGGGGGCGCCGGGCGTGGTGGATTCGTCGGGCGCGTCGTTCGGGTCGGGGCGGGTGGCCTCGGTGCGCGCCGCGTCGGGCGGGGCGTTGGGGTTCTCCTCCGGCGTCGGGGTGACCTGCGCGGTGGAGCCGGGAGCCTGGTCGGGCCCCGGCGTGAGCGGCGCGGTGACCTCGGGCGGCGGCGGCGCGGGCTCGGCGGGGTCGGGCGCGCGCGGGGTTGGGGTGGGCTTGGGCGGCGCGAAGTCGAGCGTGATCGGCCGCTCGGTCACGGGCCGCTCGCCGAGCCCGGTGCGGTCCGCGATCTCCTGGCCCACCGGCTTGAGCACCAGGAAGATGAGCGCCACGTGCAGCACGATGCTGGTGACGCTGCCCAGGGACCAGCGGCCGCGTGCGGGCTCCGCCGGCGGGAGGGTGGAAAAGGCCGCGCCCGGCGCCGTTCGCACCGGGCCGGGCGTCCCGCCATCCGGACCTGCCACTGGCTCGGGCTCCCCGCTCAGTAGGTGGTGTCCCAGTCCACCTTCGCTGCCCGGCGGCAGCGCACGCACATGAGCGTCTCGGGGCGCCCGTCGAACTCCTGGCGGGCGGTGCAGTCGGGACAGACGGCGTAGGTGGTGACCAGGCGGGGACCGACGAGGGTGGGCCGCATGACCCCGGTGCGGACCACGATGCTCCACGCATCCGGGCGCTCGGTCCGGTAGCGGACCTCGGACGCCCGCACCCGCACCTGCTCGGTGTCCACCTGCAGCAGGAAGGTGCCATCCGGGGCGTGCTCGATCACCGGATACCACGCCCCGCGGCGGAGCAGGTCCGCGGTCGAGGCCGTGCCGGCGGCCCACCCGTGGTAGATGCGGGCTTCACCGGAGCGGCGGCTCGGCGAGGGAGGGACGGTCATGCCCAAATGATACCCCGAACTCGCCCCCGACGCACCACCCCGCCTCGCGTTACCGTGTTCCCGAGGTAAATTCCCTTTCTTCATGGCCACCGCCTCCCCCCTCGCCGACCTGCTGCTCGCCCTCCAGGGGCTGGTGCAGCGGCTCCGCGTCCTGCCCGCCGGGCACCCGGACCTCTACGCCGCGGCGCAGGCGGTTGAGCGGGGGCTGGTCCCGGTGATCGGGGCCCGGGACCGGATGGTGGTCACGGTCCGCAGCGTGCAGCTGGTGGTGGACGGGATGGAAACGAGCCCGGAGTTCGAGCCGCTCCGCGACCTGGCCGGCCAGCTCCGCGAGGCCGGGGTGGCCGCGATCGAGTTCCGCTTCGGCGCCACGGGACCCGAGCTCATCGCCGTCTTCGCCGAGCTGCTGGCCGGTGGCGCCGTCCTGCCGGGCTCGGAGCACGTGAGCTTCCGGGCGGTGAGCCACGTGGACACGCCCTCGCACGATCCCTGGCTCGCGCTCGAGCGCTTCATCCTCGACGACCCCGTGCGCCGCCACGCCACCCGCGATCCGGTGGAACTCGCCATCGCGCTGGAGCTCCACCCCGCGGGCACGCGCGGCAACTTCTCCGTGCTCGCCGCCCTCACCGCCATTGCCCAGGCGAGCGCCGAGGAGCCCGAGAGCCTGGAGGCGCTGGTGGCGCTGCTGACGGCCCTCCCGCCGGCGGCCCTGCGCCGGCTGCTGGCGCCCTCCGGCCACGTCGAGGCCCAGCGGGATTTCGTGCTGGCCCTGGTCCCCCGGGCCGGGCTCCCGTTCCTCCTTCGCCTGCTCCAGGCCGCCCTCCCCGGCCGCGAGGCACGCCTCGCCTCCGCCTCGATGCGCCTGCTCGGCCGGCTGGTGCGGGACGACCACCCGACGGCCCGGACGGCGCTCCAGCACGCCTTCACCGCGCTGCTGGCCCGGCCCGGCACCGAGGAGCCGATCCCCGAGGGCGGCGCCGAGCCGCAACGGGTGCTCAGCCTCGCGTTCGAGACGGGGATCCTCGAGGCCGGCACCCTCGCCGCCGCCGACCGCATGATCGGCCGGCGCCAGTCGGGGCCGCTGCTCGCGCTGCTCGACACGGTGCCACGCGAGGACAGCGTGGCGCAGGCGGTGCGGAGCCGGGTCTATCACCCGCGCACCGTGCGCGAGGTGCTGGCCACCGACCCGCTGGACCTCGACCTGCTCGACAAGCTGGTCCCCGCCGCGGGCATCGAGGCCGCGCCCGCGCTGCTCGATGCCCTCGCCAACTCGCGCGAGCGGCGGGTGCGGCTCCGCCTGCTCGAGCTGCTCTCCCGGTATGGCAGCGCCATCGGGCCGCTGGCGCAGGACCGGCTGGAGGGGATGCCGTGGTACGTGCAGCGCAACCTGCTGGCGCTGCTGGCCCGGATCCCTGACCGGCCCGCCAGCTTCAGCGCCGGCCCGCTGCTCGAGCATCGCGATCCCCGGGTGCGCCACGAGGCCGTGGCCCTGGCCATCGCCGACCCGAGCGAACGCGACCACGGCCTCGCCGCGGCGCTCCTCTCCGCGCACGAGCCGACGCTCCGCCTGGGGCTCGAGGCGCTGTGTGAGTACTGCCCGCCGGTGCTGCTGCCGCAGGTGCTGGCGCGCGCCACCGATCCCGCGCTGCCCGCCGAGGTGCGCGCCCTCGCCGTGAGCGCGCTGGCGCCCATCGACGACCCGCTGGTGCTCCGCTTCCTCCGCCGCCTCGTGGTGGCGGGCGGGCTCACCGGCTTCGGGCGCCTCGCGCCGCGGAGCCCGCCGATGCTGGCGGCGCTCCGGGGCCTGGCGCTGCACTGGGCGCGGCATCCCAAGGTGGGCCCGGTGCTCGAGGCCGCCCGCCAGTCGAAGGACCCCGAGGTTCGCGCCGCCGTGGCCTCGGCGCGTCGCTCCGGGGCCACCAACAGCCCCGTGACGCCGCCGTGATCGCTGCCGCCCGCTTCCTCCGCGCCCTGGGCGATGCCCTCGACGCGCGCGCCCGCGACGGGGCCGATGCCCAGCTCCGCACCGTGGACACCGCCTGCCACGAGCGGCTCCGCGACCTGCTCGTCGAGGACGGCCGCCCGGTCTTCCGCTTCGCGCGCGACGGCCTCTGCTACGGCGCCCTGGTGCTGAGCGACCTGGCGCTCTGGCCCTGGAGCGCGCGGCTGGCCATGCGCGGCGTCGAGCGGCTCGAGTTCACGGCGCTGCCCGGCATCGGCACCCTCGCGGCCTTCCTCGACTACGCCGCCGGCCTCCTGCCGGCCGGCGGCATCGCCCCCCGGCTCACGCCCGACGGCCTCCGCTGGGGGCTCGACCTCGGCGACGGCACCAGCGACCGCCACCCGCTCGCCGAGGAGCTCGACGTGGTGCGCGAGGTGTTCCGCTCGGTGGAGCGCGGCCTGACCATCCGCGCCGGCGACGCCATGCTGGTGAGCGCCGCCCTCGAGGGCCACGTGCAGGGCACCCGCCTCGTGGTGCCGCTCCTCGCCGGCGCCGAGCGCGAGGACTACCAGCCCGCGCACGCCGTCAACACCACCCTCCTCACCGTGGCGCTGGCGAACTCCCTCGAGCTGCCCGCCACGGAGCGCGCCGAGGCGGCGCTGGCGGGGCTGCTGCACGACATCGGGATGACCCGCATGCCCGCCCAGACGCTCTCCGCCGCGCGCTTCACGCCGGAGGATCGCGAGGTGCTCCGGAGCCACCCCCTCGAGGGCGCCCGCCTCCTCCTCCGCCAGGGCGACCGGTTCGAGACCGCCGCGGTGGTGGCCTACGAGCATCACCTGCGGAAGGACGGCAGCGGCTACCCGCGCCTGAGTTACCCCCGCGCGCCCCACCGCCTGAGCGAGGTCGTGGCGGTCTGCGATGCCTTCGACGCCCTCCTCGCCACCCGGCCCGACCGGCCCGGGCTCGATCCCGCCACCGCGCTCCGCCAGCTGGAGCGCAGCGCCGTGACCCAGTTCGACCCCGAGGTGGTGTCCGCCCTGGGCGCCGTGGTGCTCGGCGGCTCGGCCCCGGGCGGGCTTCCCTTGACAGTCCGATAAATCCAGTCGTATTTGTGCCTGACCGCCCGACTGCCGGGGACCCGAGCGGGGACCCCGAGGCCCGGGCCTGCACGATGGAAGGGGAACGAGACGATGACTGACGTGAAGGACCTGCCGGCCGTGCCGCCGATCGAGGCGCGGGGCTACGCGCACCCCGAGGTGCTGGTGTCCACGCAGTGGGTGGCGGACCACCTCGACGACCCGGCGGTGCGGCTGCTCGAGTCCAACGAGGACCTGCTGCTGTACGAGACGGGCCACATCCCGGGCGCGGTGAAGATTGACTGGGTGCACGACCTCAACGATCCCGTCACCCGCGACTACCTGGACCGCGCGCGCTTCGAGGAGCTGCTCCGGAAGAAGGGCATCCACGCCGACACCACCATCGTCTTCTACGGCGACAAGAACAACTGGTGGGCCACCTACGCCTTCTGGGTGTTCAGCCTCTTCGGGCTGCGGAACCTCAAGCTCATGGATGGCGGCCGGCTCCGCTGGGTGGAGGAGGGGCGGCCCATGGTCACCGACCTCCCGATCCCGCCGCGCGGCACCATCACCGTGGGCGAGCGGAACGACGCCCTGATCCGCGCCTTCCGGGACGACGTGCTGGCGCACGTGGGGCGCCAGGGCCAGCTGGTGGACGTGCGGAGCCCCGAGGAATACCGCGGCGAGCGCCTGCACATGCCCGACTACCCGAACGAGGGCTCAGTGCGCGGCGGCCACATCCCCGGCGCCCGGAGCATCCCCTGGGCGCGCGCGGTGAACCCGGACACCCACACCTTCCGTCCCGCGAGCGAGCTCCGCCGCCTCTACGTGGAGGAGCAGGGCCTCGACCCCGCGCGGGAGACCATCGCCTACTGCCGCATCGGGGAGCGGTCGAGCCACTCCTGGTTTGCCCTCACCTACCTGCTCGGGTTCCGCGACGTGAAGAACTACGACGGCTCGTGGACGGAGTGGGGGAACGGGGTGCGGCTGCCCATCGAGAAGTAGCGCCCGACGCCCTCGGCGTCCTCGGCTGAAGCCGAGGCTCGGCGCGGCTGAAGCCGCGGAAGCCCCTGAAGGGGCTGTGAGGGGCCGCCCTTCCGTGGGGAGGGGCGGCCCCGCTGTGTTGGGGCTAGAGGAGTTTGGGCAGGAGGGCGCCGGCGGCGCCGGTCAGCTTCACGTCGGCGAGGCCGTCGAAGACGGTGACGCCGGGGTCGAGGACCACCAGGGCCCCGTGCTTCGCCACGGCCTGGGCCAGGCCCGCGGCCGGCTGCACCGCGCCGGCGGTCCCGATCACGAGGCAGGTGTCGGCCCGCCCGGCGGCGGCCATCGCGGCGGCGAGCGCCGCCTCGGGCAGCGACTCGCCGAACCAGACCACGTCCGGGCGGTAGAGGCCGTCGCAGTGGGGGCAGCGGGGCAGGGTGGCTTCCGAGGTGGCGTCCACGGGGCCGTCGTGCTCGGCGCGGTGGTCGCAGGTGGTGCAGCGGACGTGGTGGATGGAGCCGTGCAGGCGGATCGGATACGCGGGGTCGGGGGCCACGCCGAGGGACGCGGCGGCCTCGCGGGCGGCGCGCTCGTGGAGGGCGTCCACGTTCTGCGTCACCAGGGTGATGCCCGGGCGCGAGAGCATCCACCGGGCCAGCGCCCGGTGGCCCGGGTTGGGGCGGCAGCTGGCCACGAGGCCGCGGCGCCAGCCGTACCACTCCCACACCAGCCGCGGGTCGCGCGCAAACGCCTCCGGGGTGGCCAGGTCCTCGGCGCGGAACTCCCGCCAGAGCCCGCCGGCTCCACGGAAGGTGGGGACGCCGGACTCGGCGCTGATGCCCGCCCCGGTGAGCACCAGCACCGCGGGGACCGCGAGGAGCGTCCGCGCCTCGTCGATCCGCTCCATCAGCCCAGCTCGGCGGCCATGCGCTTGAGGCGGCCCACCATGGCGGTGAGGCCGTGGGTGCGGGTCATGCCAAGCGCCTCACCGAGGCCGAGCTGGTCGAGCAGGTCGCCGGGGAGGGCCGCCACCTCGGCCGGGGCGGCGTGCTCGATCCCCCTGGCCAGGAGCGAGACGAACCCGCGCACCGTCGGTGCTTCCTTCGGCGCGTCGGCGTGGAGCACCACCCCGTCGCCGTCCTTCCTGAGATAGAGGAAGACGGGCGACTGGCACTCGGGCACGCGGTTGAGCCCCGCGTCGCGCGCGGCCTGGTACTCCGCCGGGAGCTCCGGCAGCTTCTTGCTGTAATCGAGGAGCAGCTCGAGGCGCGTCTGCTTGTCCGCCGACTGGAAGCGGCGGACGATCCGGGCCAGGGCGTCGGTCATGCCGGGGAATGTAGCGGGCCCCGGCACCCGCCGCGCGGCTCAGGCGGCGGGACGCACCAGGAAGAGGCGCACGTGGTACGCGCTGGCGGCGAGGAGGCCGGTCAGGAACACCGCCGCGCCTGCCGTGGCCAGCGCGCGGTGCCCGAGGAAGAGCGCGGCCACCAGCAGCACCAGCCCGAGCGTGTGGCCCACGCCGGCGGCCCACGCCAGCGGCGGGTGCACCAGGTCCGCCAGCTGCGGTGTGCCCGGCTTGCCCTGGAGCCGGGCAAAGCGGAAGTGCCAGGTGAGCGTGGCGAGGATCCGGAAGCTCACCGCGATGGTGAGCCCGCTGAGCCAGCCGAGCAGCATGGTCACCACGAAGCCGGTGATGAATCCCGGCACCCGGAGCCCGAGCGCCACCGCCGCGAGCCCGAAGCCCGTGCCGGTGACCAGCCAGAGCAGCGCCGCGAGCGCGAGCGACGTGGTGGGATCGAGGCGGCGGGCGCTCCGGCGGCCGTACCAGGTGAGCATGTGCCCCGCGAAGAAGGCGATGCCCCCGGCCATGGTGAGCGCCCCCGCCCACGCCAGCCAGCTCCATCCCCCCATGGCCCCGAGCGCGAAGAGCACCGTGCCGCTCGCCAGTGTGCGGCGGAGGCCGCGCACGATGTCGTCGCGCTGCCCGATGGCGCCGAGGAACATCGGCAGCATCCGGCTCCCGACGCCCATGGCCGTGATGGTCCCGAAGCCCACCAGCGCGAACGTGAAGTGTGAGGCCAGGAGCGGCAGCCTCGGCGTGCTCCACCAGCCGAAGGCGTCCCCGATCCGCGCGCCGGCGACGGCCATGGCGTTGCCAAGGCCGATGTGCGCGTAGGAGATGGCGAGGCCCACTTCCTTGTTGCGGTTGGCCTTCTTCCGCGCCGGGAGGATGTTCCACGCGTGCCCGTACACGCCGGCGAAGAGGAGCAGGTAGCCGAGGCCGAGGAGGGAGCGCCACCCGGTCCAGAGGCCGTGCACCAGGATGCAGGTGCCCAGCAGGTGGCTGCCGTAGGACCACCACGCCACCCGGTTGCTCCGCGTGGCCGCCCCCATGAGCGCCGGGACGATCTGGTAGAGGACGCCCGTGATCACGGTGACGAGCCAGCCCAGCGTGAAGACGTGGGTGAGCGCCAGCACCCGCGGGTCGAGGAAGTTGCCCCCGGCCAGTTGCCCCGCCAGCGGCACCAGCAGCACGCTGCCGAGCAGGAGCCAGGCGAAGGCGGTGCCGAGGTGGCCGGCGACGAGGGGATAGGACGGCGGGGCGGGAGCGTTCACCGGCAGAGTGCGGCCGAGCGGCCCGGGACCGGGGGACGGCTGGAGCATTGCGAGCGGGGACGCGCGACGGATCGGGATTGCCATATTCTCACCTGTTGATGGGAATATAGCCCCGCGGGCCGGCGGCGCACCAGTCCGGGTGCGCCGCCGGGGCGGGTGGGGGTCAGGCGGTCTTGGCGGTGGGGCTGGCCGCCGCGGCGGCGGGCCGCGCGAGCACGCCGGCGAGCTTGCTGGAGGCGAAGCCGAAGAGCGCGCCCACGATCATGGAGGACCCCACGGCCACGAGCGCGTTGGCCGGGCTCGCGGTGGTGAGGCTCTCGCGGGTGAGGTTGGCGCCGGGGTTGCTGAGCAGGAAGGCGAAGACCGCGGCGTAGCCGTACACGCTGGCGGGAATCGTCGCGAGGGCCGGCAGGTGCGCGGCGAGGCAGAGCACGGTGACGGTCACGGCCACCACCACGGCGGCGCTCACGGCGCCGGGAGGCGCCACGGTGACGAGGAGCATGGCGGCCACCCAGCCCATCGCGGCGCCGAAGAGGTTGCAGGTGATCGTCTTCCGGAGCGCGTCCGTCGTGGCGCCGGTGTGGAAGTAGCACGCCCAGGCGAGGAATGCCGCCCAGATCAGGTAGTGGGTCATCACCTGCAGGAAGAGGAAGGTGGCGACCCCCCCGAGCAACCCGATGCTGAGCGACAGTGCGACGAGCTGTGACATGGACGTGCCCTCCGGAAGAAGTGGTGGGACGAGCCTGCCCCGCGTGTGGCGGGTGGAGCGCCGGCGCTGGCGAGCGCCGGGAGGAATCGGGTGGGGCGCAAGAATGGAGCTGGCGGGAAGGGGTGGCGCCCCCGGCCCGCCGGGGAGGCGGGCCCTAGATAGGCCCCGGTCCCGGCGCTGTCAAGCACCGGGACCGGGAATCGGGCACTTCGTGTGAGGCAGGACTGTCACTACATGTTGTCAACCACCGCCGTCCCGAACTCGGAACACTTGAGCAGCGTGGCGCCCGTCATGAGCCGCTCGAAGTCGTAGGTGACGCGCTTCTGGCCGATCGTCGCCTCGAGGCCGCGGATGATGAGGTCGGCGGCCTCGTTCCAGCCGAGGTAGCGGAACATCATCTCCCCGGAGAGGATCACCGAGCCCGGGTTCACCCGGTCCTGGTTGGCGTACTTGGGCGCGGTGCCGTGGGTGGCCTCGAAGATGGCGTGGCCCGTCAGGTAGTTGATGTTGGCCCCCGGCGCGATGCCGATGCCGCCCACCTGCGCCGCCAG
>CAZRCT010000117.1:0-9191 GCA_964598655.1 uncultured Gemmatimonadaceae bacterium
GCCTGTTCCTCAAGCTCGTGGCCGAGGTGCACCGGCGGGGGATGCGGATCATCCTGGATTACTCGTGGAACCACACGGGAGTCAACTTCCCCGCCTGGCGGGACCTGGTGGCGAAGCAGCGGCAGTCGCAGTTCGCGGACTGGTACGAGGTGGAGCAGTTCGACGACCCGGCGACACCCGACACCAACGAGTTCCGCTACCGGGGATGGGTGGGGGTCAAGTCGCTGCCCGAGTGGAAGAAGATCGGGCGGCCCGAGGGGAAGGATCATGGCGCCATCGAGGGCAACATGCCGCCCGAGGTGCACACGCTGGTGTACGCCGTGACGAAGCGCTGGCTGGACCCCAACGGCGACGGCGACCCGTCCGACGGCATCGACGGCTTCCGCCTCGACGTGGCCGACGTGGTGCCGCTCGGCTTCTGGCGCGACTATCGCAAGTTCGTGCGGAGCGTGAATCCCGAGGCCTACCTCGTGGGCGAGGTCTGGTTCGAGAAGTGGCCGCTCATGTACGAGCCGCAGCCCTGGCTCCAGGGCGACATCTTCGATGCGGTGATGAACTACCGCTGGTTCTCGGTGGCGCGCCGGCTCTTTGGCCCCGGGGAAGTGCCGCTCACGCCGACGGGCTTCGTCAAGGCGCTCGACTCCATCAGCAGCGGCATCCCCGCCGCCCACTGGAAGACCATGATGAACCTGACGGCGAGCCACGACACGCCGAGGTTCTCGACGTCGATGTACAACCTGGGGATCTTCAAGTACCAGGTGACCCCGCGGGACGACCCGCAGTACAAGCTCGGCCGCCCCGACGCGGCGACGTGGGCGCGGGCCCGGCAACTGCTGGTACACCAGTTCACCTGGGACGGCGCGCCCGCCATCTGGAACGGCGACGAGGTGGGCATGTGGGGCGCCGATGATCCCGACGAGCGGAAGCCCGTGGTCTGGGCCGACATCCCCGCCGACGACGAGGTGAGCGACCCCTTCCACCGCCCCCACCGGCGGGACACGGTGGCGCCCGACACCGCGCTCTTCCGCACCTACCAGGCGCTGGCGCGCCTGCGGAAGGGCCACCTGCGGCTCTTCGTGGACGGCGCCACCAGCTGGCTCGTGACCAACGACACCGCCGGCGCCCTGGCCTACGACCGGGTGCTCGGCGACCAGCGCGCGGTGGTGCTCTTCAACGTGTCGGAGAGGCCGGCGGAGGTGGCCGTGCCGGCGACCGGCCGCTACACCCGCGCCTTCCCCGCGCCCGACAGCCTGGTGGCGGCGGGGAGCCTCGTCCGGACGCTGCCGGCGCGGGGGGCCGAGGTGTGGCTCAGGGAGTAGCGAGCAGCACGAGGGTGGCGGGGGTGCTGAGCACCGCCTTGCCGCCCTGCACCTTGGTGACGGTGCCGGTGTAGGCATCCACCAGCGCCGTGCCGTCGGGGAAGAGGCCGCCGACGGGGATGGCCTTGGCGCCGGGCCGCTGGTCGAGCGCCACCACCACGGTGTCCGGTCCGAGCGTGCGCGCAAAGACCAGCGGCGCCGCCTGCAGCTCGCGGTGTGCGCCCGCGCCCACGGCGGGATGCGCCTTCCGGAACATCCCGAGCTTCCGCCAGTGCGCCAGCACCACGGGAGCGCGGGCGCCGTGGGCCAGGTCGGCCCAGTTCATCGGGGAGCGGAGGTTGGCGTCGCCGTTGGCGCCGGGGATGGTGAGGGGGCGCGCGGTCTCGTCGCCGTAGTAGATCTGGGCGCCGCCCGGGGCCAGCAGCAGCTTGGTGCCGCTGCCGAGGGGGTCGGTGCGGTCCTTGTCGAGCGGACCGCCGTCATCGTGGGAGCTGACGTAATTGAGCACGGCAACGCCCTGGAGCGGGCCGCCGGTGAGGCTCGCGGCGTAGGCGGCGTAGCGGGCGCCCAGGCTGTCGCGCGCCTGCCACTTGAAGTCGAAGTTGATCAGCGCATCGTAGCCGTGCGCAAAGTAGTCCACCTTCCGGTCGCCGAAGTCGTACGTCCGCCCGGCGCCGAGCCCGTAGCCGTAGACCTCCCCCACCACGTAGAACGGCAGGCTGTCCAGCACCTTGGCGGGGTTGGCGGCCTTCCAGTCGGCGAAGGCGAGGTCCGCCTCGTGCCGGAGCTCCAGCGCCACCCCCTCCTCGAAGTGCTTGGCCGTATCGATGCGGTAGCCGTCGATGCCGAACTCCCGCACCCAGTCGGTGAGCCACTTGATGAAGTAGTAGCGCGGCGCCCTCGGGTGGCCGGTGCGCCGGAAGAAGGCGTCGAGCGACGCCTGCTCCTGCGCCAGCCGTCCCTCGGCGGTCCACTTGGCCACCAGCATCGCCGGCAGCGCCACGGGCGCGTCGCTCTCGGTGCGCACGTCGGGCAGCGTGGGCACCAGGGTGCAGTCGGTGGCGGTGGCGTAGTCCTTGTAGGTGCACTGTGGGGTGGTGCGCATCCAGGCGTCGCCCCAGGATGGATCCTCGGGGGTGACGGGGCCGGGGTGGTTGATGACGGCGTCCATGAGGACGCGGATCCGGCGGGCGTGGGCGGCCTCGACGAATGCGCGGAGGTCCTCCTTGGTCCCGAGGGCCGGGTCCACCGCGGTCCAGTCGCGGGCCCAGTAGCCGTGGTAGCCGTACGTCTTCCCCGTCCCCTCGTCTACGGCGCCGTGCACCTGCTCCACGAACGGGGTGAGCCAGATGGCGCTGACGCCGAGGGAGTCGAAGTAGCCGGCGTTCACCTTCTCGGTGAGGCCCTTGAGGTCGCCGCCCTCGAAGTTCCGGAACTTGGCCCCGTCCTTCTTCCGGCCCAGGGCGCCGTCGTTGGCCGGGTCGCCGTTGGCGAAGCGGTCGGTGAGCAGGAAATAGATGGTGGCGCTGTTCCAGTAGCGCGCGGCCGCCGCGGTGGTGGCGTAGGGGGCCGAGGCACGGCCCGCCGGGGCCTCGGGGGCCGGGGCGGGCCGGGCGCACGCGGCGGCGAGGAGCGCCGCCAGCGCGATCAGGCCTGCGTCTTGGGGAAGCCGGGATGCCATACGGTCTTGGCCTCGTCGTCCTTGTCGTCCACGCGGAGGGTGAGCAGCGCCGCGAGGATCAGCGAGCCCCCGCCGATGGCGAGCGCGTAGATCGCCTCACCGCCGAAGAAGCGCTTCACCAGGAAGCCGAGCAGGGCGGCGGCCACGATCTGCGGGATCACGATGAAGAAATTGAAGACGCCCATGTAGTACCCCATCTTCGACGGCGGCAGCGAGCCCGTGAGGATGGCGTACGGCATGGCCAGGATGCTGGCCCACGCCACGCCCACGCCCACCATGGAGAGGAGGAGGTAGTTGGGGTCGGTGAGCGCGAAGATGGAAAGGAGCCCGAAGGCGCCGGCCACGAGGCAGGCGGCGTGCGCCATCTTGCGGCTCGTCTTCCGGGCCAGGACCGGGATGAGGAACGCCACCAGCGCCGCGACGCCATTGTACGCGCCGAAGCCGACGCCCACCCAGTTGGCGCCCTCGTTGTAGAGGGCGCTGGCGGTGTCGGTGGTGTGGTAGAGGTGCTTGGTGACGGCCGGCGTGGTGTAGATCCACATGGCGAAGAGCGCGAACCAGGAGAAGAACTGCACCCACGCCAGCTGCTTCATGGTGGCGGGCATGTCCTGGAAGTCGTTCAGGATGGTCACGAAGCCGTTGTCGTACCGGCCGCCCTGCTGCAGGAACCCGCTCAGGACCAGCAGCAGCCCGAGCACCGCGATGCCGGCGGGGAGGATCATCAGCTCCCGCTGGTGCAGGGTGTTGACGGCCGCGAGCAGCGCGGCGCCCACCAGGAACACCGCAGCGCCCACCTTCACCTGCTTGCCGCCGTTGGCCGCGAACTCCGCCGCGGTCCGCCGTTCCGGGGTCTCTCCTTCCCGCTCCCGGTTCTCCTCGAAGCTCGCCATGTCCTCGGGTGAGTACTCCTTGCTCCGGAACACCGTCCAGAGCACCGCCGCGAAGAAGGTGGCGCCGCCCAGGTAGAAGGACCAGCGCACCGAGTCGGGGATCATTCCCGGGGGCGCCTCGTTGCTGACGCCGAAGCGGGTGGTGAGCAGCCACGGCAGGATGGACGCCGTCACCGCCCCGGTGCCGATGAGGAAGCTCTGCATGGCGAAGCCGGTGGTGCGCTGCTCCGACGGCAGGTTGTCCCCCACGAAGGCGCGGAACGGTTCCATGCTGATGTTGATGGAGGCGTCCATCAGCCACAGCAGCCCCGCCGCCACCCACAGCGCCGGGCTGTTGGGCATGGCGAAGAGGGCGATGGAGGCGAGGATGGCCCCCACCAGGAAGTAGGGGCGGCGGCGGCCAAGCCGGTTCCAGGTGCGGTCGCTCAGGTAGCCCACCACAGGCTGCACCAGCAGGCCGGTGACGGGCGCGGCGATCCAGAGGATGGGGATCTCCTCGACCCGGGCACCGAGCGTCTCGAAGATCCGGCTCACGTTGGCGTTCTGCAGCGCGAAGCCGATCTGGATGCCGAGGAAGCCGAAGCTCATGTTCCAGATTTCCCAGAACGAGAGCCGCGGCTTGCTGCGGGTCCCCAGGGTGGCGGTGGCGGTGGTGGCCATGATGTGCCTCAGGCAGTGGGCCGCGGGGCGCCCCGGCGGGCGGCGGCGCGGGCGCGGTGAAGGCAGGAGAGGAACACCTCCACCTCCGGGTCGGTGAAGATCTCGTCGAGCAGCTTCCGCATGGGGCGCTGCCAGTTGGGACGGAGGCTCGACGGCGTCCCCGGCAGGTTCACGCCGCGGTCCTCGAGCCACAGGTCCTCGAACCAGGGCGCCACCAGCGGGCTGTCCGAGCGGCCGAGCCACTCGAGCAGCTGCACCAGGAAGTGCTTCGGGTCGGTCACCTTGGCCTTGAGCGCCCGGGCCAGGCGGGCGGTGGCCTCCGCCCGCTCGGTGGCGGTGGCGGGCACCGCCTCCGGGGCCAGCAGCCCGTAGCGCACCCGGTCCTCGATGTCGGTGCCCGTGAGCCAGCCCTGGAAGGGCGGCGTGTCGTGGGTGCCCACGAGCGCCACGTCGTTGGCGGTCGGCACGCCCACGCCGGCCGGGTCGGACGCCGCGAACTGCGCCAGGTACATCCCCCAGATCTTGTGGCGCGGCAGCGCCTCGAAGATCTCCTTCGGCACGGTGCCCAGGTTCTCGCCCACCACCTCGGAGAGGTGGCGGTGGGACTCGAGCGAGAGCACCGCGAAGAGCTCGTCCGCGGGGTAGGAGACGTAGGTGCCCTGGTGCAGGCCCATGCCGTGGGGAATCCAGTAGAGGCGGGTCCACGCCATGATGTGGTCGATGCGGAGCACGCCGGCCAGCGACGCCTGGTGCGCAATGGAGGCGGCGATGTACTTGTGCCCCTCCTCCCGCGACGCCGTCGGCAGCACCGGCGAGAAGCCCCAGTCCTGCCCGCTCGGGAAGCCGCCGTCGGGCGGGGCGCCCACCGACATGCCGCCGGCAAAGAGCGCCTGCCGGCTCCAGGTGTCGAAGCCGTCGGGATGCACGCCCACGGCCAGGTCGAGCCCCAGGCGGCTGCCGTGCTCGTCGAGGTTGGCGCGGAGGTCGTGGAGCTGGCGGCGCACCATGGCCTGCGCCACCAGGTGGAAGCGTTCCTCCTCGGCGTCCACGTGCTCGTCGTCCAGGACGCCGTTCCGCGCCTCGGTGGGCCAGTCGCGCCAGTTGCGGCCCAGGCGGGCCTGGGCGCCGCGGAAGCGGGCGTAGCGGCGGAGCTCGGGGTCGGCGCCCCCGGGCGCGGGGATGCCGGCCAGCGCGGCACGCCCCTCGGCGTCGGCCGCGGTGACATCGAGCCGTGCGGGCGCTGGCGTGGGCTTGTGCCGGTCCCCGAGGTCCAGGATCAGCTCCGACCAGAACAGCCGGCTCACCGGGCTGTAGGGACTCGGTTCGGCGGGGGCGGTGTTGAAGGTGGGGAGCAGCGGCAGCACCGTCACGAGGTCCCCGCCGCGCTCGCGGAGCCAGCGGCAGAGCGCCTCGAGATCGCGGAGGTCGCCGACGGAGCGGCTGCGGCGGGAGCGGAGGGCGGCCAGCTGGGTGCCGATCCCCCAGCTCCAGTGGGCGCCCGGCCGCTTCCACGACTCCACCGGCGCCGAGATGATGGTGCAGCGCGCCTGCCGGCCCCCCGCGTCCACCACCAGCGTGTGGTAGCCCGGGGGGAGCGGCCCCGGGACGTGGATCGTGGCGCCGTCGTGGTGCAGGCCCCAATCGCGGCCGTCCTCCAGGGTCAGGGAGGCCTCGACGCCGTCCTCGTGCGGCACCCGGTGGGACGGGCAGTGGCCGTTCCAGGCCACGAGCACCGGCGGCACGAGCGTGGCGGGTCGCGCGGCCAGCGCGCGCAGCGCGGCCGCGGCCTCGCCGGGGTGACTGATCGGCGCACCGAGCGCGGCGGCGACGCGGACCAGCGTCTCGGGGCCCACGGTGACGTGGCGCTTCAGGCCGTCGATGTACTCGGTGGCAATGCCGAGGGCACCGGCGAGGGCGTGCAGGGCGGCGAGGTCGGACATCGGTGCGATCAGGTCAGTTGAGCGGACGCAGGCGGATGGCCTGGCCGCCGCCGGGGGCGAGCACCACGCGCAGGCGCGTGGCGCTCGAGACCGTGCGGCGGGTGATGGCCACGGGCAGCGGGTTGTCGAGCCAGTGGGCGCCGGGCCCGTCGGCGTAGATCTCGGCCGCGTACTGGCGGCCGGGTTCCAGGAAGTCGAGCGGCAGGTCGAGGGTGCGGGCATCCTCGTCGGTGATGGCGCCGATGAACCACTGCCGGCCGCCGCGGGCGCGGCGCGCCACGGCCACGTAGTCGCCGATCCGGGCGTCGAGGACGCGGGTGGTGTCCCAGTCCACCGCCACGTCGCGGATGAACTGGAAGGGGGCCGGCTGCTTGTCGTAGTTCTCGGGGAGGTCCGACGCCATCTGGAGCGGCGAGTAGAGCACCACGTAGAGCGCCAGCTGCTTGGCCAGCGTGGTGCGGACGCGGGCATCCTCCGGGGAGCGCCGGCCGCCGGGGCCGCTCTCAATGAGGAGATCGAAGATCCCGGGCGTGAAGTCCATCGGGCCCGCCAGCAGGCGGGTGAAGAACAGGATGGTCTCGTGCTCGGGCGGGTTGCCGCCGTCGCCGCTCCAGGCGTTGTACTCCTGCCCGCGGCTCCCCTCGCGGGTCATCATGTTGGGCCAGGTGCGGCGCTCCCCGGTGTCGTGGAGCGGCTCGTGCGCATCCACCATGATCCGGTGGCGCGCCGCCGCCTCGATGACGCGGCGGTGGTGGCGCACGGCGTACTGCGACCAGTGATCGTGCCCGCCGTCCACCGTGTCGGTGACGTACCCGGTCTTGATGGCGTGCAGCCCGAGCGACTGGTACAGCGCGAAGGCGCTGTCCAGCTGCTTCTCGTAGTTGACGATGCCGCCTGAGGTCTCGTTGTGCACGATCAGCGAGACGCCCTTGGACTGCGCGTAGGCGGCGAGGGCGGGGAGGTCGTAGTCGGGGTAGCTCTGCGTGAAGCTGAAGGCCCAGCGGTTCTTGATCCAGTCGCCGTCCCAGCCGGTGTTCCAGCCCTCCACCAGCACCCCGCCGAAGCCGTTGGCGGCCGCGAAGTCGATGTAGCGTTTCGTGTTCTCGGTGGTGGCGCCGTGCCGGGGGCCGCTGCTCCAGGTCATGGTGTTGATGTGCATGCCCCACCAGATGCCCACGTACTTCATGGGCTTGACCCAGTCGGCGGGACCGAGCTGGCTCGGCGGGTTGAGCTTGAGGCCGAGGAGCGAGGGGGAGAGATCCACCAGGCGGTCGGCGATCTGGAGCGTGCGCCAGGGGGTGCGGAACGGGGTGCTGCCGTGGACCTTGGTGCCGTCGGCCATGGGGGCCAGGTCGGCGGCGAGGCTCCGGCATTCGATGCAGGCGGAGCCCCGGAGGTTCATGCGGGCGTAGTCCTCGAGGTCGGCCTCGTGGATCACCAGGTAGCTGCGGCGGTCGCGCGACTCGAGCGTCAGCGGCGTCTGCACGTTCCGGAGCAGGCTGAGCGGGCTCGAGGAGTAGAGCATCTCCGAGCGGTCCATACGGGGCCGGTCGGAGGGGATCCACCAGGCCGTGGGGTTGTCGGCAAACCGGAACTCGGTGAGTTCCTCCTGGATTGTGAACTCGCGCAGCGCCGGCTGGCTCGGGAACTCGTAGCGGAAGCCGATGCCGTCGTTGAAGGCGCGCACCCGCACGATGAGCCGCCGCTGCTTCGCGGCCCCGTCGAGCCCCCGCACCACCACCCCGGTATCCTCCTCGGCCACGATGGCGAGCTCGTTGTAGTTCTCGCGCACCGTGGCCACCTCACCCCAGGGCTGGGTCCAGCGGGTGTCCTGGGTGGTGCGGGCGGAGTCGATGATCACGAGCCCCGAGTCGAGCGGCAGGTCGTCCTTGAAGCGGAAGCCGAGCCGGGAGGGGAGGATCAGGTGGCGGCTGTCGCGGTCCAGCCGCCAGGTGAGGCGGCCATCCCGCACCTCGAGCGTGACCTGGCTCCGGCCGTCCGGCGAGGCGACCGCGACCTGCGCGGCGAGGGGGGTGGCGAACGTTGCCAGGAGGCACGCGGACGCAAGAAGGCCGAGGGGGCGGCTCATGAGTGGTACCTGGAGACGGGATGCGGGTGCTGCCGGAAGCCGGGGACCGCCGGCCGCCGGCTGGCACCGGGCGACCGGGTGGAAAAGTAGGGGCTGCCCGGGCGCGGGGCCAGCACATCTTGCGCCGGAGCGCGGGGCGACCGAACATTGGCCCTGCGGATCGGCCCTCCAGCGGCCGCCGTCCGCCCTTCCCCGCCCCAACGCCAGAGACCCCGCCCGTGGACCAGATCCAGCTCGGCGCCGTCGATTACGCCATCCTGATCGTCTATTTCGCCTTCGTGCTCGGCATCGGCTGGGTGCTCCGGCGCCACGTGAAGAGCAGCGAGGACTTCTTCCTCTCCGGCCGTTCCATTCCCACCTGGATCGCCGGCCTCGCCTTCCTCTCCGCCAACCTCGGCGCGCAGGAAGTGATCGGCATGGCGGCCTCGGGCGCCAAGTACGGGATCATGACCTCCCACTTCTACTGGGTGGGCGCCATCCCGGCCATGGTGTTCGTGGGCGTGTTCATGATGCCGTTCTACTACGGCAGCAAGGCGCGCTCGGTCCCCGAATACCTCCGGCTCCGCTTCGACGAGAAGACCCGCGGCTTCAACGCCATCACCTTCGCCGTGA
>CAZRCT010000118.1:0-4500 GCA_964598655.1 uncultured Gemmatimonadaceae bacterium
CGGCGCCAGCTTCGCCAGCTCCTCGGCGCGGCGCACCACCCGCTCCAGCGTGGCGTCGTCGAACTGGTTGCCGGTGGCGGTGCCGCTCCGCTTCCCGTACCGGGCGGTGACCGCCAGGTTCAGGTCCTCGGTGATGCCCGCGGTGCTCACGGTGTTCCGCGCGTAGCGGATGTTGCCCGACGTGCCCCCGCCCACGAAGACCTCGCACACCTCGGACTTCGAGAGCTTGAGGATCTTCTGGACCAGCTCGCGGGCCTGCGCTTCGTTCAGGTGTGGCATGGGATCACCCGATCCGGCGTGCGGTGTTGATGACGTTGACGCCGGCCACCCGCGTGGTCGCCGACCCGTGCGACACGGCGCTCGACTGCGACGGCTGCCCCTTCCCGTCGAAGAACGAGCCGCCCAGGCGATAGTCGCGCTGGTCGCAGATCCCCACCACCGCGTTCCAGAACTCCTGCGTGTTGGACTGGTACGCCACGTCGCGCAGCATCCCCACGATCTTCCCGTTCCGGATCTCGTAGAACAGCTGCCCGCCGAACTGGAAGTTGTAGCGCTGCTGGTCGATCGAGTACGACCCGTCGCCCACGATGAAGATGCCCTTCTCCACCTGGCCGATGAGCTGCGCGGGCGTGAGCGGCGTGGTCCCCGGGCGGAGCGACACATTGGGCATCCGCTGGAACTGCACCGAGCTCCAGCTGTCGGCGTAGCAGCAGCCGTGCGAGCGGCCCTCGCCGAGGATCCCCACCTGGTCGCGGATGGCCTGGTAGTTCACCAGCACGCCGTCCTTCACCAGGTCCCACTCGCGGGTGGCCACGCCCTCGTCGTCGAAGCCCACGGCGCCGAGGCTCCCGGGCTGCTTCTTGTCGGCCACGAAGTTGACCAGCGGGCTGCCGTACTTGAACGACTTGGAGCGCCACTTGTCGAGCGTGGCGAAGCTCGTCCCGGCGTAGTTGGCCTCGTAGCCGAGCACCCGGTCGAGCTCGAGCGGATGGCCCACGGACTCATGGATGGTGAGCCAGAGATGGCTCGGGTCCAGCACCACGTCCCACTTGCCCGCCTCCACCGACTTGGCCTTCTGTTTCTCCTTCACCTGCCCGGGGGCCAGGCGCGCATCCTCCACCATGTCGTAACTGGCGCCATAGACGATGACCCCGGCCGGCGTCGTCACCTTGTCCTTGGCGAGGCCGTCGAGGTATTCCCAGCCCATCCCCACCGGCGCGCTGCCGCCGTCCCGGGTGTCGAACTTGCCCGTCGTCGGGTCGGTGACCGTCACCGTGAAGTTGGGCCAGGTGCGGTGGATGTCCTGGTCGATGTAGCTGCCGTCGGTGGAGGCGAAGTACTTCTGCTCGTTCACCAGGAAGAGCCCGAAGGAGATGAACGAGGCGCCGTTCGTGAGCGCCGCGTCCCCGACCGCCTTGAGCAGGTCCGCCTTCTCCGCCACCGAGATCTCGAACGCGTTCTTCCTGATGGGCGTCTTCCACGCCACCTCGCCGTGCCCCGGCTCGGCCGCCAGCTTCACGGGCTCGGTCTGGAGCCGCGCGTTGGCCTTGGCGATGGCCACCGCCTGCGCCGCGGCGCGGGCCATGCCGTCCGGCGTCACGTCCTGCGTGGCCGCGAAGCCCCAGGTGCCATCGGCGATCACCCGCACCCCGGCGCCGTAGCTCTCGGTGTTGGTGACCCCCTGGATCTTGGTCTCGCGCCCGTTGATGAACTGGTTCAGGTAGCGGCCGATGCGCACGTCGGCGTAGCTCGCGCCGCGGCTCCGCGCGGCGTTGAGCGCCGCGTCGGCGAGCGCCTTCTTGTCGGCCACCGGGATCGGCGTGAGGCTGCCCGACCATGGCCGGGCATGGCGATCCCACCCGGGCACCACCAGGGCGCCGGCGGCGAGGCCGCTCAGCTGCAGGAAGTTTCGGCGTTCCACGAGGACTCCGGAGGAGGAAGAGAATCAGGTCACGATGCACCCTGCACCACGGCAGGGCCGCCGGCGGGGAGCCGGCGTGCTGGCCTACGGACGGACCCCGGGCGGTGTTCCACGCCCGGGGCGGCGCCTCAGCGCCCGAAGCTCGCGCAGGGATCCTCGCGCGCGGCGCGCGGGGTGACCACCACCAGGTCGTACAGCCGCTGTTCCTCGGCGGCCGGCATGGCGCCCGTGCTGTCGCGCTCGAGCAGGCCCACCACCAGCAGCTGCTTTCCCGCCGCCGCCCGGCTCAGCATCCGCGGCACGCCGATGTCCCGCCGCACGTGCCCATTGCCGGCGATGAGCCACGCCGGCCCGGTGGCGCCGGCCGAGAGGAGCGCGTTGGTCATCGCCGCGTCGCGGAGTTCCTGCATGGCGCGCATCCCGGGCACCATGTTCAGGGGAAGCTGGCCGCAATGGCTGGCCAGGAGTTCGTCGTCGATGGTCTTCTGCTGGGTGCTGTCGAGGGGGAAGCGGGTCACGAGGCTGGCGAGCGGCGCCGGCGCGGTGCCGACGCCGTTCCGCACCACCGCGCGCAGCACCTCGCGCTTGACCCCGCTGCCGCGGAGCTCGCGCCCCACCGCCACGGCCGCCTCCACCACGGGCGCGTGGAGCGGCCAGCGCCACCCCTTCCGGTCGAAGCCGTGCGCATCGAGCCAGGTGGTGTCCACCGTGGCCGGGCGGGGCATGGTGCTGTCGTTCCAGGTGAACTGCTCGAACACGACCCCGGGCCGCCGCGCCGCGAGGGCGCGGAGCAGGCGGCCGCGGACCTCGTGGTCGCGCGCGTTGTCGTGGTACTCGCCGAGCAGGACGTAGTCGGCCGCCTGCGCGCGGCGGACCAGTTCCGCCGCCGGGAGCGTCGCCCCGGTGCGCGGATCGACGATGATGGTGGAATCGGTGAGCTGGAAGGCAGTGGGCGCAGGGCCCGGGGTGGCCGACCCGCCGCAGGCGGCGAGCAGGACCAGCACGGAAGGGAGGAGGTTTCGCATCGGCGAAACTAAAGGCGCGCCGAGCGATGGCGCAAAGGGAACCGTCGGGGCGCAGCCCCGGGAGCGGCTTGCCATGTCACATAATGGAACCGCCGGACGGCGGTGCCCGCTCAGCGACCCCGCAGGCTGTCCACCCACTCCCCCGTCCGCCCCAGCGAGTCGATGGCGTCCTCCCACGCGAGGAGCTGGCGGATGCCGGCCGGCGCCTCCTGCACCCGGTTCGAGGGGTAGCAGCCGTGGTAGTAGCGCACCTCGTGCCGAGTCCCCGCCTGCCACAGGGTCACGATGCTGCCGGGGTGGTCGGTGGCGGCGTTCGGGCAGCCGGCCGAGCCCGGGAAGTAGGCGGTGTCGAGCGCCAGGAAGCCGCCCGTGACCATGGCGCGGGCCAGGGAATCGACCCGTGCGGCGGGCACCCGCAGTTCCTTGCGGAAGCTGGCGTTGGGCGCGGTGCCCGCGAGCACCACGCGGCCGCCTGACAGGAAGGTGAGGCGGTACACCGGGCAGAACCCGAAGCAGGGCGTGCGCTCCAGCGAGAGCAGCGTGTCCGCCGGCGCCTCGCTGCCGGCGGCGACGGCGGCCGTGGAGTCCGCGGCGGGGGTGCGGGTGGCGCCGCCCGTGCAGGCGGCAAGGATGAGGAGCGCCGCTGGCGCGACCCGCAGGGGGCGGCAGGACATGGCAGGCCGGGGTGAAGGGGGAGCCGTCCGCGCCCGGGGCGGGCGCGCTACACGCGCATTCTAGCTGCCTCACTACTCAGCGCAAATTCCCCCGCCGCCACCTGCCGCAACACCTGCAGCAGCTCCCCCTCGCCGTCGTTCTTGGAGATGTAGCCCCAGGCACCGGCCCCGAGGGCGCGGTCCACCAGGCCGGGCCGCACGTGGCCACTGAACATCACCACCCGCACCGCCGGATCCCGCTCGACCAGTTCCGTGATGGCGACGAAGGGGTCCGGGCCCGGGAGATCAATGTCCACCAGCACGATCTGCGGGTGCCGCGCCAGCGCCTCGGTCACGAGGCGGTCGGCCGTGGGCAGCCAGCCCAGCCACTCGAAGTCGTCGAGGCGGGAGAAGAGCAGTTCGAGGGCCGCGGCCAGCTCCGCGTTGTCGTCCACGCAGAGGATGGTGTGGCGGCGGCTGGGGTCGGGCGGAGCCAGGGTCACGTGCTCCCCGTCGGGGGGTCGCGCTCCGTGAGCGCGGCAGGCCGTGGTGGTGCCATGGAAAGGGGCTCCCCAAGGTGGCCTGCCCCGGGGAACTGCGCATCGGGCCGGAAGGGGTATGCGGGCCTCCTCCCTAGGGGGCACCGCCGGACATCCCAGGGGACCGACCGGCCGATCTCCCTGCGGGTCTACTCCCGGGCCGTCCGGCGGGCGCGGTACCCTGGCGCCTGGAAACACACCGCGCGGACCGCGTGACGCCGCCGCGGTTGGGGATCTTCATGAAGTCGCCCAATTGGCATGAAGATCCTGTAACGGGAATCGTCGGTCGAGTGCCGGGAGGTGGCGGTCAAGTGCCGGGACACGCCGGTCGAGTGCCGGGACACGCCGGTCGAGTGCCGGGA
>CAZRCT010000118.1:4600-9016 GCA_964598655.1 uncultured Gemmatimonadaceae bacterium
AGTGCCGGGACACGCCGGTCGAGTGCCGGGACACGCCGGTCGAGTGCCGGGAAAGGCCGGTCAAGCGACGGGAGGTGTCCGTCGAGTGCCGGGACGTGCCGGTCGAGTCCCCGGCGAGCCCGCCGAGGTCCGGGGCGCGCCGCCGAGTGACGGAACACGCCGGTCGAGTTGCGGGACAGGCCGGGATGCGTTCGGGAGAACCTGGGATAGCGCCGGCGCCCCACCGTCAGGCGGGCGGAATCCAGGATGGAGTAGCGGGAGGCTCGCGGGCAACGACGGGAATCGTGACGGCGGTGGCGGAAACACCGCCCAATGCCGGCGGACCGGACGCGCGCAGGGGCGGGAGGTGGCGATCGAGCGCATGGAGCCGCCGGTGGGGCGGCGGGGGCCGGCCATGCGGGCGCGGGAGCTTACTCGGGCGGCGTGTCGTCCGGGGGGCGCCGGTCGCGGCGGATGGACCACCGGTGCTCCAGGTACAGGCCCACGCCGATGAGGAGCGCCAGGAGCTGGATGCCGAGCTCGGCGAGGAGGGTGCGGTCGGCGGTCACGGCGCGCGGGCGTCGTGGCACCCGTCCGCCCCCGGCGGGTCCGGCGCCCCGTAGTGCGCCCGGACCAGCCGCGGCGCGGCGCCGCCCCGGTCCAGGACGAAGAGGTCGTCGTATTGCCGGTCGCAGAGCTCCGGGATGGCGGGGCCGCCGAGGGCGGCGATGATGGGGCCGAGGGTGTTGCTGTGGCCCACGATGAGCACGGCGCTGCCGGCGGGCATGGCATTGACGCGCGCCGCCACCTCGGCGGCATGCGCGCCGACGTCGCGGCCCGCCGGCACCTCCACCGGCACCAGCTCCCGCGCCGTCACCACCGGCGCCGCCGTCAGGCGGGTGCGCCGGTAGTGCGTGGTGATCACGCCATCCAGCGGCAGGCCGGCGAGCGCCTGCCGCAGCGCCTCGGCGCGCGCCCCGCCCTCCGGTGTCAGTCCCGGATCGTCGCCGCCGGTGGCCTTCTCGGCGTGGCGGACCAGGATGATGAGGCTGGCCTGGGCGGGCAGGGGTCGCGTGCCGCCGAGCAGGAGGGCGAGGACGGCCAGGACACCCGGGACGCCGAGACCGCGCCGAGCGCGCCTCAATGGTAGCCCATGCCGGGATACAGGAGCCCGACGGCGCCGAAGAAGATGGGCGCGAAGATGGGCGTGAAGATCTTCCACGCGATCATGATCCCGAACACGCTCAGGATCGGGTTGCCCCAGAGGAAGTGCTGGTAGGCGCGCGCGTTGGCGGGGTGCAGCACGGCGAGCGGGAGCGCGCTCCCGTCGAGCGGCGGCAGCGGCAGCAGGTTGAAGGCGCCGAGCAGCAGGTTCATCGAGAACATGGCGCCGAGGAAGAACGCCAGCGCGGGCCAGAGCCCGTGCAGGTCGGTGCCGGCGATGTGGCCGAAGCCGATGCTGTCCGGCGCGTAGAAGAAGCCGGCCGCCATCCCGGCGCGGATCAGGAGGCCCGCGAGGAGGGCGAGCACGAAGTTGCCGATGGGCCCGGCCGCGGCCATGGCGGCGGCGCGCTTCGGGTGGCGGAGCGCCCACTGCGGGTCGTACGGCGCGCTGGCGTAGCCGAAGGGCCAGCCCGAGAGGAACACCGTGAGGAGCGGCAGCAGCACCATGCCGAACGGCTCGCGCCGGATGTGGGGCATGGGGTCGAGCGACACCTGGCCGCCGTGGTAGGCCGTGAGGTCGCCGCCGCGCTTGGCCTGCCAGGCGTGCGCGGCCTCGTGCACCGTGGTGCTGAACAGGAACACCACGTAGTAGATGAGCCCTTCGCCGAGGTTGTCCATGGTGCCCTAAGGTACCACCGGCCTCGGCCGCTCCGGCAGGGCGAAGGTCATGAGCACGCTGCCCGCCGTCATGGCCACGTACTGGCGGCCGTCCACCGCGTAGCTGATCGGGTTGGTGTTGGTGGCGGCACCGGCCAGGAAGTGCCACAGCGGCCGCCCCGTCCGCGCGTCGAGCGCGAAGAGCTGCCCCTCGTTGGTCCCGCCGAAGACGAGCCCGCCGGCGGTGGCGAGGACGCCGCTCCAGGGCGGCGAGAAGAGGGGGAAGCTCCAGCGCACCTTGCCGGTGGTGGGCTCGAGGGCCTTCACCATGCCCTGCGCCGTGTCGCCGCCGAACTCCGCCTCGCCGCCGCCCAGGAAGTAGCGGCCCGGCGTGTAGCTGGCGGGGTACTTGAAGTACCGGCTGCCCATCTGCCGCGCGGCCACGTAGAAAAGGCCCGTGGCCGGGCTGTAGCTCGGGCTGTACCAGTTGCTGGCGCCGTGGAGGTTGGGCGTCAGGTTGGTGCCGGTGTCGGTGGGCTCCGCGTTGGGCCGCATGATGGGACGGCCCGTGGCGTCGAGGCCCTCGGCCCACTCCTGCCGGATGTAGGGCGTCCCCGCCAGGAACTCGCCGGTGGCGCGGTCCAGGACGTAGTAGAAGCCGTTCCGGTTGGCCATCGTCACCAGCTTCCGCGGGCGGCCGCCGACCGGCGCGTCGAGCAGCACGGGGATCTGCGCCGCGTCCCAGTCGTGCGTGTCGTGCGGCGTGAACTGGAAATGCCAGCGGATGGCGCCGGTCCTGGCGTCGAGGGCCAGGAGGGCGCAGGTGTAGAGGTTGTCGCCGGCGCGGCTGTCGCCGTTCCAGAGCGGGCCCGGGTTGCCGACGCCCCAGTACACGAGGCCGAGGGCGGGATCGTAGCTGCCGGTGACCCAGGTGGAGCCCCCGCCCGTCTTCCACGAGTCGCCGGCCCAGGTCTCGCTGCCCGGCTCGCCCGGGGCGGGGATGGTGTAGGTGCGCCAGCGGCGGGTGCCCGTCTTGGCGTCGTAGGCGTCGATGAAGCCGCGGATGCCGGCCTCGGCGCCGCTCACGCCCGTCAGCACCATGTCGCCCACGGCGAGCGGGGCGCCGGTGATGGCGTAGCCCACGGCGTTGTCCGCCACGGTGGCGGTCCAGCGGAGGGCGCCGCTGCGGGCGTCGAGCGCCACGAGGCGGGCGTCGGGCGTGCCGACGTACACCGTGGAGTCGAGGATGGCCACCCCGCGGTTGGTGGGCGCGAAGCCCAGCGCCAGCAGGGTCGGGGGGATCTGCTGGTTGTAGCGCCAGAGCACCCGGCCGCTCCGCGCGTCGAGCGCCACCACGTGGCCCTGGAACTCCGTCAGGTACATGATGCCGTCCACCACCAGCGGGCTCACCTGCAGCGTGCCGCTCACCAGCGCCTGGTAGAGCCACGCCGGGCGGAGCCCGGCGACGTTGGCGGGCGTGATCTCGGCGAGCGGCGAGAAGCGCTGGGCGCCGAGGTCGCCGGAATAGGTGAGCCAGTTCTGCGGCTCGCGGCGCGCGTTGCGGAGGCGGGCCTCCGTGACCTGCGCGGCGAGGGGCGCGGCGCCGGCCAGGGCGGCGAGGACCAGGAGCGCGGGCCCGAGCGACGGGCGCGGGCGGGGGGTCGTGGTCACGGGGTCCCCCGGAGCGAGGCCAGGTAGGCGACGACGTCGTCCAGCTCGGCGGCGGTGAGGGCGCCGGCGTACGACGGCATGGGGCTCGTGCCGGGCACCTTCACGAGCCGCCGGAGCCGGGTCTTGTCGAGGGAGCGGAGGGTCCCGTCGGCTTCACGCAGCACCAGCACGAAGTCGTCCTCGGTGACGCGGGTGCCCCGGTGGACGCGGCCCGCGGCGGTGGTGGCCTCCACGGCGAGGTAGCCGGGATAGGGGCCGTGCACCGAGGGGAGCGGCGAGACGGGCTGGAGCGCGCCGGGCGCCACCAGCGCCTCACGGAGCGCCGTGGCGCCGAGCCGCCAGCCCACCTCGGTCAGGTCGGGCGCCCAGCCGCCGCCCTGCCCCGCCAGCACGTGGCAGGTGAGGCAGGCGCCCTTCCCCACCACCACGGCGTGGCCGCGCGCCGGGTCCCCGGGGAGCACCTCGGGCGGGCGCCGGCCCAGGACGCGCACGTAGGCGGCCACCTGCGCGCCTTCCTCCTCGCTCAGGTTCCAGAAGCCCACCATGGCGGTGCCGGGGATCCCGCCGAGGATCACCTTCACCAGCTCGGCGTCGTCCTTGGCGCGGCGGAGGACAGGGCGCGTGAGCGCGGGCCCGGCCCCGCCGGTACCGCCGACGCCGTGGCAGCGCACGCACTGGCTCTCAAAGAGCCGCTGCCCCGCCGCGACATCGGCCGAGGCCACGTCCTGGGCCGCCGCCGGGAGGGCGGCGGCGAGGGTCAGCATCAGTTGTAGGAGGGGGAGACGCATGCGGAAGAGGCTACCGTGCGCGAGGGGTGGTGTAAAGGCGGGGTGGCTCGTCATGGCCCACGGGCTGAAGCCCGGGCTCGGCCGCAATCCCGCTGAAGCGGGTACAGCAAATCGAGGTGGGAACGACCTCGGACCGCAGTACCCGCTTCAGCGGGGT
>CAZRCT010000119.1:0-8939 GCA_964598655.1 uncultured Gemmatimonadaceae bacterium
CCGGGGCGGACCAGGTGACGCGCTCGCGCGCTACATCGGGGAAGGCGGCGGTGGGCGTCCAGACTTCGACGATCCCGTCCGCCGGGTCCACGAGCCAGCAGGTGGGGATGCCCGCGTCCTGGTAGAGGCGGTGCTTGGCCGCGCGGTCGACGTGCGCCGTGGAGGGACTCAGGATCTCGATGACGAGCAGGAGCTGCTCGAGACGATAGGGTGCGACCTGGGCGCCGAGGTGCGTGGGGAGGGCCACGAGATCGGGCTGGACACGGGTGTCGGGGCCGCCCTCGCAGTTGAGGGGAGCGGCGCGGAGGACGGCGGTGCCCACCCGGCGCAGGTAGGGCAGGAACGCTTCCGTCAGCGCCATGGAGATTGCCTGGTGCCGGTTGTCGGGCGCGGGACTCACCAGCAGCTCGCCGCGGACCATTTCGTAGCGGTGGCCGTCGTCGGGGAGCTGGTCGAGGACGGCCGCGGTGAGGCCGGGGCCGAGGGTGCGGGGATCGATTGGCGCGGGCATGGCCATACGGTACGCTCGGCGGTGGGGGTGATGCAACTCGGCATCCGCCACAGCAGGTGTGGGGCGACGGGGAAGTCGGCCCAGAAAGACGCGAGCGGGGGCGAAGGGATGCGGGGTGGGGGTGGGGGTGGGGCGGGCGGGGAGGGAAGTGGTCCGGGCGCGGGCTGCATCGGCCCGGACAGTCCAGGAAGTGGCGCGGACGCGTCGTGCATCGGCCCGGACAGTCCAGGAAGAGGTCGGGACACTCCCGGAAGAGCTCCGGACACGGCGTGCATCGGCCCGGACACATCCGGAATTCCGAAGGGCGGTTTGGGGACGGCGTGAAATCGGGCAGTGACGGGGGCTGGCGGGCGTGCGGTCGGCGCGGACGGGGTGTGGGTGGGGCGGATCGGGCGGTTTGGGGGCCCTCTCGGGGGTGGGCTCGCGTTTTCTGGGGCCGGGGAGGGGCCGGATCGGCGTGGACGGGGCCCTAAAATGCGCGCGATCGCGCCGGATGGACGTGGCAGTGGCCCTCGAGGCGGTGTGATCGCGTCGGCGACGCATGGCCGAGGGGGTCGGGCCGGTGCGATCGGGTGTCGGGGACGGGGGATCGGGGGTGAGGCCGGTGCGGTCGGGTCTCGGGTCGGCGCGATCGCGTGTCGTGGACGTGGGATCGGGGCTCGGGTCGGCGCGATCGCGTGTCGTGGACGCGGGATCGGGGCTCGGGCCGGTGCGATCGCGCCTCGTGGGCTTGGCAGGTCCCCTCGCGGCGGCGCGATCGCGTCTCGGGCCCGTGCGGTCGGCCCTCGGGTCGGTGCGATCGCGTGTCGTGAGGTGGGGATCGGCCCTCGGGCTGCTGCGGTCGGCCCTCGGGCGGCTGCGGAGCTCCCTCGGGGCGCTGCGGTCGGGGGTGAGGCGGCTGCGGTCGGGGGTGAGGGCGGTGATATCAGGTCTCGGGCGGGTGGGATCGCGTGTCGGGCACTGGGGATGGGCCCTCGGGTGGGTGCGGGGCTTCGTCGGGCCGGTGCGGTCGGGGGTCGGGGCGGTGGGGCCGGGGGTCGCGGGCGCGGCGGGGGGCCGAGGGCGGGCGGGGTGGGGGCTCGTGGGGGGAAGCGGCGGGCGACTGTCACAGCGCGGGGGGAGGTTGAGGAGCGCCGGCGGGGCCGGCGATCGCGCTCCCAGGGGGACTCTGTGGTCAATCTGCGATCGACTCAAAGAAGGCGGAGGGCGACGTTGAGGTCCTACGAAGTGTGCCGGCTAGTGTTGTGGGGATGTGAATTAGGCAGCATCTTCTGACGACGTCCACTTGGCCACGGCTTGCAGCTACCTTTTCATCAATGAAATCGCCGCCGCCCGTCCGAGTCGTTGCGGCAGTCATCAAGCGCGAAGGGCGCGTGCTGATCTGCGAACGGCCGCTCGAAAAGCGGCATGGGGGATTGTGGGAATTCCCCGGCGGAAAGATCGAGTCCGGCGAAACCGTGCCACAAGCCGTCCGGCGTGAACTGAGCGAGGAACTGGGAGTCGTTGTGACCGCCGTAGGATCGCTCCTGTCGGTTGTGCACGATTCGGGCTCCCCATTCCAGATCGAGTTCTACGCGGTCGAGGTTCGAGGGGAACCGGAGTGTAGAGAGCATGCGCGGTTGGCGTGGGTGGCTCCGGGGGACCTACTCCAATATCCCCTGGCCCCAAGTGACCGGAGCTTCTCAAGAAGTCTAGGCGATCGCCTCGGCGCTGGGTAAGTCGCGGCATTTCGCGTTCTGCTCGCAATCGACGGCCCATTTGCAGTTGTAACTCGTCGTCTACGAATGGCCAAGACCTACCATAGCGCCTCCATCCGGGAGTTCCTTGACGCGGGGCCCAGTGAGATTCTGGGGCGACTTGTCGCGAATAGTGATTTCGATATCGATCAGGCCCAGCGGAATGCTTGGATCGAAGAAATCGCAATCCTCCAACCTGCCCTCGCGGGGCTGTCCGGCGCAATCCACTTCGAGTTCGTCATCCCGCGGATCGGGACACGTGCCGACGTCGTGCTTGTTTCGGGCTCGGTCATCTTTGTGTTGGAGTTCAAGATCGGCGAGTCAGAATACAGGCTGAGTGACTTCAATCAGGCGTGGGACTACGCGCTGGACCTGAAGAACTTCCATGCCGGCAGTCATGATGTCGAGATCATCCCTATGCTGGTGGCCAGCGAAGCGGCCCGAAGCGACAGCAAGCTGAATCCACCTGCACACGATCGTGTGGTCAAACCTGCCCTCGCCAACCGGCATGGCATCCGCGCCCTTATCGATGCCGGGATCGCCAGGGCGGAAGGCCCGGCGATTGACGGGGCCGCATGGCTCGCGGCGCCCTACCGGCCGTCGCCCACCATCGTCGAGGCCGCTCAGGCCCTCTATGCCGGCCACTCGGTGGAGGCAATCGCCCGACATGAAGCCGAAGTGCGTAACCTTTGGGGTACTACGCAGTGCATCGATCGGGTGGTCGAGGAGGCGCGTACACGAGGAGAGAAGGCGATTGTCTTCGTGACGGGCGTGCCTGGGGCGGGGAAGACCCTGGTGGGGCTTAATGTGGCAACGCAGCGGCGCGAGGAATCAGCGGCAACGCACGCCGTGTTCCTTTCAGGGAACGGGCCGCTAGTCGCTGTGCTGCGGGAGGCCCTGACGCGCGGTGAGTATGCCCGCCGTCGGGTGAAGGAACCCGGCCTCCGCAAAGGCGACATCGGGCGTATGGTCAAGGTGTTCATTCAGAATGTGCACCACTTCCGCGACGAAGGTCTGGGGAGCACCGACCCACCGCACGATCACGTTGTGATCTTTGACGAGGCGCAGCGCGCGTGGAATCGCGAGATGACCGTCTCGTTCATGCGCCAGGCCAAGAAGCGACTGGACTTCAATCAGTCTGAGCCAGAGTTCCTCGTCTCCTGCCTTGACCGGCATTCGGATTGGGCGGTGGTGATCTGTCTGGTGGGCGGCGGACAGGAGATTAATCGGGGCGAGGCGGGCATCTCGGCTTGGCTTGAGGCGATTCGGGATAGCTTCCCGCACTGGCAGGTATACATCTCGCCGGAGCTCACCGATTCCGAGTACGCCGCCGGCCATGCCATCGAATCACTTGGCGAAGCGGTGAGTCTGGCGAGGGTGCCGGACCTTCATCTAGCTGTCTCCATGCGTTCCTTCCGGTCCGAGAAGGTCTCGGCGTTTGTGAAGGCGGCTCTCGATTTGGACCACGATGGGGCTCGCCGGAGCCTTGAGGCTCTCCTCCCACGATTTCCCATCCGGCTCACACGGGATCTTGCGGCCGCCAAGCGATGGTTGCGCGACCGGGCACGTGGTTCCGAGCGGGTGGGAATGGTGGCGTCGTCCGGAGGCTACCGGCTCAAGCCGCATGCGGTAGATGTCCGTGTGGAGGTAGATCCCGTGCACTTCTTCTTGGCTGAGGCTGACGATACCAGGTCGAGCAATTTCCTCGAAGACGCGGCTACCGAGTTCAAGGTTCAGGGGCTGGAGCTGGACTGGGTGTGTGTCAATTGGGATGCGGATCTTCGGCACGATGGCGAGACATGGCACTTCAATCGCTTCGTCGGTACCCGTTGGAACCAGCTTCGCCAAGATGAGCGTAAGCAGCGCCTGCTGAACGCCTATCGCGTATTGCTGACGAGGGCGCGCCAGGGAATGGTGCTCTTTGTGCCCTCCGGCAGTTCTGCGGATGCGACGCGGAGGCCAGCCTTCTACGACAATACTTTTGCGTACCTCCAAGGCCTCGGCATTCCACTACTCGACTCCGAAGCTGGCTGAGCGGCACGCCTGCTGGCTCCTTTTGATTTAGCCGCGTCAGAAACGTCGGTACTGGAGAACTATGTCGCCCCACCTCCTCTTCTTGTTGGGGTCGCTTCGACTCCGGAGGGTAGTTCAGGACCTAGCAACATCTCTCGCGGCTCAAGTCGATGAGTACCGGCGCGGAGAGTTGCGAAGCGATGGGGTGTGCGTGTGGTGGGGTGCCAGTGCTGCACCCAACCGCCTCCGTGCTCTGGCGTTGCGGGAGTGGCTCTCTTCCGTGGAGGCAGGATTGGACCGCGAGCCGGTCGGTACGATGCTATTCCTTTCCGACGGACGCGAGCTCTTCGTTGCTCCCTTCGTTGAAATCAGCTGGGACAATGAAGCCGCGCGTGAACGAGTAGGCGCCGCGGAGGGCCACGAAAGCGCGATAGAAGAGCCCGATTGCTTCTACCGTTTGCTCGATCTCCAGAGGCTGGCTCTCGACGCTGACCGGATCAGGCGGTTCGTCGATCGAGTGCTCGACGAGTCCCTAGGTCGCGCGGCGAGGCCGTCCCCGCAACCCCGGGTCCGCCCCGAGCCATATATTGTGCCCTCGGATGCTCTTGCTCTCGTGGGGCGGACTGCCGGTTGGCGCTTCCTTTCCGAAGGGACCTGGTGGGCCGAGCGACTTCTACTGTCATCTCGCGGTGTGCTCACGTGATCGAAGGGTCGCAATCCCGTGCTGCCTATGCTTGAACGTGATGTTGACCTCGCACTGCGACAGGCGGCATTCGACGAACTGCGCCGCCTGTCGGCCAACCGTGACGGCTTGGTTCGCCGCGAGGAGATGTCGGCTGGGTTTGTGTTTAATGGAGAGCGTATTCCCTTTGCGCTTGAACAGAAGGGTATTTGGCGGCCGCAGCAACTCCGAGGGCTCGGGGCGGTGCTCTCCGTCACGACGGCCGCCGTGAAGAAGGGCATGACGCCCAAGTACGACGACCAAATTGCGGCGGATACGGGCTTCTTCGAGTACCGGTACCAAGGGACCAATCCAGATGCTTGGGAGAACGTGGCCATGCGTCGGGCGTTCGAGCTGCAGGTCCCGATTATCTACTTCTACGGAGTTAGTCCTGGCCTCTATGAGGCCATCTTCCCGGCGTTCATCACGGCGGATGATCCCAAGAGGCTCACAGTCCAAATTGAATCGGACACGACGGAACTAGGACGGGAACGACTGCTCGCGGGCGGCTCATTAGCCCCGGTAAAGGCCTACATGACCACGCTCGTGAAGCGCAGGCTGCACCAGCACCGCTTCCGTGAGCTGGTCGTCAGGGCCTATCGATCGAGTTGCACCGTGTGCCGGTTGCGCCACCCGGAACTGCTGGACGCCGCCCACATTCTGGAGGACCGTGATGAGAGAGGGCGCCCGGAGGTGCCCAATGGTCTTTCACTGTGTAAGATCCACCATGGCGCATACGATGCCGGCATCCTCGGCATCGCACCGGATTATCTGATTCACATCCGGGACGATATTCTGGAAGAGACGGACGGTCCGATGCTGAGGCATGGTTTGCAGCAGATGCACGGTGAGAAGATTGTGGTGCCGCGTGCCGAGGACGCGAAGCCCAACCGCGACTATCTCGCCGAACGATTCGAGCGCTTCAGGGCGGCATAGCAGTCACGTGCCCGCCACATTGGAGTTCTAGCGCAATGCGGCCCGGGAATGTGCTCCCGGGCCGCAATTGCATGAGGGCTGCTCTCACATGATCCGCAGATCCAAATCGCGACGTGGCAGCAGCCGGACCGGTTCTGCGGCGTGGGTTGCCGGGGGGGGTATTGGTGCAGCTGGCGGGGATGCGGCTCCGCTGAAGGGGGAGCACCCCGGGACTGTTACAGCTCCGTGCCAGGTTGCGGTAGGCACCTCCCCCTCGCCCGGAGCCCCCCGCCATGTGGCTGTTCACCACCAGCGGCTTCTACAGCGTGGTCGAGAAGCCGTGGGACCGGAAGCCGCAGACCCTCACCATCCGCGCCCGCGTCGCCACGGACCTCGACGCCCTCCGCGCCGGCGCGCTCCCCGAGTTCGGCGCCACCGTGGAAGATCCGCATGCCGACTACCGCTATCGCGCCCAGGCCCCCCGCGAGGCGGTGGCGCGCGCCATGGCCGCAATGGTCCGCACCCTCGACTACGACAACTTCAAGAACGCCGTGGCCAGGCAGCAGGCGCGCGCGCGGGCGCATCACTATCACGAGGTCTGGGACGTGATGTATCGGCTGCAGGAGGCGTAGCGCGTTATTCCGCGACGGGCGGCGTTGGATTTGTGACGGTTCCTCCACGGGATCGCCGCAGGTTGGGGGATGGCGCCGAGTTGCTTCCTCCTGCCGCCGAGCAGACATTCATGGGCATGCCGAGACCGGACGAGTCGCGCCGCTGGACGGCGGTCATGGTGCAGGCGCTTCCCGCCGACGGGAAGCGCTACGAAGTGGTGCACGGGGAGCTGCTGGTGACTCCCGCACCACGGCCGTGGCACCAGGAGATCGTGGCGCGGCTGCAGGAGACGCTTCGCGGCTACCTCCGTCGCGAGCCGGTGGGCGTCTGCCTGCCCTCGCCGGCCGATCTGATTCTCGATGACATGACGCTGGTCCAGCCGGACCTCTTCGTGGTGGACCCGGTGGAAGCGCGCACCTGGGCGTGGGAGGAGTTCCGCACGTTCCTCCTCGTCGCCGAGGTCACCTCGCCCAGCACGGCGGCACGCGACCGCGGGGTCAAGCGCCGGCGCTACCAGCGGCACGGGGTGGCCACCTACTGGGTGGTGGACCCGGAGGCGCGGCTGGTGGAGGTGTGGCGGCCGGCCGATGAGGCGCCCGCGGTGGAGCGGCAACGGCTGGTGTGGCATCCGGTGGGAGCGGGGGAGGCGATGGTGGTGGACCTGGAGGAATTGTTCCGGGAGGAGTGAGCCCCCCCCCGACGACCTGCCGCACACGGCACCTGCCCGGTGTCGCGCGATCTGGGGCGAGGCGCATGTAGCTGACTGGTGACGTGCGGCCCACCCAGCGGCCCCGCCTCCCCCCTCACCGCGTCACGGCAATCGCAACCCCCGCCTGCAGCGCCAGCGCGCTCCCCCGCGTGTCCGTCCCGCCCACCGACGTGCCCAGCACGGAGAACTCCCCGAAGCTCAGGTAGGTCCAGCTCGCCGCCACCTCCGCCGCCAGGCGCCCGGTGATGGGGATGCGGAGGCCCGCGGCCGTGCCGAGGGCCAGGCCGCCGGCGGTGGCGTCGTAGCCCTGCACCGTGAACTGCTGGCTGGCGTAGCCCACGCGGGCGCCGAGGTACGGCGTGAGGCCGCCCGGGCGCTGCGGGATGAGGACGCGGGCCTCGGCCAGCACCAGGAACGCGGTGAGGTCGGGGCCCACGCCCTTCAGGTCGTGGACCGACCGCTGCGCCAGCACCGCCAGCTCCACGCGGCGCCAGGGGCGGTACCAGAGCTGGGCCTGGAGGCCCAGGGCGGCGTCCACGCCGTCGTAGTCGCTGCCCCCGAGCGACACGTAGGCGCCGCCGGCCGTCACGCCGGCCTCCTGGCCGGCCAGCAGGAGCGGCAGGCCGAGCAGGGCCAGCAGGGCGAGGAGCGGGCGGCGGATGGTGTGGGTCATGGGGTCCTCCTTCTCGGGACGATCGCCCGGCGGCCGGGGGCGCTAGCGGCGGAGCCTGAGGGTGACGCCCACCAGGAGCGCCAGGGCGTCGCCCCGGGTGTCGGTGTTGCTCACGGGCGCGCCGGCGAGCGTGAAGTCGCCGAGGTCGAGGTGCGTGTAGCTGGCGATGAGGGTGAGGGCCACGCCGTGGCCCACGCGGACGCGGAAGCCCGCGTCGCCGCCGCAGGCAAAGCCCGTGGCCGCGATCTCAAAGCCCATCTGGGTGTAGCTCTGCCGCGCGAAGCCCGCGCGGACCCCGAGCATGGCCACGGCCACGCTCTCCTTGATGGGGAAGGTCCACCGCGGCTCGGCGTAGATGATGAGGTTCACGGCCTGGTCAGCAGCCGGGATGTCGTGGGTGCCGCGGGTGACGCCGAGGCCCACCTCGAGCTTCCGCCACGGCGCGTACCAGACTTCGGCGCCCAGGACCAGGCCGGGGTCGGCGGCGTCGAAGTCGCTGCCCTCCAGGCTCTCGTAGCCGGCCACCAGGGTGGCGCCGGCCCGCTGGGCGCCGAGGAGCAGGGGAATGACGAGCAGGAGGAGCAGGATGATTATCGAGCGGCGGATGAAGACGGGCATGGGAACCCTTCCCGAAGGAGGCGGCCGCGTGCGGCGGCTGCCTCCAAGGTAGGGCGGAAGGTGTGAGGGAAGCTGGCGGGCGGGATGAGCGGGGGCTCAGGCGGGGTTACGGATCTGCCACGGGCTGAAGCCCGGGCTCGGCCGCAATCCCGCTGAAGCGGGTACTGGGTGGGCTGGGGCTGGGGCTAGGGCTGGGGTAGGGGTGGGTGGCGTGAGAGGGGTTGCTGTAATACAATGTGATACATGAAAGACGACATCCTCAATCTCCGGCTTCCGGCGGCGCTGGCGCGTGCGGTGGGGACGTGGGCGCGGCGGCAGGGGGTGGCCAAGTCGCAGGTGGTGCGGGAGGCGCTGGTGCACTACTTCGCGGCGGGGGGCGGCGCCGGCGGCAGCCGGGTGCGGCGGGCCAGCGCGCGGGAGGTGGCGGCGCG
>CAZRCT010000120.1:0-8529 GCA_964598655.1 uncultured Gemmatimonadaceae bacterium
GCTGTGTTGGGGTGTGGCGGGTCTACGGTGGCTACGGGCCCGGGGGCCCCCCCCCGGCCCGGGGGGGGGGGGGGGGGCCCCCCCCCCCCCACGCCCCGGTGGCATTACGGGCCATCGCCTCGCGTCAGCGGCGGCGATGCTCCCACCAGAGCAGCACGCTGCCGGCCACCACGAGGAGGAACCCGAAAAGCTCGCCACGGTTCCGCGGCAGGCGGGACGGCGCACCGCGGCCCGGGTACGCCGGCAGCGCCCGCCGCGTGGCGCGCTCCCGCGTGGCCGCCTCGAGGGCCAGCCACTCCGTGGGCCCATGCACCCGGAAGGCGATGCGGGTCTCGCCGGCCGAGGCCTGGTGCCAGCCGGTGGCGCGGGGCCAGTAGCGGCCGGTCCAGCGGCGGGGATCGAGCGGGTCCTGCGCCAGGGTCACGCTGTCAAGGCCACCGTCCGGCGCGCGCACGGCGATCACCGGCGCAGCGGCCCCCGTGACGAGCGTCAGTGTCAGCCCGCGGCCGGGGCGCAGGGGTCCATCACTGGCCCACGCGAGCCGGCTCGTGGTGTCCCGCGCCACGCGCCCGAGGAGCCGGCTCCAGTAGCCGGCGTAGAGGTCCTCGTCGCCGTCGAGCACCCAGCGGGAGGGGGCGGCCACCAGCGTCGCGGCCACGGCGCCGGCGCCGAGCGGCCGCGCGAGCGCCAGCGCGCTCCCGTCTTCCTCCTGCACCAGCTGCTCGGCGCCCGGCACCGTGAGGACGCCGGCCTCCACGCCGATGCCGCCCGCGGACGGGCGCGGCTGGCCGGTCCAGCGCGGCCGCGCGGTGCGCAGCGGCTCCTCCCCGCGCGGCTCGAGCCGGGCGCCCGGCATGAAGCTGGCGAGGGGCGCCAGGCCGGTCCCGAGTGATGGCACCACCACCAGCCCCGCCCCGTCCTGCACCACCCGGCGAAGCGCGCCCCGTTCCGCCTCACCCAGCGCCGCCAGTGCCGGCCCATCGGCCACCACCACGTCGAAGGGCGCCAGCGCCGCCGGGGTGATGGCCGCGAGCGCGGGGCCCTCGCCGTTCAGGTGCTCGGTGCGGAAGCGCCCGCGGCTCACCTGCGTCCGCACCGACACCCGTCCGCCCCCGGCCGCGAGCCAGCGCTTGAGGAACCCGGTCTCGAAGCTAGGCGAGCCCTCGAGCACCAGCACGCGCGGCGGTGGGGGACGGGTCACGAGGACGCCGAGGGGTTCCCTCCTCGCTGCGCCCCCGGCGGCGAGTTCCAGTGCATACTCCGCGAGCCCGGCGGCGCGGGGGCGGTCGCGCAGCGTGAAGCTCGAGTCGGCGGCGCTGACGCGCGCCGAGTCCACCGCCTGTGAATCCCGCCGGAGCCGGACCATCCCCGCCGCTCCGGGCTCGAGGTGCACGGCCCCCGCCACCCGGTACGCCTCGCCGAGCGCCAGGGACTGCGGCGCCTCGAGCCGGGTGATGCCCCTCGGCAGGGGCGCCGGCGTGAAGCTGACCGTGGCCCCGGGCATGGCCTCCCATTCGCTCGGCAGCAGGCCCCAGCCCACGAGCGCCACGGCACCCGCGCCCCGGAGCGAGTCGCCGAGGGCCCCCGGCTGGCGGACGATGCCCGGTCCCGGACTGGCGAGGTCGTCCACCCGATAGTCGCCGGTGGCCCCCGGGGGGGCGCCAGGGGTGAGCAGCGTGAGGCTGCCGGGCGGCGACGCGCCCGCCCGCGGCCGGAGCAGCACGGCGGCCCCGCCGAGCACACAGGCCAGCGCCGCGAGCCGGAGCGCCAAGAGGCGGCGGTCGCGGCGGGTGAGCTCCAGCGCCAGGAGCACCAGGCCCAGCGCCACGAGGGGCAGCCAGCGGCTCATCGCGGTGCGGCCTCGAGGCGACGGAGGTAGCGCTCGGCCAGTGACGACCGTGCACCGGTGGCGGGCACCGGGACCGGTGCCGGCACGGGGAGCAGCGGGTAGAGGCGGCGGGCGGCGTCCTCCCGGCAGGGGGCGCAGTCGCCACCGCCCGCCAGGGAGTCCGCCAGGCGGCGGAAGGCGTGCAGCACGGCGAGGAGGCGCGGGTCGGCGACGGCGGCGGGCACCAGGCCGGCCGCGGCGGCGCGCGCCTCGCCCGCGGTGGCGGCGCCGGTGGCGGCCACCAGGGCGGCGTGGAGCGCCGCGAGGGAGTCCGCCGGCTCCACGCTGCCCGTGCGGGTGCGGCTCACCACGTCGTCCAGCTTCCCCGTGAGCCGGAGCCGGGCCACCTCGATGGGCGGCGGCTCGAAGCCCACGCGCTGCACGTACACCCGCGCCTCCTGCTGCACCGACTTGAGCAGCTCGAGCGCCCGGTACTCGAACGGCAGCGCCCGCTCGGGCTCGTGCACGCGGAGGTGAAGCTCCGCCTGCCACATGGCGTTCACCGCCGCCTTGAGCCGCACCTTCACCGACTGGCCAAGGAGGGTGGCGTTCTCGGGATCGTCGTGGCGGTGCTCGAGGCCGGCGCGCGGGTCGGCCGGGGCGTCCGGCTCGGCGGCGGGCACGGGCGGGGCGTCGTGCTCCTCGTGGCCCGCACCCGGGACGGCGTTCTCCTCGAACTCCTCGCCCAGGAACTGGCCGTAGCGGAGGCGGAGCAGCCCCTGGTCGGCGCCGATTTCGTTGCTGCGCGCGTTGAACTCCCCGGCCGCGAGGCGGCGGTGGTCGGCCAGCAGCTTTTCGGTGTCGATGATGATCTGCCGCTGGCTCCGGAAGTACTCCGGCTCGGCCGCCAGCACCATGCCGGTGAAGTCGGCGCGCGGACGTGCGCTCGTGTCCGTGATGACGAGGAACGCCGTCTCCGAGCGCCCGCGCCCCGGCGACGGCGTCCGGCGGTCGGTGGCCTCGGCGTGGAAATAGAGCTCGTCGCCGGGGCCGAGGCCGAGCGCGGCCAGGTCGAGGGTGGCCGTGAGGCGGAGACCGCCCTCGGGCCGGCGGGTGCGTGCGGCGAACGGCAGCACCTTCCGCTCGAACTTCACCGCCTCCCCCTTCCCCGACGCGAGCGTCACCGCCATCACCACGTCGGCCACGCCGTAGTCGTCGGTGGCGAGCACCTCCACCCGCACGGGGGCCAGGCGGCCCGGCAGGAACTCGGTGCGGCCGGTGGGCTGCACGAGGGTCACGACGGGCGGCCGGTCGGGGCGGATGGCAAGGCGCCGCTCGTCCCCGGCCACCACGCCCGCCGAGTCGGCGAGGAGGACCTGCACCAGCGCGGGGGCGCGGGCGGTGCCATGCGCCACCCAGTCGGCTCCATCCCGGATGAGGGGCAGCGTGTCGCCACCCGTGAACGCCAGGCGCGCGGCGGTGACGGGCCCGGCTGCGCGCACACGCCACGCGAGCGCGGCACCCTCTTCCGCCACGAGCTCCTCGCCGCGCTCCACGTGCGCGCGGCTCCCGGTGTAGGCCGGGGGCGTCACGGTCAGCTCGAGGGCGCGGAGCTCGGGGCGGGCCGGCACGCCTAGGATGGGGGCCACCGCCGCCCCCACCCCCGGCGAGCGCCCGGCCGCCGCCAGCGCCACCCCCACCACCGCCGCGAGGAGTCCGAGCGCCACTCCGAGCCTTGTGCGGCCGCGGGGAATCATGGAGCTGACGGCGACACCCGCCCAGCGTGCCTCCACCCGCGCGCGCTGGAGCCGCGCCACCGGCGCCAGCGCCTGCGCGTCGGCGAGCAGCAGGCCGGTGCTCTCCTCCAAGGCCGGCACCACGCGGTCGAGGTGCCGGGCCACGTCCATCGGCGTCACCCGCTGGCGCGCCTCGCGCCAGAGGAGGACGAGGCCGGCCACCACGCCGCCCGCCACGAACGGCACGGGCGCGCCGGTGAGCGCGCCGATCCCGTAGCCGAAGAGGCCGAGGCACCCGACCCAGAACGCGCCGAGCGCCCCGCGCGTCCGTGTGAGGCGCCGGGCCAGGACGTGCAGCTCGTCGGCGGGCGTCATGCGGGGCCCCGGCGGGTCCGCGCGGCCGCGACCCGCTCCACCAGGAAGAGGAGCAACGCCAGCCAGAGCAGCGGGGTGCGGAGACTGGAGGCGCGCGTGGCGCCGAGGAGCGTGGCGTCGTGCACGGGCATCGCCTGGCCGGGACTCACGCGGCGGCCGTCGGCGGCGGGGCGGAGTGGCACCGGGTCGGGCCACGTGGTGCGCAGGGAGTCGGGGAGGGTGGCGAGCGGGAGCCAGGCGCGCGGGACGCGCATGGTGGTGGGCCCTGCGGCGCTGTCCTCGGCCCCGAGGACCAGACCGGCCTGGGTGGGTGCCGTCAGCTCCACGGGGCGGCCGCCGGCCTCGCCGAGCACGGTGGCCGCCGCCGCGAGCCGGGCGGCGTCGGCGCCGTCGAATCCCGTGGTGGCCACGCGAAGCGGTCCCGCCTCCGTGAACGGCACCCACGCGCCGTCCACCCCCGCGCCGAGCAGGCGGACCGCGGGAGCAGGCGGCCCCTGACGACGGATCTCCACCGCCGGGCCATCACCGGGAGCATGGATCCCGGCCGCGCCGGGCACCGTGCGCAGCCGCGTCTCCCCGGCGCTGCCCACGACGTGCACCAGCCGCAGGACGAGGCTGTCCCCGCGCGCCCACGCCGCGGCGATGGCCCACGACGGCGCCGGCGACCGGGGATCGATCCACTCCACCGCCCGCCCGAGCACCGGCCGCCGCGCGCCGAGACCGTCGGGGCGCGCGGCAGCGACCACGATGAACGGCCGCCCGGCCGGCAGCCGCCGGTCCGCCTCGGCGAGGCGGTCCCAGAGCGGAATCGTGTCGTCGGCTTCACGGCCCGGGCCGTAGGGCGGGAAGCCATTGGCGAGCAGGCGCAGTTCGCTGCCGACCTGGCGAAGGGAATCAATCAGCGGCCTGCGCCAGTCGGTGGCCGAGTCGACCCGGGGTACAGGGGCCACGAGGACGATGGGGGCGCCACCGGCCACCGGCGCCCGGCGCGCCAGCGGCTCCGCCAGCGCCAGCACCAGCGCCGTGAACACCGCCAGCCGGAGCACCAGCAGCCAGGGTTCCGTCAGGCGCGGCGCCAGCCGCCGCACCGGCGGGAAGCCCGCCAGGTGCCGCGTGGTCCCCACGCGCACCACCCGCGCCGGCCGCCGGCTCCACAGGTGGAGCAGGAGGGGCAGCCCGAGCGCCGCGAGGCCGGCCAGCCAGAGCGGGGAGAGCAGCATGGACGGACGCGTCAGCGCCGCGTGCGGACGGCCAAGTAGCGCCGGAGCGGCGCCTCAAACGGCTCGTCGAGGAGGCACGGCTCCACGCCGGCGCCGTACTCGGCGAGCGTGGCGCGGAGCGGCGCCAGCAGGGCCGTGAGGCGGGCGGGCGCGGCGGTGCGGGCGGTGGCGGCGTCGAGGTCCACCTGGCGGCCCGTCTCGAGGTCCTCGAGCGTCACGGCGCCATCGTACCCCGCCGCGGACTCGGCACGGCCCAGCACCTGGAACACCGCCAGCTCGTGCCGCGCCGCCGCCAGGTGGCGCACCGCCGTGGCGATCTCGCCCGCCGGCTCCACGCCGGCCTCGAAGAGGTCGCTGATGAGCACCGTGATGCCGCCCGGCCCGTCCGGCGCGAGGGCCCGCTCGAGGACGGGCCAGGCCGGCCAGCCGCCGGCGGGATCGGCCTGCTCGAGCGCGTGCAGCACCCGCGCCACCTGGCGCGCGTCGCGCCGGGGGCGGATCACGTCGGCGGCACCGGCACGCACCAGGTAGAGGCCGAGCGCGTCGCCCTGGCGGTCGGCCAGGAGGGTGAGGGCGGCGGCGAGGTAGCGGGCGTAGTCGAACTTGGTGACGCCGCCCTCCTCATGGAGCATGGAGCGGGTGGCATCCACCACGAGGCGCACGGTGACGCTCGTCTCCGATTCCGCCTCCCGCACGAAGAGCCGGTCGGAGCGCGCCAGGAGCTTCCAGTCCACGCGGCGCAGGTCGTCGCCGGGCTGGTAGCTCCGGAACTGGCTGAACTCGAGCCCCGCGCCGATCCGCCGGCTCGGGTGGCGGCCCACCAGCATCCCCTCGGTCACGGCGCGCGCCGCGAGCTCGAGGTTGCGGACCAGCGCCAGCGTCCGCGCCGTGACGAAGCGCGACTGCCCCGGCCCCATCACCCGAGCGGGCTGCCGGGCGCCGGCACGCCGCGGAGCAGCTCGGCCACCACGCGGTCGGTGGTGACGCCCTCGCCCTCGGCGCGGAAGTTGAGCAGCACGCGGTGCCGGAGCACGGGCGGCGCCACCGCCTGGAGGTCGGCGAGCGTCACGGCGAGGCGGCCCTGCAGGAGCGCCCGCGCCTTGGCCGCGAGCACCAGCGCCTGCCCCGCGCGCGGCCCGGCACCCCAGCGCACCCAGTCCTGCACCGCGGCCACGCTCCCCTGCCCCGGCCGGGTGGCGCGCACCAGCCGCACCGCGTAGTCGAGCAGCGCCTCGGCGATGGGCACCTCGCGCACCAGCCGCTGCGCCACGAGGAGCTCCTCGGCGCCGAGGATCTTCGTGGGGCTCGGGAGCGCCGCCCCCGTGGTCTGGGCGATGATCGCGCGCTCGTCCTCCGCCGCCGGGTATTCCACGCGGAGGTAGAGCAGGAATCGGTCGAGCTGCGCCTCGGGCAGCGGGTAGGTGCCGGCCTGCTCGATGGGATTCTGGGTGGCGAGCACGAAGAACGGCCGCTCCAGCTGGTGCGTGGTGCCGCCCCACGTGACGGCGCCCTCCTGCATGGCCTCGAGCAGCGCGGCCTGCGTCTTGGGAGGCGTCCGGTTGATCTCGTCGGCCAGCAGCACCTGGGCAAAGACGGGGCCGCGCTGGAAGCGGAAGACGCGCCGGCCGGTGGCGTGGTCTTCCTCGAGCACCTCGGTGCCGAGGATGTCCGACGGCATCAGGTCCGGCGTGAACTGGATCCGCCGGAACGAGAGATCCGTGGCGCCGGCCACCGTCCGCACCAGCAGCGTCTTGGCCAGGCCCGGCACCCCCTCGAGCAGCGCATGCCCGCCGGCCAGCAGCGCCAGCAGCAGCTCCTCCACCACCTGCGGCTGCCCCACCACCACGCGGGCCACCTCGGTGCGGAGGGCGGTGATCTTCTCGAGGGTGGCGGTGATGTCGCGTTCGGTGTTGGTGGGCATTGTGGGTGGCGTGGCTGGGCGATTGGGTGAGCGTTGGCGTGGGAAACCACAGAGACACAGAGGACACAGAGGTCACGGAGGGTGCCAGCAAGGATGGGCTGGTCGCGGTCCCGGACAACGCCAGTGTTGTTCTCTGTGACCTCTGTGTCCTCTGTGTCTCTGTGGTTACCTCACGAAGCCTCCCCGTGCAACACCCCCACCACACCCCCTCACGCCGTCATGGCGTAGGTGACGATGTTGACGCCGAAGCGGGTGTTGTCCACCGCCAGGAAGCGCTTGTTGCGGAAGTCGTAGTCCCACTCGCAGCCGTAGTCCTTGTTGCTGTAGAGCACCGCGAGGCGGCCGTCGAGGATGATGCCCTTCAGGTACTCGTGCACCAGGTCGTCGCCCCAGCCGTTGAGCTCGAGGCCGGTGGTGGGCGGGCCGTCGGGGAAGTCGAAGAAGGCACGATAGAGGTCGTGCGTCTTCGGCAGCTTCACCAGCGCCTCCGGCCCGAACAGGGCCGCCATCTCCGCCTCGAAGGACCGGGCAAAGAGCCCGTCCACGTCGTGGTTGCAGTCGTCCGCGAAGACGAAGCCGCCCCGCCGCACGAAGCGCGCGAAGTTGGCCCGCTCGCTCCCCGTGAACTCCACCAGCCGGTGGCCGGCCAGGTAGGCGAACCGCGCGTCGAAGACGCCCTGGCTCCCGAGCGCCACCACCCGCTCGCGCGGGTCCACGTCGATGGTGGTGTACTCGACGAGGGAGTGGAGCAGGTTGGCGGGCATGCGCTGGTCCACGTCCCAGTCGCCGGACGCGTACTGCAGCCGCGTGAAGGTGAAGCGTGCCATCGCCACGAACCTCATCGTGCCACCGCCCTGGCCGGCGCGGCCGGTCGGCCGCGCCGGCCATGGGGACGGGCGATGACTAGACCGCGTCCGACAGCGAGGTGAAGGTGAAGTCCCGCACCCGCATCGGCGGCACGAGCGAGCCCTGGATCCGCTCCGGCTTGCCGAGCGCGTCCACGTTGTTCAGCATGATGATCGGCGACTCGTTGAACCGGAAGTTCTTCACCGCGTGCTTGATCTTCCCGTCCTCGACGTAGAACGTCCCGTCGCGCGTGAGGCCCGTGAAGAGGAGCGTCTGCGGGTCCACGAAGCGGATGTACCAGAAGCGCGTCACCAGCACGCCGCGCGCCGTCTCCCGGATCAGCTGCTCCAGGGAGGCGCTGCCGCCCGCCATGACCAGGTTGGGCGGGGGCGGGACGGCCGGCTTCCCCTGCTTCTCGGCCCAGTAGCGGGAATAGAAGAGGTTCTTCACCACCCCCTCCTCGATCCACGTCATCTTCTGCTGCGGCCGCCCGTCGCCGGACCAGGGGTTGTCCGGGATCTCCGGATTCCACGGGTCCGAGGTGATGGTCACCGAGGCGTCCACCAGCTTCTCGCCGAGGCGGGTGCCGCCGCCGGCCTTGCT
>CAZRCT010000121.1:0-1676 GCA_964598655.1 uncultured Gemmatimonadaceae bacterium
GCCGGCGGCAAGCACAACGACCTCGAGCAGGTGGGCCACACCACCCGGCATCACACGTTCTTCGAGATGCTCGGGAACTTCTCCTTTGGCGACTACTTCAAGCGCGACGCCATCCGCTTCGCCTGGGAGTTCGTCACGGGGAAGGAGTGGCTCGGGCTGGATCCGTCCCGCCTCCGCGTCACCGTCCACTACTCCGACGACGAGGCGCGCGGCCTCTGGCGCGAGATCGCCGGCCTTCCCGAGCACCGGATCTACGGCCTCGGCGACAAGGACAACTTCTGGCAGATGGGTGACACGGGCCCCTGTGGCCCGTGCACCGAGATCTACGTGGATCTCCGGAAGCACGCCCCCACCGGCCAGGCCCTGAAGGACGAGGTCATCGACAAGGCCACCTTCGAGGCCATCGCCGAGTCGGGCGAGATGCTCGAGATCTGGAACCTCGTCTTCATGCAGTTCGACCGCTCGGCCGACGGCACGCTCACGCCGCTGCCGAAGCCGTCGGTGGACACCGGCGCCGGCCTCGAGCGCATCGCCTCGGTGATGCAGGGCGAGGACTCGAACTTCCACACCGACCTCTTCAAGCCGCTGCTGGAGAAGGTGGCCGAGCTGGTGGGGAAGCCCTACGACCGGGGCCCCGCCGGCGGCTCGTTCCGCGTCCTGGCCGACCACGCGCGCGCGGTGACCTTCCTGCTCACCGACGGCATCTACCCGGGCAACGAGGGCCGCGGCTACGTGCTGCGCCGCATCCTCCGCCGCGGCGTGCGCCACGCCTGGCTGCTCGGCCGCAAGGAGCCGACGCTGGCCCCGCTCACCGAGGTGGTGGTGCGCGAGATGGGCGACGCGTTCCCGGAGCTCAAGGCGAAGGCCAAGTACGTCCGGGACGTCACCACGCAGGAGGAAGAACGCTTCCTCGCCACCATCGAGGGCGGGCTCAAGCGGCTCGACGAGCTCTTTGCCCAGGGCGTGAAGACCATCGCCGGCGACGAGGCGTTCAAGCTGTACGACACCTTCGGCTTCCCGATCGACCTGACGCAGATCATCGCGGGGGAGCGGGGCGCCAGCGTGGACGTGACCGGCTTCGAGAAGGCGCTCGACGAGCAGCGCGAGCGCTCGCGCGAGGCGCGGCTGGCGGCCAAGGGCACGCAGGCGGTGCAGGGCGGGGCGCCCGCCGCGGTGCTCGGCGACAAGAAGTCGAGCTTCGTGGGCTACCAGGCCACCGAGACCGAGACCACCGTGCTCTGGGGCGAGGCCGGCACCGGCACGGCGAGCGTCATCCTGGCCGAGAACCCGTTCTACGCGGAGTCGGGCGGCCAGGTGAGCGACACCGGCACCATCCTGGGCGACGGCTGGGCGCTCACGGTGGAGGCGGTGCGGAAGACGCCCGAGGGCCAGGTCCTCAGCGGCACCCTCACCGGCGAGTTTGCGCCGGGCAAGGTGAAGGCGTCGGTGGACCGCCAGCGCCGCCGCGACATCGAGCGCAACCACTCGGCCACGCACATCGTCCACTGGGCGCTTCGGAAGCACCTCGGCACCCACGTGCGACAGCAGGGGTCGCTGGTGGAGCCGACGCGCCTCCGCTTCGACTTCTCGCACCACGGGCCCATCGAGCCGGCGCTGCTCGAGGCCATCGAGCGGGACGTCTATGACCAGGTGCTCGAGAACTTCGACGTCTCGAC
>CAZRCT010000121.1:1776-8316 GCA_964598655.1 uncultured Gemmatimonadaceae bacterium
AGCCAGGTGGCCGAGAGCCTCAAGGCCAAGCCGGACCAGCTGCTCCGGAAGCTCGACCAGGTCCGCGCCGAGCGCGAGAAGCTCGAGGCGCGGATTGCGCAGCTCCTGAAGAGCGGCGGCGGGGCGCCGGCCACCGGCGAGGTGCTCGACATCAACGGCGTCTCCGTCACCCTCGGCGAGACCGACAGCGAGGACCGCGACGAGATCGCCGCGCTCGCCGACCGGCACCGCGAGGGGAAGAAGAATGCGGTGCTGGTGCTCTTCTCCGCGGCGGGCCGCGGTGCGGTGCACGTGGCGCTCACCGACGACCTGGTGAAGGGCGGCAAGAAGGCGGGCGACCTCGTCAACAAGATCGCCGCCGTGAGCGGCGGCAAGGGCGGCGGCCGCCCCGGCCTCGCCTCGGCGGGCGCGGGGGATCCGGCCAAGCTCGGCGCGGCGCGCAGTGCGGCGCCCGCGATCATCACGGAGTGGCTGGCCGGTGGTCGCTGAGGCCGAGCTGGAGCGGTGGCTGGCCGCGCACACCGCGGCCGCGCCGGTGACGCTCCGGGAGCGCGTGCTGGAGCACGTGCGCGCGGTGGGCGACGGCGGCACGGTGGCGGAACGGCTGGCGCTGGCGGCGGAGCGGGTGCTGGCCATCGTCGAGGAGCATCCCGGCGATCGCGGCATCGCGCTGGATCTCCTCGCCGCCGACGCCATCATCACCCTGGCCCTGCTGGCCCAGGCCGAGGCGGCGCCCGAGCGGCTCGGCGCGTTTGCCGAGGGGCTGCTCGCGGCGGAGCGCGCGGGCTAGGTGTTCGACCTCCACTGCCACCTCCTTCCGGGCGTTGACGACGGCGCCAAGACCCCCGAGCAATCGGCCGCGGTGCTGGCCCGCTTTGCCCAGCAGGGGGTGGCGGGGGTGTGCCTGACGCCGCACCTCCTGGCCAGCGCGGCCGCGGCGGGGATGCCGGCGGCGCACGTGGCGGCGTGGGATGCGCTCCGGCCGCTGGCGCCCGCGGGGATCGTGCTCTATCGCGGCGCGGAAGTGATGCTCGACCGGCCACTGGATGAGCGGGTGGCGCGCGACCGCGCGGTGACGCTCAACGGCACCCGCTACCTGCTGGTGGAGTTCCCGCGGGCGGTGGCGAGCGGCACGGTGACGCAGGCGGTGACCCGCGTGGTGGAGGTGGGGCTGGTGCCGGTGGTGGCGCACCCGGAGCGGTATGCCTGTTGCAGCCCCCTCGCGGTACGCCAGTGGCGCGAGCTCGGCGCGCTGATGCAGGTGGACGGGCCCACGCTGCTGTCGCCGCGGAGCCGCGGGGTGCGGGCGCGGGAGCTGGTGCAGCACGGCCTCGCGGACATCGGCGCCGCCGACAACCACGGTGACGAGCGCGGCCTCAAGGAGGTGTGGGACGAGTTCCACGGGCAGGCCGGCGGCGGGCTGGTGGCGCAGCTCCTGTTCCGGAAGAACCCCGAGCGCCTCCTGGCGGACGAGGCGCCGGCGCCGGTGCCGCCCTTCAGCTTCAAGATCCCGATGCTCGACATCGTCCGCGGCTTCTTCGGCGGCCGCAGCGCGGAGCGCTCATGATTGACCTCGCGGGGCAGGTGGCCCTGGTGACGGGTGGCTCGCGCGGGATCGGGCGGGCGGTGGTGCGGCTGCTCGCGCGCGCGGGGGCCGACGTGGCGATCACCTGCCAGTCGCGCGTGGCCGAGGCGGAGCTGGTGGCGGGCGAGGTGCGCCAGCTCGGCCGGCGGGCGTGGGTGGGGGCCGCGGACCTGGGCGATGAGGCGGCCACCACGCGGCTCATGGCCGAGGCCACGGCGGCGCTCGGGCCGCTCGACATCTTCGTGGGCAACGCCGGCATCTGGCCGCCGGAGGACTACGCGCTCCGGGACATGCCGGCCGAGCGCTGGCAGCGTTCCATGCGCGCCAACCTCGACGCCATCTTCTTCTCCACGCGCGCGGCGCTCCGGCAGATGAAGCCGGGCGGGCGCGTGGTGCTCATCGGCAGCACGGCGGGACAGCGGGGCGAGGCGTACCACGCGGACTACGCCGCCACGAAGGGGGCGATGATCGCGCTGGTGAAGAGCCTGTGCGTCGAGTGCGCGCCGGCCATCACGGTCAACTGCGTGGCGCCGGGGTGGGTGGACACCGAGATGTGCACCGAGGCGTTTGCCGATGGCGGGCGGGAGCGGATCGCGGCGGGCATCCCGCTCCGGCGGGTGGCCAGCCCGGAGGACGTGGCGGGGCCGGTCCTCTTCCTCTGCTCGCCGCTGGCGCGGCACGTCACGGGGGAGATCCTGAACGTCAACGGCGGGAGTGTGCTATGTGGGTAGATGAAGCGGGCAACCTCCAGGGCGACACGAGCGAGGGCGCGGCCCCGCCCCGGCCCACGCTGGTGGAGCAGCAGCGGCGGCTGGCGGAGACGGGCAAGGAGGTGGCGCTGGCCGTGATCCGGCTCGAGGTGGAGATCGCCAGGACGCTGTGGAGCTTCCTCCCCAAGCCGACGCGCACGCCCGGCCAGGGCTGGTGATCCACCTCGTCTTCACCGGCGGCACGATCTCCATGCAGCGCGATGCGCGGGCCGGCGGCAACGTGCCCGCGCATGGCGGCGAGGCGCTGGTGGCGCTGGCGCCGGAGCTCCCGGCGGTGGCCCCCTTCGTCATCGAGGACTGGGGCCGCCACCCGGCGGCGCACATGGGGCTGCCGAAGCTCTGGGAACTGCGCAACCGGCTCGCCGCTATCATGGCCGGGCCTGAGGCGCCGGCCGGGATCGTGGTCACCCACGGCACCGACACCCTCGAGGAGACGGCGTACCTGCTGGGGCGCACGCTGGACCCGCGGATCCCGGTGGTCATCACCGGCGCCATGCGCACCTCGAGTGATGAGGGGTTCGACGGGCCGAGGAACCTGACGGATGCCGCGGTGGTGGCGGCCAGCGAGGCGAGCGCCGGGCGCGGGACCCTGGTGGTGTTTCACGGCAAGATCCTCGACGGGCTCACGGTGCAGAAGGTGGAGGCCACCGCGCTCGACGCGTTCGACGCCCCGTTCGGCGGGCCCATCGGCCGGGTGGCCGACGGGGCGCCCACCTACACGAGCCGGCCCGGGGCGCCACGCTCCCCGCTGGTGCTCCCCAACGGTCTCACGGCGAAGGTGGCGCTCATCCCCATGACCATCGGCGACACGGGCGAGCTGCTGGACCTGGCGCGGCCCACGCACGACGGCGTGGTGCTCGCCGCCTTCGGGAGCGGCAACCTCCCGCCCGGCGCGCTTCCCGCCATCCGCCGCTGGGTGGCGGAGGGGAAGCCGGTGATCCTCGGCACCCGCTGCCCCCGGGGTGAGGTGAGTCCCCTCTACGCCTTCGAGGGCGGCGGCGCCACGGTGGTGCAGGCCGGCGCCCTCCCCGCGGGCCCGCGCACGCTGGCGCAGGCGCGGCTCGAGCTCACCATCGCGCTGTCCGCCGGGGTGCCCTACGGGGCGCCCCTCGCCTGAGTCCGCCGGGTTCACGCCATGACCTTCCCCGCGAGCATCGACATCCCGCAGGACGTGCTGGAGATCGCGCGCATCCTCGAGGGCGCGGGGTTCGAGGCGTGGTGCGTGGGCGGCGCCCTCCGCGACACGCTCCTCGGCCAGCCCAACACCGACTACGACATCGCCACCTCGGCCACGCCGGAGCAGGTGCGCGGGCTCTTCAAGCACAACGTCCCGGTGGGCGAGCGCTTCGGCACCATCGCGGTGCGCACCCACCGGCGGCACCACGAGGTGACCACCTTCCGGAAGGACGTGGAGACCGACGGCCGCCACGCGGTGGTGGAGTTCGGCGCGTCGCTCGAGGAGGACCTGGCGCGGCGCGACTTCACCGTCAACGCCATTGCCTACCACCCGCTCCGGCAGGAGTGGCGCGACCCCTTCAACGGGATGCACGACATCACCGTGGGCTGCCTGCGCGCCGTGGGCGACGCGGAGACGCGCTTCCGCGAGGACTACCTCCGCATCCTCCGCGGGCTCCGCTTCACGGCGCGGTTCGGGTTCACCATTGACCCCGTCACCTGGCAGGCGATGCTCGCCACGGTGGACGGGCTCAAGTACCTCTCGGCCGAGCGGGTGCGGGACGAATGGTTCAAGGGGCTGCGGACGGCGCGGTCGCTGGGCGACTTCCTCGGGCTGTGGCGCACCAGCCGGGCGTCGGCGGTGTGGCTCCCGGAGCTCCGGAGCAACGACGCCATCGGCCATCCCGACGAGGTGGCGCTGCCGCGCGACCCGGTGCTCCTGACGGCGCTCTTCACGCTGGACCCGGTGGCGGTGCTCAACCGGCTCAAGGCGTCGCGCGCGGAGATCGCGCGGGCGCTGGCCATGGTGTCGGGGCCGGCGGCGCCGGACGGCGAGAGCCCGCTCGCGGTGCGCCGCTGGCTCGCCGCGGTGCACGAGGCGGCCGACGACCTCACCGCGCTCTGGGAGCTCCGCCACGGGATGGCGGCGCCCTGGCGGCGGACGCTCGAGGGCATCCGCCAGCGCGGCGAGGCCACGAGCCGGAAGCAGCTGGCCATCGCGGGCAACGACCTCGCGGCGCTCGGCGTGGAGCCGGGGCCCCGGATGGGCGCCATCCTCGACCGGCTGCTCCACGACGTGGTGGACGATCCCGCGCTCAACACCCGCGAGCAGCTCCTCGCGCGGGCCGGGAAGCTCACGTGAACGCGTTCGTCTTTGCGCTCGTCGCCGCGCTCGGGAACCTGATGGGCGGGTGGGCGGTGGTGCGGAAGGAGCGGCGGTCGCTCGACGTCATCAACCTCTTCCTGGCCTTCGGCGCCGGCTTCATGCTGGCGGTGGCGGTGCTGGAGGTGATGCCGGAGGCGGTGGCGCAGCGGCGCGACGCGCCGCTCTTCATCCTGGCCGGCTACCTGGCGGTGCACCTCGCCCAGCACGTGCTGGCGCCGCACTTCCACTTCGGCGAGGAGACCCACAAGGTGAGCCCGGGGCAGGGGTGGGCGGCGCTGCTGGGGCTCCTGCTGCACACCTTCTTCGACGGCGTCGCCATCGCCAGCGGGTTCGAGGTGAACGCGCACCTGGGCTTCCTGCTGTTCCTGGCGGTGTTCCTGCACAAGCTGCCGGAGGGCGTGGCCATGGCGAGCGTGATGATCGCCGGCGGGCAGGGGCGCGCCCGGGCGCTCTCGGCGGTGGGCGCGCTCGGGGCGGCGACGATCCTCGGCGTGCTGCTCACCACCGCCATCGCCCCGCTCGCCGCGCACGGGCTCGCGCTCTCGGCCGGCGTCACCATCTATGTGGCGGCGTCCAACCTGGTGCCGGAGTTCCAGACGCGGAAGGACTGGCGGATGCCGGTGCTCTTCTTCGTCGGGGCGGCGGCGTTCTTCGTGACTCGGGCGCTGGTGGAGGCGGCGGGGCTGCACTAGCTGGAGTGCGCCTGCGTGCGAGTGGTGGGTGTGGGTGTGGGGGTGGGTTCGGTGTGATAACCACAGAGGCACAGAGGGCACGGAGGTCACGGAGGCATCGAGCACGGAGAGGCCCGCCGCCAACCCGGACAACCCCTTTTGTGGTTGTTCTCTGTGGCCTCTGTGCCCTCTGTGCCTCTGTGGTTATCACACCAGATCCACCCCGGCCACCACCGCCCGCCACCGCCCCCTGTCGCCAATCGCCTGGCAGTGTGACCGTCCCCGAGCCGGACCGCCCATGACCGCACCCTCGCTGTTCTCGACCCCTGAGCCCCTCGCCGCACGGATGCGGCCGCGGGCGCTGGAGGAGTGCGTGGGGCAGGAGCACCTGCTGGCGGTGGGGAAGCCGCTCGGGGATGCGATCCGGCGGGGGGAGGTGGGGAGCTGCATCTTCTGGGGGCCGCCGGGGACGGGGAAGACGACCATCGCGCGGCTCATCGCGCGGCACACGGAGAAGGAGTTCGTGGAGCTGTCGGCGGTGCTCGACGGGGTGGCGCGGGTCAAGGAGATCATCAAAGAGGCGGAGGGGCGGCGCGTCCTGGGGCGCGGGACGGTGCTCTTCTGCGACGAGATCCACCGCTTCAACCGGGCGCAGCAGGACGCCTTCCTGCCGCACGTGGAGCGCGGCACCGTGACGCTCATCGGGGCCACCACGGAGAACCCCTCGTTTGAGCTCAACCCGGCGCTGCTGTCGCGGGCGCAGGTGTTCGTGCTCAAGGCGCTCACGCAGGAGGACGTGCTGCTGGTGCTCCAGCGGGCGGTGGCGGACGCGGAGCGGGGGCTCGGGAACCTCGCGCTCGAGGTGGAGGACGGGGCGCTCGCGCTGCTGGCGGAGCAGGCGGATGGCGACGCGCGGCGGGCGCTCACGGTGCTCGAGGGGGCGGCCCGGCTGGCGGGGCTCCGGGGGACGATCACCCGGGAGGGGATCGTCCAGGCGCTCGGGCGGCGGGTGGCGGCGTACGACAAGAACCGCGAGGAGCACTTCAACATGCTCTCCGCGTACCACAAGTCGCTGCGCGGGAGCGATCCGCAGGGGGCGCTGTACTGGATGGCGCGGATGCTGGAGGGGGGCGAGGACCCGATGACGCTGTTCCGACGGGCCATCGCCATGGC
>CAZRCT010000122.1:0-8300 GCA_964598655.1 uncultured Gemmatimonadaceae bacterium
AAGAGCAACATCGAGGCGTCGCTCAACGCCTTCGAGGACGACGACCACGACGGCGCGGACGACCACACCGACAGCGACTGAGTCGCGCCCCTTCCCCTCCGGGCGGGCGGGCCACACGGCCCGCCCGCTCTGCTTTCTCCCGCATCCCGAGCGCCGGCGTCCCATTCCCCCGCCGTCTGCCCGGTGCGCAGGACACGCCTCCCGCACCCGCCTACATTTCCGCCATGGCCGACACCGCCCGCGCCCAGCGCGCCATGCGCTCCGCCCAGACGGGCATGCTGGTGAACGCGCTGCTCGCCACGATCAAGCTCGTGGCCGGGGTGGTGGGCAATGCCTACGCCCTCGTGGCGGATGCCGTGGAGTCGGCCGCGGACATCTTCTCGTCGCTCGTGGTTTGGAGCGGGCTCCGCATCGCCTCACGGGAGGCGGACGACGACTACCCGTTCGGCTACGGGAAGGCCGAGCCGCTCGCCGCCATCGTCGTCTCCCTCATGCTGCTCGGCGCGGCCATCGGCATCTGCGTCGAGGCGGTGCGGGAGATCCGCACGCCGCACCACTCGCCGGCGCCCTTCACCCTCGCCGTGCTCGTCGGCGTGATCCTGGTGAAGGAGGTGCTCTTCCGCCGGGTGGCGGCGGTGGGGCACGAGGTCCAGAGCACCGCGGTCAAGGCCGATGCCTGGCACCACCGGAGCGATGCCATCACGTCGCTCGCGGCCTTCATCGGCATCTCGGTGGCGCTCGTCGGTGGCGAGGGCTGGGAGGCGGCGGACGACTGGGCCGCCCTGGCCGCGGCCGGCGTCATCATCGTCAATGCCCTCCTGCTGGCGCGCCCCGCCGTCCACGACCTCATGGACCGGAGCCCCGGCGCCGAGATCCTGGCCCGCATTGAGGACGCCGCGCGCACCCCGACGGATGTGCGCGCCGTGGAGAAGCTCCACGTCCGGAAGGTAGGCCTCCACTTCTACGTGGACATCCATGTGCAGGCCGAGCCGGACATGTCACTCCGCGACGCGCACACGCTCTCCGGCAAGGTCAAGTCGGCCATCCGGTCGGCGATCCCCGAAGTCCGGGGCGTGCTGGTCCACATGGAGCCGCACGAGCTGTAACGATCCATTCCAATGACCACGATTCGTGGCATGGTGGCAACGGAGCACCAGCAGCTAAGTTGTTGTCACAGAATCTATTACGCTTTTCAGCCCGGTGGCCCGTGCATTGCCATTTCCCTGGTTGCAGGACGCGGGGCGCGCGCACCACGACGACCTGAGGTGAGATGAAACAGAGCAGTTCGGTTCCCGGACACCTCCGGCGGGCGCGGCGGTGAGGGGCGCCCCCGGGGGCTGGGCGATCGCCATGGTGCGGTTGTCCGAGTCGTTCCAGACGACGATCGCCGAGATCGCCGGCGACCTCGGCGCACACCTCCTCGAGTGGCGTCCCGCCGAGGGGCCGGCGCCGGCGGGCACCACGTGTGTGCTGGTGCTGGCCGGCGGGGCGGAGACGGCGGCGCTCGACCAGCTGCCCGTCTCCCTCGCCTCGGCGAGCGAGCGGACGTGGGAGCTGTACCTGGTGGGCGCGAGCCCGGATCACCGGCTCGCCGCGGCGGCACTGCAGCGCGGGGCCAGCGATTACTTCGCGCTCCCGGAGGATCTGGGCCTCCTGCGACGGTCGCTGGAGCGGGGCCGCCGGGAAGCCGACGAGAAGCGCGATGCCGCCCGCTACGCCGGCGAGGAGCGCGATGCCAGCGGTTTCGCCGCCATGGTGGGCGGCAGTGCCGCGCTGGCCCGCTCGCTGGAGCAGGGAAGGCGGGTGGCCAGGCACCGGGACGTCACCGTGCTGATCGGCGGCGAGACCGGGACGGGCAAGGAACTGCTGGCGCGGGCGCTGCACTACGACAGCCCGCGGGCCGAGGCGCCGTTCGTGGAGATCAACTGCGCGGCGATCCCGGCCAACCTGCTCGAGAGTGAGCTGTTCGGGCACGAGAAGGGCGCCTTCACCGGCGCCACCGGTACCAAGCCGGGCCTGCTGGAGCTGGCGCATGGCGGCACGGTGTTCCTGGACGAGGTGGGCAACCTGCCGCTCGAGCTCCAGCCCAAGCTGCTCCGGGCGCTCGAGACGCGCGAGGTGCGGCGGGTGGGGGGGCAGCAGGGCCGGAAGATCGACGTCCGCATCATCGCCGCCACCCACGTGGACCTGGCGGCGGCGGTGAAGCGGGGCGAGTTCCGCGAGGACCTGTTCTACCGGCTCAACGTGGTGGCGCTGGTCCTGCCGCCGCTGCGCGACCGCGGGAACGACGTGCTGCTGCTGGCCGAGACCTTTGCCCGGCAGCTCGCGCGACGGTACGCCCTCCCGGTGCCGGTGCTGGACGATGGGGTGCGCGAGCGGCTCCTGGCGCACCACTGGCCCGGGAACGTGCGCGAGCTCCGCAACACCATCGAGCGCGCGCTGGTGCTGAGCCCCCCCGGCACCCTCGAGCTGGGCGACCTCGGCGACCCGGTCGCCGCGCCCGCCGCGGAAGCCGCGGCCGCCGGCCCGCTGCCCTTCCCGGCGCCGATCCGGGAGATCGTGGAGGCGGCGGCCAGGGAGATGCTGGCGCTGGTGAAGGGCAACAAGAGCGAGGCGGCCCGTCGCCTCGGGATTTCCCGGCCGAGGCTGCAGCGCATCCTCGACGGCCGGGGCGACGACGAATGACCCAGAACGGACGGTTTCCCATGCGTGCCCAGACCCTGATGCTCCCGATGACCCTGCTGGCCGCCGGCCTCCTGGCCTGCGCCGATTCCACCGGCGGTGGCGGGAACACCCGGCCCCCGAGCCAGCTCACCTTCATCCGCCTGGCGCCCACCGCGCCCGCGCTCTGCGCCGACAGCGTCGGGTTCTGGGCCGTGAAGGGCGTGGGCGTCGAGGCGGCGCTCGAGTTTCCCGAGGCGGGCAGCACCTGCGCCGGGGAGACGGAGGACTTCCTCCGCCTCAAGCTCGACGGCCAGAGCCTCGCGGCGCTCCCCAACGGCACCCCGATCGCCACGGGCGACTCGGTGTTCATCAGCATCGTCTGGGTGGGGAGCGACACCATCATGTTCCACCTCGCCCCCACCGGCCTGCAGTTCGACCCGGCGCATCCGGCCAAGCTCAAGATCGAGTACGGCGAGGCCGGGGACGACCTCGATGAGGACGGCGATGTCGACGCCGAGGACGCGCACGTCGAGGCCGAGATGACCATCTGGCGGCAGCCCACGCTGTCGGACGACTTCGTGAAGGTCGGCACGGCCAAGTCCGAGTCGCTCAACGAAATCGAGGCGGACCTGAACGGGTTCAGCCGCTACGCCATCGCCTACTGAGGCCGGCACACACCCGTGATGACGCCTGCCGATCCCGTCGATCCGGCCCGCGAGCTGCGCCAGCTCGTGGAGGCCGGGCGCTTCCGTGAGGCGCTCGTGGAGCACGAGCGCGCCGCGGACGCCGGGGTCCGGCTCATGCCGGAGGTGGCCCTGCTCGGCGCCACCGCCGCCACCCGGCTCGGTGAGTTCACGCGCGGGGTGACGCTCGCGGAGGCCGCGCTCGAGCGCTTCCGCGCCCGCGCCGACGCCGATGGCCGCATGCGCGCGCAGAACCTGCTCGGCGCCATCGCCTTCGCCAACGGGCGGCTGGACGACGCGGAGCGCGCCTTCGGGGAGGCGCTCGAGCTCGCCCAGCTGCTCAACGACACCCGCATCACCGCGCACGCCTCCAACAACCTCGGCTCGGTGGCCCACCTGCGCGGCCGCCCCGACCTGGCGCTGAGCCTGTGGCGCGGCGCCCTGCTGGCCTACCAGCGCATGGGCGACCGCCGCGGCACGGCGCAGACCTGGCACAACCTGGGCCTGGCCTTCCGCGACCAGAAGGACTGGCGCGAGGCCGAAGCCGCCGCGCTCGAGGCCGTGCGCCACGCGGAACAGGTGGGTGAGGCTTCCCTCGTGGCCCTGGCCATCCTGGGCCGGGCCGAGACGCACATCGAGCACGATGAGTTTGCCCTGGCCCTGCGCGAGCTGGCGCGCGCCGAGGAACAGCTCATCGCCGACGACGACCCGGTGGGCGAGGCGGACATCGGCCGGCTGCGCGCCCGCCTGGCGCTGCGGTCCGGGCAGCCGGAGGAGGCCGCGAACCTCGCCCTCGCGGCCCGCGCCAAGGCCGGGAGGCTGGGGCTGCTGCAGCTCGAGGCCGAGTGCGCCGCGATCGCCGCCGTGGCCCTGCACCGCCTGGGCCGCACCACCGAGTCCGGCCAGGAGCGCGACGACGCCCTCGCCCGCTTCGACCGCCTCGGCGCGACGGGACTCCGGGAGGCGCTGCTGCGGGAGCTGGCCTAGGCGAAGGCTGAGCCGGTTCGGGACCGACACCACGCTCCCCTCCCGCGGAGCGTCACCCAAGCACAGCAGAGCCCGGGTTGGCGACGCGCCACCCCGGGCTCGATTCCTCCGTGTCTTCTGTGGGATCCCGCGCCACTACCCACACGTGCAGGATCCCGCTGCGTCCTCCCCGTCCCTGCGTTCAGTCAGACCCAGCCCGGCTCGGCCCCAGGAGCTACACCGGCACCGTCGCCGCCTTCCAGAGATCGGCCTGCTTGTCGCTCTCGTAGAGCTTGTCGAGATCCACCGCCAGCTCGTGCCCCGCGTGCGCGATCGCGAAGCGGTCCATGTTGCGGGTCGCCCGGCCGTTCACGAAGGTACCGTCCGGCTGGTACCGGGACTTGTGCTTGGGGCACTGGAACACCGCATCCGCCTCCTGCCACCGCAGCGCCGTGTTCTGGTGCGGGCAGCTGAGGGCAAAGGCGTAGGCCGCGCCCTTCCACCGCACCAGGATCACCTCGTTGTCCCGGTCGATCGTGGCGCCATCGCCCGCGGGGATGGCGTAGGTCACCATGGCCCCGCGACGGCGGAGCGCCGAGCCGAGCGCCATGGGAAGCGCCGCCGCCTCGCGGCTGGTGAGGGGCAGCGTCGCCAGGGCGGCAGCGAGCGCCCCGGTGGCACGGACCAGGAACTCGCGACGGGACGACCGGCAGTCTCCACTGCAATCCGGCATGATGCGTGACCTCAGCCTGCGTTGGGAAGGAAGGAACCGACGAGCACCACGGCAAACCAGAGCAGCAGGCTTGCCACCGAGGCGTAGCGCAGCCGCCGCCAGGCCCGCGCATCCTGCCCGGCCACGCGCTCGAGCCCCTTCTCGACGTTGAGCATCAGCGCGCCGTTGGCGAGCAGCACCGCCACCAGCCCCAGCTTCACCCAGAAGGCGGGCATCACCGCCAGGTTCTCGAGGTCGGCGGCGAACATCAGGAGCCCGCTGAGGGTGGTGACGACCAGTGCCCCGACCACGATCGGGTGCACCGAGCGCAGGTCGCGGAGCTGCCGCAGGCGCTGGTCCCCGGTGGCCCCCCCGACCTTCAGCGTGGCCCGGTCCGCCGAGAGCGCGAAGCCGCCCGCTGTCATCATCCCGCCGAAGTGCCCGAACGTCACCAGCGTCTCGGCCACCCGGCTGTTGCCGTAGAAGGTGGCCCACGGCGCCACGAGGGCCGCGGCCTGCTGCACGATGGTCATGAGTCTCAGTCCTTCCAGAGGAGCATCATCAGGTAGCTGCCCAGCGCCACGCTGCCGGAGGTGATGGCGAGGCCGCGGTGGAGGCTCCGGTTGCCGCCCTCGTTGCCGTCATCGCCGGGGGCGGTGGCCGCGGTGGCCACGAAGCCGGCGTCCGCCACCAGCATGGCGAGGCCGTGCACCCAGCGCCGGGTGCGGCCCTCCGGCTCCTTGTCCTCCAGCAGGTTCCAGAGCCCCGTCACCGTGTTCACCGCGAAGAGCCCGCCGATGCCGGCCGCGAGCGCCGAGTGGGCGCCGCGCAGGTTCTCGTGGCCGGAGTACAGCCGCTGGCCGACGTAGTACTCGGCCGCGAAGAGCGGGATGGTGGCGTAGCTCGCGATCTGGTGGATCTCCCGGCGGGTATAGAAACCGCTCAAGTGTTCCACGGCCCGGCGCCGGCGGGTCACGGTGTCCTCCTCGACCCAGGCAGGCGCGCTGGCGAGCGGCACCAGCGGCTCGGCCGAGAGGTGGAGGGAGCCGAGGTTGTCGTAGCTCGGCGCCAGGCTCGGCGCGGGCGCCTCCATGGATGCGAGCGCCGGGGCGACCCGCCCGGAGTCGGGAGTCACGAGGCCGGTATCGGCCGGGGCAGCGAGCAGCGCGAGCAGGACGAGCATGGGTGATCCCCGATGGGATGGGCTAGGGATGTATGGAACTGTACGGGCGTCGCATGAATCGACCGTGAATCGCCGCCGACGGTCCGTTCTGTGATGCACGTCCCGCACCACCGGGTCCCGAGCCCAGGCCCTTTGCCCCGGAAGGAGTTCGCCGCGCGGGCCCCGGCCGAAATGCATCGCGGCGTGCCACCCTGGCACGCCGCGATACACCTGCATCTTTATCCGCCGTTGGTGCGCCGGGTTCAGTCCGGCTCCACCAGCACCGCCGTCCCGTAGCAGAGCACCTCGGTGACCCCCCGCATGAGTTCCCCCGCATCGTAGCGGATACCGATCACCGCGTTGGCCCCGAGCTCCTCGGCATGGGCGATCATGACGTTGAAGGCCTCCTCGCGGGCCGCCTCGCAGAGCCGGGTGAACATCGTGATGTTCCCCCCGAAGACGGTCTGCAGGCCGGCGATGGCCGTGCCGAAGACCGAGCGGGACCGCACGGTGATGCCCCGGACCACTCCCAGGGTCTGGACGACGCGGTAGCCCTCGATCGTGAAGGCGGTGGAGGTGAGGCTCGAGTGAACGGTGAGCGCGCGCGAGGCCATGGCCAACCCGTGGGAAGGGGACGGCCCAAAGATAGCGCCCCCGCGGACGGGGGCTATCGGCGCTTCTGGTAGGTGCCCATGAGCTGGGCCTCGCCCAGCACGTGGCCGCGCATGGCCGCCTCGAGCGTCGCCTTGGTGGGATGGTGCAGGTCCGGCAGGGTGATGTCGAGTGCGTACAGCTTGTGGAAATAGCGGTGCCGCCCGATCGGCGGACAGGGTCCCCCGTAGCCGGGACGCTTCCAGTCGTTCAGCCCTTCCAGCGTCCCCGGCGGCAGCCGGGCAGCCTCAACGCCCTCGGCCAGGCCGGTGCAGTCGGGCGGGAGGTTGTAGAGCACCCAGTGGACGTAGGTCATCTTCGGCGCCTTGGGGTCCGGCGCGTCCGGGTCGTCCACGATGAGGGCCAGGCTCCGCGTCCCCGCCGGCACCCCGTCCCAGTGCAGCATCGGGGAGCGGTTCGCGCCCTCGCAGGTGTGCTTGGACGGGATTTCCTCTCCCTCGTCGAAGGCCACCGACCGCATCTTCAGCATCTTCGTCTCCCTTCCGTGCGCTGGGGTACGGGCAGCGGGATACACCCCGGCGGCGTGAAAACCACAGAGGCACAGAGGACACAGAGTTCACAGAGGACAACCATCGTCGTTTGGCTCCGTGACCTCTGTGTCCTCTGTGCCTCTGTGGTTACCGCGCAGCGGGACGCCCCGCGCCCGCCCCAGCCACCGGCCGGATCACTCCTCGTCCTTGTCCTTCCCGTTCTCCTTGGCGTGCTCGGCCGCCACCTTCTGGGTGACTTCCGGTGGGGCCTCGGCGTAGCCGTGGAACTCCTCGTGGAAGGTGCCCCGGCCGTGGGTGATGGAGTGGAGCTGCGTCGCGTAGCGGTACATCTCCGCCTCGGGCACGATCGCGTTGATCCGCGTCAGCCGGCCGTCGGGCTCGGTGCCCAGGATCTGGCCCCGGCGGGACGACAGGTCGCCCATCACGTCGCCGAGGTACTCGCCCGGGACGCGCACGGTGACCATGTGGAGCGGCTCGAGCAGGACGGGCCTGGCCTTGGGCGCCACGGTCCGGAACGCCAGGATGCCGGCCATCTTGAACGACATCTCGTTGGAGTCCACGTCGTGGTAGGAGCCGTCGAAGCACTCCGCCTGGAAGTCCACCAGCGGGTACCCGGCGATCACGCCGCGCACCGCCGCCTCCTGGATGCCGCGATCCACCGCCGGGATGTACTTGTTGGGGATCACGCCACCCACGATGTTGTCCACGAACTCGTAGCCCGTGCCGCGCGGCTTGGGCGCCAGGCGGATCCAGCAGTCGCCGTACTGGCCGCGGCCGCCGGACTGCTTCTTGTGCTTCCCCTGACCCTCGGCCTTGCCGCGGAGGGTCTCGCGATAGGCCACGCGCGGGCGCGTGAGCTCGGCGTGCACGCCGAACTTCTTCTCCAGCCGGCCCAGGATGATCTCGAAGTGCCGCTCCCCGCGGCCGTGGATCAGCGTCTGGTGCAGCTC
>CAZRCT010000123.1:0-8163 GCA_964598655.1 uncultured Gemmatimonadaceae bacterium
TCATGTTGCAGATGCTGTTGATGAACAGCACCAGGAAGGGCGGACTGTCCATGTCCCGGTACGAGTAGCTCGTGAGCCGGGCGTGTCGGGCGACGCGACTGATGATGTTCATTCCCGCTCCTGCAGGCGTTCAGCGAAGGTCCGGATCCGGCCCGAATGGCCGCCCGTCCACCGAGCAAACCCCATACCCACCCACGATAGTAGCGATTTCCTCATCCGGCTGTGGCGCCGGCGCCACGGTCCGGCGCCCCCTGTGGTGCCGTTGACCCATTTCCGGGCCCCCGGTCAGGCCGTCCGGGCCCCGACGCCGGCCGCCAGCGCCCGCGCGGGCCCCCGCCAGTACCCCACCGCCTCCCCGATGGCCCACCAGCCCAGCAGCAGCAGGGTGAGCGGGGTGGCCGCCAGGAAGGCGGCCGGCCGCTCCCGCCAGCTGGCCTTGGCAATCCGCAGGAACAGGAGCACTGCGAGCAGCGGCGCCGCAAGCAGCAGGAGCCACCGGTTGGACTCCGGGTGCTCGGCCAGGCGGCTCCGGGCATACTCGAGCCCGTGCTCGTAGCGGTCCCGGCAGAACTCCACGAACCCGTACCGCTGCACGTGGTACACCACCGCCTCCGGCACGAAGGCCAGCCGCTCCCCCTGGGCGCGGAGCCGGTCGTGCAGGACGTTTTCCCACTCCCCCGCCACCGACCAGGCGGCCACGTCCGCCACCACCCGCCGGGGATAGACGATGTTGGCGGCGGTGAGCAGGGGAATGGCCCCCGGCGCATCCCGCCGCGCCTTGCTGTAGAAGCCGTAGTCCGAGTAGTAGGCCGCCCATGCGAGGAGCCCGAGGCCCTCGCCGTTCGCCATGCCCCCGCCGGCCGCCCCGATCCCCGGCCCGAGGGCGGGCACCAGCCGGTCCAGCCAGTCCGGCGCCGGCACCAGGTGGTCCTCGGTGACCGCCACCGGGTCCCCCGTGGCCGCCTGCATGCCGAGGCCGCGGAGCGCGGGTACCCCCGTGCCGGGCGCCGCCCGGACGAAGCGCACCCCCGGGTGCCGCGCCTCGAGCGCGGCCACCTCCGCCGCCGTCCCCGCCCGCGCCACCACCCGCTCCACCCCGTGCCGCTCCGCCAGGGGCGCCAGCGCCGCGAGCAGCCGCTCGAGGAGCCTGGGGTCCCGGCAGGACGCCACCACCACCGAGGCGGGCATCCGCCCGTGCCCCCGGTCCGTCAGTCCTTCTTGGCCTCGCCCGTCTTGGCCCCGCCCGTCACGCGCCGGAAGAACCCGACCACCTGGCGCCAGAAGATCATGATGGCCCCGCCGATGGCCCCGAGGATCGAGGTGATCGGCAGCAACTGGTCGGGACCGACGTACAGCGCGAAGAGCTGGATGTTGAGCATGGTCACTCCGGCACGGATACGGGACTCGGGGTGACGGGGAGCCCGCCACCCCCACAACGGCACACTGGGGGTTCGCTTTCCGGCATTTCGCCTCGGCAAGAGGCGTTCCACCCCCCGCCGGAGACGCCCCCGGCCGGGGCTGATTCTCGCCCCCAGGCCCCCGCCGAGCCGGCCGGGGCCGCGGGCGACCTTAGACGGCCCGGTAGATCACCAGGGCACAGTACCCCGCCCAGAGCACCACCGCCGTGAGCAGCGACCGGTCGGTGAGCAGCGCCTCCGTGGGGCTTCCCTGCTCCTTCTGGTGCACCAGGTACAGGTACCGGAACACCCCGTACAGGACAAACCCGGTGCTGTAGGTGAGCGCGTAGCTCCCCACCTCCGCCAGCTTCTCCGGGGACAGCGTGTACATCACGTACGAGATGAGCGTGACCGAGAGCAGCACCGTGCTCATCTGGTCGAGGAACTGCGGGCTGTACTCGGCCAGCACCCCGCGATGGCTCGCCGAGGCGCCGCCGAGCAGCATGAGCTCGTGCCGCCGCTTGGCGAAGCCGAGATAGAGCGCCAGCAGCCCGCCACACAGGATGAGCCAGATGGACGGCACCACCTGGATCGCCTCGGCGCCGGCGAGGAGCCGCAGCACGAAGAAGGTGGCGATGCTGAACACGTCGAGCAGCACCACCTGCTTGAGGCGGAGCGTGTAGAGCAGGTTGAGCCCCAGGTAGCTGCCGAGGATGGCGCCCACCGTGGGATGCACCAGCCAGCCGAGCCCGAGCCCCACCACGCCGAGCACCAGCGACACCGGGAGCGCGGCGGCGATGCTGATCCGGCCGCTCGCCACCGGGCGGGCGCGCTTCACCGGATGGGCGCAGTCGCGCTCGCGGTCCATGACGTCGTTGAAGACGTACACCGCGCTGGCCACCAGGCAGAAGCTCACGCACGCCTCGAGCGCTTGGCGGATGGCGTCCGGCTGCAGCATCCGCCCCGAGAACAGCAGCGGCGCCAGCACGAAGCCGTTCTTCACCCACTGCTGCGGGCGCAGCAACAGCAGCCAGTCGCGGAGGGTGGTGGTCACGGTGCGGGTCGCGGCGTGCGTCATGACGCTCGGGTGGACGGGGACCAGGGGCGCCCCGGCGCGCCCGGGACACCCCGGGACGCGCAAGGAGCATACCCCGGCGGCCCCCGGCGGGCGACGGTCATGGCCGGCCCCCCCGGACCGGCTTGGGCCAGCGGGCCAGGGCGGAGTCGAGCGCCGTCCGCATCCGGGGCAGGCGGCCCCCGCTGTCGGCCGGGGCCAGGTTGGTGAGTTCCCCCGGGTCCTCGCGGGTGGCGTACAGCTCCTCGTCCTCCCGCTGGCGGATCAGGCGGTGGCCGTCCTGCTCCACCGCGGTGATGTCGCCCCGGCTCACCGGGTTCACCTTGCGGAGGAGTGGCGAGTAGTTGACCGACGCCAGGATGGTCTCGGCCCGGTCGGGCGCGCGGCCGTCCCACAGCGGCACCAGCGAGCGGCCGGGGAACGGCGCCCGCGGGATGCCCGCCAGCTCCATGAGGGTGGCGGGGAGGTCGTAGAGCGCCACCGGCGCCGTCACCACCCGCCCGGCGGGCACCCGCCCCGGCTGCACCACGATCAGCGGCACGTGCAGCACCGGCAGGTAGAGGCTGTTGCCGTGCACCAGCCGGCGGTGCTCGCCGAACTGCTCACCGTGGTCGGAGGTGAGCACCACGATGGTGGAGTCGAGGGCGCCGCGCGCCGCCAGCGAGTCGAACAGCCGTCCCAGCTCCTGGTCCAGCCCCTGGATGGTGCGCTCGTAGCGGTTCCGCAGGTCGTCGAGCACCGCCGCGTCCGGGAGGTCGCCCGGGGCCATGGTCTCGAGCTCCATGGAGGGGTGCCCGTCCGCGAGCCCCGCGCGGAACGCCGGCGCCGGGATGTAGGGGTTGTGCGCGTCGAAGTAGTTGAGGAACGCAAAGTACGGCCGGTTCCGCGGCCGCCGGTCCAGCCAGTCGAGGAAGCCGGCGCTCACCGAGGGCGCCTCCTTCCGGCCGAGCAGCTGCTCGATGCCGAGGACCTGGCGCACCAGCGGCGTGCCGTGCAGCACCCGCAGCAGCGACACGCTCCGCACCCACTCGCCCGGGGCGGCGGTGTAGTCGCGGTAATAGGTGAAGCCCCGCGCCAGCCCCGTCTCGCGGCTGCAGTAGAGCGTGTTCCCCACGAAGCCGCCCGTCACCCAGCCGCGCTTCGCCAGCTCCTGCGCCAGCACCGGGGTGGAGTCGTCGAGCGGCGTCATCCAGTCGGCGGACAGCGCGTGCGCCGGCTTCCCCGTGAAGGCGCTGGCGTGGCTCGGCAGCGTCCACGGCGCGGGGGAGCGCGCCTCGCTGAAGCGGGTGCCGCGCCCGGCCAGCCGCGCCATGAAGGGCGTGGAGCCCTGGAGCGAGTCCGCCAGGTTCACGCCCTGTTCCCGCACCGTGTCGAGGAAGATCACCAGGATGTTGGGCGCCCCGACCGGCGCAAAGGGCAGCGCCTCCACCGCCCGCCGCTCGTCCCACGCCGCCTTCCCCCGCACCCCGGCGAGGCACGCCGCGATGAGCAGGAGGGGCACCGCCCACGTGGCCCGCGCCAGGCGGAGCAGCCACCCCTCGCCCGCCGCCCAGCGGCTCACCTGCACCCCGACGCCCACCGCCAGCAGCAGCGCCGCCCCCTTGTGGAGCGGCGGGTACATGAACGCCAGGCTCGCCACCGCCGGCACCGTGAGCACGCCGAGGAACGTCCCCGGGCGCCGGAGCCGCGGCCACGCCGCCCCGAGGGCCAGGAGCACGAGGCCGAGCAGCAGGAAGAGCAGCGTGTAGGCGGCGGGGGTGAGCCACGGCAGGTCGCGCCCGGTGAAGTTGAACCGGTGCCAGCCGTAGCGGACGGCGTACTGCAGCAGCACCTCGCCGAAGCCGGCGAGGGCGCCGAGCCAGGCGGCGAGGCGGAGCGCGCCTCCCGCGGGGAGCGGCGCGTCGGGAGCCCGGGACGGGACCGGCGGGTCGCTCACGCGGGCGCCTTAGCGGGGACGGACGAGGAAGTTGTAGGCGGAGCCGACCAGCCGGCCGAAGGCGTAGCCCACCACGAAGGCGTAGATGAAGCCGATGATGGCGCCGGCGTAGCTGATGGAGTAGCCGGGGAAGAAGACCCGCAGCAGCCCCAGGTGCTGGCCCACGTTCTCGCCGCCGCGCAGCACCAGCACCACTGTGGCGATGAAGAGCCCGCCGCCCAGCAGCAGCCCGAAGGCGATGCCCCAGGCGCGCGCGTTGAGGCGGAGGAGGGCCTGCTGCAGCTCGGTGTCGTTCTGGGTCATGGCCTGGTCAGATGTGGTCGAGGAAGTCCTGCGTCTGGTCCAGCTCGTTGCGCGTCCGGATCCAGAAGAGCGAGGCCGCGATCACGAAGTTGCGGCAGAAGGCGATGAACCACCCCGCCACGAACCCGATCACCAGCCCCCACCCGAAGCCGATGAACGCCCCCGGCCAGGTCTGCGAGTAGCCGGAGAGGTAGTTGGCGAGCAGCCACAGGTTGACCTGCAGGCCCCCCTCGCGCACCAGCGTCATGGCGGTGGCCAGGAAGATCAGGAGCCCGAGCGCCAGACCCGTGGCCACGCCCAGCGCCCGCTTGTCGAGCGGGGCAAAGGCGAGCGCGAGCGGCTCGGGGAGCGCCTCGGACTTGGGCGGCTGGGTCACGGGCATGGGGCCCCCGGAAGTGACGGACAGGCAAGGGGATACGCCCCGAATATCGCCGGGCGTCCCGGGCAGCGGCAAGGCCGGGCGGGGCTCATCGCGTCCCCTCCCCCGCCGCCCGGCGCGACCCACTCCACGGATGCCACTTCCCCCGCGTCGGCACCGGCGGCCAGTGCGACACCCCCACCTCCGCGAACGCCTGCACCGCCGGCCGCGGGTGCGGCTCCCCGATCACGTGATGCAGCACGATCCCGAGCGACGCCGAGACGCAGTTGAGCACGTAGTAGAAGTAGTGCAGCGGCATGATGGCCAGCGTGAACGCCAGCCCCTTGGTGCGCCGGAAGAAGCCGTACAGCGGCAGGTTGGTGAGGAAGATCGGCACCCCGAGCAGCCCCGTCACCAGCACCAGCCGCCAGTCCACGAACGGCGCCGCCAGGAGCAGCAGCACCCCGAGCCCCGCCAGCGCGGTGTTGATCTTCTCCGACAGCTTGAGGTTCAGCGACCGCATGGTCCCGATCCGCTCCTCCTGCAGCAGGAGCCGCATCCACGGCACCCCGCGGTCGTGGAGGTCGGTCTTGGCCATGTTCTTGAGCGTCCACTGCTTGAGGTGCGTGCACTGGATCTCGGGCCGGAGCACGATGCGGCACCCGATGGCCCGCAGCCGGTGCCCCAGCTCGATGTCCTCGATGGACGGCTTGGGGTAGTGCCACTCGTCGTACTTCCCCGCCTGCAGGAAGAGCGCGCGCCGGATGGCGCCGCAGCCCGCCCAGAAGGTCTCCGCGTCGCCGCCGTTCTGCTGGTGGTGGTAGTGGTGCAGCAGGTTGCGGTACTGCGACACGATGCCGGGCGCCGGCGGCTTGTCGTCGTAGCTGCCGAAGGCGGCGCCGATGTCGGGGTGGGCGCGGAAGAGCTCGGCGAACTGGCGCAGCGTGGCCGGGTGCACGCACACGTCGCTGTCCACGAACACCAGCACCTCGCCGCGCGCCGCCTCGGCGCCGCGGTTCCGCGCGTAGGCCGGGCCCTGGGGCGGGCCCGGGAGGCGGATCACCGCGTCGGCATGGCGGGCGGCGAGGCCGGGCGTGTCGTCGGGGCTGGCGTCGTCCACCACGAGGAACTCCCACTCCTCGCGCGGCAGGTCGCTGGCCAGCAGCGCGTCCATGACGCGCGGCAGGACCGCGAGCGCCCGGTGGGCGGGCATCACGACACTCAGGTACGGCCTCTGGGTCACCACTGGCCTCCGAAAGTCCCGAGCGCGGCGCGCACCCGGCGCGCCTGCGCCCGCATCCACATCGTCCCCGCAAACCGGGCCGAGCCGTACGCCTCGAGGGCGCCCGCCCGGCGCAGGTAGAACATGTCGAGCCGCGGCAGCCACAGCGGATCGTCCGCCGGCCCCAGCAGCCGGAGCTCGGTGGTCACCGCGCGCTGGAACACCCGCCCCACCGCCCTGGCCACCGCCGGGTTCACGTCCCCGTACGGGTACGCAAACTCCACCGGCCGCCGCCCCAGCTCCTTCACCATCCGCTCCGCCCCGCCGGCCAGCTCGTCGAGCAGCTGCGCGTCGGTGCACGCCGTCAGGTGCGGGTGCCGGCGGGTGTGCCCGCCGAGCGTGAAGCCCTGCTCCGCCAGGCGGCCGAGCGCCGGCCAGTCGAGCAGCGGCAGCTCCGGCACCCGCATGTCCGCCTTGCCACCCCAGCGGTTGCTGCCGCCCACGTGGTCGCTCACCACGAAGAGCGTGGCGGGGAGCCCGTGCTCCTGAAGGAGCGGCGCCGCCACCTCACCGAAGTTGGCGAAGGCGTCGTCGAAGGTGAGCGCCACGGCTCCCGCCTCCGCGGGCAGCGCGAGCAGCTGCTCCAGCGGCACCACCCGCACCCGCCCCGACGCCAGCCACGCCACGTGCCGGCGGAACTCCTCCGGCGCCACCGAGATCGCCGACCCCGAGGGGTCGATCGAGTGGTACGTCAGGATCGCGCGCACGCCGGCCGCGGGCTACGCCCGCGCGGCCACGCGGGCGCGCTGGTCGGCCACGACGTCCGCGATGATCTTGGCCAGCGGCGTCCGCGGCCGGAAGCCGATGGCCTTCTCGAGCTTCCGCACGTCCGGCACCCGCCGCTGCATGTCCTCGAACCCCGCGGGGTACGCCTCGCTGTAGGGGATGAGCCGGATCTCCGAGCTCGACCCCGCCGCCTCCCGCACCAGCTCCGCCAGCCGCAGGATGCTCACCTCTTCGTCGTTCCCCACGTTGAACACCTGCCCCACCGCGGCCGGCGTGGCGATGAGCCGGAGGATGCTCTCCACCGCGTCCTGCACGTGGCCGAAGCAGCGCGACTGGGTGCCGGTGCCGTACACCGTGATCGGCTCGCCGGCCAGCGCCTGCGCCGCGAAGTTGGGCAGCACCATGCCGTAGCGCCCCGTCTGCCGCGGGCCCACCGTGTTGAAGAAGCGGCACAGGATCACCGGCACCTGCTTCTCGCGCAGGTAGGCCAGCGCCAGCCACTCGTCCAGCGCCTTGCTGCAGGCGTAGGCCCAGCGGCTGTGGCTGGTGGGGCCGAGCTGGAGGTCGTCCTCCTCGCCGAAGGGGATGCGGGCGCTCTTGCCGTACACCTCGGAGGTGCTCGCCACGAGCGTCAGCTTCTGCTTCTTGGCCGCCGCCTCGAGCACCGTCTCGGTGCAGCCCACGTTGGTCTCGATGGTGTGGACCGGCCGCTCCACGATGAGCTTGACGCCCACCGCCGCCGCCAGGTGAACGGTCACGTCGCAGCGGTCCACGCACTCGGTGACCAGCGGCAGGTCGAGCGCGGTGCCGATCCGGTACTCGAACCCGGGCCGCCCCACCAGGTGGTCGATGTTGTCCATCGTCCCCGTCGAGAGATCGTCGAGGATGAGCACCTTGTCGCCCCGGGCGAGCAGCCGCTCGGCCAGGTGGGAACCGATGAACCCGGCGCCGCCGGTGATGAACACCTTCATGGGGAACTCTCCCGGTCCGTCCCGCTACCCGCGCGCGGTGGCGCCCGCCGGAAGTGGCGGGTGGCCGCTCGCGCGGTCCGACTGGCCCAGCTTGCCCAGCACGCGCGCATCGCCC
>CAZRCT010000124.1:0-8124 GCA_964598655.1 uncultured Gemmatimonadaceae bacterium
CTATACTTGGGCCACGCGAGCGTGGCGGAACTGGCAGACGCGCAGGACTTAGGATCCTGTCCCGCAAGGGGTCCGGGTTCGACTCCCGGCGTTCGCATGCCTGCCTCAGGGCCGTGTGTGGCGGGGCCGTCGTTCACTCCGGACGCCGGCCCCGCAACGTTTCATGACCCAAGGCGTCCCACCTTGAAACCGAGTCGGTCGCTCCGGGCGTAGGTGGAGGCCACTTCCGACACGGCGGCTCCATGGCTCGCGCCTCACTCCGAAACCGGGTGGCACTCCTGCACCGCTGGGCCGCGCTGGTCCTGGCGCCGGTCTACCTCGTGGTCCTCGGCACCGGGGCCCTTCTCGCGCTGCGGCCGTTGCTGGAGCCGCCGGCCGCCGCGCCGGCGCCCATCGATGGCGCACGCCTGGTCACCCTGCTCGACAGCCTTGATCCCGCCGGCACCGTGGACTTCGCCGCCGTGCTCGATGATCGTCGCACACTCCTCACCAGCACCGGCCCATCCCACCAGCCGGCGGCCCACGACCTGCGCACGGGGGCGGCGCTGCCGCCGCCGCCACCGGAATCCCCGGGGTTCTGGGACGAGGTTCGGCAGGTTCACGTGGACCTCTGGACCGGGAGCGGCGGGCTCGTCGCGCTCGCCACGCTCGCGCTCCTCCTGCTGCTCGTGGTGGGACCGTTCCTCGGACGGCCGTCCCGCAGGGGGCGGGGCCCGCTCCCGTGGCACACCCGGCTCGGGTGGCTTGGGTGGCCGCTGCTGGCGCTCTTGCCGGTCTCGGTGGTGCTGATGAAAGTCCACCCGCCGGTGGTGATCCGCTCGGACGCGCCGCCCCGGCGGCTGGCCGAGGTGGTGCGGACGGCCGCGCCGCACGTCGAGATCGGGGAATTCCTCGGGATCCAGCGGCTGCCCGGACGGACGTCGCTCCTCCTGATGGGCGGACCGCGCGGACCGGAACGCCTGGTGGTGGACGGGGACGTGGTCCGGCCACTCGACAGCCCCGTCTCGCGACTAGGCCACGGACTTCACGAGGGGACGTGGGCGGGACCGTGGTCGGCGGGGCTCAACCTGCTGGCGGTCGCGGGACTGTTCGGGATGCTGGTCTCGGGGATGGCGAGCGCATGGAGCCGGCGCAACGGCCGCCCGGCCACCGGGGCCAGTCGTGGCACCCCGCCGCCGGTGATGACCAACGCTGTGTAACCCGGCTGGGCTTCAGCCCGGCGCCGTTCCCACCGGTGAACGTGACGAAGGGCCGCCCTGCCGGTGGAGGGCGGCCCTTCGTGCGTCCGGGCGGCGGATGGTGCTACTGGTCCGGCGCCGGGGCCAGGAAGAGCGGCACGCGGGTAGGCTGCCCGCCACGCGCGGCCACGTCGCACGCCAGGCCGTCAAAGCGGTAGCCGTCGGGCGCCTCGGCCACGAGGTCGTAGCGGCCGGGCTCGAGGTTCGGCAGGGTGAACTTGCCCTGCGGATTGCTGGTCACGGTCGCGACCAGCTCGCCGCGCGCGCCGCACTGCGCCACCGGCGGGGGCAGCGTGTCCACCGGGGGAGGGAGGGTGTCCACGGGCGGCGGGAAGCTGTCCACCGGAGGCGGCGGGGGTGGCGTGGAGTCGCCGGGGAGCGAGTCGGGCATGCCCCAGGGGTCGAAGGGGACCGGGTCCACGAGGGATGTGTCGCTCGGCGGGGTGCCGAGCGAGTCGTCGGGCAGCGCGCCGAGGTAGTAGGCGCGGACGGTCACGTCGCCGACGGGGACGTAGGTACTGTCGGGCTGGAAGCGGATGGTCAGCACCTCGCCGGTGATGACGGCAGGCTGACCGTTGCCCTTGGCGGTGCCGACCGTGCCTGGCCCCGTGCCGCCGTCACCGCAGGCGGTGAGGAGACCGAGGCCGACGACCAGCGCCGCGCGGATTGATGCGCGCATGCGTGCTCCTTGGGGAAACTGGGGTGGCGCGGGCGCCGTCCGTGACCGGTCGGCTCGCGCTGGGGCGTGGACGAGAATCGTCCCCACGGCACCTCGCCCCCGCCTGTCCCGCGCCGCACCCCTATGACCCCTGCACCCGCGCCCGCGTCACTTCGTGACCTTTTCCCTCCTCGCCGGGTCTTTGTGAGATGACCCCGACGGACGCCGAGCTGGTGACCCGCGCCCGCGGCGGCGACCGCCGGAGCTACACGGCGCTGGTGGAACGGCATCGCGCCAGCCTGGAACGGTTTGCGCTGCGCCTGCTGGGCGAGCGGGCGGAGGCGGAGGAGGCGTTGCAGGACACGCTGGTGCGCGCCTGGACCGCGCTGCCGCAGTGCAACGAGCCGGAGCGGGTGCGGGGCTGGCTGTTCCGGATCCTGGTGAATCGGTGCCGCTCGCGGCTGGCCCGGAAGGACCGGCTGGTGCGTGGCGCCGACGGCGACGCGGCCCTGGCCGGCGCGGCCGCCCCGGCCGAGGACGACGGCTGGCGCGAGGAACTGGCCCGCGCCCTCGCCGCCCTGCCTGACGAGCAGCGCGAGGCCTTCCTCCTGAAGCACGTCGAAGCATTCAGCTACGAGGAGATGGCCGAGCTCACCGGGCTGTCGGTGCCGGCACTCAAGATGCGGGTGAGCCGGGCGTGCGGGGCGCTCCGGCTCCGGCTGGAGGAGGTGTATCGTGGACGCTGACCATCAGGCGGAGCTGCCACCTGAGCCCTGGCTCGCGGAGGCGGTGCTGACGCTCCGGGAACCGGTGGCCCTCGGGGACGGCTACCTCGAGCGTGCGCTGGCAGCCCTGGAGGCGCCGGTGCATCGGCCCGCGCGGCGGTGGCGGCTGGCGCTGCCGTTGGCGGCGGCAGCGGGCCTGGCGCTCATGCTGTACCGCGAGCATCGGGCGGACGCCGGGGATGGGCGCGCGCAGGTCGCGTTTGCCGTCTCCGCGCCGGGCCGGGAAGTGGCCCTCGTGGGCGACTTCAACGACTGGGACCCCGGCGCCAACCGGCTCGAGCGCCACGGGCGCACGTGGAACGTGACGCTCCGGCTCCCGCCCGGAAGATATCGCTATGCCTATCTGGTGGACGGCCGGCGCTGGCTCCCGGACCCCGGTCTGCCCGCCGCGGCCGATGACTTCGACACCCCAACCTCGGTGATCACCGTTGCGCGCTGACCGCCTTGTTCTGGTGCTCCTGCTGCTTGGAACGCCGCTCCGCGCACAGGACGCCCGGCTGGCCGAGCGGCTTCCCGCCGGAGTGGCCCGCGAGGTGCAGCGCGTGGTGGACAGCGCGGGCCGGGCGGCGCTGCCCACGGCCCCGCTGGTGCTCAAGGCGCTCGAGGGTGCGAGCAAGGGCGCGGACTCCGGGCGCATCCTGCTGGCGGTGCGCACGCTGGCCGGAAACCTGGGCACCGCCCGCGCGGCGCTTGGAAGCGGGGCCACCGAGGGGGAACTCGTCGCCGGCGCGGCGGCCCTTCGCGCAGGCGCCGACGCGCCCGCCCTGCGCCAGCTGCGGCAGCTCCGGCGGGGCGAGCCGCTCGTGGTGCCGCTCAGCGTGCTCGCCGACCTCCTCACGGCCGGCGTGGCCGGCGACCGCGCCTGGGGTTCGGTGCGCGACATGGCCACCCGCGGCGCGAGCGACGCCGCCTTCCTCGCCCTGCGGGATGAGCTGGTGACGCCGGCGCGCGGGCGCACCATGCCGCCCGCCGCGGAGCAGCCGCCCACCACGCCGCTCCCGCCCACGCGGAGCCGCCCATGACGCGCCGGGTCCTCACCGCCCTGCTCACGCTGGCGGCGGCGCTGCCCCTCGGGGCACAGGTAACGCTCCGCGCCGACGCGGCGCTCGGGAGTGCCTCCCCCACACCCACGCCCGCGCCGAGGCGGCTCTGGTCAGTGGGCGGCGCGGCCGAGTGGCTGCGGCCGGCGTTCCGGCTGCTCGCCGAGGGGGAGTACCGTGAGTTCGGGCCGGGGCGGCACGGCAGCTTCGGGCGGCTCACGGGCTCGTGGTACCGGCCGGTGGCCGGGCCGGTCACCGTGGAGCTGACGGGCGAGGGGAGCGGCCTCACCCATCCCGGGCAGCAGGCGGCCGGGCTCCTGCTCGGCGGCGCGCGCTTTCACGTGCACGGTGCGGCGCACGGGCTCTGGCTCGGGAGCCAGGCCGGCCGGGACGCCGTGGGGAGCGTCGTCCGGTGGGAGGGGGCGGCGTGGCAGCGCTTCGGCGCGCTCACCGTGCAGCTGCAGGCAAGCCAGACCGCCTCCCGCGCGCTGGTGCGGACCACGCCCACCGACACCCTAAGCCTCTCCGCGGACTCCACCCGGGAGGCGCAGCGGGTGCGCACCGACGTGGGCGCCTGGCTCGGCTGGCACGGTGGGCCCCTGGAGCTGGGCGGGGCGCTCGGCCACCGTTTCGGGATCACGGAGCCGGCGGGCGGGCTCGGGAGTGGCCCCGGCGATGAGCTGGCGCAACGGCGGGCGCGCGTCCGCGGGGTCACCTGGTGGATGGTCGAGGGACGCTGGTGGCTCAGCGGCACCATCGGCCTCGTGGGGGCGGCTGGCTACCAGCCCCCGGACGGCTCCCTTCGAACGCCGGGCGGCCGCTTCGGCAAGTTCGGCCTCACCGCCACCCTGCCGCGCGGCCGGCGGCCCGGGAGTCCGGCGGTCTTCCCGAGGTCCGGACGCGAGCGCGTGGGTGGCCTCGTGGCCACCCGGGTGAGCCGGGATTCCGTGGAGTTCCGGCTCCCCCTCCCGCACGCCGCACGGGTGGAGCTGATGGCGGACTTCACCCACTGGACGCCCGTTCTCCTGGAGGCCGAGCCCGGGGGCCTCTGGGTGCTGCGCGCCGCCCTCCCGCCCGGGCGCTACAGCGTGAACGTGCGCGTGGACGGCGGCCCCTGGGGCCCGCCCCAGGGCGTCCCGGTGGTGGCCGACGACTTCGGCGGTTCCAGCGGGCTCGTGGTGGTGCAGTGAGAACCGGCAGGACCGGCGGAGCCGCCGGCAGGAGTGACCCGGCCACGGGGGGAGATTCCCGCCACGGACTCGCGGGGACACCGGCACAAACCACGCGGGGCTCACCATACGGTGAGCCCCGCTTTCCACATGCAGTACCCCTGCCGCCCTCCGCACCTCCGGGCCTCTCCGGTGAAGGGCGCGACGAACCTCAGTCCTCAGCCTCCCGGCACCTTCCCGATCATGGACGGCCGCCGCAGCAACGCCAGCCGGACGGCATCCACCACGAGCCGCAGGTCGTCGATCTTGGAGATGAGCGGGACGCCCCGCTGCTCGATGGGCGCGTGGACGCGCGGGTCGGCGGCGGCGCCGGTGAGGAAGACGACCCGGTCGGCGAGCCGGGGGGAGGTCTCGAGCAGGGCATCGTAGAAGGCGATGCCGGTCTCGCCGGGCATGAGCACGTCGCACACCACCGCGTCGGCCCCGGGGCCCTCGGCGAAGATGCGCCTGGCGGCGGCGCTCGAGTCGGCCTCGAGGACCGTGAAGCCGGCGCGCTCGAGGAAGGCGCGCAGCGCCTTGCGCATGGAAGGTTCGTCGTCCACCACCAGGACTGTTGCCACAAGCCCTTTCAGGGCAAGGAGTTGCCCGTTCTCTCCGAGTCACGAAGACGGCCGCCGGACGGGCACTGCCCACCTCGTCAGACCAACTATCGGCAGGACGAACCCTTCATTTGACCCCCGGGATGGGCCATGGGTAGATTGCCGCCCATGCCGGACATCTCGATCGTCAAGACAAAGGAAGATGCGGGCTCCAAGAGCCTCCAGGTGACCGTCCCGGTGGACCGGGTGCGGGCCGCGGAGCACAAGGCGCTGCGCTACTTCTCCCAGCGGGCCCGTCTTCCCGGCTTCCGGCCGGGCAAGGCCCCGGAAGCCGTCGTCCGCCGCCGCTTCGGTGAGCAGATCCGCCAGACGGTGCTCGAGGAGCTGATCCGCGAGAGCTGGGACCAGGCCCTCTCGGCCGAGGCCCTCAAGCCCATCGCCGAGCCGCACATCCACGACCTCAAGTTCGAGGACGGCCAGGCGCTCGAGTTCGAGTTCCACGTCGAGGTGCGCCCCGACGTGAAGCTGGCGAAGGCCACGGGCTTCACCGTCCAGCGGACCGTCAAGCCGGTCACCGCCGAGGACGTCGAGGAGAAGCTCCGCGACCTGGCCGAGCGGAAGGCCAACTGGATCCCGGTGGAGGGGGCCAAGCCCGCGCCGGGCCAGATGGTGCGCCTCGAGGTGGCCCCCTTCGAGGGCGACAATGCCGAACCGGGCAGCGCGCAGCCGTACACCATGGTCCTCGGCGAGGGCCGGGCGATCCCGGACGTCGAGGAGCGGGTGATGACGCTCGTCCCCGGCCAGACGGTGGACACGGACGTGCGCTTCCCCGACGACTTCCCGGATGAGGCCCGCCGCGGCCAGACCCGGAAGGTCCGCATCACCCTGCACGAGGTGAAGCGCCAGGAGCTGCCGGTGCTCGACGACGCCTTTGCGCGCGAGGTGGGTGACTTCGAGACGCTCGAGGCCCTGCGCCAGGCCCTCCGGGCGGACCTCGAGACCGACGCCAAGGCCCAGGCCGACGCCAGCGTGCGGCAGGAGCTGCTGCAGCAGATCTACGCCGCCAACGAGGTGCCGACGCCGCCGTCGCTGGTGAACCGGCTGATCCAGGGGTACATGCAGGCGTACCAGATCCCGGCCGAGCAGTTCGAGCCGTTCTCGGCGGAGTTCCGGCCCATGGCCGAGCAGCAGGTGCGCCGCGAGCTGGTGCTGGACGCGCTGGTGGAGACGGAGCAGCTGGCGGCCACCGAGAAGGAGATCGACGAGCGGATCGCCCGGCTGGCGGAGGGGCGCAACGTGCCGCCGGGCCAGCTGTACGCCGAGTTCGAGAAGGCCGGCCGCCTGCGGGACCTGGAGCGGTCACTCACCGAGGAGAAGGCGTTTGCCTGGCTCCTCTCGCATTCCACCGTGGTCGACGCCTGAGCGTGCACCCCATGGCCTCCCTGTATCCTCCCTACGTCATCGAGCGGTCGAGCCGCGGCGAGCGGTCGTACGACATCTTCAGCCGCCTCCTGATGGACCGCATCGTCTTCCTCGGCGCGCCGATCAACGATGATGTGGCGAACATCATCATCGCGCAGCTCCTGTTCCTCGAGGCGGACAACCCGGAGCGGGACATCTACCTGTACATCAACTCGCCGGGCGGGGTGGTGTCGAGCGGGCTGGCCATCTACGACACGATGCAGTACCTGAAGGCGCCGGTGAACACGATCTGCATGGGCATGGCGGCCTCGATGGGGTCGTTCCTGCTGGCGGCGGGCGGGAAGGGCAAGCGGAGCGCGCTCCCCCACTCGCGGATCATGATCCACCAGCCCTCGGGTGGCGCGCAGGGCACCGCGGCCGACATCGAGATCCAGGCCCGCGAGATCCTCTACCTCCGCTCCAAGCTCAACGGGCTCTACAGCCTGCACACCGGCCAGCCCATCGAGACCATCGAGCGGGACATGGACCGCGACCGGTTCATGTCGGCCGAGGAGGCGCGGGACTACGGGCTGATCGACAACGTGATCACCAAGCGGACCGAGCTCCAGCCGGTGGCCAAGTAACCGGCTCTTGACGCTCCCCGGGGGGAGGGACAGGTTTCCTGTCGCTCCCCCTACTACTTCTGAGGACGGGCCGACCGACATGTCCAACGACAAGCACCTGCGCTGTTCGTTCTGCGGGAAGTCGAAGGATTCCGTCCGGAAGTTCATCTCCGGGCCGTCGGTCTACATCTGCAACGAGTGCATCACCCTCTGCAACGAGATCCTGGCGGAGGATGAGGAGCGCGAGGTTGCGGATACCATCACGCAGGTCCCCACCCCGAACGAGATCAAGACGGTCCTGGACCAGTACGTGATCGGCCAGGAGCGCGCCAAGCGCACCCTGGCGGTGGCCGTCTACAACCATTACAAGCGCATCAACGCCGGCAGCGCCCGCGACGGCGAGGTGGAGCTCGACAAGTCGAACATCCTGCTCATCGGCCCCACGGGCGTCGGCAAGACGCTGCTGGCGCAGACGCTGGCGCGGATCCTCGACGTCCCCTTCACCATCGCCGACGCCACCACGCTCACCGAGGCGGGCTACGTCGGCGAGGACGTGGAGAACATCCTGGTGCGGCTGCTGCAGGCCGGCGAGTTCAACGTCGCCGAGTGCG
>CAZRCT010000125.1:0-7662 GCA_964598655.1 uncultured Gemmatimonadaceae bacterium
ATCAGGATGTCGCCCAGCCGGTCGCTTCCTCCGGCCGCTGCAGTCGCCATCGTTCCGCTAACGCTGGATTGTGAAGTGGGGCAACGGTTTAGGGCTTCTGATTCAAAGTAGGCTGTGAGGGGAGGGTGTCAAGGGAGGCGATCACCCCCAAGCAGTGGGTCCGCCCGTCACCGTCGGCCCCAGTCCCTCCTAGGTATCGGGTTGGGAGGCAAGGGGTTGTAGGGGGAAGCCGGGGCCACCTCAGGGGGCAAGACGGTCGCGGATCCGGGCCAGCGTGGCCGGTCCGATGCCCGGCACACGCACCAGGCTGTCCACCGCCGCGAACGCCCCGTGCCGCTCCCGGTACGCCACGATCCGCGCCGCCAGCCCCGGCCCGATGTGCGGGAGCCGCTCGAGTTCCTCCGCCGTGGCGGTGTTGAGGCTGAGCACCGGTGCCGCCCCCACCCGCGGCCCGTCCACCGGCTCCAGCAGCAGTGACCCGCCGCCCGCCACTTCGGCCGGCCGGGGCGTGCCGGAGAACCGGACGTGCGGCTCGAGCCGCGCCAGCAGGCCGGGCCCCACCCCGGGCACCTGGTCCAGCGCCGCCAGCGACCCGAACGGCCCATGCGCCTCCCGCCAGGCCACGATGGTCTTGGCGAGGCTGGTCCCCACCCGCGGCAGCCGGGTGAGTTCCGACGGCCCCGCCCGGTCCACGTCGATCCGCTCCCCGGCGGCCAGCGGCCGCCCGAGGGCCCGGCTCGAGTCGCGGTGGGCGGCCGGGGAGGCCGTGGGGAGCGCGGGCAGCAGGCTCACCGCGCCGGGGGCCTGGTCCGGCGCCCCGCGCCACATCCGGAGACCCTGCCCCGCCACGGCGAGGCCGAGGAGCAGGAACACCGCGCGTCGCTCGCCCGTCATGCCCCACCATAACGGGCCCGCCCCGCATCCCCGGTATCCGGGGGATGCGGGGCGGGTGCATTCCAACGCGCGCCGAGGCTAGGGCTGGGGCTTCTGCAGCCGGATGAGCGCCATGCCGACGTCGCCGATCACCTGCAGGCTCCGGTCGCTCACCTTGCCGAGGGTGTCCTCGGGGGTGTGCCACCAGGCGTGGCCGGGGCCGTAGTCGAAGTCCACCACGTCGATGGCCTTGATGCCGGCCTTCTGCAGCTCCACGTGGTCGTCGGTGATGGTCAGGCCGGGCTTGTTCACGAACACCGAGTCGTAGCCCAGCAGCCGGGCCACGTCCCAGACGCGCTGCACCACGTCGGCGGCGGCGAGGAGGCTGTTGCCCTCCTGCTTCACCTGCAGGTCCCGGTCGCCAATCATGTCGAAGAGGACGGCCCACGCCGGCCGGGGCCCCGGGGGCTGGTTCCGCGCGTAGTGCCGCGAGCCGATCAGGACGTCGTTCGGCTCCTTGGCGAAGTCGGCGTAGTCCTCGCCGTCCACGAACAGCAGGTCCACCCCGATGCCGGGGGCGCGCGCCTTGAGCGCGTCGGCCATGCCGAGGAGGACGGCCACGCCGGAGGCGCCGTCGTTGGCGCCGGGGACGGGGCGGGCCCGGTCGCCGCGGTAGCTGTCGTTGTCGGAGAAGGGCCGGGTGTCCCAGTGCGCCAGGAAGAGCACCCGCGTCGGGGCGGCGGGCTGGAAGCGGGCCAGGAAGTTCCGGAGCGGGAGGGTGTCCCCCCTGGCGGTCACGTGGTTCCACGCCTGCACCACCACCGTGTCGGCGCGCGCGTGGAGCAGGCTGTCCAGCCAGGCGGCGGTGCGCGCGTGCCCCGCCGTCCCCGGGATGCGGTAGCCGAAGCCCACCTGCTGCTCCAGGTAGCGGAAGGCGGTGGCGCCGTCGAACTCGCGCGGCGGGGCGGTCTCGCCCTGGCAGGCGAGGGTGAGGGCGAGGAGCGGGAGGAGGGCGCGCATGGCGGGAAAGAAGGGGGAGCGGGCAGCCGGGCGCCAGAGGCGCCGGGGCTAGCGGTAGTCGCCCGAGAAGAGCGAGAGCTGGAACGCCAGCGTGAGGATCATCTGCGACACCTTGCGGTTCAGGTGCTTCGCCTCGTTGACCGCGTAGGAGAACTGGAGCCCGCCGCTCATGCTGGCCAGCAGGTCGGTGTCGAAGCTGGCGCGGTACTCCTGCCGCCGGGTGTCCTGGATCGTGAGGCAGCCCGACGTCACCCCCGCCTGGTCCAGGCAGGTCACCGACTTGGAGCGGGTGGTGGAGAGCTGGCCGCGGACCATCTTCTGCGTCCGGCTCACCGAGCGCGGCAGCGGGAAGCTGTGGGAGAGGGCGAGGTTGACGTCGTTCTGGGTGGTCTCGGTGCTGCGGCCGTTGCCCTCGCGCGTCTGGAAGAACTTGCTGAGGGAGCCCGCCAGGTTCATCCCGTTCCGGAAGGTGAGCGAGAGGTCGGGCGTCAGGTTCCGGGAGTACACCGCCGTCACCACCGGCGTCCCCGCGCTCGGCGTCTCGGTGCGGCCGTTGGAGGTGCGGAAGTTGGCCCCGAGGGTCACCAGCGCCACCGGCCCCCGCCGCAGGGTGCGGGTGAGGCGCGCGTTCCCCCGGGGCCACTCCTTCTGGAACGACTCGGTGACGAAGAACGCCCCCGCCGAGCGCTGGTACCGCGCGCTCCGGGTGCGCTGGTAGCTCAGGTTGAAGGTGAGCCCGAAGGGCAGGTCGAAGCCGGAGCCGAAGGTGGTGGTCTTCACCTCGGAGGCGGCGATGGCCTGCTCGCCCTCGTGGACCAGGTAGTCGTCGCGGCCGCCGAGGCCCAGCTGGAAGCCGAGCCCGGGATCGAAGGCCGCGAGGTCCCAGGTGCCGTTCCGGGTCAGGCGGTCGGCCACGTCGAAGGGCCGGATGCGGCGGCTGGCGCGGGTGATGCCGCTCGAGTCGCCGAAGAGCGCGGTGGCGATGGCGAGGAAATCCACCGCCGCGCCGAGCTCGGCGGTGCGGGTCTTGTTGAGCGTCTGCGGCAGGATGAAGGCGCCGGCGCTGTCGCCGTCCTCGCGGACCGGGTTGCGGCTGGTGAGGCTCCGCGACAGGACGAAGGCGCTCGAGGTGATGTAGCGGGGGCGGAGCCAGCGGGTGAGCCGCGGCGTGAGCCCGAGCGTGGTGCTGAGCGAGCGGTCCCGCTCCACCCCCACGTCCATGCCGAGGAAGCTCCGCCGCTCCGCCTTGGCCAGGCGGCCGAGCGCGGTGGAGTCGGGATACTGCCGGAGGTCGCGGGTGCTGGCCAGGTCGGCGCCGAGGGTGAGCATGCCGAGCGGGTCCCAGCTCACGCCGGCCGAGTTGCGCCAGGTGTGGGTGAGGGAGTTCACCAGCCGCGCCGTGTCGAGGGCGCTCACCACCGGCACCGAGAAGCTGAGGAGTTCGCTCTCGTTCCGCACCAGCCCACTCGCCAGCCGGACCGCCGACGGCGCCAGGGTCACCCGCGCGGTGCGCAGGCCGTCGCCGGCGGCGGTCTTCCGCAGGAAGGCGGGGAGCGCATCCACCAGCCCGCCCAGGCCAAGGCTCACGCGGGTGGGCCCCGGGACCAGCGTGTAGCTGGCGGTCAGGTTCCTGGACGAGGTCGTGGCCTCCGACAGCTCGCTGGTGGCGTTCCCGTGCGAGAAGGCCGCCGAGAGGCTCATCGGGTCGAGGAACCCGCGCACCAGCCACGACGTGCCGCGCTGCGTGCGCCGGAGCGCGATGGACCAGTCCAGGTTGTCGGTGCGCGGCTGGCGCACGTTCCGGAGGTCCGACCGCAGCACGTCGGTGCCCCCCAGCAGCTCGGCCGCCACCGCCGTGCGCGAGTAGTTCACCGAAATGGGCACCGCCACGCCGAGCGCCGTGGGCAGGAAGCGGTCGGCGTTCAGCGAGGTGCCGGCGGTGAAGGTGCCCTGCGTCTGGTAGGTGGGCTCGCTGCCGATCTGCTGGAAGCGGCCGTCGCGCCGGGTGTAGGAGAAGCTCAGGTCGCCCACGTTGGAGCCGACGAGGCGCGCGTCCACCGCCATCGCGGTGCCCACGGTGGAGATGGGCTCCAGCAGCCGGATGTCGTCGAACCACGCCTCGGTCGAGTCGCCCGGGTCGAGCGCGCCGGCGCGGTAGATGCCGACGGCCACCTCCTGCACCGCCGCGAGGTTGGGCGGGGTGACCGCCGGGTTCTCCACGTACACCAGGTAGCCGCCGTCGCAGGCCACGTAGGCGATCGACAGCGGGTCCCCGCCGCAGGCCACCCGCTGGGCGCTGTCGGCCGGGAGGCCCTGCAGGCGGCGGGTCTCGAGCTGGGCGCGGAGCTCGCGCCACTTCTCGAGGTTCACCTGCAGCTCCGGGTTCCAGGTGGTGGTGCGCGCGGGCTGGGAGTACTGGTAGAAGTTGCGCGGGTCGCTGCCCACGCGGACGTAGGCGCGGAAGTCGTCGTTGTCCCAGCCGGCGCCGCGGCCGCGGGCCCACAGGCGGAGCTCGCGGTAGCGGAGCAGGTTGCGCGCCCCGCTCGGGAAGCGCAGGTACCCCTCGGCCCGGTCGCCGAGCTGGAGGCCGGTGCCCACGATGCGGAGCGAGCGCTCGTTGACCACCGTCCCGAACTCGCCGCGCGAGCCCCCCTTGCGGTCCACGCCGCCCCGCACGCCGGGCGGCGAGGTGTAGCCCAGCTCCACGTTCTCGGTGGACACCGTGGTGACCAGCACCTCGCCCGTCGGGTTGGCGGTGGTGCCCGCCAGCCCCTGCACCGGGCGGTTGCTGCGGCGCACCCAGCTCGACCCCAGGAACCGCATCCGCCCCAGGGCAAACTGCGCCTTGATGTCGGGCCCGCCCTGGTCCGGCTCGCCCACCACCGTCAGGCGGAGGTGCTTCACCAGCCGGATGTTGGGCGTGCCGAGCGTGGCGTCCGGCGTCCGCAGCGGGATGCGGTAGAGCACCCAGCCGCCGATGCCGGAGGTGGTGGGGACGCCGCGGCGCACGAAGTAGCGGGTGGTGTCGCGGACGTCGATCACCCAGCGGAGCGTGTTGTCCGTGGCCCCCGCCGCGTCGAGGCGGTTGTCGCCGTCGAGGTCCTCGGCGTCGAGGACGCCGTTGCCGCGGCTGCAGCGGGCGTCGAGGTCGCCCCAGGGATAGACCAGCACCGAGCCGCTCAGCTCGCGGGAGCAGAGCGAGGGCTGGAACTCGGTGGTGCCGTTCACCACCAGCGAGTCGGGACGGTCGCCGAGGATGCCGTTGTCGTCGGTGGCGGCGTTGTAGGTGCCGAGCAGCGGGTCGGCCTCGCTGTCGAGCTGGCCCACGCCCGTGGCGTGGCGGCCGGTGTAGAGCGAGTCGCTGCCGCTGATGGTGGCGCTGTCCGGCGCAAAGGCCAGCGCGTCCTCCCCCACCTCCCCCAGGTCCACCACCAGCCGCACGCCCGCGGCCTCGGCGCTCAGGCTGTCGTTCTGGTACACCCAGACCTCGAGGAACTCGTTCCGCGACAGGTCGGTGCCGGTGATGCTGAGCGGCGTGGTCATGGACCGCCAGCGGGGCCGGTTGGGGCGGGCGGGGAGGGTCCAGCGCAGGGTGTTGTTGCGCCGGGTCTGGCCCCCCGAGGTGTCGGGGTGGAGCGCCAGGTAGAGGATGGTCTCGAGCTGGTTGCCCTGGCCCGCCACCTGGAGCTGCGGGTCGATGTCGCCGGCGCGGAGCTGGTTGCTGCCATTGGAGATCAGGTTCTGCCAGGTGAGCTGCGCCGCGTCGGCCGTGTCGAACACCACGCCCACCACCTGGTCCACGCCATCGGTGTAGCGGGGCACGTTGCCGAGCTGCCAGGCATTCTCGCGCAGCGAGACCGGCAGCCCCGGGTCGCCCTCGAAGGACTCGAGGTAGGCCTGGCCCGAGCGGTTGGGGTCCGGTCGCGACAGCGCCAGCTCCGCATTGATGTCGAGCCGGGACGGCGCCGTGCTCGGCGCCGAGGTCAGCCGGTTGAGGAAGCGGGTCACGGCCTCCGGCCGGAAGCGGAGGTCCGTGGTGATGCCGCCCATCAGCTGGGCGCTGGCCTCGAAGCCGAGCTGCGGGCGGTTGAAGGCGCTCTGCTCCACCTGGTACACGCCCACCAGGTTGATGCCGCCCACGTCGCCCAGGGCGTAGCGGGTGGCCAGCCCGTAGATCTGCGTCGGCGCCACCGCGAAGATGCCGCGCTCCTCGAAGCGCGCCTGCACCGTGCCCCCCTGCTGCCCGAAGAGCTGGCGCGGGTTGGTGAAGGTGACCTTGCCAAGGTCGTAGTTGATGGTGTAGTCCACGTCCCGCTCCAGCCGCCGGCCGTTGTAGGTCAGCTGGTCGCTGCCGGAGCGGATCTGCAGCGCGCCGAGGTCGAGCGTGGTCATGTCGCCGCTCGACGTGGTGGTGTACTGCAGCCGGAACACGAACTTGGCCGGCGGCCCCTCGGTGAGCAGCAGGTAGCCCGGCGTGGCGTACACCGAGTCGTTCCGCTCCGCCGGCGTCAGCACGGCGCCGTCGCCGAAGGGCTGCAGCGTGGGGAAGACGATGTAATGCTCCGGCAGCACCAGCGACGCGGTGGGATCCTGGGTGCGCGGGAAGAGGCGGTCGGTGGCGTTGAAGGTGTTCGGGTCGTTGGGCGTGGCCAGGCCGAAGGCCGCCAGGTAGGTGCCGGCCGGGTTGCCGAGCGGCTTCTCGGACCGGTTGAGCGTGAGGCCCACCTTGAGCGTGCTCAGGTTGAGGTCCCCGCCGGCCACCACGTAGATGTTGCGCAGCTCGTGCCGGAAGGTCTCGCGGGTGTTGTCCACCCGCGGCTCCACGATGAGCCGGAGCGTGTCGCGCGGGGGCTGGCCCGCGCCCACCGGGGTGTCCTGCGCCGGGAAGGTGCCCACGAAGCCCGTGGCCGTCTCGTAGCTCACCGCCAGGTACTCGTTCTCGTCGAGCCGCTGGGTGAGGCCGAGCCAGAGGGCACTCGGGTCCACGTAGTAGTCGGTGTTGGGGACCAGCAGCTCCCACTGCGCCGTGACCCGCTGCGTGGGATCGGCGCCGAGCGCCAGGGCCGTGATGCCCCCCAGGTTGGGGTTGGTCCCCGCCCGGGTGGCCGGGCGGTAGCGGTACACGCGGAGCGCGCTGGTGCTGAGCGGCGCCCCGGCGGGCGGCGCGACGCCCGCGAGGTTCAGCACATCCAGCCGGGGGAAGCCGGGAAGGGTGGCGGGGTCCGGCACCCAGAAGAAGCGGCGGGCCTCGAAGTCGAGGTCGCGCGCCTCACGGTCCTGCGGCTGCGCGGCGCTGGTGCCCACCTGGTAGCGCCGGTCGGCGATCTGGCTCCCCTCCTGCGTGGCCGCCAGCGCCTGCACCTCGAGCGCCCCCACCTGCACCGTGGCGTTGACGCCGAAGTTGTTGGCCGGGATCGCGGCCGTGAGGTAGCGCGACGGCGGCGGGCGGAACGTCACCGTGCCCACCTCCACCCGCCGCACGATCTCGTTCTCCAGCCCCTCGTAGTAGATGAGGAGGTTGTTGCGGGCGTTGAAGTCGCGCTCGGTGTCGTAGTCCACGTCCACGTGCAGCCGCTGGCCGATGAGCCCGCCGGCGCGCATGGAGAGGTAGGTGTCGAGGCGGGGGGCCTTGAAGCCGCCGCTGCGGCAGCCGGAGGAGAGGTCGAGGTACTGCGCCGCGGTGCAGCGGTGGTTCTTGAGCCGCTCGGTGCGGATCTCGAGCCGGCTCTGCCCGTCGATGTTGAGGTCGGCGTAGCGGCGCGAGAGCCC
>CAZRCT010000126.1:0-7604 GCA_964598655.1 uncultured Gemmatimonadaceae bacterium
GGAACTCGCTCAGCACCTCGGCCATCTCGTTGCCGCGCTCGCCGCAGCCGATGTACACGATCAGGTCCGCATCCGCCCACTTGGCGAGCGACTGCTCGATGACCGTCTTCCCGGTGCCGAAGCCGCCCGGCACCGCCACGGTGCCGCCCTCGGCCACGGGGAAGAGGAAGTCGAGGATGCGCTGGCCGGTGAGGAAGGGGCGGTCATCGGGGAGGCGCGAGGCGACGGGGCGCGGCCGGCGCACGGGCCAGCGCTGCGCCAGGGTGAGGCGGGTGCCGTCGGCCAGCTCCGCGATGGTCTCGTGCACGGTGAACTGGCCGCCGGTGAGGCGGGCCAGCGTGCCGCGCACGCCCGGCGGCACCAGGATGCGGTGCACGAAGCCGGGCCGTTCCTCGACGGTGCCGAGCACGTCGCCGGGGGCCACGTCCGCCCCGGCGGCGAGCGTTGGGGTGAAGGTCCACCACTTCCCGGGGTCGAGGGTGGGGACGCTGGCGCCGGCGGTGAGGAAGTCGCCGCTGTGCGCGGCGAGCGCGGCGAGGGGGCGGCCGAGCCCGTCGAGGACGCTGCCGAGGAGGCCCGGGCCCAGCTCGATCTCGAGGGCGCGGCCGCTCGGGCTCACCGGCTCGCCCACCTCGAGGCCGTTGGTTTCCTCGTACACCTGCAGGGTGGCGCGGTCGCCCGCCAGGCGGATGACCTCGCCGAGGAGGCCGCCGCTGCCCACGGCGGCGAGCTCGTAGAGCCCCACCTCGGGGAGCGGCGCCGCCTCGACCAGGGTGCCGGTGACGCGGCGGATGCAGGCGGGCGCGGTCATGTGAGCCTCACGCGATAGCCGATGGCCTGGCGCAGCAGCTCGGCGATGTAGCGGTCGAGGCCCGCCGCCTCGCCGCCCCAGCGGGGGCCCGGGCAGGGCACCACGAGGGGCAGCGCCCGGCGGGCGAGGTCGCGGCGGAGGTCCACGGGGAGCTGCTCGTGCAGCGCCTCGTCCACCAGGAGGACGCCGGCGTCGGGTTGGGCGGCGAGGGAGCGGAGTGCGGCGGCCGCCTCGCCCGGGGTGGCGGCGAGCACCGGGCGGAGCCCGGCCAGGGCAAAGCCGGGCGCGAGCGCGGGGCGGCAGAGGACCTGCACCCGGTACCTCACGAGGCCTCCTCGGCGGCCAGGCGGAGCCCGAGGGGGGCGCCGAGCGCCATGGCCCAGATGACCCGCTGGAGCGCGCGCGTCTCCTCCTCGAGCCGGAGCGCGTAGGCCAGCACCGGGGCGGCGGTGAGCGGCTCCCGGCGGGCGCGGCGGCACCACGCCTCGCGGCGCCAGGCGGTGATGCCGCGCTCGAGCGCCACCGGATCCTCGGCCAGGGTGAGGATCCGCTCCGCGAGCTCGGGCTCGGGGCAGAGCACGGCCAGGCGGTGCGCCGCCGTCGCGACCGACTCGGCCCGCGCCGCGATCACGAACGCGCCCTCCAGCAGCCAGCTGCCGCCGTCGTGGAAGTGGGTCGCCGGCTCGGCCTCGGCCTCGCGGCCGGCGAGCAGCAGGGCGGCCGCGAGATTCTCGAGGTCGAGCCCCTCCCGCAGGTAGTCGCGGAGCGCGCCGGTGGCGCGACGTGCGGCGAGCAGGTAGCGGCGCGCCAGGGCGCCGGCGAGGGCCAGCTCCACGTGGACCAGGTCCGGCTCGCTGCCCCGGACGCCGCCCAGCGCCTCGGCCCACGGGGAGCGCCAGGTGGTGAGCAGCGCCACCATGCCGGGGAGGGTGGCCTGCCGGGACAGCTCGGCGAGCTCGCGTTCGGTGAGGCTCGGCGTGGGCACCAGGCCGTCGAGCCGCGCCGCGGGGGCGAGGCCCTCCACCAGCCCCCGGACCAGGGTGCGGAGCGCCCGGCGCTCGGCCTCGGCCAGCAGCACGGGGACCACGGCGCCGGCCGGGTCCCAGCGCGCCAGCTCGCGCATGCGGAGCGCGGCGTGGCGGCGGACCGCCAGCTCCATGTCGGCGGCGGAGGCCTGCTGCGCGGGGAGGGGCACGCCGAGCGCGCCGAGCTCGCGGCCGAGGGCGTTCAGGTCGGGGAGCTCGGCCAGGCGGGTGAGCGTGTCCCGGTCGAGCAGGTGGGTGGTGAGGCCCGCCGCGCGGGCCACCAGCGCCTCGAAGCTCATGGGGCCCCCCCCGTCAGGCGGCGCACCAGGAAGGCGCGGGCCTCGTCCTCGCGGTGCGCCAGCCGGCCCAGCAGGGAGGCATCGACGCGGGCGCGGCCGTCCGCGCTCGCCAGGTGGATCCCGGCGCCCACCGACGGGTCGGGGGCCAGGACGAGGTCGTGGGTGCCGTCCACGGCGGCGCGGAGCGCGGCGAGCAGCGCGGGATCACCGCGGGCGACGGCCCGGCCCTGCTCCAGGTAGCGGAGCCCGGCCCGCGCCAGCGCCACCAGCGTGGGGTGCAGGTCGGGCGGCGGCGGCTCCCGGCACTGCGCCCGCGCGGCGGCGAGCACCCGCTGCACGGCGCGCTCGCGGCTCGCCAGCACCGTGTGCTGCACCCGCTGCGTGGCGAGCGCCACGGCGTGCCCGCTCTCCTGGGCCAGCGTGGCGCGGGTGGTGGCGGTCACCTCCGCACGCCGGCGCGCCGCCGTCTCGGCGGCCTCGGCGCGCAGGCGCGCCGCCTCCGCCTCCGCGGCCGCCCGCGCCTCGGCGAGGCGGGCCAGCGCGTCGTGCTCCAGGGTGGCGAGCAGGTCGGCGAGCGCCATGGCCGCTCAGGCGCCGCCGCGCAGCATGATGAGGACCGCCACCACGAAGCCCAGCACCACCATGGTCTCCGGGATGGCCACCATGATGATCACGGTGGTGGTGAGCTCGGGCTTCTCCGCCAAGGTGGCCGCCCCCGCCGGGCCGATGCGCGACTGCGCCCAAGCGGTGGCCAGCGCGGGCAGCCCGATGGCGAGCGCTGCGGCGAACGGGATCCAGAGTGACATGCGGTCCTCCTTGCAGGGCCGGCCTACGACGGCTCGGTCCGGGTGGGTGTCCAGTGCCCGAAGGGGCGGTAGGCCACGCCGCCCGGACTGTAGAAATTCCCGAAGAACTCCACGTAGTGGAGGCGGAGCGCGTGGATGGCGGGGCTGAAGACGCCGAGCGCGAAGTTCACGACGTGGAACAGCAGCGCGAACACCACGCCCACCAGCATGCTCCCGAAGGCGCCCGCCAGCTCGTTGGCCACCACCGCCAGCATCACCGACGCCGTGCCGAGCGCCATGATACGGGCGTAGGAGAGCACCTTGCCCAGGGTGGAGAGGAACTCCACCGGCGCCACGATCCCCTCGAGCACCACCAGGATGGGGAAGGCGCCGAGGATGGCCAGCGCGCTCGGCGTCAGGAAGCCGCGCGGCAGCACCTCGACGCTGGCGAGGAGCGCCACCACCGTGAGCACCAGCATGATGGCCGCGAGCCCGCGCCCGAGCGCCTGGTGCCGGTGGGTCTTGAACGCCGTCACCGTACCGATGATTAGCCCGAGCAGCATGTGCACCGCGCCGAGCGCCACGGCGAGGATGAGGAAGGGGATCACCGCCTCCTCGCGGTCGAACCAGACCGCGTGCAGCCCGAAGGCCCGCCGCCCGAGGTCCCCGAAGAACTCGCCGAAGAGGAGGCCGAAGATCAGGCTGAAGATGGCGCAGGCCTCGAGGATCTCGGCCACGTTGCGCAGCAGGGTGCCCTCGGCGCTGCGGCGGCGCAGCACCACGCCGAGCAGCGTGAGCATGAGCCCGTAGCCGAGATCGCCGAGGATGAGGCCGAAGAACATGGGGAAGAACACCGCCACGAACGGCGTCGGGTCCATGGAGCCGTAGGTGGGGAGCGGCATCAGCTTGATGAGGAGCTCGAAGGGGCGGAAGAGCCGCGGGTTGCGGAGCACCACGGGCGCCTCCTCCGCGTGCCAGTGATCGCGGCCCACCTCTTCCACCACCACCGTGTCGCCGAAGCGCTCGCGGAGCGCCGCGGCGAGGCGGGGGCGCGTCTCGGCCGGCACCCAGCCCTCGAGCACGAAGGCGTGGCGGGTGAGGCGCGAGAGGGCGCGGGCGTCGAGGCGGGCCAGCAGGTCGCGGGCCGCGCGGGCGGCGTGGCGGAGGGCCGGCTCCTCGCGGCGCCGGAGCTCGGCGCGGTGGCGCTCGAGGGCGGTGCGCTCGCCGGGAATGGCGCGGAGGCGGGCCTGCATGGCGGGCATCGCCTGCGCCAGCGTCTGCCCCGCCCAGGGGCCCGGCATGGCCACCTCGCTGATGCGGCCCTGGGCCAGGAGCTTCTCCACCTGGGGCGCCGAGTGCTCGGGCACCACGATCAGGACGGCGGTTTCCTTTTCCGGCAGCGGCTGGGTGCGGAGCTCGAAGGCCTTGCCGAGGAGGGCGCCGAGCTGCGCCTCCAGGGCGGGCGCCGCCTCGGCCTGGCCGGGGCGGAGGAGGATGTGGTACACGCGGCCCGCCGCCCAGCGCGCCTGGCTCCGGAGCAGCGGCTCGAAGGCGCGGAAGATCGCGCCGTAGCGGGCGAGCAGGGCGCCTTCCTCGTCCAGCGCCGCGAGGCCGGAGGTGAGCCGGGTGGCCTCACGATGGGCGCGATGCACCCGCCGCGCGAGGACGCCGAGCGGCGGGGCCGCGCTGCGGGGCGGGGGTTCATTCACCGGCGCGCCGAGGAGGGTCAGGGTCTGCTCGGCGCGATCGGCGAGGCGGGCGAGGCGGCGGCGCAGGCGCAGTTCGGGCGCCGTCAGGTCCGGGGCCGCGAGCAGGGGTGCGTCCTCCGGCGGCGCCAGGTGCACCAGGCCCACGTCCTGGAGGGTCCGGAGCACCGGCTCCAGCCGCTCCCGCGGCCCCAGCAGGCGCACCCGCAGCATGGCGACGATCATGGCGCCGCCTCCCCGCCCGCCAGCAGCCACTGCACCAGCTCGCCGGCGAGCCGCGTGACCTGCGCGTCGTCGAGCGCGTCGTAGCGGGCGCACGCGGCGGCGCCCTCGGCCTCGAGGGCCTGGATGCGGGCGGTGGTGGTGACCTGGGATTCCTGGCTGAGCTGCGCGCGGAGGAGGGCGAGCTCGCGGGCGAGGGCGGCGAGTTCCTCCGCGGCGGCCGTGCGCGCCGTGGCGAGCACCTGCTCGTCGTGGACGCGCGCGGCCTCCTGCTGCGCGCTGAGCCGCTGCTCCAGCGCGATGAGGCGGGCGAGGTCGCTGTCCTGGCCTGGCGCCGCCGACGTGTCCTTCCCGTGCGGGGTCGACATCGTCCGTATCCGGCTCGGCCTGTCTAGGAAGCTCGTCACGGGAGTGAAAACCGGCGTGAACTGGCCTATAAGCGACCTTTCACGCAGGTCTGGCGGAGCGTGACGCAAAACGGTACTCTCCCTACCGTCTCGCCTCCCCCAATTCATGATCCGGATCAACCACATCCACGGCTCCCAGGCCGGCACCACGGCCGAGTACGAGAAGCGCTCCCTCCGGGTGGGGACGAGCGGGGACTGTGACGTGCGGTTCGACGCCGACACCGACCCGGACGTGGGCCGCTACCACGCCGCGATCGTGCGCAAGGAGAATGCGTACCACGTGCTCGACCTGGGGCAGGCGGGCGGGATCTACGTGAACGGGGACAAGACCGAGAGCGCGGTGCTCAAGAGCGGCGACCGCATCCGCTTCGGCAGCATGGAGGGGCCGGAGGTGGAGGTGGCGGTGGTCTTCGACCCCAACTACGACGCGCAGCAGGATGCGCAGCGGATGGTCGAGACCTTCAAGGGGCGCACGCGGAGCACCTCCGCGCTCCGGGTGGTGGCGGCGGCGGCGGAGAAGGTGGCGGAGGAGCGCGCCCGGGCGGGCGGCACCAAGAGCCGGCGCACCATGGAGGTGATGGCCGGCGCCATCCAGGACGTCGGCGATTTGATGAAGGCGCAGACCCGGCGCCGCTGGGTGCGGATCGTGGGCGTGGTGGGCGGGCTCTCGGTGGTGATCATCGGGCTGATGGGCGCGGTGATCTACGCCCAGCAGCGGAAGATCGACACCCTGCTGGACGCCAAGGGCCGCTTCGACCTGCAGATCGCCGACATCCAGAAGCGGATGGACTCGGAGCGCGACTCCTTCCAGCTGGCGCTGCTCGAGCGGCAGCTGCTCGAGGCCACCGCCAACGCGGAGCGCACGCTCGCCACGCTGGCGCAGACCAGCAAGCAGGCGGCCGCCAAGGTGGAGGAACAGAGCGGCGACGAGCTGGACCGCGAGATCCGGAACATCCTCCTCCAGGCCGGCGCCGGGACCTACGCCGTGCCGCCGATCTTCAAGGAGCGGGTGGCCTACCACATCCGGGAGCTGGTGCGCTCGGGGCCCACGGCGCGGATCATCTACCGGCGGAAGGAACGCTACTGGCCGCAGATCACGGCGGAGTTCCGCGCGCTCGAGCTGCCGGAAGTCATGGCGTACGTGGCGTGGACCGAATCGCAGTTCGACCCGATGGCCAAGAGCGCGGCCGGGGCGCGCGGCATGTGGCAGATGACCAAGACGACGGCCCAGAGCCTGGGCCTGCGGGTGGAGGGCGGGGTGGACGAGCGCACCGACGTGCCGCGGCAGACGCGGGCGGCGGCCAAGTACATTGCGGGGCTGCTGGCGGAGTTCGGCGAGGAGTCGTTCATGCTGGCCATGGCCAGCTACAACAAGGGCGAGAACGGCGTCCGGCGGGTGCTGCGGAAGGTGGCGCAGACGCCGGGCGGCTTCAAGAAGGCCAAGCGCGACTTCTGGCACCTGTACCGCCTCAAGCTCCTGCCCGACGAGACCCGCGAGTACGTGCCGAAGATCATCGCCGCCGCGATCGTGTGCAGCCACCCCGAGAAGTACGGCCTGACGGGGAGCGCGACCCCCGTGGCCGCCGATTCGGCCCGCCCCCGCCCGGCGGCCCCGGCCACGCCCGCGGCCACCCCGCCGCGGCGCCGCAGCTGACCCTGCCCCGGTGATCCGGGCCGCGTTCCCGTGGGGCGCGCGGCCTCCCTCTCGCCAGCCTTGCATTTCGATAACAGGACTGTCATCGAAGCGTGTGAGGCCAGTCACTGGCGACCAGTTTGCAGACGTTTAGGATTTGGCCACCGCGCGCGGATCCCTTCCCGCGCGCCGCGCCGGCCCCGGGACGGGGGGCGCTCACGGGGAACACCTGGAGGTGTCGGATGCGTGGTCGTCTGCTGTGGGTGGTGCCGCTGGTGGTGGCCATGGGCTGCAACCAGCACAAGGAAGAGCTGAACCAGGCGCTCGCCGACGCGCAGGCGCTGGCGGCGGAGAAGGACAGCCTGATCACGGAGGTGCTGGAGACCTCCAAGTTCGTCAACTCGATCAACGAGGAGCTGGCCCGGGCGCGGAGCGCCGTGGTGGCCAACTCGGCCAGCACCGACGCCGGCACGCCGGCGGAGCGGGACCGGGCGGCGCGCACCGCGGCGCTGGAGCGGGTGCAGGCGCTGGTGGCGCGGCTCAACGAGACGGAGACCCGCCTGGAGCAGAGCACCCAGCGGGCCCGCTCGCTCTCCACGCGGAACACGGCGCTCCTCCGCCAGATCGAGGAGTACAAGGCGAGCATCGACAGCCTGCAGGCGAGCGCCACGCGCACCCAGCAGGAGCTCGAGGCCACCATCGAGGGCCAGCGGGTG
>CAZRCT010000127.1:0-7437 GCA_964598655.1 uncultured Gemmatimonadaceae bacterium
CGCGGTGGATCACGCCATGGCGGTGGGCGTAGTCGAGGGCGCTCGCCACCTCACCCGCGATCCGCACCGCGTCGCCGGTCGGCAGCTGCTTCTCCCGTGTCAGGCGATCGCGGAGGGACTCCCCTTCCACGAACGGCATCACGTAGAAGAGCTGCCCGCCCGCCTCGCCGCTGTCGAAGAGCGGCAGGATGTGCGCGTGCTGCAGCTTGGCCGTGGTCTTGATCTCGGCCAGGAACCGCTCGGCGCCGATCACGGCGGCGAGCTCGGGGCGGAGCAGCTTGATGGCCACCTGCCGGTCGTGACGCAGGTCCTCGGCCAGGAACACCGTGGCCATGCCCCCCTCGCCGAGCTTCCGCTCCAGGCGGTAGCGGTCGGCGAGCGCCGCGGCGAGCTGCGCCGGCGCGTCGCTCACCGGCCCTCCGGCAGCGCGAACACGAACACCGACGGCGAACCCCAGGTGCCGAAGAAGAACCCGCTCCGGCCCGAGGTGGTGGCCACGTACTGCCGCCCCGCCACGGCGTAGGTGACCACCCCGCCCCCGATGCCGCCGCCGGTGTGGAAGCGGTACAGCTCGCGCCCCGTCACCGCGTCGAGCGCCAGGAAGTCGCCGGTGCCCTCGCCGGTGAAGAGCACGTCGCCCGCGGTGGTGGTCACCGCGGCCACCATCGGCTCCGCCGAGTGGTAGCGCCACCGCACCTGGCCGGTGACGGCGTCGGTGGCCGTGAGCCAGCCCTGCTTGGTGGCGGCGCGCCGGGTGATGCCCCCCATGTAGTTCCGGCCGGGGATGTGGCGCACGGTGTCGGTGAGCAGGAAGGTGCTGCACCAGTCCACGGCCGGCGTGTACACGAGGCCGGTGCCGGGGTGGTAGGCGGGCCCGTTCCACTGGACGCCGCCCAGCACGCCCGGGCAGACGTCCACGCCCTCCTTGGTGAGCGGCACGTCCACGTTGCTGCGGGTGGTCACCGGCACCTCGTAGAGCCGCTCGCGGGTGTCGCGGTCGATGGTGCGGAGCACGCCGTCCTTGCCCGCGGTCACCAGCACCGCGCGGTCCCGGCCGCCGATCTTGAGCGTGAGGGCGGGCGTGGCCTGCGTCAGGTCCCAGTCGTGGAAGTCGCCGGGCACCATCGAGGCGTGCCAGCGGAGCGCGCCGGTGCGGACGTCGAGCGCGATGACCGAGTTGGTGTAGAGGTTCTCGCCGGGCCGGAGGTAGGCCGGGAGGTCGGGCGCGGGGTTGGTGACGGCCACGTAGAGTTCGCCGCGCGCGGCGTCGTACGTCGGCGACGTCCAGATGCCCCCGCCGCCCACAGGCACGCCCGGGGCGTTGCGCCAGGTCTCGGCGCCCGGCTCGCCGGGGCGCGGGATGGTGTTGAAGCGCCAGGCGGGGGTGCCGTCCGTCAGGCGGAAGGCGCCGATCCAGCCCTGCACGTTGTTCTCGCTCCCGGCCGTGCCGAGGATCACCAGGCTGTCGATGATCATCGCGGGCATGGTGAAGACCTCACCCGCCGCCGGGTTGCCGACATGGCGGGCCCAGAGGAGGCGGCCCGTCGCGGCGTCGAGCGCCAGGAGGTAGCCGTCGGCGGTACCGCGGACCACGTAGCCGTCCTGCACGGCGACGCCGCGGTGGTTCTTCCACCCCGGCTCGTCCAGCCACTGCCACCGGTGGCGCCAGCGCTCCCGGCAGGTGGCGGCATCGATGGCCACGGTGAGCTCGGGCGTGGTGAGGTACATGGTGCCCTGCCACACCACCGGCCCGGTGACGAAGTTCTCGATGACACCCATCTGGAAGGTGCAGCTCACCTGCAGCCGGGCCGCGTTCTGGCGCGTCACCTGGCGGAGCGGCGAGTAGCGGGTGCCGGCGTAGTCGTGCAGGTGCATCGGCCAGTCGGTGCTTGACGCTGCCGCCCGGAGGTCGGCGGCAGCGGGGCCCACACGCCGGCTCGGGGCCAGGCCGCTGTCGCCCGCCACGAAGTCCGGGGCCGCCGGGCGATCCGCCGCGGGGGCGACCAGGCGGATGGAGGCGAGCGCCCGGGGCTCGGAGCCCAGCTCGCGCGGGCCGGCGGCGACGCCGTTCCGCCGCAGGAGGTAGGCCAGGAGGTCGAGGTAGGACTCCTCGGCCAGGCTGCCCGCGGCGGGGCGCGGCATGGTGGTGCGCAGCACGGTGAACAGGTCGGCCACCGTGTTGCCCGGCGCCGTTCCCGTCCAGCGCTTGGTGAAGCGTTCGCCGGCGAGCACGGGCCCGATCGCGCCCTCGAGTTCGGAGCCGTGGCAGGTGGCGCAGAAGGCACCGTAGAGCCGGCGGCCGCGCTCGGCCTGGGCCTCGGTGTAGCCGGCCTCGCCGCCCACCTGGCCCGCAAGGGCCGGGGCCGCAAGCGTGGCGAGGCAGAGGGCAAGGCGGACGCTCGCGGGCACGCGCATGCGGGGTCCTGGAGAGGATGTGGGACGAGGCCGGGTGACCGGCCCTCGGAAGCGTGTGGCGGCAGGGTGTAGGGGGGCGATCCCTAATTGTCAGGTCGCCGCCCCAAGGTGCCGCCCGGGGCCGCCGTGCGCCAGCCCCGCCGGCCCCCGTCCTACCCGCGCGCGGGCCGCCCCGGCCGGTTGGCCAGGTCCCGCCGCACGGTGAGGCGCTTCCCCTTCACCGTCGTGGCCCGGAGCGCGGCCACCACCCGGTCCGTCACTTCCTCCGGAAGCTCCACCAGCGAGTACCGGTCGGTGATCTCGATGGCCCCGATCTCCCGCGCGTCGAGGTCCGCCTCGTTGGCGATGGCGCCCACCAGGTCCCCCGCGCGCAGGTTGGCGATCCGCCCCGCGCCGATCCAGATCCGCGCCATCGGCGGCCGCGCGCCGCGACCGGGCCGCTCGCGCTTGCCGCCCTTCGCACCCTCGGCACGCTCGCGATGCTTCCCGGGGGCCGGCACCGGCGGGCTCTCGATGTCCTTGAGCTCAGCCTCGCCGGCCTCCGCCTGGTGCGCGAGCTTCACGGCGGCCGCGGCCACGTCCATCACGTCGAACTCCCCGGAGAGCGCCTCCACCACCACGCGATAACTGTCGAGCTCGCCAGCCAGGATCGCCTCACGGATGCCGGCGCGCGTCAGCTCGAGCTGCTTGGCGCGGACGTCCACCACTGTGGGCAGCTGCGCCACCTGGATCCGCTGGCGCGTCCGCTGCTCGATGGTCCGCAGCAGCCGGTGCTCCCGCGGCTCCGCGAAGGTGATGGCCACGCCCTCGCGCCCCGCGCGCCCCGTGCGCCCGATCCGGTGCACGTACGTCTCGGGCGACTCCGGCACGTCGAAGTTCACCACGTGGGTGATCTGCTCGATGTCGAGCCCACGCGCCGCCACGTCGGTGGCCACCAGCACGTCGGCGCCGCCGCCCCGCGTCTTCTTCATGACGCGGTCCCGCTGCTCCTGCGTCATGCCGCCGTGCAGCGCCTCCACCCGGTACCCGCGCCCCGCGAGCCCCTCGGCCAGGCTGTCCACCTCGTGCCGGGTGCGGCAGAACACCACGGCGAGCGTCGGCACCTCGAGGTCGAGCACCAGGCCGAGCGCCTGCATCTTCTGCGACCGCGCCACGATGTACGCGGTCTGGCGCACCTTGGGCACGGTGCCCGCGGCCGGCTTCTCGCGCGCCACGAGGATGCGGGCCGGGTCGTTCAGGTGGCGGTCGGCGATCTTGGCGATGCGGGGCGGGAGCGTGGCGGAGAAGAGCACCGTCTGGCGGCCCGCGGGCGCGGCCTCGAGGATGGCCTCGATGTCCTCGGCGAAGCCCATGTCGAGCATCTCGTCGGCTTCATCCAGCACCACGGCCTGGAGCCCGGAGAGGTCGAGCGTCTCGCGCCGCAGGTGATCGAGCGCCCGGCCCGGGGTGGCCACCACCACGTGGACGCCGCGGCGGAGCACGGCGATCTGCTGCGGGAACGCCTGCCCGCCGTAGATGGGCACCGTCTGCGCGCCCACCGCGCGGCCGTAGCGGTGGAAGGCCTCCGCCACCTGCATGGCCAGCTCCCGCGTGGGGGCCAGCACCAGCACGCTCGGCCGGTACGGCGGCGGCGCGCCCTTGGGCAGCCGCTGCAGCAGCGGCAGCGCGAAGGCCGCCGTCTTGCCGGTGCCCGTCGCGGCCTGGCCCAGCACGTCCCGGCCCGCGAGGAGCGGCGGGATGGCCTCGCGCTGGATAGGGGTAGGCTCCTCGTAGCCGAGGGCCGTCAGCGCCTCGACGATTGCGGGGGCGAGGCCCAGGGACTTGAAGGTGGACGGCGCGGCTGGTGTCTCGGCGGGCGGGCGGGAGGAGCTGGGCATGCGGACCTTCTTGAGGAAAGCCAACGGCGCGGCGGGACCGTCCCGCCGCGCCGGATGGTAGGGCCGTGGGGTGCGGCGCGCCATCCGCCCCGGGGACATCCGGCCTAGTGGCCCGCGCCCCGCTGCCGCGTGAGCTCCGCCGCCCAGTTCACCACCACCCGTGCGCGCCGCTCGCCGTCGTCCATCCGGACCATCACGAAGCGGGTGCCGTCGGGGTGCACGTCGTAGTTGGTGTGGTTGGCGTTGGCCACGTAGAGGCCAGTGAAGAGCGTGTCCACGCGCCCGGCGCTGAAGCCGCCGCGCGTCTCCACCGGCACCCGGAGCAGCGCGTCGCCGCTCCGGTAGAAGAGCTCCCGCCCGTCCGGCGACCACGCGGGCTCCGCCCCGCCCCCGCGCGACACCACCCACGTGGCCCCCGAGTCGGGAAAGGTGCGCACGTACACCTCGGCGCGGCCCGAGGTGTTGGACACGTACGCCAGGAAGCGGCCGTCCGGCGAGAGCTTGGGATTGTGCTCGGAGTCCGGGGTGCGGAGCAAGGGGCGCGCGCGCCCGTCCGCCAGGGTCACGAGCCAGAGGTCGCGGCCCGTGGCCGAGTCGTTCTGGCGCACCACGAGCTGTCGGCCGTCGTGCGTCACGGTGCCTTCGTACTGGGGCTCCGGGTCGTCGAACAGCACGGACTCGGTGCCGCTGCCATCGGCGGCCTTGATGAAGAGGCCCACGTTGCCCATGGCGCTGCTGTCGCCCCGGCGCACCCAGAACACGCGGCGGCCGTCGGGCCACCACTCGGGGTAGTAGTTGAGGCGGGCGGCCAGGCTGAGCTGGAGGCTGGTGCCGCGGCGCAGGTCGTACACCCAGATGTTGAACTCGGCGCCGACGCGCTCCCGCACTGTCAGGCGCTGGCCGTCGGGCGCGTAGCGCGGGCTGTCGAAGCCGCGGGCGCCGAGGCCGAGCGGGCGCTCGCGCCCCTGGCGGTCCACCTCGACGAGCGTGCGCTGGAGGGCATCGCGCCCGAGCAGGAGGAAGGTGCCGTCCCCCGCGATGGCGAAGTCGGTGATCCGGTCGCCGGGCCCCGCCTGCACCACCTCCACCGGCTCCCCGCGCACCGTGCCGCGTCCCGCGTCGAGCGCCAGCGCGTAGAGCGCCTGGCCGCGGCGGAAGATGATGTCACCCGACGGCGACCACGCCGGGATCTCCCCCTCGGTGAGCACCGACAGCGTGCGCGCGCGGACGTCCACCAGCGCCACCTGGCTCATCCGCTGCCCGGCCAGCTGCACCAGCGCAAAGCGGCCGCCCGGCACGGGCGTGAGCGCCAGGAATCGCCCGTCGCCCGCGGTGACGATCGTGTCGAGGCGCTCGCTGCCGGCCGGCCGGTGCAGGACCGCGGACCGCTCGTCGGTGGTGAGGAGTACCGACCCATCCTCCAGCCAGCAACCGGAGGTGGCCGGCGTGGCCACGAGCGGCGTCACGGGCCCGCCGCCCAGGGGCACCTGCACCGTCCGGTTGCCGAGACGGAACCCGACACGCTGGCCATCCGGCGAGAAGAACGGCTCCTCGCCGTCCTCCGTCCCCTCGATGGGTGTCGATTCCATCCGGTCGAACCGCCGGTAGTACAGCCGCCGCGCCGTCGAGGGGCCCACGCCCACGTACACGAAGCCGCTCCCGTCCGGCGCCAGCGCCGCCCCGCGCCCGGGGGACTCGGCGAACTGCTCGCTCGCCGGGAAGAGGATGTCGAAGCGGTAGACCCGCGCGAGCCCGTTCGCCGCGGGGCGGAGCATGGCCCACGTGGCCAGGCCGCCGAGCGCCAGCAGGAGGCTGCCGAGGATGATGAGGGGCCCGCGGGAGCGGGTGCGGTCCCGCGGGGCGGCGATGGGGATGCGGCGCGACGGGCCCGCCGCCTGGCCGGCCAGCACCCGCCCGAAGTCCGCCGCGCTGGCAAAGCGGTCGGCGGGGAGCTTGTTGAGGGCCGTGAGCACCGCGTCCTCGACGTGCGGCGGCACCGTCTTCCGCTGCAGCGTGAGCGGGCGCGGCTCCTCGGTCATGACGCGCGCCACGATGGCCTGCGCCGTGGGCCCCGTGAAGGGCGGCTCACCGGTGAGCATCTCGTACGCCACGCAGCCGAGGGCGTACACGTCGGAGCGCGCGGTGATCTCGCGCTCCCCCATGGCCTGCTCGGGGCTCATGTAGTGCGGCGTGCCGAGCGACATGCCCGTTTCCGTCATGCGCGTGCCGCCGGTGCTGCTCGCGGCGAGCGCGATCCCGAAGTCGGCGACGAGGGCGCTGCCGTCGTGGAGCAGGATGTTCTCGGGCTTGATGTCGCGGTGGATCACGCCGTGGCGGTGCGCGTAGTCGAGCGCGCTCGCCACCTGGCCCGCGAGGCGCACGGCGTCATCCACCGGGAGCTGCTTCTCGCGGGTGAGCCGGTCGCGGAGGGACTCGCCCTCGACGAAGGGCATCACGTAGTAAACGGTGTTGTCCACCTGCCCCGAGTCGTGGAGCGGCAGGATGTGCGGGTGCTGCAGGTTGGCCGTGGTGCGGATCTCCGCCAGGAAGCGCTCGGCGCCGAGGATGGCGGCCAGCTCGGGGCGGAGGACCTTCAGGGCCACGTGGCGCTGGTGCTTGAGGTCGTGCGCCAGGTAGACGGTGGCCATCCCGCCCTGGCCGAGCTCGCGCTCGAGGCGGTAGCGGTCGGACAGGGCGGCGGCGAGCGCGGGGGGTACGGCGACGGTCAGGCGAGGCTCCCTGGATGCGGGCGCGGGCCGGGGCGGGAAGCCCTAAAGCCATGCAGGATATTGGGATCACAAGATGCGGGAACGGTGTGGAAGCCGCCAGAGGGCGCTGGCCGGGGCAGTGCGGAAGACCGCCGAGGCCGTGCACGGGACTGGCGGGGCCGTGCACGGGACTGGCGGGGCTGTGCGCGCGACTGGCGGGGCTGTGCGCGGGACTGGCGGGGCCGTGCACGGGACTGGCGGGGCTGTGCGCGCGACTGGCGGGGCTGTGCGCGGGACTGGCGGGGCCGTGCGCGGGACTGGCGGGGCCGTGCACGGGACTGGCGGGGCTGTGCGCGGGACTGGCGGGGCCGTGCGCGGGACTGGCGGGGCTGTGCGCGGGACTGGCGGGGCCGTGCGCGGGACTGGCGGGGCTGTGC
>CAZRCT010000128.1:0-7399 GCA_964598655.1 uncultured Gemmatimonadaceae bacterium
GAGAACGCCGGCGGGCCGCACTGCCTCAAGTACGGCGTCACCACCAACCACGTCACCCAGGTGGAGGTGCTCCTCGCGGACGGCACGAGCGTGGTGCTCGGCTCGCCGCAGGGGGAGCCGTGGGGGCCGGACCTCGTGGGGCTGTTCGTGGGGAGCGAGGGGATGTTCGGGATCGCGGTGGAGATCACCGTGCGGCTCGAGCCGGTCCCGCGCACCATCCGCACCGTCTTCGCCGACTTCATGGCGCTCCGCGCGGCCAGTGAGGCGGTCTCGGCCATCATCGCGTCCGGCATCGTGCCGGCCGCGCTCGAGATGATGGACCAGAGCTGCGTCATCGCCGTGGAGCAGTCCATCTATGCTACGGGGGCGCGGACCGACGCCGCCGCGGTGCTGCTGGTGGAACTGGACGGCAGCGAGGCCGCGGTGGCCGCCGAGACGCAGGTGGTGGAGGCGCTCCTCCGGGCGCACGGCGCTCGCGAGGTGCGCAGCGCCACCACGCCCGCCGACCGTGCGCGGCTGTGGCAGGGCCGCAAGAAGGCCTTCGGCGCCCTGGGCCGCATCGCGCCGGACCTGGCGGTGCAGGATGCCGTGGTGCCGCGCTCGGTGCTGCCGATGATCCTCGATCGCATCGCCGGCATCCGCGACCGGCTCGGCCTCCAGATCAGCAACGTCTTCCACGCCGGCGACGGGAACCTGCATCCCTGCATCAGCTTCGACCGCCGCGCGCCGGGTGAGGCGGACCGGGTGGAGGAGGCGAGCCGCGAGATCATGGAGGCCTGCCTGGCGGCCGGCGGCAGCGTCACCGGCGAGCACGGGGTGGGGAGCGACAAGCGCGACTACATGCCGCTCGCCTTCACGGCCCCGACCCTCGAGCTGATGTGCGACGTGCGGCGCGCCTTCGATCCGGAGGCGCGCGCCAACCCGGGCAAGGTGGTCCCCGTCCACCTCTGCCGCGAGTGGCGGCGGGGAGGCGTGGCATGAGCCGGGTCTTCGACCGGCTGCAGGCGCTGCTCGGCGCCGAGGGCGTGGAGCGCGACCCGCACGGCCTCCCCTGCGCCGTCCCGGAGAGCGACGACGCGCTCGTGCTGGTCCTGCAGGCCGCGGCCGACGCGGGCTGGCGCCTGCGCATCGAGGGCCAGGGCAGCTGGCTCCCCGCCGACGCCCCGGCCGACCTCGCGGTCTCCACGCGCGCGCTCCGGCGCATCCTGCAGGTGAGCCCCGACGACCTCGTGGCCACGGTGGAGGCGGGCGTGCCGCTGGACCTGCTCCGCGCCGAGCTCGAGCGGCAGCGGCTCTGGCTGGCCATCGACCCACCGGGCCGCCCCGACCGCACCCTCGGCAGCATCGTGGCCACCGGCACCGCCGGGCCGCTCCGCCACGGCTTCGGCCCGGTGCGCGACCAGGTGCTCGGGGTGAGCGTCGTGACCGGCGACGGCCGCCTGGTCGAGGCCGGCGGCCGCGTGGTGAAGAACGTGGCCGGCTACGACCTCACCAAGCTCCACGTCGGCGGCTTTGGCGCCTTCGGCGTGCTCACGGCGATGCACCTGCGCCTGCGCGCCCTGCCCGCGCTCGACGTGACGCTGGTGGCCCGCGGCAGCCGCGACAGCCTCTTCCTCGCCGCGCTCGAGCTGGTGCGCGCCCAGGCGGGCGTGGCCGCGCTCGAGGTGCTGTCACCGGCCACGGCGGCCGGGCCGGAGTGGACCCTGGCCGTGCGGCTGACGGGGACCGCCGAGGGCGTGGAAGCGGAGGCGGGGGACCTCGCCACCGCGACGCGGGTCCGCTGGGAGCGGCTGGGCGGGGAGCAGGCGGCCGCGTTCTGGACCCTCGTGGCGCGCGGGCCGCTCGATGCCCCCGTGGCGCTCCGCCTCGGCGCGCTGGTGGACAGCGTGGAGGAGATCACCGCCCTGGTCACCGAAACGCTCGGAGAGGGACTCCTGGCCGCGGGTGCGGGGAGCGGAGCAATACGCTGGGCCGGGGCGCCCGCCATCGCGGCGCTGGCACGCCTCCGGCACGCCGCCGCCCAGCGCGAGGTGCCGGTGACGCTGGAGCGCGCGCCGTGGCCGTTCCGTCAGGCGGTGGGTCACTTCGGCGCCTACCGGGAGGGGGTCGGCAACCTGGTGACGCGGCTCCGCGCTACCTTCGATCCGCGCAGCGCGTTCCAGGTGGCTCTCGAGGCCCGGGATGGCTGAGCTGCGCGTGGCGCCCACGCTGGCCCCGGCGGCACCGGGGCCGTTCGCCGCCCTCGACCCGTGCGTGCACTGCGGCTTCTGCCTGCAGGCCTGCCCCACCTACCTGGCCACCGGCGACGAGAGCGACAGCCCGCGCGGCCGCATCGTCCTGATGCGCGCGCTCGAGCGTGGCGAGGTCGCGCCGAGCGACGCGGGCCTGCAGCAGCACCTGGATGCCTGCCTCGGCTGCCGCGGCTGCGAGCCCGTCTGCCCCGCGGGCGTGGGCTACGGCCGCGGCCTCGAGGCCGCACGCGCCATCCTGGCCAGGGAGCGCGGCTTCCGCCCGCTGGCCCGGCTCATGCTCGCCACCTTCCGCACCGAGGCGTTCTGGCGCCCGGCGTTCACGCTGTGGCGCTGGCTGCGCGACCTGGGGCTCACCCGCCGGCTGGCGGGCGGTGGACGTCTCGGCTTCGGCATGGCCATGATGGCGTCCACCGCGCCCGTCCGGCGGCTGGGCCCCGGCCCGGCCACGCCGGCCCCGACGCGCGGGCGCGTGGCGCTGTTCCGCGGCTGCGTGATGGACACCCTCTTTGCCCACGTGCACGAGGCCACCCGCCTCACCCTCGCGGTGAACGGCTACGAGGTGGTGGAGGTGACCGGCCAGGGCTGCTGCGGCGCGCTGCACGACCACGCGGGCGACCAGCCCAGCGCCGTGGCCCTGGCGGAGGCCAACGTGCGCGCCTTCCTCGACGGCGCGGACTTCGTGGTGGTGAACAGCGCCGGCTGCGGCGCCCTGCTCAAGGATTACGGCCACCTGCTCGGCACCCCGGAGGCCGCGAGCTTTGCCGCGAAGGTGAAGGACGTGAGCGAGCTGCTCGCCGCCGCCGGCCCCGTCCCCGGGCGCCCCCTCGACCTCGACGTGGTGTACGACGCGCCCTGCCACCTGCAGCACGCGCAGCGCGTCCACGACGCGCCGCTGGCCGTGCTCCGCGCCATCCCCGGCCTGCGGCTCCAGCTCCTCCCCGACGGCGACAAGTGCTGCGGCAGCGCCGGCATCTACTCGCTGCTCGAGCCGGCGCTGAGCCGCGCGGTGCTGGACAGCAAGCTCGCGTCGCTCGCGGGCGCCACGCCGCGGCCGGGGTACGTGGCCACGGGGAACCCGGGCTGCCTGATGCAGATCGGCGGCGGCCTCGCGGCGGCCGGCCTGCCGATGCGGGCGGTGCACCCGGTGGAACTGCTCGCCTGGTCGTACGCGGCCCGCTAGCGGCCCCGGTTCCGCCACCCGCCCGTCCCGCTTACCGTTCCGGCATGCCCGATCGCGCCATCCTGTTCGACTTCAACGGCGTCATCATCGACGACGAGCCGCAGCACTGCGCCGCGCTCATCGCGACGCTCGCCACCTACGGGTACACCCTCGACGAGGCCGGGTACTACCGCGACTACCTCGGCTTCGACGACCGGGAGTGTTTCCGGTTCACGTTCACGAAGATGGGCCTCGGCACGGACCCGGCGCTGATCCACGAGGCCATCGAGCGGAAGGCCGTGCTCTACGAGCGGGCCATCCGGGCCTCCATGGAGCTGGTGCCCGGCTCCAAGGCGTTCATCGAGCAGGCCGCGGCGGCGGGGTACCGGCTGGCGGTCTGCTCCGGGGCGCTCCGGCGGGAGATCGAACTGGTGCTCGGCGAGGCCGGACTGCGGCGGTACTTCGCCCACATCGTGGCCGCGGAGGACGTCGAGGCCTGCAAGCCGAGTCCGCAGGGCTACCAGAAGGCGCGGGAGGCGCTCTGCCTGGCCCCCGCGCAGTGCGTGGTGATCGAGGACTCCCTCCCCGGGCTCGCCGCCGCGCAGGCCGCGGGCATGCGCTGCCAGATGATCGCCACGTCGCACCCGGCGGCCGAGCTGGCCGGCGCGGACCAGGTCTGGCCCAACCTGGCCGGCCGCGATCCGCGCGACCTGCCGTGGGTGGCGTGATGGACACCATCACCCTCGCGCCCGCGGCACTCCGCCGGCTCCATGACGGCGCCGTGGCGGTGCCGGTGCGGCCCGCGGTCTTCAGCGTCCGCGGCACCGCCGCCGTGCAATGCCTGCAGGGCCTCCTCACCAACGACCTCGAGAAGCCGGGAGCGGGCAGCGCGGTGTACGGCGCGCTGCTCACACCCAAGGGCGCCATCATCGCGGACTCCTGGGCGCTGCGGCTGGCCGACCGGGTGCTGCTGGTGGCCGACCCCGGCGCGGCCGCTCCGCTCGCGGAACTCCTCAAGCGCTCCCTTCCGCCCCGCCTGGCCCGGGCCGAGGACGAAAGCGGGCGGCATGCCGGGGCCCTGCTGCTCGGGCCGGCCGCGGCCGAGCGGGTGCCGGGCCTCCCGGCGCCGGGGCACGTCAGTGAGGCCGGCGGGCTCGTCCTGGTCCGCGCCCCGGCGGGCGCCCCCTTCGAGGCCCTTGTCCTCGGTGACGCCGCGCTGGTCGAGGCCGCCCTCGCCGCCAGCGGGCTCCCCCACGGGGACGATGCCGACCGGGAGGCCGCGCGCATCCTGGCCGGCTGGCCGCGGCTCGGCGCGGAGATCGGCGACCGCACCCTGGTGCAGGAGGTGCGCTTCGACGAGATCGGCGGCGTGTCCTACACCAAGGGCTGCTACACGGGGCAGGAGACGGTGGCCCGGCTCCACTTCCGCGGGCACACCAATCGCGCCCTGCGGGGACTCCTCTGGGACGGGCACCCCACCCTCGACGGCAGCAGCATCAGCGCCGAGGAGCGGCCCGAGGCCGGGACCATCACCTCCCTGCTGGCCCTGCCCGACCGGCTGCTCGGCCTGGCCCTGGTGCGGCGCGAGGTGGAGCCGGGCAGCACCGTGCGGGCCGGCGGCGTGCCCGCCACGGTGGTGGCCCTGCCGTTCCACCTGCCGGCCTTCCTCTCCTCGGCGGCCGGGTGATCTACCTGACCGGCGGCACGGGCCTCCTCGGGCTCCACATCCTCGATGCGTTGCGGGCCCGCGGTGAGCGGGTGCTGGCCCTGGCGCGGTCCGGCGCCGCGGCCGCCACACTGACCCTCCGCGGCGCGGAGCCCCGGCCCGGCGACGTCACCGACCCGGCGGGCTGGCGCGGGCTCACGGGGGTCCGGGCCGTCGTCCACAGCGCGGCGATGATCCTGAGCAAGGCGCCCGGGGCCGAGTACGAGCGCGTGAACGTGGGCAGCACCCGGCTCGCGGTGGAGACGGCCCTCCGGCTCGGGGTGCCGCTGGTGCACATCTCGTCGGTGGCGGTGTACGGACCGCGCCTCGAGGATGCCGCGTCAGGCAGCGTCGCCGAGGACTTCCCGTTCGGCCCGCGGGACCGCGGCGAGTTCTACGCCCGTTCCAAGCGGCTGGCGGAGGACGTGGTGTGGGAGGGTGTGGCGCGGGGGCTCCAGGCCATGGTCCTCCGCCCGTGCGTGGTGTACGGCCGGGGCGACCGGCTGTTCATGCCTAACGTGCTCCGGTATGCCCGCACGGGATGGTTCCCGGTGGTGGGGCCCGGCCGCGAGCCCATGGCCCTCGTGGAAGCCGGCAACGTGGCCCAGGCCGTGGCCGCGGCCCTGGCGGCCTCCCCGCCCGCGTGGGGCCGCGCCTACAACCTGACCAACGACGACGCGATCTCGGTGCCGGACTTCGTTGCCGCCCTGGCCGAGGGCCTCGGACGGCCGGTGCGCCCGGTCCACCTGCCGGCCAGCCTGGCGCTCGGCATCGGCGCCGTGGTGGACTGGCTCGGGTCGGTGGGCGGGCGGCAGGCGCCCGGGATCCGCGCCGCCATGCGTTTCCTGGCCGGAGGCAACCCGTTCACCTCACGGGCGGCCCTGGAGGTGCTCGGGTGGCGGCCGCTGACCCGGCACCGGGACGGCATCCCGGCCGCGCTCCGGGCATCCTGACACAAGCAAGCGGGCCGCCTTCGTGGGGCGGCCCGTTTCAGCAGGAACTGCCTGGCGCCGAGGCGCCGACCCCGCTTAGTGCGACGCGCTGTCGCGGACCATCGTGGAATCGGTCTTGGCCGCGCTGTCGGCCATGGCCGGGGCGGTGGTGTCGGCCGGGACGGTGACGCCGGCGCCAACGCTGTCGGCGGCGGGGGTGGCGTCCTGCTTGCTGCCGCACGCGGCGACCGCGAGAAGGGCGGCCAGGGTGAGGTACTTCTTCATGTCTGCCTCTGCTGAATGAAAGTGAGTGCCACGGTTACCTGTCTGGGACCGGGGGGGCCGGCCCGCAACAAAACCGCGCGCAAGGTAGCCGAACCTGTCCAAAAGTCAAACAGTGAGCGCCCCGCTCTGTCCCCGCTCCCGCCTGCGACGCCCCGAGGGACCGGCTGGGCGGGGGCCGGGCGGGAACGCCGAGACAGGCCCCGGGTAGCAGAGGAGTCCCGTCGGGCGCCTGGCCCGCCGCCGGGAGGCGTCTCCCGCTGCTGTCCCCGCTCGTCCCTGCCCCGGGCCTTCCGCCCCTCTTTCCCCCAGCCGGTGTACCTTCGAGCATGCCCCGACTTCCCGAGACCCTTGGTGACCTGAAGCGCTCCCCGTGGGCCGAGGCGCCGCTCCGCGGCCGGACGGTGCGCGACGAGCTGCGCGCCAACCTCCTCCGCCTGCTCGAGGCCGGCGAGCCGCTCTTTCCCGGCATCGTGGGCTATGAGGACACGATCCTGCCGCAGCTCACCAACGCCCTGCTGGCGCGGCACCACTTCATCCTCCTCGGCCTGCGGGGCCAGGCCAAGAGCCGGATCCTCCGCCAGCTGACCCGCTTCCTCGACGAGGCCATCCCCATCGTGGCGGGCAGCGAGGTGAACGACGACCCCTTTGCCCCGATCTCCAAGTACGCCCGCGAGCGCCTGGCCGAGTGCGGCGACGCCACCGCGATTGCCTGGCTGCCGCGGGACCAGCGCTACGTCGAGAAGCTCGCCACCCCGGACGTCACCGTGGCCGACCTGATCGGCGACGTGGACCCCATCAAGGCGGCGCGCGGCGGGCACCTGCTCTCCGACGAGCTGACCATGCACTTCGGCCTGCTGCCCCGGGCCAACCGCGGCATCTTCGCCATCAACGAGCTGCCGGACCTCTCGGGCAAGGTCCAGGTGGGTCTCTTCAACATCATGCAAGAGGGCGACGTCCAGATCAAAGGCTACCCGGTGCGGCTGCCGCTGGACGTGCTGCTGGCCTTCACGGCCAATCCCGAGGACTACACCGCGCGCGGCAAGATCATCACGCCGCTCAAGGACCG
>CAZRCT010000129.1:0-7302 GCA_964598655.1 uncultured Gemmatimonadaceae bacterium
GGCACGGAGGGCACAGAGGTCACAGAGGAAATCGAGCCCGGATCGGCGCGTTGCCGACCCGGGCTCGGGTGTTTTTGAAGTGGGGCTCCGCGAGGGGTGGCTGTCGTTGCCAAACCCGAACCGACGCCCACATCAACTGCAGTTCTCTGTGACCTCTGTGCCCTCTGTGCCTCTGTGGTTTTGCAGTTGCCCCGCCCCCCTCACAGGCCTAGTTGACGTTGCCCGTGGCCTCCTCGGCGACGCGGGCGGCCTTGCGGGTGCCGTAGAGGGCGCGGTAGATGGCGACGTTGCGCTGGACGATGCGGACGTAGTCGCGGGTCTCGGCGAAGGTGATCTTCTCGACGAAGAGGTCGGGGTCGGCGGCGGCGGCGCCCACGGCCCAGAGGGGGACGCGGCCGGCGCCGGCGTTGTAGGCGGCGAGGGCGCGGGCCAGGTCGCCGTCGAACTGGTCGAGCCGGGTGGCCAGGTAGTGGGTGCCGAGCTGCAGGTTCACGGCCGGGTCGTGGAGCTGGTCGGTGCTCCAGCCGGGCAGCTTGAGGGTCCGGGCCAGGAGGCGGCCGGTCTCGGGCATCACCTGCATGAGGCCGAGGGCGCCGGCGCGCGAGCGGGCGCGGGGCTCCCAGGCGGATTCCTGGCGGATGAGCGCCGCCACCACGAGCGGGTCGAGGCCGGTGGCGCTGGCCTGGCGCTCGAGCTCGTCGGCGTAGTAGAGCGGGTAGAGCAGGCGATAGGTGCGCGCGTCCGCCGGGGCGCCGCGGGCCTGGGCGCGCCGGGCGATGCTCACCGCGGCGGACGGCTGGCCGATCTTCCGATAGCCGTCGGCGATGGCGAGGAGGCGCTCGGCCGAGGAGTCGGGGGCGGCGAGGAGGCCCTCGCGCTCCCAGGCGGCCTCGGGGGCGAGCTCGCCCTCGGTGAGGAGCTGGATGCGGCGGAGCGCGTGGCCCACGTCGCTGTAGAAGGCGAAGGTGTCCCGGGCGGCCACCGGCTGCCAGGCGGCCACGCCGAGGCGGCGGGCGCTCACGGAGGCGTAGTAGCTGAGCGGGTCGCGGGCCACGACGGACTGCCAGAAGAGCTCGGCGCGCGGGCGGTCGCCCAGCTCGTCGTAGGTGCGGCCGGCCCAGTAGCCGGCGGCCTGGCCGTCGCCGCCGGGGTTGCGCTGGTGCACCGCCACGAAGTCCTCGGCGGCGCCCGCCTTGTCGCCCGACTCCCAGCGGGAGAGGGCGGCGAGGAAGCCGGCGCGGCCGGCGGAGTCGCTCTCGGGGAAGCGGGTGGCGAGGTCGCGCCAGATCTTCCGTGCCGCTTCCGCGTTGCCGAGGCGGCTCTCGACGCCACCGGCCAGGAAGAGGGCCGAGGGGATGACCTCGTCCTTGGGGTAGCGGGTCATGAGCCGCGCCAGGGTGGCGCGCGCCACGGCGTCGCGGCCCAGCCGGATCTCGGCGAGGGCGCGCTCCCACTGCGCCCGGGGCGCGAGCGGGGACGCGGTGGTGATGCGGCCCAGGGCGGTGATGGCCTGGGTGTAGCGGCGGGTGCGGTTCAGCGCCACGCCGTAGGCCAGGCGGTCCTCGCTGGTGCCGAGGCCCGCGGCGAAGGCGCGGTGGTAGAGCGCGGCCTCGCGCGCGGGCTGGCGGAGCTCGGTGGCGGCGCGGGCCACGACGAGCGCTTCCTGCGCGGTGAGCGGGAGGCCCGCGGTGAAGAGCGCGTCGAGCGTGGCGACGGCGGGCCGGGCCTTGAGGGCCGCCACCAGGGCGCGGCGCACCTCGGTGCGCTGGGCCGCGGTGCGGGCCAGCCGCAGGCGGAGCCGGGTGGCATTGCCCACCTGGCCGAGCGAGTCGTAGCGGAGGATGGCGCCCGGGAGGTCGCCGGCGAGCTCCCGGGCCTCTGCATCGGCCGCGAGGATGCGGGCGGCCACGAGCGGCGTGCGGATCCGCTCCAGCATGCCCCAGCGGGTGGTGCTGTCGGGGGTGAGGCGCGCGGCGCGGCGGAGTAGCCAGTCGCCGAGCAGCGGCATTTCCTTGGCGGCGTCCAGGTAGAGCTGCCGCGCCTCGGCGAGGCGCCCGCCCTTCTCGGCGGCCCCGGCTTCGCGCATGAGGCGCGGGCCATCGCCCGGGACGTCGTCATCGGCGGCCAGGAGCGTGGCCGGGAGGACGGCGGCAAGGACGAGAACCAGCCGCGCGAGGCGGCCAAGGGGACGGCAAGCGAGCATGAAGGCTCCGATACGGTCCAGCCGGGGTGCGGGTGCCGAGCGGACTCCCAACATAGTAGTGACGTGGCGAGGGCAACAGCGTTCCCACGCGGCCCCTACTAGAGGAAGATGCGTGCCGCGCCGAGGGGGCTCAAATACAAGCAGATAGGGCGCTTGGGGTGATGCACTGTCGCCCCGGTGCGGCAGGTTGGGACGGGGGTGGGGCGGGGCGCCGCAGGGGCGGGAAGGGGCCCCCGGCGCGTGGTTGGCGCGGGCCGGCGGCTACGGCCGCGCGGCGCGCGCGAGGCGGGTGGTGGTGTCGATCGCCGGGGTGATGCGGTTGGCGGCCACGAGGTAGTCGGTGAGCCGGGTGCTCCGCTCGGCGGCGCGGTAGAGGGCGCGGGCGGTGTCGGCGTGGGCGGGGCCGAGTTCGTGCTTCTGGAGCGGGTCGGCGAGGGCGTCGAAGAGGTGGAGCGTGTGGCTGGCCGGCGTCCCGACCACGGCGTACGCCCCCTGCTCGGCGAACGACATGTTGGAGCGGGTGGCGCCGATGAAGGACTGCGGCGGCGTGGGGGTGGCGAGGTTGTGGCCGAGCCAGCTGGTGGGCTCGCGGATGCCGGTCAGCTCGGCGATGGTGGGCGCCACGTCGAGGAGGCTCGCCACCTCGTCGTGGCGGCCGGGGACCACGGCGGGGTGGCCGCCCGCGATCACGAGCGGGATCCAGAGCGATTCGCGGAAGCCGTTCCGCTGGCTCCGCTCGCCGTCGTGCTCGCCGAAGTTGTAGCCGTGGTCACCCACGACGATGATGACCGTGTGCGCAAACCAGGGCTCGCCGCGGAGGCTGTCCACGAACTCGCGCACCACCGCGTCGGTGTAGTGCATGGTGTTGCGGATGGCGGTGGGCGGGTCGGGATCGGCCGAGAGGTCGAAGGCGGGCTCGCGGGTCTTGAAGGGGTAGTGGTTGCTGATGGAGATGACGGTGGCCAGGAAGGGCGCGCCACTCGCCGCCGCCGCGCGGATCCGCGCGGCGGCGCGGTGGAACACCACGCGGTCGGCCTCGCCGGCGTCGGGATAGTAGTAGTGCTCGTCGTACCAGCGGCGCAGCCACGGGGTCTCGTTGTCCCAGTCGGGGTCGCTGGCGCTGAAGAGGAGCGTGTGCCACCCGTGGCGGCGGAGGACGGCGGGGAAGCAGTCGAGCGCCGTGCCGGTGAAGGTGGTGGTGACGTGGAACTGCGAGTGCGGCGGCAGCGAGCAGTGCCCCGCCATGAAGCCGCTGATGGTGGGCGGGCCGAAGCTGAGGGCGCGGCTCCAGTAGGCGTTGGCGCGGGCGGTGGCCAGGCTGTCGAGGAAGGGCGTGGCGCTCGGGCGCGGGTCGTCGGGCCGGAGGTGGCCGATGTTCCAGCCGCGGAAGGTCTCGAGCTGCAGGTAGATGACGTTCCAGCGGCCCTCGGCCGGCGGGGCGGCCGGCTGCTCGGGGATGCGGAGCAGCGGGTAGGTGGTGTCGCCGGCGAAGCGCCAGCCGCCCGCCGTCTCGCCGGCGAGCCACAGGCGCTCGGCCTCGGCGGCGAGCCCGGGGAGGTCGGCGGGGCGGACACCGGCCACACGGCCCTTCACCACGTCGGTGAGCTGGGAGAGGACGGCGCCCTGCACCCGCTCGCGGCGGAAGCGGCCGCCGGGGAGGTTGTAGACCACGAGGGCCGCGGTGAAGGGCAGCAGCACGGCGGCGCACGCCACCCGGCGCCGCCAGCTCCACGCGAGCCCCTCCGCGCGCCGGAGCCACGCCAGGGCGCCCCACCCGAAGGCGCCGAGCGAGGCCAGCAGGATCAGCACGCCGGAGAGGGGACCGCCGCGGTCGGTGAGGAGCGCGGCGAGCACCTCCTCCTGGCCGAGGCCGGCGGAGCCGTAGGTGCGCAGGAAGTTGACGGTGAGGTGGATGCCCATGAAGCGCATCACCTCGTTGTCGGCCTGGTCAAACGTGAGCACCAGGAGGAGGAGCAGGCCAAGGAGGCCGTGGCCCCAGCGGGCGTGGCGCGGCGGGACGGCGGCGTGGAATTGCCAGAGCCACCAGGCGGCGAAGGGCAGCAGCAGCCCGAGCAGCGCCAGCGCGCGGTAGGCGAGGCCGTAGAAGAAGTAGGTGGTCCAGACGGCGGCGTAGGGCTGCGCGTACGGCGAGGGGCGCCCGAAGAGGAGCACCTGCTGCAGCACCAGCACGAGCCAGGCGAGGAGGACGAGCCCGAGGGCGCGGCCCAGCTCGTGCTGGCCGCGCCCCGCGGACGGCAGAGCCGGGGACGACATGCGGGGATTGTAATGGAACGGTGAAGGATATGCGACGGTCGGGTTCATGTCGGCGCGGGCGGCGCGCGGGGGCGAGGCCGCGCCAATGGGAGCCGGCTGGTCGGGCTCAAGAGATTGCCCAACACGGCGATAAATGAGGCATTCGCCGCAAGGCGGCCGCCCCGAGGGTCTTCGTCCGGCGCGGCCCTGTCACACACCGGCTGGCGAGCCGGGAAAGCAGGCCCTCCATGTCGGTCATCGCGCGCCTCCGCGCCTCCGCCCGTGCGCAGCTGGGTCGCCAGCTCCTCCTGTCCGTCCTCGGCGCCGCCGGCGTGGCGCTCACCCTGCTCACCGGGGTGGTGGCCTGGCGGGCGATTTCCGCGGAGCACGACAACGCGGAGCAGGACCTGGAGCAGCTCGGCAGCCACGCGGGCGACCAGGTGGCCGACATGCTGGAGGAGCCGCTGGCCATGAGCCGCACGCTGGGCGAGACGCTCCGGCGGATGCGGGGCAGCCGCGGCATGCACCGCGCCGACGCGGACAGCATCCTCAAGGCGCTGCTCGAGGCCAATCCCGAGCTGCTCGGCACCTGGACCGGCTGGGAGCCGAACGCCTTCGACGGCCAGGATGCCGCGTGGGCGGGACGGCCGGGCAGCGACCGGACCGGCCGCTTCATCCCCTACTGGAACCGGGCCAGTGGCGCGGTGCGGCTCGAGGCGCTGGTGGACTACGCGGTCCCCGGGACGGGCGACTACTACCAGCTGCCCAAGCAGCGGGGCACGGAAGTGGTGGTCAATCCCTACAGCTACGTGGTGGGCGGCAAGCCGGTGATCATGACCAGCGTGGCGGTGCCCATCCGCGAGGGCAACCGGTTCCTCGGGGTGGTGGGCGCCGACCTGGCGCTCACGGCCATCCAGGCGAAACTGGCCGAGTTGCATCCGTTCGACGTGGGCTATGCCTCGCTGCTCTCGGCCGCGGGCACGTACGTGGCGCATCCCGACACGGCGGTGCTCGGCCGGGCGCCGGCGGATTCCGCGCTGGCGCGCGCGGTGCGCCAGGTGATCGCCGAGGGGGTCCCGCAGGTGGTGGATCACGACGAGGGCCGGCGCGGCATGGTCACCGTGCTGGTGCCGGTGGACCTCGGCGAGACGGGGACGCACTGGGCGTTCGGGATGTCGGTGCCGCGGCTGGTGGTGCTGCGGCGCGCCTTCGCCACCGCGGTGTTCACGGTGCTGCTCGGCGTGGGCACGCTGCTGGTGCTGGCATGGGTGGTGCGACGCACGGTGTCGAAGCTGACCCGGGAGATCCAGGGGACCATGGGCGCGCTGGAGCGCATCGCCGACGGCGACCTGTCGGTGACGCTCCAGACCGACCGCGAGGACGAACTGGGACGCATGGCGGTGGCGCTCAACAAGGCCGTGGCCGCGCAGCGCGGGGCGCTGGACGAGGTGCGCGCCGCCGGCGAGCGGGCGCGCGAGGCCGCGGAGCGGCAGGCGGCGCAGGAGCGGGAGGCCGCGGCGCTGCGGGCCCAGCACGCCGCCGAGCGCGCGGAGGCGGAGCGGCGCGCCGAGGAGGAGAAGCGGCGGCAGGAGCAGGAGGAGGCGCGCCGGGAGGCCCTTGCGCGGGAGGCGAAGGCGGCCGAGGAGCGGGCGCGCGCGGACGAGGAACGGTCGCGCACCGAGGAGCTCCGGGGCAAGGTGGACCGGCTGCTCCGGGTGGTGAAGGCGGCGGCCCACGGCGACCTGACGCACGACGTGACCGTGCGCGGCAGCGACGCCATCGGCCAGCTGGGGGAGGGGCTCGGGGAGTTCCTCGAGTCGCTGCGTGGCAGCCTCGGCGAGATCGCGCGGTCGGCGGAGACGGTGGCGGGGGCGTCGCGCGAGCTGAGCGACCTGGGCCAGAGCCTCGGCGCCGCGGCGGAGCAGACCTCGGCGCAGGCGCAGGTGGTCTCCAGCGCGGCGGGCGAGGTGGCGGGCAACGTGCAGACGGTGATGGCGGGGACGGAGGAGATGGGGGCGTCGATCCGGGAGATCGCCAAGAACGCGGAGCAGGCGGCGCTCGTGGCGCGCGACGCGGTGGGGATGGCGGAGCGCACCAACGGGACGGTGCAGAAGCTCGGCGGCGCGAGCGCCGAGATCGGGCAGGTGGTGAAGGTGATCACGCAGATCGCGGAGCAGACCAACCTGCTGGCGCTCAACGCCACCATCGAGGCGGCGCGCGCCGGCGAGGCGGGGAAGGGCTTCGCCGTGGTGGCCGGCGAGGTGAAGGAGCTGGCCAAGCAGACGGCGCACGCCACCGGCACCATCGGGCAGACGGTGGAGAGCATCCAGGCCGGCACGGCCGAGGCGATGCGGGCGATCCAGGAGATCACCGGGATCATCGTGCGGATCAGCGAGGCGCAGACGACGATCGCCTCGGCGGTGGAGGAGCAGACCGCGACGACCGGGGAGATGAGCCGGAACGTGGCGCAGGCGGCCACGGGGGCGCAGGAGATTGCGCGCAACATCGAGGGCGTGGCACAGGCCGCGGGCAGCACCAGCGACGGCGCGGGCCAGAGCCAGCGCGCGGCGGGCGACCTGTCGCGGGTGGCGGGGGAGCTGCAGGCGCTGGTAGGGCGCTTCCGGTGGGAGAGCGGGCAGGGGCAGGGGCAGGGGCAGCGGAGCGATCGCGTGGAGCGCGTGCCCGCCGGCGTGCGGTAGCCGCGCCTGGGCACTGCGACGGGCCATCCCGCGGGGCGGGGTGGCCCGTCGTGCGTCCGGGGGCGCGGCTGGCGGCGGGACGGGGGCGCGGGCAGATTGACGGACGCGGGCCCGTAGCTCAGGCCGGTTAGAGCAAGGGACTCATAA
>CAZRCT010000130.1:0-7231 GCA_964598655.1 uncultured Gemmatimonadaceae bacterium
TTGGCATGACCGTCGTCCCGCTGCCCGAGCGGCGCGAGCGCCTCGCCGCCATCGACGTGGGGTCCAACTCGGTCCGCCTGCTGGTGGCCGAGTACGGGCCCCACTCCGGCCTCACCGTGGTGGACGAGGTGAAGGAGCAGCCGCGCCTCGCCCACGGCGTGGCCCAGACCGGCCGGCTCCATACCGACGCCATGGAGCGCGCCATCGAGGCGCTGGGCCGCATGAAGAACGTGGCCGAGCGCCGCGGCGCGGCCCGCATCCAGGCGGTCGCCACCTCCGCCGTGCGCGAGGCGGCCAACGGCGGCGAGTTCGTGGCGCGCGTCAAGGCGGCCACCGGCCTCGAACTCCGCATCATCGACGGCGAGACCGAGGCCGAGCTGAGCTACCGCTCGGTGGCGCACCACTTCCCCCTCGAGGTGGGCCGCACCGTGGTGGCCGACATCGGTGGCGGGAGCCTCGAGCTCATCTGCGCCGTGGACGGCCTCATCGAGCACACGCTCTCGCTGCCCCTCGGCGCCGTGCGTCTCACCGAGCTGCACCTGGCGGACGCGGACGACGGCCGCAAGGCCGTGGCCCGGCTCCGCGACCACCTGCGGCGCCAGTTCCGCCGCAAGCTCCCGCTCCGCGACTGGGCGGCGCTCACCGTCATCGGGTCCGGGGGCAGCTTCACCAACCTGGGCCGCATGTCGGCCGCGCGGCGCGGGCTCTCGCCCGAGGACCCGGTGCACGGCACCGCCGTCACGGTCTCCGAGGTGGAGCACCTGCTCGAGTGGCTCGCCGGGATGAGCGCGGAACGCCGCCGCACCGTGCCGGGCCTCAACCCGATGCGCGCCGACATCATCGTGGCGGGCCTGGCGGTCACCGCGGAGCTCCTGGCCCGGGTCGAGGCGCGCGAGGTGAAGGTGAGCGCCTTCGGCCTGCGCGAGGGGCTGCTGCTCGAGATGGCCGGCGCCGAGGCGGCGCCCGCGGCGGTGGAACCGCTGCGGCTCATCCGCGAGTTCGCCGAGCGGTGCCACTCCGACCGCCGCCACGTGGAGCACGTGCGCGAGCTGGCGCTGAACCTCTTCGACCTCCTCGGCGACAAGCTCGACGCGGCCCCCGAGGAGCGCGGCATCCTCGAGGCGGCGGCCCTGCTGCATGACGTGGGGCAGCTGGTGAGCTACCAGCGCCACCACCGCCACAGCTACCAGCTCATCCTGCACGGCGACCGGCTGCCCTTCTCCCCCCGCGAGCGGCAGCTGGTGGCCCTCGTGGCGCGCTACCACCACGGCAAGGGCCCGAAGAAGCGGCACGAGGAGTTTGCCGCCCTCCCCGACACCGACCGCGCCATCGTGCGCCGGCTCGCCGGCATGCTGCGCATCGCCGAGGGGCTCGACCGCGGGCACACCGCCATCGTGGAGAAGGTGGCCATCGAGCTTTGCCCCACCCGGCTCACCATCAAGGCCATCCCGCGCTTCGCCGGGGCGGACCTGAGCCTCGAGTGCTGGGGGGCCACGGAGCAGGCGCGCGTGCTGGAGAAGGTCTTTGCGCGGGAAATCGTCGTCGAGGCCGCCCCCACCGCGCCCGCCCCCGCCTGACACGTCGGGCCGCCGGAAGACACAAAAGCGGCCGGAGTGATCCGGCCGCTTTGTCGTTCAGCGCGCCGCCAGGACTCAGCCGCCGGCCAGGAGGTCCTCGAGGATGGGGGCCGCCCCGCCGAGCACCGCCGTCCAGCCGGCCGCGCCCGAGGTGCCGATCCGGTCCGCGCCGGCCCGGAGGAGGGCCAGCGCCTGCTCCGCCGTGCGGATCCCGCCGCTTGCCTTGACGCCGGTGCCGGGCCCGACGGCCTCCCGCAGGAGCCGCACCGCCTCCACCGTGGCGCCGCCCGCGGGATGGAAGCCGGTGGAGGTCTTCACCGAGCCGGCCCCGGCGGCCACGGCGGTGCGCGCCGCGCGGGTGATTTCCTGCGTGGTGAGCGCCGCCGACTCGACGATCACCCGCACCAGCCGCCCCTCGGCCGCCGCCACCACGCGGGTGATCTCGTCCCCCACCTCGTCCCACCGTCCCGCCTTGGCGGAGCCGAGGGCCAGCACCATGTCCACCTCGTGCGCCCCCTCGCCCACGGCGATACGGGTCTCGGCGGCCTTGGCGGCGGCGCCGCTGGCGCCGAGCGGAAAGCCCACCACCGTCACCACCCGCACCGGCGCGCGCGCCAGGCGCTGCACGGCGGCGGCCACCCACTGCCCGTTGACGCACACCTGCCCGAGCCCGAGCCCCACCGCCTCGTCGCAGAGGCGGGTGATCTCGGCGAGCCGCGCCTCGGCGCGGAGCAGCGTGTGGTCAATGACGGCGCCGATGCCGTGGTCGTGACGGCGCGCCTCGAGCCAGGGGGGACAGGCAGTCATCCGCGGAAGTGGAGGCGGGTCATCTGCCGGTGAACCGCCAGCAGCTCGGGGTCGCGGAACAGCCGCGACAGGACGAGCCCGGCCACGAACCCACCAACGTGGGCCCAGAACGCCACCCCGCCTCCCTGGCTCGGCGCCGCCGCGCTGCCGGCGAGCTGCAGCAGGAACCAGAAGCCGAGCATCACGAACGCCGGCAGTTCGAGGAAGAACAGGAACACGAAGGTGTGCACCCGCGCCCGTGGGTAGAGCGCCACGTAGGCCCCCATTATACCGCCGATGGCGCCCGAGGCCCCCACCATCGGGATGATGGAGTCGGGGCTCTGCGCCACCTGCATGAACGCGGCCGCCAGGCCGCAGAGCAGGTAGAACGCCAGGAAGCGCCCCCGCCCCATCACATCCTCCACGTTGTTCCCGAAGACGTGCAGGAACCACATGTTGCCGAGCAGGTGCAGCCAGCTCCCGTGCAGGAACATCGAGGTGAGCGGGGCGTACCAGGTGGGCTCGGGCAGGATGACGCAGGCCATCCCCTCGCCGATGGGGAGCTGGGTGCCGGCCGGGATCCGCTGCAGGAGCTCGCCGGGGATGAGGCCGAACTCGCAGACGGCGCGCCCCAGCGCCTGCCCGCTTCCCATCCCCTCCACCAGCACCCAGACGGCGAGGTTGGCCAGAATCAGGCCCCAGGTGACAACCGGGGTCCGAAGCGTGGGATTGTCGTCTCGGATGGGGAACATGGCGGAATGTAGGGGCTGGCAGTCGGCCGCCGCCATCGGCCGAGCGGGCCACTGCCAATTCCTGCCAATGTGGCCGAAAAGTGCGGTACGCCGCTTGCCCTGCGGGGGGCGGACGTAATCGAGGCGGCCCGTCCGGTCTGGGCGGCCCGCCCAACTCGCACCCGGAGACACTTACCCCATGGCTTCGAAGATCATTGGCATCGACCTCGGCACCACCAACTCGGTGGTGGCGGTGATGGAGGGCGGCGACCCCGTCGTCATCCCCAATGCCGAGGGCGGCCGGACGACGCCGTCGGTCGTGGCATTCACCAAGGACGGCGAGCGGCTGGTCGGCCAGGTGGCGAAGCGGCAGGCGGTCACCAACCCCAAGCAGACCATCTTCTCGATCAAGCGCTTCATGGGCCGGCGCATGAACGAGATCACCGAGGAGACCCGCCGGGTCCCCTACAAGATCGACGCGGGCACGAGCGGCCTCGCCGCCGTGGAGATCGCGGGCAAGAAGTACACGCCGCCCGAGATCTCCGCGATGGTGCTCCAGAAGATGAAGCAGACCGCCGAGGACTACCTCGGCACCAAGGTGGAGAAGGCCGTGATCACGGTGCCGGCCTACTTCAACGACGCCCAGCGGCAGGCCACCAAGGATGCGGGCAAGATCGCCGGCCTCGAGGTGCTCCGCATCATCAACGAGCCCACGGCGGCGGCGCTGGCGTACGGCCTGGACAAGAAGAAGGAGGAGAAGGTCGCGGTCTTCGACCTCGGCGGCGGCACCTACGACATCTCCGTCCTCGAGCTCGCCGACGGCGTCTTCGAGGTGAAGAGCACCAACGGTGACACGCACCTGGGCGGCGACGACTTCGACCTCCGCCTGATCGACTGGCTGGTGGAGGAGTTCAAGCGCGACCAGGGCATCGACCTCTCCAAGGACCCGATGGCGCTCCAGCGCCTCAAGGAGGCCGCGGAGAAGGCCAAGATGGAGCTGTCGAGCACCACGAGCACCGACATCAACCTGCCGTTCATCACGGCGGACCAGTCGGGCCCCAAGCACCTGAACGTCTCGCTCACCCGCGCCAAGTTCGAGCAGCTGGTGGACGACCTGATCAAGCGCACCATCCCGCCGATGCAGCAGGCGCTCAAGGATGCGGGGCTCGATCCCAAGCAGGTGGACGAGGTGATCCTGGTCGGCGGCTCCACCCGCATCCCGAAGATCCAGCAGATCGTCAAGGACTTCTTCGGCAAGGAGCCCAACCGCTCCGTGAACCCGGACGAAGTGGTGGCGATCGGCGCCGCGATCCAGGGCGGCGTGCTGGGCGGCGAGGTGAAGGACGTGCTGCTCCTCGACGTCACGCCGCTCTCCCTCGGCATTGAGACGCTGGGCGGGGTGTCCACCGTGCTCATCCCGCGGAACACCACGATCCCCACCAAGAAGTCGGAGGTGTTCTCCACGGCGGAGGACAACCAGACCACGGTCGAGATCCACGTGCTCCAGGGCGAGCGCCAGATGGCGCAGGACAACCGCACCATCGGCAAGTTCCAGCTGACGGGGATCCCGCCGGCACCGCGCGGCATGCCGCAGGTCGAGGTCACCTTCGACATCGACGCCAACGGCATCCTCCACGTCTCGGCCAAGGACAAGGCCACGAACAAGGAGCAGAAGATCCGCATCGAGGCCTCGAGCGGGCTCTCGGACCAGGACATCGACAAGATGGTCAAGAGCGCCGAGGCCCACGCGGCCGAGGACAAGGCGCGCAAGGACCAGATCGAGGCCCGGAACCAGCTGGACGGCCTCGTGTACAAGGTCGAGCGCGACAGCAAGGAATGGGTGGACCGCCTCTCGGCGGACGCCAAGGGCCGGCTGGACAACGCGGTGGAGGGGGCCAAGGGGGCGCTCAAGAACGGCGACCCGGACCTCATCAAGCGGGCGCTGGACGAGCTGAACAGCGCGTATTCCGCCGCGGGTGCCTCGCTGTACCAGAGCGCCCAGGCCTCGGGCAGCCCCGAAGCCGGCGCCCCGGGTACCGACGCGGGCACCCCCCCCAAGGAGGACGTGGTCGAGGCCGACTACGAGATCGTGGACGACTCGAAGAAGTCCTAACCCCCTGCCGGACGGGGCGTTAGTCGCCAACGCGGCGGCGCCCCGCCGGGCAGGACGAGGGACCCCCGGCACGGCCAGGCAGGCCGCCGTGCCGGGGGTCCCTCGATCACAAGGGAGGCCGGGAACCCGCTGGCCTGGTTCCCGCGTACGGGAGGTGGCGGTGGTGCGACGCTCCTCACCGGCAGCGCATCACAGTTCCGTTAGATTCCGCCTGTCACTCCTCGGAGAGCCCCATGTCGGTGCGTTCGCTCAATTGGCTCAAGTTCGGCGGGCTGGTCACGCTCGCCTTTGCGCTCGGCCTGCTGTTCGCGGGCCTGCTGGACCTTCCCACCGCCGGCGAGGCCCAGAACCCCGCCCAGCGGCCGGTCTCGGCCATTGCGCCGGTGGAGGCGCCGGCCATCCCGCAGGCGCGGGTGCTCACGGAACTCTCGGATGCCTTCGCGGCGGTCTCGGAGCAGGTGCGGCCGAGCGTGGTGTTCATCCGGAGCCAGCGGACGGAGCGGGCCCGCCGGGTGCCGCCGGGAATGGAGCAGTTCTTCCACCAGATGCCGCGCGGCCCGCAGGTGGAGCGGGGCAGCGGTTCGGGTTTCCTGGTCTCCCGGGACGGCTACATCCTGACCAACAACCACGTGGTGGAGGGCGCGGAGAAGGTCACCGTGCGGCTCTTCGACCGGCGTGAGTTCGAGGCCAAGGTCATCGGCACCGACCCGCTCACCGACGTGGCAGTGATCAAGATCGACGCCCCGCGCCTCACCCCGGCGGCGCTCGGCAACAGCGACGGCACCCGCATCGGCGACTGGGTGCTGGCCGTGGGCAACCCGCTCGGCGAGCAGTTCACATTCACCGTGACCAGCGGCATCATCAGCGGCAAGGGCCGCCGGCTCGACGCGCTCCAGCGCGGCCGCGCCGCGATCGGCGACTTCATCCAGACCGACGCCGCCATCAACCCCGGCAACTCGGGCGGCCCGCTGGTAAACGTCAAGGGCGAGGTGATCGGCATCAATTCCGCGATCGCCAGCGAGACCGGGTACTACTCCGGCTACGGCTTCGCCATCCCGATGAACCTGGCGCGGATCGTCATGAACCAGCTGGTGACCACCGGCCACGTGCAGCGCGCCGCGCTCGGCATCGAGGTCCGCGACGCCTCCGAGACCGACGCCGCCTACGTGGGCCTGCGGGAGATCCGCGGCGTGGTGGTGGCCGCCTTCCCGGCCGGCGTGCAGTCGCCGGCGGAGCGCGCCGGCCTCGAACCGGGCGACGTCATCGTCACCATCGACGGGCAGCCGGTGGAGTACGTGGCCCAGCTGCAGCAGCTGGTGGGCTTCCGCCGCCCCGGTGAGAGCGTGAAGGTGGAAGTGGCCCGGAAGGGCGGCACCCGGAAGGTCTTCAACGTCCAGCTCATGGAGCAGACCTCCGAGCCGGAAGTGGCCGACCGGGACAGCGACGGCAACGGCAGCGGCAAGAAGGGCCAGCAGCAGGACGACCAGGACAACGCCGCGGTGAACGTGGATGCGCTCGGCGCCTCGGTGCAGACGGTCACCCCGTCGCTGGCGCAGCAGCTCGAACTGGACCGGGCCACCAAGGGCGTCGTCATCACCGAGGTGGACCCCAATGGCCCGGCCTACGGCGAGCTCTTCCCGGTCGAGGAGGGCGGCCCGGACGTGATCACCAGCGTCGAGGGCACCGCCGTGAAGACTGACGCCGACCTCCGCAGCGCCCTCCGCGGCTCCTCGAAGGGCGACATCGTCACCCTCCGGGTGTACAACGGCCGCGCGGACCAGACCCGGGTGATCCGGATCCGGCTGCAGTAGCTCGCGCCGTCGGCGACCCCTCGGCGGCCCGGTGCGCACGTCCGCGCACCGGGCCGCTGTCGCTCCAGGGCACCGCTGACCTGCACGGCACTGAGGCTTCTTCGATGGTGACCGTGGCGTGACGTTCCGCGGCACGCTCGCGCCACCCCGCCCAGTGGCTATACTTGGGCCACGCGAGCGTGGCGGAACTGGCAGACGCGCAGGACTTAGGAT
>CAZRCT010000131.1:0-7057 GCA_964598655.1 uncultured Gemmatimonadaceae bacterium
GCGGTCGCCGATGATCAGCTCGCGCTGGCCGCGGCCGATCGGGATCATGGCGTCGATGGCCTTGATGCCCGTCTGCAGCGGCTCCTTCACCGGCTGCCGCACGATGATGCCGGGCGCCACCATCTCCACCGCGCGGGCGCCGCTCGCCTGGATCGGCCCGCGGCCGTCCACCGGCCGGCCCAGCGCGTCCACCACGCGGCCCAGCATGGCCTTGCCCACCGGCACCTCGAGGAGGCGGCCGGTGCAGCGCACCTCGTCGCCCTCCTTGAGCTTCAGGTAGTCACCCAGGATGACGGCGCCGACGTTGTCCGCCTCGAGGTTGAGCGCCATCCCCGTGATCACCTCGCCCGTCTCGGCCGCGGTGAACTCGATCATCTCACCCGCCACCGCCTTGGTCAGGCCGTAGATGCGGGCGACGCCGTCGCGCACCTCGAGGACGGTGCCGACCTCGTTGACGTCCACCGACGCCAGGTCGGCCTTCTCGATCTCCCGGAGCAGGACGTCCTTGAGCTCGCCAGGACGCAGAACGGATTCGGTCGCCATAGGTCTCGTGCTTGGGGGGTGGGACAAGGTTCGGGCACAGCTTGTGAAAACTATCACAAGCCTCGGGTGAAGGCAACGGCCCCCTGCCGGGCGCCAATATACCCAGCCGGGGCGGTCCGGCTATCCTTTCCTTCCACGATGCCGACCCCGTCATGACGCCCCCTGGTCCCCCTGCCCCCGCTGCGCCCGTCCGGCACCTGGCGCTCGGGATGGCCCGCCTGTCCCGCTGGGTGCCGGACCGGCTCTTCCGCCTGGGCCTTGGGGAAGAGCCCGCCCTCCTGGTGATTGCCACCCTGATCGGCCTCCTCACGGGCGGGGCCGTCCTCGGTTTCTACCAGCTCCTCACCCTCGCCGGCCGGGTGGCTCAGGCGACCGAAGCGCAGCTCACCCTGCCCGCCTTCTGGGTCCACGCCGCCGTGCTCGGGCTCGGCATCGGTCTGGCCCGGCTGCTGGTCCGGCTCGGCACCGCCGACTCCCCCGGGGAAAACGTGCCGGCCCTCATGCTGGCGGTGGCCCGCCACGGGGGCCGCCTCCCGATTCGCGCCATCCTCATCAAGACGGTGGCGGCCGGACTCGTGATCGGGACCGGGGGCTCGGTGGGAGCGGAGGGACCGGTGGCCGTGCTCGGGGCGGGCACCGCCAATGCCGCGGGCCGCTGGCTCCGGCTCAGTGCGGAGCGGTTCCGGCTGCTGGTGGCGTGCGGCGCGGGCGCCGGGATCGCCGGGGCATTCGGGGCGCCGATCGCCGGGCTCTTCTTTGCCGTGGAGAAGCTCTTCGGCGGCACCCGGAACGCGAGCCTGGCCCCGCTCGTGGTGGCCAGCGTGACGGCGGCCGCAGTGACCCGCACGGTGCTTGGCTCCCACAGTACGCTCCTCCACGTCCCCACGCTCCACGCCGGCTGGACCCTCCGCGACCTGCTCCTCAGCGTCGCCGTCGGCGTGGCCGGGGGCGGGATGGCGGCCCTCTACAGCCGGGGGGTCTGGTGGGGCCGCGACCTCCTGGCCCGCGTCTCCATCCCGGCGCGGGTGCTCTTGGCGGCCGGCCTCGTGGCGTTCCTCTACACCTTGGTCCCCGCCTCGCTGCTCGGCGTCGGGACGCTGGAGCTCGGCGACCTCGCGTCGCACGGCGCGCTTCTCCTGCTCGGGCTGGCCGCGGCCAAGATCGCCGCCACCGCCCTCACCCTCGGCGCCAGCGAAGTGGGCGGGCTGTTCGCCCCGGCCATCGTGGCCGGCGCGCTCACCGGCGCCGGCCTGGGCCAGCTGCTGCAGCAGGCGGGCGTGCCGCTCCCGCTCGGCACCACCGGGTACGCTCTGCTCGGCATGGCCGCGCTGCTGGCCGGCAGCACCCACGCCCCGCTCACGGCCATCTTCGTGGTCCTGGAACTGTCCGGCGACTGGACGCTCATCCTCCCGCTCCTCGTGGCCGGCGCGCTCGGCCACGTCACCGCGCGGCGGCTCTGGCGCGAGTCGGTGTACTCGGAATGGCTGGCCCGGCGGGGGGAGGCCCGCATGCCGGGCGCCGACGAGGGGCTGCTGGGGCGGCTCAAGGTGGGCACCGTGTACGAGCGGGCCCCGGTGGTGCTCACCGCGGACTCGCCGCTCGCCGAGGCGGAGGCGGCGCTCCGGGCTGGGCCAAGGCTCGAGTACCCGGTGGTGGATGGGGAGGGCGCGCTGGTGGGGATGCTCTCGCTCGAGGCCTGGCACCAACTCCGGCTGGAGCCGTCGGACGGCGCGCGGCTGGTCCGCGACCTGGCCGGGCCCGCGGGCCCCACCGTCACCGAGGAGGACTCGCTCCTCACCGCCCTCCGCCGCATGGGCGGCCGTGACGCCCCGCTGCTGCCCGTGGTGCGCCCGCACGACCATCACCTGCTCGGCGTCATTGGCCGGCGGGAGATCTTCGCGGCCTACGAGGCGGCCCTCGGCGGGAGCGGCGGCTAGAGCCGGCTCCGTGTCTTTCCGCGCACAAACGCCTGCAGCACCCCGCGCGGCCCGAGGGCGGCGAGCCCCCCCGCGGGAACCCCCGCGATGCGCCGAGCCGTGGCACTCAGGTGACTCGGCGTGGCAAAGCGGAGGATGCGCGCCACCGCGGCGGCATCATGGCCCGGGTTCCGCAGCAGCGCGGCGGCCCACGCCACCCGCGTGAGGTCGATGACCCGCTTCAGGTTGGGCGCCCCGCCCGCCCCGAACTGGCGCGAGAGGTGCTCGCGCGAGCAGTCGAGCCGCTCCGCGAGGTCGGCCGTCCGCACCGCCTCATCCACCCGGTCGAGCAGCTGCTGCCACACCCCCCGCTGGAGCGGGTCGGTGAGGCGGAGCATGCGCGGCGCATCCGCCAGGAGCCGCCGCCGCTCGGCGGCGGCCGAGTGCCGCACCACGAGCTCGCCCGCCACCGCGTCGTCCACGCCGAGCACGACGGCGGCGGCGGCGCGGCCGGCCTCGCAGTCGAGGAGCACGGCGCCGTCATCGGCGCGGAAGGGATGGCAGGCGATCCAGGGAATGGCGGGAAACCGCTCGCGGAGGGGCGCCAGGGCCGCGGTGCCGGTGCCGGGCCCTAGGGGCGAGAAGATCACGGCATCCACCAGCTGGCCGGCCAGTCCGCGCTCGAGCTGCGCCACCGTCCGGCAGGGGACCAGCTTCCACGGCCCCCCCGCGGGCAACGTGCGGCGGAGCGTCTGGGCCGCCTCGGTGCCCGGGAGGAAGGCCAGCAGGGCGGGCATGGCTAGCGGGCGTCGGGGTCGGCGCTGACGCCGGCGTCCTCCGGAAGGGCGAGCACGGCGGGGGGCGCGGGCTCGGCCACGGGGACCGGTGGCCGCCGCGGGGGGCGCCCGGCGCCGACGGCGACGAGGGTGCGGGCCATCTCGCCGGCACGCTTGAGCACGCCGCGGGCGTTGTCGTAGGAGAGCGTCTCGAGCGCCTCCTCGAGGGTGAGCCACTTGAAGTCGGTGATGCCTTCCTCCGCCTGTGGCACCACGTCCGCCGCCGGGCTCTCATAGAGGAAGAAGTGGCAGAACTTGTGGATGTAGCGCCCGCGGAAGCGGAAGTGCCAGTCAATGATGCGGATCGGCCCGTGGAGGATGAGGTCGGAGAGGCCGGTCTCCTCCTCGGTCTCGCGGGTGGCGGCCGCCGTCGGGGTCTCCTCATGCTCGAGGTGGCCCTTGGGGAAGCCCCAGTGCTCGTAGGGATCGCGGATCAGCAGGAAGCGCGCGGACTGGTCCGGCTGGCGGCGGAAGACGATGCCGCCGGCCGAGACCTCGCGTTCGGGCTTCCGTTTCTTCTTCGGGTGCATGGCCCTGCCCTAGAACACGGAGAACTTGAAGTACTTGCGCGGATTGGCCTGGATGTCCGCGATGAGGCGCCGCATCTCCTGCATGGTCTCGACGGCTTCGTTGTGGAGCGCGGGGTTCTTGGCCAGGAGCCCGAGCGTGCCCTGCCCCGCCTGGATCCCGGTGAGCACCGAGTCCACCGCGATGAGCGAGCGCACGATGCTCTGGTCCTCGGCGCGCACCTTGGAGAGGATGTCACGCAGGTCGGCCGAGGCCTGGCGGAGGTCGCCGCTCCCGGCGGCGGCGTTGTCCAGGATGGCCTGGAGCTGGCCGTTGGCGGTGGCGCTGTCCACGCGCGCCAGGGTGGCGTCGAGGTGCTGCGAGGCGCCGAGCACGGCCTCGCTCGTCCGCTCCACGTTGCCGGTGACCTGGTTGAGCCGGCTGGTCTGGTTCTGGGTGAAGCGGACCAGCTGGTTGGTGACGGCGCCGAAGTCCTTGATGCTCTGGCGCAGCTCGGTCACGGCGGAGGAGTCGAAGGTCTCCTGCACCCGCTGCGCCACGGCGGCGATGTCGGTGGCGATGCGGCCGGCCTGCGCGGTGAGCTGCCCCACGTCGGGGAGCGTGGCGCCGGGCCAGCGGTCGCCGCCGGGGCGGGCGGTCTCGTCGAGCATCAGCCGCACGTTGGGATCGTCCTGAGGCTGGTCCCGCGGCACGATGGTGGCGGCCCACTCGCCGAAGAGGCTCTGCGAGGCGGCGATGACCGCCGGGCGCGCCGGCAGGTCCACGCCCTGGTAGATCTTGAGGTCCGCCTCCACGAACAGGTCGGCGAGGCGGATGGCCTCGACCCGGCCCACGCGCACGCCGCGGTAGGTCACGGGCGCGCCCGGCGTGAGGCCGCCCACGGTGCGGAAGCGGGCCACGTGCATGGTCTCCCGCTTGCCGATGTTGGCCTCGGAGAGCCAGAGCGCGCCCCCGACCACGGCCGCGATGGCGAGCAGGAGCACGAGGCCCACCAGGAACTCGTTGCCGCGCTTCATGCGGTGGCCTCCGCGGCGAGCGGCTCGGGGTCGAAGGGCCGCCCCTCGATGAAGTTCCGGACCACGGGATCGTCCGTGGCCCGGATCTCGGCGATGGTGCCGACCTGGCGGATGCGGCCCTGGTAGAGCATCGCGATGCGGTCCCCGACGGTGTAGGCGCTGCGCATGTCGTGCGTCACGACGACGCCGGTGGTGCCGAGCTCCTGCCGCGCCCGCACCATGAGGCCGTCGATGACGGCGCTGGTGACGGGATCGAGGCCGGTGGTCGGCTCGTCATAGAGAATGTAGCGCGGCCGGAGCGCGATCGCGCGGGCGATGCCGACGCGCTTGCGCATGCCGCCCGACAGCTCGGCCGGGAAGCGCGCCTCCGCGCCCGGCAGGTCCACCAGCGCCAGGCTCTCGGCGATGCGCGCCTGGATGGTGGCCTCGTCGAGCCCGCGCCGCGCCAGCCCGAGGCGGATGTTGGCGCCCACCGACAGCGAGTCGAAGAGCGCGGCGAACTGGAACACGTAGCCGATCTCCCCCCGCAGCGCGCCGAGCGCGCCGGGCGACAGCTCGTGCACCACGCGCCCGTCCACCTCCACGGTCCCGGCATCCGGCGTCAGCAGCCCCACGATGTGCTTGAGCGCCACGCTCTTCCCGGTGCCCGAGAAGCCGATGATCACGGTGGTCTGCCCGTCGGGGATGTCGAGCGTGAGCCCGTCGAGCACCACCTTGGGGCCGAAGCGCTTGTGGACGTCGGTGAAGCGGATCATCGGCGCCTCACAGGAGCACCAGGGCCCAGAAGGCGTCGAGCACGAGGATCGCCTCGCACCCGAGCACCACCGCCCGGGTGGTGTTGCGGCCCACGCCCTCGGCGCCGCCGCTGGTGCGCAGCCCCATCAGGCAGCCGGCGAGCGTCACCGCGGCGCCGAAGCTCGCGGCCTTCACCAGCCCGAACCAGATGTCCTTGAACTTGTAGAAGAGCTTGAGCCCCTTCACGAACTCGAGCGTGGAGAGGTCCAGCAGGTTCACCGCCGTGATCCAGCCGGCGATGACGCCGACCAGGATGGCGAGGGCCGTGATCACCGGGAACATGAGCACCCCGGCCAGCACCCGCGGCATGACCAGGTAGCTGTTGGGGTTGTAGGCGAGGGTCTCCAGCGCGTCCACCTGCTCGGTGACGCGCATGGTGCCCACCTCGGCGGCGATGTTGGCGCCCACGCGCCCGGCGAGCGCCAGGCCGGTGAGCACGGGCCCGAGCTCCATCATGATGGTCTTGCCGACGAGTGCGCCCACGAAGTAGAGCGGCACCGCGCCGGTGAAGATGTACTTGGAGAGCAGGGCCAGGACGATGCCCGTGAACGTCGCGATGAACAGCGCGATGGGCACCGAGTCCACCCCGAGCCGCCGCATCTGCGGCACGAGGTGCGGCAGCCAGGTCCGCACGTCGGCGAGCGCCCGCGCGGAGGTGACCGCCGAGCGCCCGACACGCGTGACCACCCGGGCCGGCAGGCCCGGCTCGACCGCGGTGGTGAGAATTGGCACGCCCGGAAACTACGGCAGGGGCACGAGCCGCGTAAGGGGAAAAATGAAGGGGCGCGACCGCCCGGTCGCGCCCCTTCGCCATCGGACGCGCGGCGCGTGGGCCGCGCCACTCACGCCGCGAACGACGCCAGCGCCCGCCCCACCTCGCCCTCGCGCAGCCGCTTGAGGGCGCGGTCGCGCAGCTGGCGGACGCGCTCGCGGGTGACGCCGAGCATGCCGCCGATCTCCTCGAGCGTGTGTTCCCGCCCGCCGTCGAGCCCGAAGTAGAGGCGGAGCACCTTGGCGTCGCGGGCCGGCAGCGTGGCCAGCGCGCCCTCGATCTCGTCGGTGAGGAAGCGGTCCATGGCCTCCTCCTCGGCGTCGGCCTGGTCGTCGGCGATGAAGCGCTCGATGAGCGAGCGGTCGCCTTCCGGGTCCAGGGGCGCGTCCAGGCGCACGTCGCTGGTGTTGAGCGCGGCGAGCGACTGCACCACCTCGAGCGAGAGCCCGGTGCTCTTGGCGATTTCCTCCGGGGTGGGTTCGCGCCGCAGTTCCTGGCGGAGTGCCTCCGCCGTGCGGACGATGCGGGAGAGGTCGGCGGTGCGGTTGAGCGGGACGCGCACGGTGCGGCCCTGGCGGGCGAGCGACGCGAGGATGGCCTGCCGGATCCACCAGACCGCGTAGGAGATGAACTTGACCCCCTGGTCGGGGT
>CAZRCT010000132.1:0-6974 GCA_964598655.1 uncultured Gemmatimonadaceae bacterium
CCTGGAAGCGGCAGATCAGGTCCTTGATGGTCCGGGCGAAGACGTGATGGATGCCGGGCTTGCCGTTGGCGGTCGGCGGTCCCTCAAAGAACACGAAGGGCGGCCCGTCCTGCGTTGCCGCCTGCGTCCGTTCAAAGAGGCCTTCCTTCTGCCACTCGGCCAGCAGCGCCTGCTCCAGGGCATCGGCGCCGCCGTCCGGCCACGGCTGCCAGGTCATGTGCCCAGGGTCCCCACGTACGCCGCCACGAGCTTGGTGAGCCGCGGCTCGGCCTCGGCGGCCACCGCGAGGATGTGCGCCAGCGTGGCCGGCACGAGGGCGTCCGGCAGGCACTGGTCGGTGATGATCGACAGCCCCGTCACCTTCATCCCCTGGTGCACCGCCACGATCACCTCCGGCACGGTGCTCATGCCCACGATGTCGGCGCCCATGGCGCGCAGCATCCGGTACTCCGCGCGCGTCTCGAGGCAGGGCCCCGTGACCGACACGTACACGCCCTCCCGGAGCATGACCCCCTGCTCCAGCGCCAGCTTCCGCACCCGGGCGCGGAGCGTGGCGTCGTAGGGGTCCGACATGTCGGGGAACCGCGGGCCCAGGCGGTCGTCGTTCCGGCCGATGAGCGGGTTGTCGCCGAGCAGGTTGATGTGGTCGCTGATGAGCACCAGGTCGCCGGGGGCCCACAGCGGGTGCATGCCGCCCGAGACGTTGGTGACCACCAGCGTCCGCGCCCCGAGCGCGTGCATGACGCGCACCGGGAAGGTCACCTGCTGCAGGGTGTACCCCTCGTAGCGGTGGAAGCGCCCCTGCATGGCCACCACGGGCGTGCCGTGCAGGGTGCCGAGCAGCAGCCGCCCGGCGTGGCTCTCCACGGTGGAGAGCGGGAAGCCCGGGATCTCCTCGTAGGGGATCACGGCCTCGGTCTTGATTTCCTTCACCAGGCCGCCGAGGCCGGTGCCGAGGATGATCGCAACCTGCGGGGTGAGGGAGGAGCGGCCGCGGATGGCGGCGGCCGCCTGCTGGACCTGGTCGTAGAGCGAGGGGGTGGTCATGCGTGGCGCTTGAGCAGGAGCTCCGTCTGGACCTGGTGCGTGATGGTGGCGTGGCTCTGCAGCCCCTCGACCTCGCCGAGCTGGCGCTCGAGCAGGGCGCGGAAGTTGGCGAGGTAGGCGGCGAACTGGCGCTGCAGCGTGTCCATCCGCTCGCGCACCTGCCGCTCCTCCTCCTGGGCCTGCCCCACCAGCCGGAGCGCGTCGCTGCGCGCCTCCCGCACGATGGCCTCGGCCTCCTTCTCGGCCTGCTCCTGGGCGGCCACGCGCAGCTGCTGCGCGGCGAGCAGCGCCTCGTTCATGGCGCGCTCCCGGTCGCGGAAGGCCCGCAGCTGCTCCTGGAAGCCCTGCACCCGCTCCTCGATGCGGGCCCGCTCGCGCAGCAGCCGGTCCAGCTCGTCGGCCACCCGCTGCTTGAACTCCTCGACCTGCTCCGGCTCGTAGCCCCGGAAGCCGCGCCGGAACTCCTGGGCGCGGACGTCACCGGGCGTCAGGTGGAACGCATCATCGCTCATCGGGGTCGCTCTCCGAACAGCAGGGTTCCCAACCGGACCATGGTGGCGCCTTCCGCGACGGCCACCTGGTAATCGCCCGACATCCCCATCGAGAGCTCCGGCAGCGCCTGGCCACGCGCCTCGGCTTCGTCCCGCAACCGGCGCAGCATTCGGAAGGCGCTGCGCTGCACCGTCTCATCGTCCGTCAGTTCCGCCATGGTCATGAGGCCCCGCACCGCCAGCCGCGGCAGCCCCGCCACCGCCTCGAGCAGCGCCGGCAGCTCCGCCGGCTCCACGCCGCCCTTCTGCGGCTCCCCCGAGCAGTTGACCTGCAGCAGGATGGGCTGCACCGACCCCGCGGCCGCGCGCCGGTCGAGGTCTTGCGCCAGCCCCAGGCTGTCCACCGAGTGGATCAGCGCGAAGCGGTTCACCGCGTGCTTCGCCTTGTTGCGCTGGAGCGTGCCGATCAGGTGCCATTCCACGGGGACGCCGGCGCACTCCTCCTCCTTGGCCAGCGCCTCCTGCACCCGGTTCTCCCCGACCGCCGTGAGACCCGCCGCCGCCGCGGCGCGCACGGCCTCCGCAGGGTGCGTCTTGGTGACGGCCACGATGGTCACGGGATGCGACCAGCCGGCCGAGCGCTGTCGTGTCGCGATCTGCTCCCGGACATCCGCCAGCCGACCCGCCAGATCCGGGTAGGACATGGCGGGTAAAAGTAGGCGTGCGATGCGGTTATGTGTAGGGCCGGGCGGAGACCCCGCCCTCAGCGCCGGGGGCTCGGGGCAATCGGGGCGGTCGCCGGCGTGGAAACCATCACGTCGAGCGCCCGCTTCATGGCCGGGTTGGTGCCCAGGCTGGCCGCCCGCGTCAGCGTGGCCACCGCCTTCTCCCGTTGTCCCAGCTTGTCATAGGCATACGCCAGCTGGGCCAGCGGCAGGGCCAGGTTGTTGGAGACCCCCGCCGCCGTGGGTTCGAGCCCGGGCGTGGCCCGGCCCTCGAGGCGGGCGTAGCGGTAGGTCTCGTTCATCAGGCGCTCGGTGCCCGGGACGTCCAGCGCCACCCCGAGCAGCCGGTGGGTGTCGATCCCCGGCTGGGTGGTATCCACCGGCGTGCCCTGGAGGGCCATCACCAGCCCCCGCTGCACCAGGAAGGGCTCGAGCCCGTAGTACTCCCCTCCCGTGGTCATCGACCAGGCGATGGGCCGCTTGCCCAGGTTGTCCTGCAGCAGCCGGAGCACCACGAAGTCCCGGCTGTAGAGCGGCGTGCCCTTGGCCAGGACGTGCCGGATGGTCCCGATCTGCAGCGCCACGTCCTGCGGCAGCATCACCGGTTCCATGGTGGCGATCTGCTCGTCCGTCAGCGTGTGGGCCGGGCCGCTCGGCTTCACCGGGTTCAGGCCCTTCCAGATGGCCGGGGCCCGCGCCTCGTCGAAGTCCCGCACCGGCCAGTCCCGGAGCTGGCGCTTGTACCAGTCGGTCTCCGCGAGCGCCAGGCAGACCACCAGCACGTCCTGCCGGATGCCCTGCACCTCCTGCGCCCACCAGAGCGGGAAGGTGTCGTTGTCCCCGTAGGTGAAGAGGATGGCGTACGGGGGGACCGAGTTGAGCAGGTCGTAGGCGAAGTCCGCGGCCAGCGTGGCGTCGGGCCCGTGCTTGCGGGTGGCGGTCTCGAAGTTGGCGGCGAAGGGCACCAGCGCCACGAGGCCAACCGGAAGGGCGGCCGCCATGGCCGGCCAGCGCACCCCCTGCACCAGCCGCTGCAGCGCGCGGGCCAGCCCGAGCCCCACCCAGACACCCCACGTCACGAAGCTGACCACGAAGAAGTAATCGCGCTCGCGCACCTCGTGGTCCGAGGGCGTGGGGAAGCGGTCGTAGCCCAGGGTGAAGCCCGGCTTGAAGTTCATGTAGGCCACGAGGCCGAGGCCCGTGGTGAGCCAGAGGACGAACAGCAGCCACCAGGCGCCGCGGTCGCTCCGGCGCTGGTGCAGGAAGCCGGTGAAGCCGAGGGAGAAGAAGACCACCGCCGTCACCACCTGTGCCGCCTGCGAGCGGAGGCTGTTCCCCCACTGCCACACGAAGTACTGCAGGTAGTTGAGCAGCTGGAGCCCGATGATGGTGAGGCTGCGGCCGGTGTTCTCCGGGCCGTGGAACTGCGTGGGATTGTCGAGCGGGGTGCGCACCGGGTACTGCTCCCGGCGGATCACCGCCAGGAGCGCGTCCCAGTTGTCGGGCTGGGCCTCGTTGATCATGGGCGCGTGGCCCGCCCGGATGTACAGGATCAGGTAGCTCGTCACGCCCACCGCGGCGAGGAGCAGCGCCGCGATCCCGAACCCGCCGTTCCCTTGCGTGAACGCGAACACCATCGCGGCCACGTAGCAGAGCCCGCCCAGCACCACGAGTGTGGTGCTGCCGAGGCCGCTCCCGATCAGGAGCGCCCACGTCCCCGCCATGACCGCCACCTGCGACAGCTCGGCCGCCCGCTGCTCCGCCGTGGCCTCGGGATCGCCCCACACCACCACGAAGAGGAAGGCGATCACCGCCGGCCCGGCGAGCAGCGCCAGCAGGTGGTTCCCGATGGACATCCCGGCCAGGTAGATGATCAGCAGCAGCAGGTGCGGCGCCCGCGCCGTGCCCCGCACCGCGCGCCACCGCAGGCAGGTCCAGCAGATCGCCGCAATGGTGAAGACGGCGAAGCTGTAGACCTCGGTCTCGTTGGAGTTCTGCCACTGGGTGAAGGTGAACGCCGCGCACACCGCCGCCGTGAACCCACCGAGGAGCCGCACCACGCGGCCCTCGCCCGCCGGCATCCCCGCCGTGGCGCCCACCAGCGATTCCTCCGCCACCAGGAACCAGAACCCCGCCCCCACCGCCCCGGCCACCGCCGAGAGCAGGTTGAGCCGCTGCGCATACTCGGCAAGCGGCACCAGCGCCGCCCACACGTGCGCAATGGCCACGAAGAGCGGCGTCCCCGGCGGGTGCGGGATGCCGAGGATCCTGGTGGCCGCGATGAACTCGCCCGCGTCCCAGAAGGTGACCGAGGGAGCGAGCGACAGGACGTAACCAAGGAGGACGGTCAGCGCGGCAAGCGCCGCGACACCGTAGGACGGGCGGTGGCTGGGCATGGCGGACAAACCTAATCTCGGAACGAGAAGGGCGAACCCCCGGGGGTCCGCCCTGTCAGGATGCCCGGCCCTGCGGTGGGGATGCAGCTAGCCCCCGCCCCGCACCGCGTGCGCCACCGCCAGCGCGTCCCGGGCCATCCCCACGTGGTGGACGCGGAAGAGCCGGGCGCCCCGCTCGTACGCCACGACGCAGGCGGCCGCCGTCGCGGCATCCCGCTCCGCCACCTCCCGGCCGGTGACGCTGCCCAGGAAGCGCTTGCGCGACGGCCCCACGAGGAGCGCGCGCCCCAGCGTCAGCAGCGTGCCCAGCTGGTCGAGCAGCAGCAGGTTCTGCTCGCCCGTCTTGGCAAAGCCGAAGCCGGGATCGAGCACCACCTGGTCCGGGGTCATCCCGGCGGCGAGGGCCTGCTCGTAGAGGACCCGCAGTTCCTCCCGCACCCCCACCACGACATCCGGCGCATACTCCGCGTGGTCCAGCCGGGCCATGGTACTCACGGTCCCGCGCGAGTGCATGAGCACGAAGCCCGCCCCCGCCTCCGCCACGGTGCGGTGCATCGCGGGATCCAGCCGCCCGCCGCTCACGTCATTGATGATGGCGGCGCCGGCGGCGGTCACGCGCCGCGCCACCCCGGACTTCACCGTGTCCACCGACACCGGCACGCCGGGATGGCGCCGCACCAAGGCTTCCACGATCGGCAGCACGCGCTCCAGCTCCTCCGCCTCCGGGACCGGCTCGCTCCCCGGCCGCGTGGATTCCCCGCCCACGTCCAGCACGTCCGCCCCCTCGGCAAGGAGGCGGTCCGCCTGCGCCAGCGCCGCGTCGGGGGAGAGGAACTTCCCGCCGTCGGAGAAGGAATCGGGGGTGACGTTGAGGATGCCGAAGAGGATGGGCCGCGCCAGCGACAGGCTTCGCTGCCGGATGGTCCAGTGGCTCGGGGCCTCGGGCGCCAGCGCCCGGCCCACCCGCTCCGCCACCTCGGCCAGCGCGGGCGGCACGGTCCAGGGCCGGGCCAGCGCGCCGAGGCGCGCTTCGCTGCCGGCCACGATGGCCCAGTCGTCGCCGGTGAGGATCTCGAGGCCGAGCTGCTGCGCATGGCTCAGGAGCGCCATGACCGTGCCCATCTCCAGGCCGACAAGCTCCACCGCCGCCGGGCGGAGTGCCCCGGCGGCGGCGTCGGCCTTCACCTCGTCCCATCCCCGGGCGCGGAGCGCGTCGCGGACCGCGCGCGGGGAGTGGGCGGCAAGCGCCCGGGCGATCACGCGCCCATGGGCTCCGGCGGCGGGGCGCCGAGGATCGGCTTGCGCTGCGGCGCCGGCTCGCTGATCCGCGCGGGCTGCGGCGGGGCCGGCGGCGGCGCCGAGCTGCTCATGGGCGGCAGCGTGCCGCCGCTCACCAGCACGTCGATGTCCTCGCGGTCGATGGTCTCGCGCTCGAGGAGCGCGGCGGCGATCTGGTCGAGCAGCGCCCGGTGCTCCATGAGGAGCTTGCGGGCGTTCTCGTGCGCCTCGTCGAGGAAGCGCTTCACCTCGTCGTCCACCAGCTGGGCGGTGCGCTCCGAGATCTCGCGCCGCTGGCCGAACTCGCGGCCGAGGAAGATCTCCTGCTCCCGGTCCCCGACCGCCATCATGCCGATCTTGTCGCTCATGCCGAACTGCGTCACCATCCGGCGCGCGATGGTGGTCGCCTGCTGGATGTCACTGCCGGCGCCCGTCGTCACCTTGTTGGCGCCGAAGATGAGCTCCTCCGCCACCCGCCCGCCGAAGGCGATGGCCAGGCGGCCGATGAGCCATTCCTTGGTCTGGCCGTAGCGGTCCTTGTCCGGCAGGCTCATCATGAGCCCGAGGGCGCGGCCGCGCGGCACGATCGTCACCTTGTGGATCGGGTCGGAGCCCTCGGTCTTGAGGGACACCACCGTGTGCCCCGCCTCGTGGTACGCCGTGAGGCGCCGCTCGTCCTCGGAGAGCACCAGGCTCTTCCGCTCGACGCCGAGCATCACCTTGTCCTTGGCGTCCTCGAAGTCCTGCATGTCCACCAGCGACTTGTTGCGCCGCGCGGCGAGGAGCGCCGCCTCGTTGACCAGGTTGGCCAGGTCGGCCCCCGCCATTCCCGGGGTGCCCTTGGCGATGGTCTCGAGGGAAACGTCCGCGGCGAGCGGGATCTTCCGCGTGTGCACGCGCAGGATGCCCTCACGGCCCTTCACGTCGGGCGCGTCCACCACGATCTGGCGGTCGAAGCGGCCCGGGCGGAGGAGCGCCGGGTCGAGCACGTCGGGCCGGTTGGTCGCGGCGATGAGGATGACGCCGTCGTTGCTCTC
>CAZRCT010000133.1:0-6920 GCA_964598655.1 uncultured Gemmatimonadaceae bacterium
TCCAGCGCGCCTACAACACCGGCCAGATCACCTTCGGCGAGCGCTACAACAAGGTGATCGACGCCTGGACCCACGCCAACAACGACGTGGCCGAGGCGATGGTGACCCACATGCGGGCCTCCCGCGGCGGGTTCAACCCGGTGTTCATGATGTTCGACTCGGGCTCCCGCGGCAGCCGCGACCAGATCCGCCAGCTGGCGGGCATGCGCGGCCTGATGGCCAAGCCCCAGAAGAAGCTCACCGGCGGCATCGGCGAGATCATCGAGAGCCCGATCAAGTCCAACTTCCGCGAGGGCCTCACCGGCCTCGAGTACTTCATCTCGACCCACGGCGCCCGCAAGGGCCTCGCCGACACGGCGCTCAAGACCGCCGATGCCGGCTACCTGACCCGCCGCCTCGTGGACGTGGCGCAGGACGTCACCGTCACCGAGGAGGACTGCGGCACCATCCAGGGCCTCGAGATGTCGGCGCTCAAGGAGGGGGAGGACATCATCGAGGGCCTCAAGGAGCGCATCCTCGGCTCCGTGGCCAGCGAGGACGTCTTCGACCCGCACGAGCTCGACGAGCACGGCGACCCGAAGATCCTGGTGCAGGCCGGCCGCCTGATTGATGAGGAGATCTCGAGCCAGATCGACGAGGCCGGCATCGAGAAGGTCAAGATCCGCTCGGTGCTCACCTGCGAGTCGCGCCGCGGCTGCTGCCGCATGTGCTACGGCCGCAACCTGGCCACCATGGACATGGTGGACATGGGCGAGGCCATCGGCATCCTGGCCGCGCAGTCCATCGGCGAGCCGGGCACGCAGCTGACGCTGCGGACGTTCCACATCGGCGGCGCCTCGTCGCGCATCGCCGAGGAGGCGGAGCGCCGCGCCCGCGCCAGCGGCCTGGTCAAGTACACCGACGGGCTCGAGTACGCCGACGTGCCGGTGGAGTACGAGGACGGCACCAAGGCCATGGTCCGCATGGCCCTCAACCGCGAGGACGAGAGCGCCGACGAGGAGAGCAAGGAAGGCATCCTCGTGGTGGACCCCGCGGACCCGAAGCGCGTGCTCAACCGCTACCCGGTCCCCGAGGGCGCCCTCCTGCAGGTCAAGGAAGGCGACATGGTGCAGGGGAAGATGTCCATCCTCTATACCTGGGACCCGTACAACGACCCGAGCATCATCAAGCTCGACGGCGAGCTCCGCTGGAAGGACCTCGTCCCGGGCTCGACGCTGCGCGAGGAGCTGGACGAGTCGACCGGCCTGCGCAGCATCGTCGTCATGGCGGACCCCGAGCGGGAGCTGCACCCCTCGGTGCTGGTGTACGCCCCGAACCGCAAGGATCCCCAGGAGTACATCCTGGCGGAGGGCTCGCGCATCCTGCTCGGCAGCGACGCCGACCAGGTGAGCCGCGCACTCAACATCCCCGACGAGGGCAACCCCTGGTCGTCGAAGTTCAAGGTCGAGGAGTACCCGATCAACGTCGCCTGGCCCTCCAAGAGCAAGAAGGAGGCGAAGGACAAGACGGTGTACCTCTCGCCCGCGGTCAAGATCCAGAAGGGCGTCACCGTCACCAAGATGCCGCGGACGGCGTACAAGACCCGCGACATCACCGGCGGCCTCCCGCGCATCGCCGAGCTCTTCGAGGCGCGGCGGCCGAAGGACCCGGCCACGATCTCGGAGATCGACGGCATCGTGAAGTTCGGCGAGATCAAGCGCGGCAAGCGCGAGATCTACGTGTACCCCATCGCCGAGCCGGGCAAGAAGGGCGAGCCCGAGCCGCCGCAGCTCTATGAAGTGGGCGCCGGGAAGCACCTCCGGGTCCATGAGGGCGACCGCGTCCGCGCCGGCGACCGGCTCACCGAGGGCCCGGTGAACCCGCACGACATCCTGCGGATCAAGGGCCCGCGCGCGGTGCAGGAGTACCTGCTGAACGAGGTCCAGGAGGTCTACCGCCTCCAGGGCGTGCGCATCAGCGACAAGCACATCGGCGTCATCGTGCGCCAGATGCTCCAGAAGGTCCGCGTCACGGACCCGGGCGACACCGACTTCCTCGAGGGGGAGACGGTGGACAAGGTGCAGTTCCGCGACGAGAACGAGCGCACCATCAAGCGGAAGGGCAAGGCCGCGCAGTCGGAGCCGGTGCTCCTCGGCATCACCAAGGCCTCGCTCACCACGCAGTCGTTCATCTCGGCGGCCTCCTTCCAGGAGACCACCCGGGTGCTCACCGATGCCGCGATCCGCGGGGCCAAGGACGACCTCCTCGGCCTCAAGGAGAACATCATCATCGGGCACCTGATCCCGGCCGGCAGCGGCATCTACCGCTACGCCGAGATCGAGATCGAGCCGCCGGCAGGCTACGAGCCGCCGCCCCCGCCCGAGGTCCCGGCGGAAGGCGCGGCCCCGGCCGCCCCGGTCTCGCCGGCCGCCGCCCTCGCGGCGCTCGCGGACGACGAGGAATAGGCCAGCAGGCACCAACGCGAACGGCCCGGGCGACTGCCCGGGCCGTTTCGTTTGTCCCCCCAGGCGGAGGGGGCGGTGGCGCTCAGCGCCAGCGGAAGATGCGGAGCGCCACCGTGAAGCTCACCACCAGCCACGCCGCGAGGATCCCGAGCTCGGGCAGGAGCGCCGCGAGCCCCGCGCCCTCCAGCATGTGGAGCCGGAAGGCGTCCACCGCCGCCGTGAGCGGCAGGGCCTGGATGAGCGGCTGGGCCACCGCCGGGAAGCGCTCCGAGGAGAAAAACACGCCCGAGAAGATCCACATCGGGAGCATCACCAGGTTCATGAGGCCCGAGACCCCCTCGACCGTCTGCGCCCGCGAGGCCACCAGCAGCCCCAGCGCGGAGAAGGTGAGGGCGGAGAGCAGGCAGAGCAGGATGAACGTCCCGGCGGCCCCCCGCATCGGGACGCCGAACGCCACCATGCCGAAACCCACGAACACCGCCACCTCCACCACCAGCAGCGAGAGCCGCGAGATGAGGAAGGAGGCCAGGTACTGCCCCCGCGGCATCGGGGTGGCGATGAGCCGCTTGAGCAGCTTTTTCCGCCGCGAATCCACGATGGTGAAGCCGAGGCCCCACATCCCGCTCCCGAGCAGGTTCATCCCGAGGAGGCCGGGGATCACCCAGTCGATGTAGCGCGCGCCCGGCTCCTGGCGCACCTCATCGGTGGTGGTCACCGGGTCGGTGCGCCCGCCGTGGCGCTGGAGCGCGGCATCGGCGGCGAGCCGGGCCACCTGCGACTCCGGCCGGGCGGGGTCGAAGCGATAGACCACGCCGTCGCCGTTCCGCGCCACCACCAGGGCGAGCCGGCCGGCACGGAGGCCCCGGGTCGCCGCGCTGTCGGCCAGCACCGACACCGCGAGCGTGGTGTCCGCCTCGAGCGCGGCCCGGAGGTCCGCCGCGGCCTCGGTGAGGCCGACCGGGCTCTTCTCCGGCGCCCGCCGCGAGAAGGCAATCCCGAGCCCGGCCGCCAGCAGGATGGGGAACACGAACACCCAGAACACCGCCTCCGGCTCCCGGAAGAACTCCCGGTAGCGCACCAGCACCAGCTGCACCAAGGCCCGCTCCCGGAAGGCCCTAGCCATCGCGCAGGTGCCGCCCGGTGAGGGAGACGAAGACATCCTCGAGCGTCGGCGAATGGGTGCGAAGCTCCGAGAGCGTGGCGCCCTGGGCCTCCACCTCGGCGAGCAAGGCGGGCATGGCCAGGTGGAGTGCCGCCACCTGCAGCTCGTAGCTCCCCGACTCCCCGCGCACCGCCAGGACCCCCGGCAGCCGGGGTAGCGCCGCGGCGTCGAACCGCTCTCCCTGCACGCCGAAGGCGAGCACGTGCTCCGCGCCGAGTGAGGCGATGAGCTCCCTCGGCGTCCCCAGCGCGATGACCCGGCCGTGGTCCACGATGGCGACCCGGTCGCAGAGGCGCTCGGCTTCGTCCATGTAGTGGGTGGTGAGCAGGATGGATCGGCCCATCGCCCGGAAGCGCTCGATGAGGTCCCAGAGCTGCCGGCGCGACTGCGGGTCGAGCCCGGTGGTGGGCTCGTCGAGGAACAGCAGTTCGGGGTCGCCCACGAGCGCGGTGGCGAGGGCCAGGCGCTGCTTCTGGCCACCCGAGAGCTGGCCCACGCGGGCGCGGGCCTTCTCCTCGAGCTGCACCAGCCCGATCACCTCGTCCACGGCCGGTCCCGCGGCGTAGAAGCTGCGGAACAGATCCACGGTTTCCCTGACCGTGAGTTTCTCCTGGAACTGCGTTTCCTGCAGAGAGAGGCCGATGCGCTGGCGGAGTCGGTCGTCGTCCCGGCCCCAGCGAAGGCCGAGCACCTCGACCAGGCCGCTGTCGGGCTCGAGCAGCCCCTCGCAGATCTCGATGGTGGTGGTCTTCCCGGCGCCGTTGGGCCCGAGCAGGGCGAAGCACTCGCCGGGACGGACCTCGAGGTCGAGGCCGTCCACGGCGATCACGTCCCGATAGGCCTTGCGGAGTCCCGCGAGGCGGAGCGGGGTGGGGGCGGTCAGTCGCGGCTCCCGAAGGTGTCGCAGCGGTTGGGGTCCCCGCTGTCGAACCCCACCCGGAACCAGCGCGCGCGCTGCTCGGCCGAGCCGTGGGTCCAGCCCTCGGGGTTCACGGCCTGGCCGCTCATGCGCTGGATCCGGTCGTCGCCGACGGCGGCGGCGGCGGCGAGGCCTTCGTCGATGTCCCCGGCCTGGAGGATGCCCTGCTGCTGGGTCTCGTGTCCCCAGACCCCGGCCAGGCAATCCGCCTGGAGCTCGAGACGGACGGACAGGGCGTTGGCCTGCCCCGGGCTGCGCTGCTGGGCGTCCCGCATCTTCCGCTCGATGCCGAGCAGGTTCTGCACGTGGTGGCCGATCTCGTGGGCCAGCACGTAGGCCTGGGCAAAGTCGCCGGGGGCGCCGAAGCGCTGGTTCAACTCCTCGTAGAAGCCGAGGTCGATGTACACCTTCTGGTCCCCGGGGCAGTAGAAGGGCCCGGAGGCCGCCTCCGCATAGCCGCAGGCCGAATGGACCGCGTCCCGGAAGAGCACCAGGGTGGCGGGCCGGTAGGTGGCGCCGAGCTGGGGGAACTCCCGGGCCCAGAAGGCCTGGCTCGAGTCCAGGACGAAGGACACGAAATCCACCATCCGCTCCTCCTCGGGGGAGGCGGTCACCGGGGCCTCGGTCCCCGTCCCGGCCCCGGCCGGGAGGCCGCCCCCGCCGCCCACCAGGGAGAAGAAGTCGCGCTTGAAGACCACGCTCAGGATGAGGAGGACCACCATCCCGCCGAGGCCGAGCCGGATGCCTGGGCCGCCCCGGGGGGCACCGGCGCCGCGCATATCCTCGAGGTTCTCACTCCGCTTGCCGGGACTCCACCGCATAGGGCCTCGCCTCCTCAGGAGTTGGTCCGGCCTCGGGCCGGGCCGGTAATATCCGGGATTCCGGGTGGGGAGGCCACCGTCCGGGCAGGGCAGGGCCGCCGCCGGGCCTGGCCGGGCCCGCCGGGAGGGCCCCCCTGCCCGCTTCCGTCAAGTCCCCCGCTTGACCCCGATGGGGTCGGGGGCTAGTTTCCCCGGTCTATGCCGACGATCAATCAGCTCGTCGCCAAGGGACGCAAGTCCCCGGCGTACAAGGACAAGTCGCCCGCGCTCCGGAAGAACCCGTTCCGCCGCGGCGTGTGCACGCGCGTGTACACCACCACCCCGAAGAAGCCGAACTCGGCCCTCCGCAAGGTCGCGAAGGTGCGCCTGACGAACGGCTTCGAGGTCATCGCCTACATCCCGGGTGAGGGCCACAACCTGCAGGAACACTCGATCGTGCTGGTGCGCGGCGGGCGTGTGAAGGACCTGCCGGGCGTGCGCTATCACATCGTGCGCGGGGCCCTTGACGCCGCCGGCGTCAACGACCGCCGCCGCAGCCGTTCCAAGTATGGCGCCAAGCGGCCCAAGGCCGGCGCCCCCGCTGGAGGTAAGAAGTGAGCCGTCGCAGCAAGGCCATCAAGCGCCCGGTCCCGGCCGATCCGCGGTACGACAGCCAGACCGTCTCCAAGTTCATCAACAGCCTGATGTACCAGGGGAAGAAGAGCACCGCCGAGCGGATCTTCTACTCCGCGATGGACATGATCGAGGAGCGCACGGGCCAGCCGGGCGTCACGGTCTTCAAGCAGGCGGTCAACAACGTGAAGCCGGCCCTCGAGGTGAAGAGCCGCCGCGTCGGTGGCGCCTCCCTTCAGGTGCCCGTCGAGGTCCGTCCGGAGCGCCGGGCCGCCCTGGCGATGCGCTGGCTGATCGATTTTGCTCGCGGCCGGTCGGAGAAGACCATGCAGGAGCGGCTCGCGGCCGAGTTCATCCTGGCCTCCAAGGGCGAGGGGAACGCCATCAAGAAGAAGGAAGACACGCACCGCATGGCCGAGGCAAACCGGGCCTTCGCGCACTACCGCTGGTAGGCCGAAGCCGGGGTGCTGGGTGCCGGCCGGATCCCGCGGGATCCGGCCGGCTTTGTTTTGGGGCATGGCGGGGTGGTCGGAGGCGGCGCCGAAGGCTCCAAGCCCCGTTGACATCGGCGGTTAGGGGGTTATTTTCCCCGGGCTTTGGTGAACTGGGGTTTTCCAGCGGTGCCCGCCACACGGCGCCGGCTCATCGGAACCTCCCGCCACCATGAGACATCCGGATCGCGTGACGGCCGGCCCCAGGGCAGCGGGACCATGCACGCCACCTCCGATCCTTCCGGACAACGCACAGGGCCCGCGACAGGGTCCTTCGTCCGAGGGCGCGAGCCCCGACGACTGCGGAGCGATACCGCCGGCCGACGCCGGAGTGGTCGCCCCGCTTTTTCGCTGGTGGAATTGGCAGGCTCGCCGCGCGGGGATGGCCCCGGCGGCGCCACGGACCCGAGGAACGAGATGGCCCGCGAAACTCCGCTCGACCGGTACCGGAACATCGGCATCATGGCCCAC
>CAZRCT010000134.1:0-6505 GCA_964598655.1 uncultured Gemmatimonadaceae bacterium
AGCTGCAGTACCCGCTTCAGCGGGGTGATCGCCGAGCCCGGGCTTCAGCCCGTGGGCGCTGCCGAGCCCGGGCTTCAGCCCGTGGGCCCGTCTCTCCATATTGGGGCAGCCATATTGGGGCAGCCAAGCCCCACCCCGAGCCGAGGACCCGCGTGCCCGACCCGACGCCGATCGCCATCGCGCCGCTCGCCCGCCCCGTTGCCCCCGCCGACATCCGTGCCCTCGCCGAGCTGCTCTGTGACGCCGTCCAGTCCGGCGCGGCGGTGAGCTTCCTGGCCACGCTCACCGTGGCCGAGGCGGAAGCCTGGTGGCGGAAGGCCATCGAGACAGCGCATCCCCGGGCCGTGTTCCTGGTGGCGCGCGACCAGGGGCGGATCGTGGGGACGGTGCAGGTGCATCCCGCCTGGGCCCCGAACCAGCCGCACTGCATGGACCTGGCGAAGCTGCTGGTGCATCGCGACGCGCGGCAGGGCGGGATCGGGAGCCGGCTCATGCAGGCCGCCGAGGAGGCCGCGCGGGCGGCCGGCTACACGCTGCTCACGCTCGACTGCAAGCGCGGCGGCGCCGCGGAGCGGCTGTACCAGAAGCTGGGCTGGACCTTCGTGGGCATCATCCCGAACTTTGCCGTGGACCCCGACGGCATCACCCCGCACGACGACGCGCTCTACTACAAGCCCCTATGAGCGACGATCCCTGGCACCTGGACCGCTTCCTCGAGGCGCAGGCCCACAATTATGCCGACGCCCTGGCCGAGCTGCGCGCGGGGCAGAAGCGGACGCACTGGATCTGGTACGTCTTCCCGCAGGTGCGGGGCCTGGGCCTGAGCCCGGCGTCGCAGCAGTACGGGCTCAGCGGGCGCGAGGAGGCGCGCGCCTACCTGGCGCACCCCATCCTGGGCGCCCGGCTCCGCGAGTGCGTGGACGTGCTGCTGAGCCTGCGGGAAAGGACGGCCTTCGAGGTCTTCGGCGGGCTCGACAGCATGAAAGTGCGGTCGTCCATGACGCTGTTCGCGGAGGTGTCACCGCCGGGATCACGCTTCCATGCGGTGATCGCGCGGTACTTCGCCGACGCGCCGGACCCGATCACGCTCGACCTGCTCGCGGCCGGCGACGCCTCGGCCTGAGCCTCGGCCGGGGACCCTCGCCGCGGTGCGGCTAGCCCGCGCTCATGGCCACGCGGTTCCGCCCGGCCTGCTTGGCCTCGTACAGCGCGTGGTCGGCCCGCTCGGCGAGGTCGGCCAGGTGGGTGGTGCCGGCGGGGCAGACCGCCACCCCGACGCTCGCCCCCACCTGCACCACGCGGTCGCCCCCCACGTCGATGGGCCGGGCGCAGACCTCCACCACTTTGGCGGCCAGCGTCTCGGCGCCGCCTGCGTCGTCGAGCCCCGTCTGCACGATGGCAAACTCGTCGCCGCCGAGCCGCACCACGAGGTCGTCCTTGCGGACCAGCGCGGAGAGCCGCCGGCCGACCTCGCGCAGCACCTCGTCGCCCGCGGCGTGGCCGTGGGTGTCGTTGACGGGCTTGAAGGCGTCGAGGTCTATATAGAGGAAGGCCCAGCCGTCCCTGATCCCGCGGCGGCCCACCTGCCCGGCATCGAAGAGCGCCTTCAGGCGGCGGCGGTTGGGGAGCCCGGTGAGCGCGTCGGTCTCGGCGGCGTGCTGCAGGTCCTCGAGGCGGGTGCGCTCGGTGAGGTCCTGCAGGATGCCGATCATCAGGTATCCCTCCCCCACCTCCCGTGCGCGCACCTCGCCCTTGAGCTCGGCGTGGAAGCCCTCGCCGTTCTTGCGGAGGCCCCGGAGCCGGAGCGCGAAGCGCGCGGCGGGACCGTGGCCCGTGAGGGCGGCCCGGACCCGGTCCCGGTCCGCGGGGCTGATGAGCGCCAGGAAGGCGTGCAGCGTCTCCGGCGCCTCGGCGCGGCTCCGGAGCTGGAACAGCGGGCCCAGCATGTCATCGCCGCGGAAGGCGTCCTCGGCCGGGTCGTACTCCCACCCCGCGACGGTGGCGATGCGCTTCACGTGGTCGAAGCGGCGCTCCAGGTCGCGCAGGCGCTCCAGCTCGCGGCGGCCAGTGAGCAGCGACCAGAGCCGCCGCCCGATCAGGTCCACCACCTGGATGTCGTCGTCGTCGTACGGCTCGGGCTTGTTGCCGACGCCGATCAGCAGGCGGATGCGGCCCTCGACCTCGATCGGCACGCCGAGGTGGCGGTACAGCGGGTTGTGCCCGTCGGGAAACCCGCGCCGGCCGGGCGCCGTGGCAAAGTCGTTGTGGATCACCGGGCGCCGCTGCCGCACGGTGTCGGCCCAGTTGCCGGCGCTCCGGATGGGGTAGTGGCGGTCGTAGGTGGTGGTGCAGTGGGCCAGGGTGTCGTGCGACCAGGTGCCGAGCTCGATGGTCTCCTCGTCCTCGTTGAGGAAATGGAGGTAAGCGATCTGGCTCCCCGTGGCGCGCTGCGCGAGGTCGGCGCCCACCTGGATGATCTGGCGCTCGGTGGATTCCGGCCCGACGCCGGCCAGGGCCGCGAGCGCCTCGAGCTGACGGATGGAGTACTCGTGAGAGGCCGGATAGTTGCCGAGCATGGACATCCCTTTCCCACTGCGCAGGCCTCGCTGCCTGCCTCCTCAAGCATCGGCCGCCACCCGGTGGAAGCTGAGTTGCGGCACGGGGATTGGGCGCACTCGACTCGCGTCGGCCGCCCGCCGGCGCGGGCGGCTGTCATGAAGCACCCCGGGGTGGCCCGGCTGCCGGGGCCCCCGGGTCAATGTACCTTCCAATGGAGCTGACAAAGGAGTCCCATCCCACTCGGGATGGGCCGCCCCGCGCGTCACGGCGGCGGCGCCCCGGTAGCCAGCCCCACACCTCAACCAGGACACGACGACCCATGAGCGCAGCGATGGTGCGGGTGGTGATCACCTACGTGGCCCGGCCGGGCCAGGCGGAGCGGCTCCGGACGGAGCTCACGGACCTGATCGCGACGGTGGTGCGGACCGAGCCCGACTGCGCGGGGATCCACCTGCTGGTGGACGCGGCGGACCCGCACCGGATCCTGCTCATCGAGTACTGGAGCAGCGCGGACGCCTTCACCGGCCCGCACCTGACGACCCCGCACCTGACGGCCTTCCGGGCGCGGGCGCCGGAGTTCATCGCGGGGCCGCCGGAGGTGACGTACTGGGACGAGACGGCGGCGTTCTTCGCCAAGGGGAAGGGGCTGGCGCTCTAGGTTCGCGGCGCCTGGCCCACGGAGGAGCACGACGATGGCCAACACCCTCTGGGCCCGCGCCACCCTGGCGGCGGCGCTCCTGCCGGGGATGGTGGCGGGGGTGATCCCCGCGTGGCTCGCCCGCCACGCCCCGGGCCCCACCCTGCCCCTCGGCGCCCTTCGCTGGCTCGGCGCCCCGGTGGGGCTCGCCGGCCTCGCCGTGCTCCTCGCCACCATCGTGGCCTTCGCCACGCGGGGCCACGGGACGCTGGCGCCCTGGGACGCCCCCACGGCGCTGGTCCACGGCGGCCTCTACCGCCACACCCGGAATCCCATGTACCTCGGTGTCCTCGGGCTTCTGCTTGGGCAGGCGCTCTGGTGGGCGTCGGGCGGGCTGCTGCTCTACGCGGTGGGGGTGGCAGTGGCGTTCCAGGTGCGGGTGATCACCTACGAGGAGCCGGCGCTGGCGAGGCAGTTCGGGGAGGCGTACGCGGCCTACCGCGCGCGCGTGCCGCGCTGGCTGGCGCGGGGCGGGTGAGCCGCCTCACAGAGGAATGCCGCACGGCCGAGGGGCGAGAAGATCCCGGGGACCGGGACGTTACTGGGGTGAAGGGCCGCACTGGGCGGCCCGAACCCGAGGGAGGATGCCATGTCGCGCTCGTTCCGGCCGTTCCGCTCGCAGTGGTCCGTGCTCCTGGTGCTCGCCACCCTGGTCCTGACGGGTGCCGCCTGTTTCGGCAGCGACTCGAACGGCCCGAGCGACTACTGCGCCGAGAATCCCGAGAACTGCTGAGCGGCACCGGGGCCCGGCCCCCGTGCGACGTCCCGGCCCCGGGAGGGCTCCCACCCCCCGGGGCCGGCGCCCATCCGGGGCCCGTTGGCCCCCCCGCCCCCCGGCGGGTATCTTCGGGGAGCCCGTTCCCGATCGAGCCCGTGGATCGCCTGCGCCTCACGCCCAAGGGCCAGTACTTCTGGCCCATCCTCCTCACCGTGTTCCTCACCGACTGCGCCACCAAGGCGGTGGCGGAGCGCAGCCTCTCGCCCGCCCACGTCCCCCACGAGGTGGTGGGCGACGTGCTGCGGTTCACGCTGGCCTACAACACCGGCGCCGCCATGAGCCTGAGCCTGGGCGAGCACTCCCGGGTGCTGCTGGTGGTGGTGGGCACCCTGGCGCTGGCCGGGCTCGGCATGTGGTACCGGCGCCTCCACCCGGAGGCGGTGAGCACGGGGATGGCGCTGGCCCTCATCGCCGCCGGCGCGGCCGGCAACCTCTGGGACCGCCTCCGCACCCACCGCGGCGTGGTGGACTTCATCGACGTCGGGCTCGGCGAGTGGCGCTTCTACATCTTCAACGTGGGCGACATGGCGATCACCATCGGCGCCATCTGGCTGGCGATGGAGCTGTCCCGCCCCGACCGGCACCAGGTCTGAGCCGGGGAGCACCGCCCTTCCCGCCCGGCCCCGGCCCCTCGATGCCCCGACCGTCCCCGCTCCCGCTCCTCCTGCTCTCGCTGCTCGCCGCCCCGCCCGCGCCCGGGCACGCGCCCGCCTGCTGCCGCGTGGAGTTCGTGGTGCAGGTGCCGGAGGGCACGCCGGCCGTCTACCTCACCGGCAACGACCCCGCGCTCGGCCCCTGGAGCCCCACCGGCCTGGCGCTCGAGGGCACCGGCACCACGCGCACCGCCCGCCTCACCCGGCCGAGCGGCCAGGACCTCGAGTACAAGCTCACCCTCGGCGCGTGGGACCGGCAGGAAGTGGCGTACACCGGCGCGGTGTCGTGGAGCCACCACTTGGTGACCACGCGGGACACGGTGGTCCGGCTCAGCGTGGCGGGCTTCCAGCGGGACGCCAAGGCCTACATGGCCGACCCGGCGGGCGCCGGCATCCGCGGGCGGATCGTGTACTGGCCCGATGTGCGCTCCGGCTTCCTCCGGGAGCAGCGGCACGTGGAGGTGTGGCTCCCGCCAGGCTACGACAGCACCACCGCGCGCTACCCCGTCCTCTACATGGCCGACGGCCAGAACCTCTTCGACCCGCGCCTCACCGTGGGCGGCGTGGACTGGGGCGTGGACGAGGCCATCACCGCCCTCATGGCGACGGGCGCCATCCCGCCGCTGATCGTGGTGGGCGTCTGGAACACCACCGACCGGGGCGGCGAGTACTCGCCCTGGCACTGGGCGCCGATGTACGCGCGGTTCCTCATCGAGGAGCTGATGCCGCGGGTGAACGGGGAGTTCCGCACCCTCACCGGGCCGGCCAACACCTACGCCATGGGCTCGTCGATGGGCGGGCTCATTTCGTTCTACCTGGTGTCGCGGCACCCGGACGTCTTCGGGGCGTGCGGCTGCCTCTCCACGCACTTCGTGTTCTCGGAGGCGGTGGTGTCGCGGTACGCACCGACGGTGGTGCAGCCCGGCGCCTCGCCCGACACGGTGCCCTACATCGTGCGTGACATCCAGCGCGGCGAGCGGGTGCCGGCGGGAACGCGCTACTGGTTTGATTACGGCACGGTGGGGCTCGACTCCACCTACGCGCCGGTGCAGGCACGGGTGCGCGAGTGGCTGCTGGCCCAGGGACTCCAGGAGGGGAAGGACTTCGTGATGCGGCGGTATCCGGGCGCGGCGCACAGCGAAAGCTCGTGGCGCGACCGGCTCACCGATCCGCTCGTCTGGCTCTACGGCAACCGGGAGCGGTGACGGTGACGCGATCCTCGAGCGGGCTGGCGCTGGTGACCCTGCTGGCGGCGTGCGGTGGCGACAAGGCCGCCGCCCCCGCCGCCGCCGACGTCAACCTGGCGCCGCCCAAGTGGGCCCAGGAGGTGATCTGGTACCAGATCTTCCCCGAGCGCTTCCGGAACGGCGACCCATCGAACGACCCCACCCTCGCCGACATCAAGGATTTCACCCCCGACGCCGCGCCCGCCAACTGGGCGGTGACGCCGTGGGGCTGGGACTGGTACCGGCAGGAGCCGTGGGCCGCCGCCACCGGCAAGGACTTCTACGGCACCATCCAGTGGCGCCGCTACGGCGGCGACCTCCAGGGCGTGCTCGACAAGCTCGACTACCTGCAGTCCCTCGGCGTCACCGGCATCTATCTCAACCCCATCAACGACTCCCCCTCGCTCCACAAGTACGACGCGCGGAGCTACGCCCACGTGGACCGGAACCTCGGCCCCGACCCACGCGGCGACGCCGAGATCATCGCGAAGGAGAACATCCTCGACCCGGCGAGCTGGGGCTGGACGGCCGCGGACAGCCTGTTCCTCAAGCTCGTGGCCGAGGTGCACCGGCGGGGGATGCGGATCATCCT
>CAZRCT010000135.1:0-6241 GCA_964598655.1 uncultured Gemmatimonadaceae bacterium
AAGACGGACAACTCCTGGGGCAACCAGATCCGCTCCTACGTCTTCCAGCCCTACACCATGGTGAACGACCACCGCACCGAGCTCAAGCTGACCGACGTGCAGGCGGTGATGGACGGGGACCTGGACGAGTTCATCGAGGCGTACCTGAAGCGCCACGGCGGGGAGGCGGCGTGAGCGAGGAGCGTTCGTTCGTCGAGGCGGCGCGACGCGCCAAGCTGCCCGAGCTCGCCCAGCTCGGCGTGCGCCCCTTCGCCTACCGCTATGCGCGGAGCCACAGCACGGGCGAGGCGCTGGCGCTCTATCGCGACGAGCACGGGGATGACGGGCCCGAGGTGGCCATCGCCGGGCGGATCGAGGCCTGGCGGCCCAAGGGCAAGGTGGTCTTCGGGCACGTGGAGGACGGCGCGGGCCGGCTGCAGGTGTACCTCCGCGCCGACGCGCTCGGGGACGCGTGGGCGCTGGTGCAGCTCCTCGACCTCGACGACCACATCGGGGTCCGCGGCCGGCTCATGCGCACCCGCGCGGGCGAGGTGACCGTGCGGGCCACCGAGGTGACGCTGCTCTCCAAGTCGCTCAAGCCGCTGCCGCGCGGGAAGCGCGAGGTGCTCGCGGACGGCACGGTGCGGGAGCACGGCGGCCTGGCCGACCCCGAGGTGCGCTACCGGCAGCGCTACGCCGACCTGGCCGTGCATCCCGAGGTGCGCGAGGTGTTCCGCATGCGCTCGCGCCTCGTGACGCGGGTGCGGAGCTTCCTCGACGCCCGCGGCTTCCTCGAGGTGGAGACGCCGGTGCTGCAGCCGCTCTACGGCGGCGCCGCGGCGCGGCCCTTCATCACGCACCACAACGCGCTCGACATGCCGCTCTACCTCCGCATCGCGGACGAGCTGTACCTCAAGCGGCTCATCGTGGGCGGCTTCGAGCGGGTGTACGAGATCGGGCACGACTTCCGCAACGAGGGGATGGACCGCTCGCACAACCCCGAGTTCACGATGCTGGAGCTCTACCAGGCCTACGCCGACTACGGCGACATGATGGCGCTGGTGGAGGCCCTCCTGGCGGACCTCGTGGGCCTGGTCAGCAACGGCGGCACCACTCTCGAGCGGGACGGCGTGACGCTCGACTTCGCGCCGCCCTTCGCGCGGGTGCCGTTCGTGGACGGGATCCGGCAGCACAGCGGCGTGGACGTGCTCACGGCCAGCGAGGCGGACATGCGGGGCCGGCTCATCGCGGCGGGCCTCCCCGCCGACGAGGTCAACGGCTTCACCGGCGGGAAGCTGCTCGACGAGATGTTCGGGGCCTTCCTCGAGCCCCACTGCGTGCAGCCCACCTTCGTGGTGGACTACCCGAAGCCGATCTCCCCGCTCGCCAAGGTGCACCGCGACAACCCGCTCCTGACCGAGCGCTTCGAGCTGTTCGTGCAGTGCCGGGAGCTGGCCAACGCCTTCAGCGAGCTCAACGACCCCGACGACCAGCGCGCCCGCTTCGAGGACCAGGGGCGCCAGCGCGCCGCCGGCAACGACGAGGCCCAGCCCTACGACGCCGACTACATCCGCGCGCTCGAGTACGGGATGCCGCCCACCGGTGGCATGGGCATCGGCATCGACCGGCTGGTGATGCTGCTCCTCGGCCAGCCTTCGATCCGGGACGTGATCCTGTTCCCGGCCATGCGGCCCGAGGACTGATGGCCACGGCGGGCGCCGGCCTCACCGAGCTGCTGCGCTGGCCCACGCGGCTGGAGCGGGAGATCGCCGGGCGCTACCTCCGGAGCCGGCGCACGTCGGGGCGCGTGTCGCTGATCACCGCCATCGCCATCGGCGGGGTGGCGGTGGGGGTGGCGGCGCTCATCGTGGTGCTGGGGGTGATGAACGGGCTCCGCAACGAGCTCCGCGAGCGAATCCTCGTGGCCAACCCCCACCTCCGGATCCTCACGTACGGTGCGGGCCTCCGGCTGGACGACTGGCAGCAGGTGATGCAGCAGGTGGCCCGGGAGCCCGGCGTCATCGCCGTCGCCCCGGAGGTCCTGAGCCAGTCCATCATCTCGGCCGGCGCCGACTACGCCGAGGGCGTCAACGTGCTCGGCTTCGAGCCCGACACCGGCACGCGCTCCGTGACCACGCTGCCGCAGGCCGTCACCCGCGGCGACCTCACCTTCCGCACCACCCGGGACGACGTGGACGGCGGCATCGTCCTCGGGAGCCGGCTCGCCGAGCGGCTCACCGTGACCACCGGCGACATCGTGACGCTGGTGCCGGCCAAGCCGCCGACGGTGAACCGCGCCCTCGGCGCGGCCGTGCCGCAGTACTGGCGCTTCGAGGTGACGGGGCTCTTCACCACCGGGATGTTCCTCTACGACAACCAGTTCGTGGTCATCTCCCGGGAAGTGGGCCAGCGCTTCACCGGGCTCGGGGACGCGGTCTCCGGCATCGTGGCGCGCGTGGCCGACCCGTGGCAGGCGCCGGCCATCGGCCGGCGGATCGAGGAGAAGCTGGGGTATCCCTATCGCGCGCTCGACTGGCAGGCGCAGAACGAGACGTTGTTCAGCGCGCTCGAGCTGGAGAAGGTGGCGATGGGGCTCATTATCTTCTTCATCATGGTCGTCGCGGCGTTCAACATCGTCGGCACGCTCACCATGGTGGTGGCGGAGAAGACCCGCGAGATCGGGATCCTGCAGGCGATGGGCCTCGGGCGCGGGGCCGTGGCGCGGATCTTCCTGGCGCAGGGCGCGGTCGTCGGCGTGGTGGGCGTGGGCGCCGGGCTCGTGGCGGGGCTCGCCATCAGCCTGGCGGTGGACCGGGGGCAGTGGATCAAGATCCCGGCGAGCCTGTATTCGATTGACCACCTGCCGATCCAGGTGGAGCCGCTCGACGTGGCGGTGGTGGTGGCGGCGAGCTTCTGCCTGGTGCTCGCCGCGACGATCCCGCCCTCGCGGGCGGCGAGCCGCCTCACCCCGGTGGACGCGATCCGGTACGAATGAGCGCGATCCTCGAGGCGCAGGGCGTGCGCAAGGTCTACGAGGGGGGCGACGGGCGGCCGCTGGAGATCCTGGCCGGCGTGGACCTGACGGTGGACCGGGGCGAGTTCGTGGCCATCACCGGGGCGAGCGGGGCGGGGAAGAGCACGCTGCTGCACCTCCTCGGCGCGCTCGACCTGCCGACCGCCGGGGAGATCACCCTCGACGGGGTGGCCTTCGGGCGGTGCAGCGCGGCGGAACTGGAGCAGGTGCGCAATCGGCGGCTGGGTTTCGTCTTCCAGTTCCACCACCTGCTGCGCGACTTCACCGCCCTCGAGAACGTGATGCTGCCCCTGCGGATCGCGGGCCAGGCCCCGCGCGACGCCGAGCAGCGGGCCAGCACGCTGCTGGCCCAGATGGGCCTGGCCGGGCGGCTGACCCACCGGCCCCAGCAGCTCTCGGGGGGCGAGCAGCAGCGGGTGGCGGTGGCGCGGGCACTGGCCAACGATCCGCAGGTCGTCCTGGCGGACGAGCCGTCGGGCAACCTCGATGCGGTCCAGGCCGAGCGCCTGCACGAGTTGCTGGCCACGGTGGCCCGGGATTTCGAGACGGCGCTGGTGGTGGTGACCCATAACCGGCTGCTCGCCGCCCGCGCCGACCGGGTCCTGGCCATGGACGGGGGCCGGCTGGTGCCGGTTGACCGGGTGGAGGTGGAGAGCTGATGCGCTGCGACCAGTGCCATGAACGCGAGGCGGTGGTGCACCTGACCCAGATTGCCCAGGATCAGGTGGTCACCGTGCACCTGTGTGAGCGCTGCGCGGCGGAGAAGGGCGTGGAGAGCGCGGCCTCGCTCGGGAAGACCCCGGTGGGGGCGTTCCTGGCCTCGATGGGCAAGGGGATGGACCCCGCCGCCGTCCTGCCGGGCATCACCCCGGGCGGCGCCTGCCCGACCTGCCATGCAACGCTGACCGACTTCCGGGAATCGGGACGGTTGGGCTGCAGCGACTGCTACCGGACCTTCGAGGGGGCCCTGCGGGACCTCCTGCGGCGGCTGCACGGCTCGAGCCGGCACCTCGGGGAGCGCTACCAGCCACCGGGGGAGGCCACCCCGGTCGCGGCCCCCACCTCCGACCAGCTCCGGGAACAGCTCCGCCTCGCGGTCGAAACGGAGAACTTCGAGCTGGCGGCCGAGCTCCGGGACCGGCTCCGGGTGGCGGAGGGCGGGGTATGATCGACCTGAGCCTGCTGCCCGACGGGGGCCTGACCTGGCTCGATGCCAGTGGGCCGGCCAGCCACTTGGTGCTGTCCACCCGGATCCGCCTCGCGCGGAACCTGGTGGCCCATCCATACGCCCTCCGGGCCACCCTGGGCGACCGGGAGGGCATCCTGGCGGAAGTGCAGGCCGCCGCCCGGGAGACGGTCTCCCTGCGGAAGGCCCACCTCTTCCGGGTGGACCGGCTCCCGCTCGAGGACCGCCAGCTGCTGCACGAGCGGCACCTCGTGAGCAAGGAACTCGCCGGGCTGGGGGAGCCGGCGGTGGTCCGGCCCGGGGCGGCGCTCTTGGTGCAGGACCGGGTCGGGGTGATGCTCAACGAGGAGGACCATCTGCGGCTCCAGGGGTTCCGCTCGGGCTTCGACCTGGACGCCGCGTACCAGCAAGTCGACCGCGTCGACAGCGAATTGGGACAACGACTTCCCTTCGCATTTCATCCCGAGTTTGGTTACCTTACTTCGTGCCCCACCAACGTCGGCACGGGGCTCCGCGCGTCGGTGCTGATCCACCTGCCGGGGCTCGTGCTGACCAAGGAAATCTCGAAGGTGCTGCAGGGTCTCGCGCAGGTGGGCCTGACGTTTCGCGGGCTCTACGGCGAGGGCAGCGAGGTGGTGGGCAACTTCTTCCAGTTGTCGAACCAGACCACGCTGGGGAAGTCGGAGCGCGAGTTGCTGGACCACCTGGGCAAGATGGTCCGGCAGGTGATCGAGTACGAGGAGCAGGCGCGGCAGGTGCTGCTCCGGGACGTGCCGACGATCATCGAGGACAAGGTGTGGCGCGCGTACGGGCTCCTGCGGCACGCCCGCACGCTGTCCTTCGAGGAAACTATGAACCTGCTGTCGGGCGTGCGGCTCGGCGTGGGGCTCGGCCTGGTGGACCAGGTGGGGCTGTACGCGCTCAACAAGCTGCTCGTGCACACGCAGCCGGCCCACCTCGCGCAGCACGAGGGCGTGGGGGCCACCGATCCGGAACTGAACGTCCGTCGCGCCCGCTTCGTGCGGGCGCTGCTGGAAGACGAAGCTGGACGCCGAGGGGCGACGCCATGAACGGGTATAACTTCACTGATCGCGTGCGGAAGGTCCTGCAGATGGCGCGCGAGGAAGCGGCCCGGCTCCACCACGAGTACGTGGGGACGGAGCACATCCTGCTGGGCCTCATCCGCGAGGGCGAGGGCGTCGCGGCCGCGGTGCTCCAGAACCTCAACGTGGACCTCGAGGAGATCCAGCAGAAGATCGAGGAGACGGTGAAGAAGGGGAAGGCGGCGGCGGCGACCGGCCCCGACCTGCCGTACACGTCGCGGGCCAAGAAGGTGCTGGAGCTCGCCATGACCGAGGCGCGCGAGCTCAACCACAGCTACGTGGGCACCGAGCACCTGCTGCTGGGCCTGCTGCGCGAGGAGAAGGGGATCGCGGCGCAGGTGCTCACCGACGCCGGCGTGAACCTGGAGCAGAGCCGGGCGGAGACCCTCCGGCTGCTCGGCAGCGACATGCCGCAGCCGCCGGCCCAGGCCAGCGGCGGGGGCGCCACGCCTACCCCCGCCTCGCAGCCCAACAAGGCCGAGAAGAAGTCCAAGACCCCGGCGCTCGACCACTTCTGCCGCGACCTGACGCAGCTCGCGGCCGAGGGGCAGCTCGATCCCACGATCGGGCGGGCCAAGGAGATCGAGCGGGTCATGGAGATCCTGGCGCGCCGCAAGAAGAACAACCCGGTGCTCATCGGCGAGCCGGGCGTCGGCAAGACGGCCATCGTCGAGGGCCTGGCGCTCATGATCGCCAACGGGCTCTGCCCCGACGTGCTGAAGGACCACCGGGTGCTGTCGCTGGACATGGCGGCGGTCATCGCGGGGACCAAGTACCGCGGCCAGTTCGAGGAGCGGCTCAAGGCGGTCATGAACGAGATCGCCCAGAACAAGCAGATCGTCCTCTTCATCGACGAGCTGCACACGCTGGTGGGGGCGGGCGCCGCGGAAGGCGCCATCGACGCCTCCAACATGCTCAAGCCGGCGCTGGCGCGCGGCG
>CAZRCT010000136.1:0-3658 GCA_964598655.1 uncultured Gemmatimonadaceae bacterium
TGCGCACGAGGGTAGCACGCCGGCGCTCGAACGACCGCCAGGCTTCGAGGAGGGCGGCGCGCGACGCGCTGTAGGAGGCGTTGAAGCGCTTGACCAGGAGTTCGTACGGCACCTCGAGCGCGACGCCCACCTGTTGCAGGATGGCCTGCACGAACGGGTCGAACTTGTCGTTCGGCCGGCCGGGGTTCACCGTCTCGACGCTCTCGCCCGCGGCGAGGTCGAGGATCGCCCCGTTGCCGAGCCGGTACTGCGCCGGGTCCGCGGGCGGCTGCTGGCCGGCCGGCAGGCCGAGCCCGACCGGCGCGTCGGGGGTCGCGTGCTTGATGAAGACCGTGAAGCAGGCCGCCAGCACGGCCGCCATGAGCTCCGCCTCGGTGTAGCGGTCGAGCTGCTTCAAGGGCTCGATGACCGGGGCGAGGAGCGGCACCCCGCGGGTCTGCCCCGGCCGGAGCGGGTCGAAGATGTGGAGCACCAGCCGCTCGCCCGTCTCCGGCGCGACGGCAGGGACCGCGGTCCAGGTGAGCCCGCCTCTGCCGAAGAAGTCGCCCGGATGCCGGCTCGCGAGGTGATAGCGGACCGGTTCCCCCAGCTCGTTGATCTCGACACCGCCGGCGAGGCGGTCGGTGTCGGGGCCGAACTGGGGATTCGAGAGGTAGTCGGCCTCGAGGAGCTGGAGGGTCAACCCAAGTAACCGGGCTCGCCCTTCCTTGCGGCGGCGGATCGCCAGCACGTCGCCGCTCTCGAGGCTGCTCACCAGGACCAGCGCCTGCAACGTGGCGAAGTCGAAGCGCCCGGTGACATCGCAGGCGGGCGTCTCCGCCCACCACGCCCAGATCCGCGCGGCGTGTGCTTCCCACGCGCTCGCTTCTTCCTCGGTGAGGCCGAGCAGCTCGCGGTCGATCCGGGCCCTCGGCGTGAGGCCGGTTCCGACCGCACTGGTGACGATGGTGTTGAGCGCCCCCGTGGCGAGCGGCGCGTTCCGGCGGAGGTCCCGCGAACGGGCGCGGAGCGTGGCGAGGTCGCCCAGGCTGTCGCGGTCGGCACTGCCGAGGCCGGCGAACCACTCCTGCAGGGCGCGACGGTCGTAGCGGGCACCGGAGTAGCCGCCGGCCAACGCAAGGGCGGCGCGGGCCTGGTGCCGCCGCAATCCCCAGACGGGCGAGACCAGCGTGATCGCCCGGTCGAGGAGCGTCGGCTCGGGCATCGGGGGGAGCCCGCGCGGCATGGCGCTCACGCCGGCACCCCGAACCGCACCCGGATACCGCCGGCCCGCGCCTTCGCCGGGTGGTCCTCCGGCAGCCGTGCCGCGAGTTCACGCTCCCGCGTAACGAGCTGCTCGTAGTCGGCCCGGCTGACCGACCGCCCACCGATCGCGTACCCCTGCGCCCCGGTCTCGATCGCCTCGAGCGCGGCCTTGACGGCGAGCCAGTCTCGGATGGCGTAGACCGCCGCTAGCTCGGCCGCAGTGTACGTGCGGCCGTCGAGCGCGACACTCGGCGTCCCAGCTTCAAGCTGGGTGATCGCCTGATTCGCGCTCGCGAGCTTCGCGGCGTAGAGAGTGGGGCTCGCCATGCGCCGCACAGTAGGGGCGGCGCGGGGCGGGGAGGAGGGCTACGCGGAGTGAATAGGGGTACTCTGTGACACAGCTGCGGGTGGCGCGAGGTTGCCTAGCGGCTATCGGACGTGGCGGCGAGGCGGAGCGCGCTGAGGGTCACGGCAAGCGAGCCTCCCATATCGCCGACGAGGACGGCTACGGGCAGGCTCACGAGGCCCAGCACCGCACCGACCCCCAACAGGGCCTTGAGGCCGAGGGCGATGCCGATATTGAGGCGGATCGTCGCTCGAGCGCGGCGAGCGAGGTGCACCGCGTACGGCACCTTGGTTAGATCGTCCGCGAGCAGGGCGACGTCCGCTGCTTCGATCGCAGCGGGCGAGCCGGCTGCTCCCATTGCAAGGCCGACTGTCGCCTCGGCGAGAGCCGGGGCGTCATTCACCCCGTCCCCCAGCATCGCCACGGCACCGTAGCGGCTGCGCAGTTCCCGGACGGCGACCACCTTCTCTTCCGGCGACAGGCGAAACCGCACGTCGTCCACACCGGTGGCCGCGCCGACGGCCCGGGCGGCCGGCTCGGCATCGCCCGTCAGCATGACCACCGGCCGGATCCCCAACTGGTGCAGGCGCTGCACGACGGATGCAGCGCTGTCCCGGACCTGGTCTCTGAGTTCGATCATCCCGGATACGCCCCCTGCGGCGGCCACGAAGGTGCGGATCGTACCTGGCGTCTCGGGTCCCCAGCGGGCTGCGACCATCTGACCCACCAGTTCCTCAGTACCCGCTTTGATCCACTGGCCGTCGACCTGAGCCTCCACGCCGCGACCCGGGAAGGCGGTAAACTCTTCGACCACCCCGGACTGTGGCATGCCGTCCCGACGAGCGTAGGCGACGATGGCTGCCCCGATCGGGTGCTCCGACAACTGCTCGACCGCATGGAGTTGGCCGAGGAGGGCGTCGCGCATCCCATCCGGGTCCGCGTGGAACGCGGTCACCGTGAGCTGACCCAGGGTGAGAGTGCCGGTCTTGTCGATGGCCAATGCCCGAATCCGACCGAGTGTCTCCAGGTGGATCCCTCCCTTGATGAGGACCCCGTGTCTCGCCCCGCTGGTGATGGCGCTGACCACAGTGACCGGGGTTGCGATGACCAGCGCGCACGGACAAGCAACCACGAGCAGGGTCAATCCCCGGGTAAACCAATCCAGCGCGTTCCCCGACAGGAGCAACGGCGGTATGACCATGACGAGCGCAGCGAGGACGGTCACGGCAGGAGTGTAGATGCGCGCGAACCGCTTGACGAACTCCTCCACCGGAGCCCGCTGGGTCTCCGCCTCCCGAACCAGCTGCACGATGCGGGCGAGCGTGCTGTGCTCGGGGTCGGCAGTAACCTCCACGTCCAGCGCACCGTCAGCGTTCGAGGTGCCTGCAAAGACCGCGTCCCCGGGGCGCTTGGTGCGCGGCAAGGATTCCCCAGTGATCGTGGCTTCATTCACGCCGGACGTTCCGGAGACGACGCGCCCGTCGGCCGGGATCCGGTCGCCGGGCCGGATTCGGATAGAGTCGCCCACACGGAGGCTGCGGACCGGCACCGTCTCCACGGCGCCGTCGGGCAGCAGGCGGTCGGTGGATTCGGGCGCCAGCTCCAGCAGGCGAGCAATGGAGCGGCGGCCGCGGTCCACAGCATACCGCTCCAGCAGCTCCGCCAGAGAGAAGAGCGCCCCGAGGGTCGCGGCCTCGAACGACTCGCCGATCAGCACGGCGGCCACGATCGCCACTGACATGAGGAAGTTCATGTCGAGCTTGAACAGCCGGGCGGCGCGCATCCCGGCCGCGAAGAAGTTGCTGCCCCCGACGGCACACGATGCGAGGTAGAGCAGCCCCGCCAGGTCGAGCCGGACCTTCAGCCATCCCGCCTGGTCGGGTACGTGCGCCACCAGGCTGACCAGCGCTCCAGCTGTAAGAAACGCGCAGGCGGCGTACGTACGCCGAGCGAACGGGGTCCGCCAGGGTGATGGGCGGTCGTGGACGGACGCGATCACGGAGTGCTCTCGACGGCTGAACCGCTGATGCGGACCATGGAGTCGAGCGGGACGACCAGAATGTCGCC
>CAZRCT010000136.1:3758-6118 GCA_964598655.1 uncultured Gemmatimonadaceae bacterium
CGGCTGAACCGCTGATGCGGACCATGGAGTCGAGCGGGACGACCAGAATGTCGCCGTCGCCGTGGTGGCCGGTTCGGGCCGCTCGCCGGACAACCTCCGTCCATCGGGCCACCGCGTCCTCAGGGGCCGGGAACATGATGATCGTCATGGGCTCATACCGCTGGCCCAGCTCGATCGAGTGGGCGTACTCCTCACCCCGGAGTCCTGGCACCAGGCGCTTTCCGTCATGGACCAGTACATCGGGGCAGCCCGCCTCGAGCAGAGCAGCCACTGTCGCCTGCGCCATGTGTGGACGAACGTAGGCTACGAAGAGCTTCATGAGGGAGTCTCCTGATTCGCGTGGTCGCGGGCAGTCGCCCGGCCCTGCATCCAGGCGTACACCGCGGGGAGCACGAGCAGGGTGAGCACAGTCGAGGTGACGAGCCCACCGATCACCACGGTTGCCAAGGGGCGCTGCACCTCTGCACCGGAGCCGGTCGCGATCGCCATGGGCACGTAGCCCAGCGCGGCGACCAGGCCAGCCATTAGGACCGGCCGAAGGCGTACCCGCGCGGCGTCCGCGGCCGCAGTGAGCACGTCGGCGCCCTCGCGGCGGCGCTGCTCAGCGTACCCCAGGAGCACCAGGCCCGTCAGGACGGCCACGCCGAACAGGGCGATGAAGCCGACGCCGGCCGAGATGGAGAGCGGGAGCCCGCGGAGCGCGAGGGCAAAGACTCCGCCGCTGATGGCGAACGGAACATTGAGGAAGATGATCCCGGCGAGCCCCGCCGAGCCCTGGCTCACATACAGCAGCACGAAGATGAGGGCGAGCGCGAGCGGCACCACAACGAGCAGGCGGGCTGTGGCGTCCTGGAGGTTCTTGAACTGCCCGCCCCACTCGGTGAAGTAGCCGGCCGGCACAACGTCGGCGGCGGCGATGGCCGCCTGAGCATCAGCGACGAAGCCGGCCAGGTCGCGGCCGCGGACGTTGAGTTCGACCGTAATCCGACGGCGGCCGGCCTCGTGGCTGATCTGGGACGGGCCGTCCTCGACCCGGATGTCCGCCACTTGCGAGAGCGGGATGAGCTGACCCGCCGGTGTGCGAATCCGGAGGGCCCTGATCTGCGCCGGATCGCGACGCGCATCCTCGGCATAGCGCACCTGGACCGCAAACCGGCGCTGTCCTTCGAGCACCACCCCGGCCTCCCGCCCTCCGATGGTCGTCACCGCGTCCAGGGCGTCAGAGGCATTGAGGCCGTATCGCGCCATGGCTCGCCGATCGAGGCGCACCCGCAGCACCGGCAGGCCCCCGGTCTGCTCGGCCTTGACATCGGCGGCCCCCGGGACACGCGAGAGGACCCGGACGGCCGCGGCTGCGGTCCGTTCCAGTGTCGCCAGGTCGTCCCCGTAGATCTTGAAGGCGACGTCAGACCGCACCCCCGAGATCAACTCGCTGACGCGGAGTTCGATGGGTTGGGAGTAGCTGAATAATGTGCCGGGCACTCTGGCACGCAGGGCGGAGTCCATCGCCGCGATGAGGCCTTCTCTGTCCTTCGCCGTTCGCCACTCCCCGCGGGGCCGGAGCATGACGAGGATGTCCGAGATCTCGACCCCCATCGGATCGGTTGCGATCTCCGCTCGGCCGGTTTTTGAGACGACGCTGGTGACTTCCGGAAACTGGCGCAGCGTCCGCTCGATCTCACCCGTCTGCCGGATGGACTCCTCCAGCGCCACGCTCGGCAGCCGCCAGGCCTGCAACGCGAGCGCGCCCTCATCCAGCCGCGGCACGAACTCGGCGCCGAGGAACGGGGCGACCAACAGTGCAGCGACAAACAGGCTCATGCCGGCTCCTAGCGCGAGGCGGGGGCGCCGAAGGGTGCGCTGGAGCGCGGGCTCGTAGTGCTTCCTGATCCATCCGAGAAGCCGGACCTCCCGCTCTTCCAGGCGTCCGGGGAGGAAGAGCGAGGCGAGCACTGGAATCAGCGTTACGGCCAATACCAGCGAGCCGATCAAAGCGAACAGCACGGTTAGCGCCATCGGGCCGAACATCTTCCCCTCGATCCCCGTGAGCGTCAGGATTGGGAGATAGACGATCGAGATGATGGTGACCCCGAACACCGTGGATCCCAGAACCTCGCGACAGGCTTCCAGGACCGCGGCGGATCGTTCACCGGGATCAAGGGCTCGCCCAAGCCGGTGGGACCGCTCGGCGATCATCCGGACGACGTTCTCCACCACGATCACCGCGCCATCCACGATGAGGCCGAAGTCGATCGCGCCGAGAGACATGAGGTTCCCGGACACCCCCGCGGCTCGCATGCCGATGAACGCGGCGAGCATGGAGAGCGGAATCACACTCGCGGTGATGAGGCCTGCGCGCA
>CAZRCT010000137.1:0-6092 GCA_964598655.1 uncultured Gemmatimonadaceae bacterium
CCCCAGAAGGTGGCGGCCGCGTCGCCCGTGGGGACCGGCATCGAGGCGGGCTCGCCGTCCGTGGTCAGCCGGGTGAGGCTGCCCTTGGCGCCGGGCGTCACCGCGAGCAGCGCCTGCCCCTGCGCCCCGAAGAGGTCCTTGGGGCGCGCCGGGAGCCGGGCCGGGAACCGGGCCGGGTTGCGCCGCACGAACTGCTGCACCCGCAGGCTGTCGTCCACCGTGTAGACGACGTTGTCGGGTCCCATGGTGACCTCGCGCACGTTGGTGGCGAGGGCGGGGCGGGGGCGGCGCGAGAGCAGGTCCAGCGCCACCACCTCGTTGGCCTTGCTGCCGAGCACGTACACCAGCCCCAGGTCCAGGTCCGCCCCGATCACCCGCTTGAGCGGTGGGAGGGTGGCGTCGGTGGTCCAGCCCCAGGGATCGAGCTTCGGCGGGTGGTACAGCGAGGCCGGTCCCCCGCCGGCCGGCAGGCGCAGCACGCTCGACGGGGGCGTCGTGGAGGCGACGGACAGGCCGCGGGCGAAGGGCGGGGTTCCGGAGCCGCACGCCGCGAGGAGGACCGCGGCCAGCAGCGCCGGCAGGGGACGGGTTGGCACGGGGGGAAAATAGCCCCGGGTCCGGGGCGGGAGAAGCGCTTCCCGACGACCCAAAGACGGCCGGGGCGCCCCGCTTGACGGGGCGCCCCGGCCGTCTTCCCAATCGAGGCGTGGCCCGGGGGCAACGCCTCGCGACACGCCCGGCGGCGCTAGAAGGCCGGGCCGAGGCTGAGCGTCCAGTACCCCTTGATGGCCCGCCGCTCCTGCGGGATGGAGTAATCGAGCCGGAGCACCACGAACCCGAACAGGTTCATCCGCGCCGAGGCGCCGAACACCTGCAGCGGCGTCCGGACGTTCACGGGGTCGTCGCCCGGCTCCCGCTTCCACTTGAGGGTGTTCCCCTCGTTCCAGGCGAGGCCGACGTCATAGAACAGCGCGCCCTCGATCGGCGGGAAGCCGGCCGGGACGAACTTGAACTGCGGCGTGAGGATCGGGAACCGGATCTCGGCGCTGCCCACGGCGATCTGGGTGCCCACCAGCCGGTCGAGCTCCACGCAGCCCGTGGTGGTGTTGGGGTCCTGGGTGGTGCACTCGTGGTTGTAGTAGCTGCCCGAGGTGTTGCCGCGGAGCAGGTCGGGGTTGCCGAGGAAGATCCGGAACCGGTCCGCGTCGCGGCCGATGCGCCCGAAGTAGAGGCCGCGCGTGGCGAAGACCAGCGGGCCCACGATCTTGTCGTAGCGGCGGTAGTCCGCGAGCCCCTGGAAGAAGCGCCACCCGCCGATGGTCTGCGACACCGAGAGCCGGTAGCGCCGGCCGTAGAACGGCCCCACGTAGCCCGGCAGCGAGTTGTCGAAGACGTACGCGAGCTCCGGCTCCACGTAGCTGGCGCCCGGCAGGCCCCGCTCGCGGGAGATGGCGTTGTCCACCGGCAGGCCGGTGGCCGCGTCGTAGGGCTCGTAGATGGACTGGAGCCGGTCGCTGATCGTGGCGGCCGTCATCCCCGCCTCGAACCGCGCGAAGCGGCTCACCGGATAGAGCGCCTGCGCCTGGACCGAGCGCAGCACGATGCGCCGCAGGTTGGTCACGAACACGCGGTCGCCCACCTGCGGCGAGTCCGCCACGATGTAGCTCGGCTCCAGGAAGTAGTACGGCTCCTGGCCCGCGCTCACCGCCCAGTTCACCCGGCGCTCCATGTTGATGTAGGTGGCGTTCACCATGGCCTCGGTGATCCGCCCGTTGATGAACGCCGCGAAGATCAGGTTGTGGTTCCCCAGCATGTCCGACAGCTGGATGGCGCTGCCGCCGTAGAAGCCGCGCCCGAAGTTGTCGCGCGTGTAGCCGATGGTGGGCCGCGACACGAAGTCGGGCCGGAACTGGACCTTGTAGTCCTTCACCACGAACTCGGCCGTGTCCGGCAGCGGCACGTTGGTGGAGTCGAGGAGCGCGGTGATCGTGACGGGGCGGAGCAGGGTGTCCGTCACCGCCGGGGCCGAGTCCGCCGAGCGGATCCCGGTGGGCGAGATGTAGAGGGAGCCGCTCGATTCGAGCGGGTTGCGGGCGGCCGCGGTGTCGGGCGCGGCCAGGGTGTCCGCGGGGGGGCGCGCGCTGTCGCCGGCCTGGGGCCGCAGGCGGGGGCCCAGGGTCGCCACGTCCCGCCGGGTGGGCTGGGCCTTGGGCTCCCAGGCCCTGGTCTTCAGGCTGCCGGGATGGTCGATCGCGTACACGTCGAACATGTCCCGGGTGTAGTACACGAAGGCCAGCCGGTCCGCGCCCTGCGCCCAGGACAGCACCGGCGACAGCGGCGTGATGCCCTGCGCCCCGGTGAAGAGGTCGGTGATCTGGTAGATCCGGGTGTCGTCGAGGCTGTAGAGGAAGATGTTGCTCACCCCGTCCCGGTCGGACACGAAGGCGATGTCCCGCCCGTCCGGCCCCCACTGCGGGCTCACGTTCTTCCCCACGTCCATGCCCGGCAGCACCGTCACCAGGCCGGTGGCCAGGTCCAGGGTGCAGATCCGCATGTTGCCGATCTTGAGCTGCCCGAAGTCGGTGTCCGGACCCCGGTCCGAGGCGAAGGCGATGGTCGTGCCGTCCGGCGACCAGACCGGGTGCAGGTCCGCGTAGCGGTCGTCCGTCAGGCGCCGGAGGCCCTTGCCGTCGGCGCCCACGATGAAGAGGTCGGAGAGGCCGCCCACGTAGCCGGTGAACACCAGCGACTTCCCATCCGGGCTCCACGACGGCGTGGTGACGCCATTCATCTTCACCTCGATGCGGCGCACCTCGCGGTTCCGCCTGACGTCGAGGATGATGATGTCGTCGCGCGGCCCCCGCTTGGCCGCGAACGCGAGGAACTGCCCGTCCGGCGACCAGTTGGCCTGCGAGTTGATGAAGCGGAAGGTCTCGTAGTTGCTCGAGTAGGACGACTTGCTCAGCCGCCGCTCCACCTTGCCCGTCGCGGCGTCGGCCAGGTACAGGTCGATGAAGTAGAAGTCCTTCTCGCTGAAGTAGGCGACGTGCTGGCCGTCGGGCGAGAGCGCCGGCGCCAGGTGCAGCGTCCCCTCGGACCGGTCCTGCGACAGCACCTCGCGCGCGATGTCGCGGGCGCGGGTGCGGGTGGCCACCTCGGGGAGGTAGGTCTCCTGGATGTGCTGCCGCCACAGGGCGGAGAGCTGCGGGTAGTCCACGCCGAGCACCCGGCGCATCGCCCCCCGGAGGCCGCCGCCGCCGGCCAGCGTCCCCTGCATGATGGCGCCGATGGCCTCATCCCCCCAGCGCTGGCCGATGAAGGCCAGCAGAGCCTGGCCGTAGCGGTAGGGGAAGATGTAGGGGTCGTTCTCCAGCTGGTCCACCGTCGGGATCTTCCCCTCGATGGCCGCGTCGCGGAGCCACATGGCGGTGTTGGGGTCCACCCCGCCGAGGGAGAGGTACTCCGCCATGCCCTCGACGAACCACAGCGGCGGGTTCACCTGGATGATGGCCTGGATGTTGGCGCCCGCGCGTCCCCGGCTCCAGATGTCGTACTGGAACTGGTGCACCATCTCGTGCTGCAGCACGTGCTCCAGTTCCTCGTAGGAGCCCGTGAACGGCAGGATGATCCGCTGCTTCAGGAAGTCGGTGACGCCGCCCGTCCCCTCGCCCGGCGACTCGCCCCCCAGCGCGTTGGTCTGCTGGAAGTCGGAGTGCGAGGCGTAGAGGATGATCGGCTTGCGCTCCCGGTACTCGTGCCGGAGGACCTTCGACAGGATCGCGTACGACCGCTCCGCCATCCGCCCCGCGTCGAACGCCGCCTGGCGCGCCTCGGGGTAGAAGTGGATGTCGAAGTGCTCGGTCTTGAGGATCTGGAAGTCGAACTTCCGGTACTGGACCTTGTTCTGGCCGAAGTACTGGGCGGGCAGCACGGAGGGCAGGGCACCGAGGAGCAGCAGGCCGAGCCCGAGACGACGAAGCATGAGGACCAACCCGGTCAGGCGCCGGGCCTGAGCTCCGGCGCGTCACTCCAGAGGCGCTCGAGCTGGTAGAAGCTCCGCGCCTCCGGATGGAACAGGTGAACCACGAAATCCACGAAATCGAGCAGCACCCACCGGCCGCCCGGCAGGCCCTCCACGTGATGCGCGCGCACCCCGCGGCGGTCCAGCTTCTCCAGCACCGAGTTCGCGATGCCCCGCACGTGGGCATCCGAGGTGCCCGATGCCACGACGAAGAAATCCGTCGCATCGCACAGGCCGCGGAGGTCGAGGACCATGATGTCGCGGCCCTTGAGGTCGTCGATCGCCGCCACCGCCGCCGTGAGGTCGGGCGTCGGCAGCCCCGCCCGGGCGCCGCTCATCGGGCCCCCCCGCGCACCGGCGCGCCGTCCTCCACCTGCCAGAATACCGCCCATGCGCCGAAGCCGACGTGGGTCCCGATCACACCCGTCACCGTGGTGACGAAGACGTCCCGGGGGGCGTACGCCGCCGCCAGCGCGGTCCGCAGCCGCTCCGCCGCCTCCGGCGCCTCCGCATGGGCGATCCCGAAGCGCACCTGCCTGGGCCGGGGCGTGAGGCGCTTCTCCAGCAGACTCAACACCCGGGGCACCACGTTGTTCCGTCCGCGGACCCGGTCCACCGGCACGATGGCCCCGAGCGCATCCAGCTGGAGCACCGGCTTGACGTCCAGCATCCCCGCGAGGAAGGCCTTCCCGCGGGTCACCCGCCCCGAGCGGAGCAGGTTGTCGAACCGGTCCACCGTGATCAGGCAGCCCGACTGCCCCCGGATCCGGCGCAGCTCCTCGGCGATCTCGGGGCCCCGCCACCCCAGTTCGGCCAGCTCCGCCCCGCGCAGCGCCAGCATCCCCACCCCGAGGGAGGCCGAGGCGCTGTCCACGAAGTGCACTGCGCCGATCCCCGCCGTCCGCGCCGCCGTCTGCCCGGCGTTGTAGGTGCCCGAGAGCCGGCTCGACAGCAGCACCGCCACCACGTCCGGCGCCTCCGCCCGCGCATCCCGGAGCACCCGGACGAAGTCCGCGATGCTGGGCTGCGAGGTGGTCGGGTGGACCTTCGACGCCCGCATCTTCCGGTAGAAGTCGTCGGGCTTGAGCTCCACCCGGTCGCGATAGGTCTCCTCCCCGAACATCACCTGCAGGGGGACCAGCGCGATCCCGTGCCGGTCCAGGACCGCGTCCGGCAGGTCGGCGGACGAATCCGCGACGATGGCCACCGTCCGCCGGCTCTCGTGCTGATGGGCCAGCTGGCGGTGCTGGGCCCGCATGTCCTCGGCCTTGGTGGCCTCGATGGCGCCCCACCGGGCTGCGTACGTAAAGACGGCATCCGGTGTATCCGTATGCACATGAATCTTGAGGAGGTCTCCCGCCACCACCACCTGGATCGACCCCCCGAAGGTACGCATCTGGGCCCGCACGTCGTTGGCGGGGGGCAGTTGCTCCCCCTTCACCATGACCTCGGTGCAGTACTGGAAGTCGCGGTCGGCGGCCACCTCCACCTCGGCCGCGGGGATGGCGAACTCCCCCGTCTCGATCGGCGCCGCCGGCAGGATCGGGTCCCCGTCGATGTAGCGGACCACCCCCTCGAGCATCCGCACGAAGCCCTTGCCGCCGGCGTCCACCACCCCGGCCTCCCGGAGCGCCGCCATCAGCTGGGGGGTCTTGGCGAGGGAGACCTCCCCCTCGGCCAGCATCCGGCTCATGAACACCGAGATGTCGGGGGAATCGGCCGCAGCCCGCTCGGCCGCGTCGGCCGACTCGCGCGCCACCGTCAGGATGGTGCCCTCGCGGGGGTCGTCCAGGGAGGCGTAGAGGCGGGTCACGCCGGCGCGCACGGCGCGGGCCATCTCCTGCGCGGTGGCCTCGGGCAGGCCGTCCAGCGAATCGCTGACCCCGAGGAGGAAGTGGGCCAGCATCATCCCGGAGTTCCCCCGGGCGCCGAGGACGGCCCCGCGGGCGGCCGTCTTGGCCGTGACCCCAAGCGGCGCGTCGCCGAGCGCCCGGAGGGCGTCGGCGACGGCGCGAAGGGTCAGGCTGAAGTTGGTGCCCGTGTCCCCGTCGGGGACGGGGAACACGTTGAT
>CAZRCT010000138.1:0-6090 GCA_964598655.1 uncultured Gemmatimonadaceae bacterium
ACCAGCAGCATCACGAAGCACACCAGCGTCAGCCGCCACCCCAGCCGGAAGAAGTCCCGGAACTGGTAGTTGGCCGGCGCGATCATCAGGATGTTCACCGGGTGCGCGATCGGCGTCAGGAACGACGCCGAGCACCCGATCGCCGTCGCCACGGCGATGGCCTGCGGGTTGGTGTGGAGGCTGATGGCGGCGCTGATGGTGACCGGCCCCGTCACCAGCGCCGCCACCTGGCCCCCCATCACCTGCGTCAGCAGCGCCGTCAGCAGGTACGCCCCGCCCGCGAGGCCGAGCGGCCCGAGCGGCGTCACCAGCGCCAGCACCCCCGCCCCCACCCGCTCCGCCAGGCCGGTCTGCACCATCGCCACGCTCACCGAGTACATCCCGGCGATGAGCATGATCGCCTGCCAGTTCACCGCCCGGTAGGCGTCCTCCATGTCCAGCATCCCCGCGAGCATGAGCACCACGGCCCCCGCCAGCATCGCCAGGTACACGGGCATGCCGAGGACCGACGCCGTGATGGCCGCCGCCAGCACGCCGAGCGTCACCGTGGCCCGCGCGCGGTGCACCGGCTGGTCGCCCGAGTCGGGCTCCAGCACCAGGAAGTCGGGGTTCCGGCGGAGCCGGGCCAGGCTGTGGCGCGAGCCGAGGAGGAGCAGCGAGTCGCCTAACAGCAGGGAGAAGTTGCCCACGTCGGTCCGGTAGCTCCGCCCCTCCCGGAACAGCGCCAGCGCCCGCAGGTGGTACTGCCCCCAGAAGTCGAGCTCCCGCACCGTCCGCCCCAGCGCGTGCGACCGGGGCGACGGCATCACCTCGATGAACGACTCCCCGTGCTCCCCCACCTGCAGCCCCGCGGCCTCGGAGCCCACGTGGAGCCCCGTCTCCGCCAGCTCCCGCACCCGCTCCTCCCGGCCCACGATCAGCAGCACGTCCTCCGCGCGGATCACCTGGTCCGGGGGCAGCGCAAACAGCGTCCGCTCCCCCTGCCGCACCCCGGCCACCGCCAGCCCGAACCGCTCCCCGATCTCGCTCTCCGCCAGCCGCCGCCCCACCAGCGGCGACCCGGCCGGCACCCGCACCTCCCACAGCCGCTCCCCCAGGCGATAGTAGTCCTCGAGGTCGCTGCTCGTGATCCGCCCTTGCATGTGCTCCGGCGCCGGGTCGCGGTCCGGCAGCCAGCGGTGGCCGGCCAGCGCCAGGAACAGGATGCCCGCGAGCGCCATCAGGCCGCCCGTCGGCGTGAAGGCCAGAATGTGGAGGGGCGCCTGCGGTGGGTTCGCGGTGGTGAGCAGGTCGCTCACGATGAGGTTGGCGGTGGTGAAGTACGTCGCCGCGCCGCCGAGGAGGCTGCCGTACGCCACCGGGATGAGCAGCTTGCTCGGCTTGATCCCCGTGCGCCGCGCAATCTCGAGCGCACTCGGCAGCACCAGCGCGCCGGCCGCCAGGTTGTTCATGGCCAGCGACAGCAGCGCCGTGGTGGCGGCGAGGAGCGCGATCAGCCGCCGCTCCGATGCGCTGCCGATCCGGAGCAGGGCGCGCGCCACCCAGCGCGTCACCCCCGACTTCTCGAGGCTCCCGGTGATCAGGAACAGGCTCAGGAGCGTCAGCACCACCGGCTGTCCCAGCCCGCCGATCGCCTTGATGGCGTCCTTCGGGGCATCCGCCGCGCCGAGCACCCCGAGCCCGAGGAACTGCGCCACGCCGAGCGCCGCGGCAATGGCGAGCGCGGCCACGTCCACCCGCAGCCGGTCCAGGCTCACCAGCAGCAGCGGCGCCGCCACCACGACGATCAGGAACCCCTGCGCGAGCGTCATCGAGCGGGCTCTCCCGGCCGGCGGGCTATCGCATCAGCGCCCGCAGGTGCGCACTCACCGCGAGCAGCTGGTCATGGTCCATCCCGCCGAGCACCCGCCGCGCCACCGGACTCATGACGCGCAGGATGCCCCCGAGCCCCATCTTCGTGGTCTGGGTGGCGAGCATGCCGGCCTTGGCGTCCTGCACCGGCTTGAGGAAGTAGTAGCTGAGCCCCACCTCGGTGAGCTCGAGCACGATGTCCGCGAGCGCGTCGCTGTGCGCGGTCGCGTCCGGCGCCCCCTCGAGCGCGTCCAGCACCCGGAGCGTCCGGGTGCGCAGGTCCTTCGAGTGGTGGAAGCGGAGGGAGGGAAGCGAAGGGGTGGCCGGACCGGCAGGGTCCTGGGCGGAAGTGCGCGGTGTCATGCTTGAAGGATACCGGGACGGGTGGCGGGGTGCGAACCCGGCGCGTGAGAATCCTCCGTCGTTCCCGTCGTTCAGGGATGGAGGAAACCCGGACCGTCGCCATATTGCGGGGGTCGCCCCTGCTCCCACTGTCCCCCACCCATCGACGAGGGCACCATGAAGAAGACCCAGCGCACCAAGGCCAAGAGCAAGTCGGCCACCCCGGCCCGCAAGGCGGCCACGCGATCCCTCGAGTCCCGCAAGGCCGATGCGGTCAAGGGCGGTGGCGCGCCTCTCAAGTGGACGAAGGGCGGCGGGTCCTCGGTCGGGTAGTCCGCCCGGCCCGCTTCGCCGCCGCCGTCGGCCGGATGATGAGCGCGCCCTTGCCCGTGGCCGGCAAGGGCACCGCCGACAGCTGCACCGCCGCCGCCAGCAGCGCCTTCACCTCGGGCTGCGCCAGGGTGCGCGCCGACTCGAGCATGATGTGCCGCGTCATCCGCCCCGACCCGCGCAGCAGTCGCGTGGGGTCGGGCAATGCCGGGCCGTTGTTGAACACCAGGCTCACGTCCTCTCCCCGGACGGAGAGCGAGGCGATCCCCTCGATCCCCCGTTCCGACGGCGCGTAGGTGAGCACAATCGAGTGGCCGTAGTCGTACGCGAGCTCGTTGGCGGTGGGAAAGCGCTTGCGGAGCGCGCTGCGCATGGCGCGGAGCCGCGCCTGCGTGGCCGGCGCCAGCCGGGCCAGCCAGCGCCGGAGCTCCGCCTCGGGTGAGGCCGTCGTGCCGGCCGTCTTGGTCATCGTCGCGGCGCCTCCGCGCCAGGCTAGGCCAGTGCGAATGCCCGCACCGGGAACGTCCCGAACTGCCGCACCTTCACCGGCACCGCGAAGAACCGGCTCCCCGCCTCCGGCAGCGCCTCGAGCCCCCGCAAGTGCTCCACGATCGGGATCTCCGCGCCGAGCAGCACCGTGTGCACCGGCCGCTCGCCGGTGTCCACCGAGTCGATGTTGAAGGAGTCGATCCCCACCATCGCCACCCCGGCCCGCACCAGCGACTCCGCCAGCTCGCCCGTCAGGTAGGGATGCCCCTCGAAGTACTGCTCCGTCCGCCAGTGGCGGTCCCACCCCGTGTGGAACAGCACCGCCTTGCCGCGGAGCCGGTCGGGGGGGAAGGGGAGCCGCGCGATGGCCCGCTCCCGCCCCGCCGCCACCCGCACCACCACGCAGTCCAGGTTCGCGAGCGAGGGGAGCGGCAGCTCCGCCAGGTCCTTCCCGTCGGCGTAGCGATGGAACGGGCTGTCCACGTACGTGCCGGTGTTGGCCACCATCTCGATCTTGCCGATCTGGAACTCCGTCCCCGCCGCATACCGCGCCCGCGACGCCTCGCGGCTCAGGAAATCACAGATGAGCGGCGCGGGCAGTCCCTTGTAGGTCACCATCCCGTGCTCCACGGTGTGGCTCACGTCGATGCAGGCGGGGCTCGTCATGGATCCTCCCGGGGGGCGCGAGGCGGTGCGGCGGGTGCGGGTCCCCGACAACCTGCCGCCCGGGACCCCGCGCGACAAGCCCGGTCGGCGGCACGGCAAGAAACTTAGGTATTGACCTAAGTGTTGTCCAGTGCTAGTATCGCTCCGTCGGTTGGCGCCACCACTTCACCGCTCGGGTCCCGCCATGGTCCAGGCCGCTGTCGCGGACGACGTCTTCTACGCCCTCTCGAACACCACCCGCCGCAAGGTGCTGGAGCAGCTCTCGGCGGGACCGGCCACCGTCAGCGAGCTCGCCGCCCCGTTCGACATGAAGCTCCCGTCCTTTGTGCAGCATCTCTCGGTGCTGGAGCGGAGCCGGCTGGTGAAGTCGCGGAAGGAAGGGCGGGTGCGGACCTACGAGCTGGCCCCGGAGCGCTTCAAGGTGGCCGAGGACTGGCTGTCCGCGCGGCGGCGGGAGTGGGAGGCCCGGCTGGATCGCTTCGATGCCTACGTCACACACCTCAAGGAAACGAGAGCCCGATGATACACACCCGCTTCGCCGTCAGCCCGAAGACCGACATCGTCATCGAGCGCTTCATCGCCGCGCCGCGGGCCCTCGTCTGGGAGGCGCTGACCACGCCGGCCCACATGAAGGAGTGGTACATGCCGAAGCCGTGGGGCTCGGTGGCGCACTGCGAGCTCGAGGTGCGCCCGGGCGGCGCCTTCCGGATCGACATCGTCGTCGGCGGTGGCCAGGTGGTCCCCAACCTCGGCTGCTTCCTCGAGGTGGTCCCCCTGGAGCGCGTCAGCTGGACCTCCATGCTCTTCCCCGGCTTCCGCCCCGCCACCTTCGACGACATCCCCATCACCGCCCTCGTCACCCTGGAGAGCGTCGGCGCCGGCACGCGCTACGTCTTCACCGCGCTCCACCGGAGCGAGGCGGACTGCGAGGCCAACAAGGCCTCGGGCTGGCTGCAGGGGACGGAGATTGCGATGGACCAGCTCGTGGCCCACGCGCTGGCGCTCAAGTAGCGTGGGGCGCCCGCGCGGCCGGGGCCGCTACTTCTTCCCGCCGCCCCCGAGCAGCGGCCCCGCGAGCGTCGGCACGATCGCCACGGCGTCGATCTCGGGATACGCGCCCACGCTCGACGGGCTCACCACCAGCTGGAGCCCGCGGATCTCCCGGGCCTCCGCCAGGGTGATGCGGAGCACCCGCGCCGAGCTGGCGGCGGGCCCCCGGGACGCCGCGCCAGAGCAGGACCGGCGTGCCATCGCTGATGTCGTACACCTCGTAGAGCCCGCCCACGCCGAAGGTCTCGAAGATCCAGAACTCCCGCGTCCGCGCCCCGTTGAAGCTCAGGCTCAGCACGTCCCGGGCCGATGACGTGCGCGCCGGCGCCCAGGTGCCGGTCAGGTCCCCGAAGCGCGGATACACGTTCGGGAAGCCCACGGCGTCGGCGGCCGCCCACCCCTTGTCCGAGTACTGCGAGCTGTACCCGATGACCCCCGTGGCGAACGACACCCCCTCCGGTGTCGGCATCGCCGACCACTCGGCGTGGGTCAGGCGCTGGCCGCCGCCCAGTGGCTCGTCCGCAGCGGCCTTCTGGGCCAGGAGGCCCTGGCCGGGGAGCAGAAGGAGACTGGCAAGCAGGGCGGGCCGCATCACGTCCTCCGGGGTGGGGTGGCAGGGGGATGGCTCCAAGGTATCCCGTCACGGGCGCCCCGCCATGGGAGGCCCGCCCTCTCCCCGTGGCCCGGGCGGATGCGTCGGGAGGGTCCGGGAAGCAGCGGACGGCAAGCGGAGCGGGCGCTGCTTCCGGCTCAGGCGCCCAGCCGCTCCCCCCGGTGCAGCACGACATGGGTGGCCTTCTCCGTCCCCACCACCTCGGTGCACGCGTACCCCAGCGCCCGCAGGTCCACCCCCTCGAACAGCCGCTCCCCCCGCCCGAGCAGCACCGGCGAGATGGCCAGGTGCAGCTCATCAATGAGCCGCGCCCTGAGGTACTGCTGGATGGTGTTCGCGCCGCCGCCGATCCGCACGTCCCGGTCGCCTGCCGCCTGGCGCGCCCGCTCCAGCGCCTCGTGGATCCCGCCCGTGACGAAGTGAAAGGTCGTCCCGCCCGCCATCTCGATCGAGGGGCGGGCATGGTGCGTCAGCACGAAGACCGGCACGTGATACGGCGGGTTGTCCCCCCACCATCCCCGCCACGCCAGGTCCGCCCACGGCCCGCGGCTCGGGCTGAACATGTTCCGCCCCAGGATCCACGCGCCGAGGTGCTCGAAGCCGCGCGCGGCGAAGGCGTCGTCCACGCCGGTGGTGCCCTCGTCCTTCCCGAACAGGCTGCGCTGGAAGGTGCGCGTGGGCCAGAGCCAGCCGTGCAGCTCCGTCCCGCCGAGCCCGAGCGGGTGGTCGAGGCTCTGCTCCGGGCCGGC
>CAZRCT010000139.1:0-5907 GCA_964598655.1 uncultured Gemmatimonadaceae bacterium
GTCGAGGAAGAGGGTACCGCCGTCGGCCAGTTCGATCTGCCCGGGCTTCCGGGCCACCGCGCCGGTGAAGGCGCCCTTCTCGTGGCCGAACAGCTCGCTCTCGACCAATCCGCTGGCGATGGCCCCGCAGTTGACGGCGATCAGCGGCCCGTCCCGCCGGGGGGAGCCGGCATGGATGGCCCGGGCAATGAGTTCCTTGCCGGTGCCGGTCTCCCCACGGATCAGCACGGTGACATCGGTGCCGCTCACCTGCGCCACCTGCTCGAGCACGCGGCGGATCGCCGCGCTCTCGCCGATGATGCCCGAGCGCGCCTCCCGGTCCGCGTGGTCCATGGGTCCGGCCCGCGGCGTCGGGGGGGCCTCGACCACCATCCAGAGGGACCAGAGCTGTCCCTGCGGCGCGAGGGCATGCCAGGTGGCCTCGCGCCCGGCCGGGCCGGCGGCCCGCCGCGCCTGACGGAACTCATCGCGGGCCATCGCGGTGAAGGCGCCGAGGACGGCGGCCCCCGGGAGCACCGCGCCAAGCGAGGTGCCGGCCAGTCGGTCAGGGTGCCCCTGGCCGAGGAGGGCCGCGGCCGCCGGGTTGGCATACCCGAGGCGAAGCTCCGCCACGAGGGCGGCGGCCGTGGCGTCGGGCTCGAAGGGAGCTTCGAGCGGGGTCGGCAGGTCCCAGCGCAGGAGCGGGAGGGGCAGGAGGTCGAGCATCGCCTCCGGGGCTCCGAGCGGGACGGCGAGCGGGGCGAGGGTCATTGGTGGTGTCCGGAAAGGCGTCAGGGCTGCGGATCCATCCGGTGGTGAGTGACAACGCCGGCGCCCGTGAACTTGTTCCCGGCTTCCGGCGTTATCCCGGAGGTGGGCGGTGGCGGAGGGCCCGCCGCCGCGCCCGCCCGACCCAGGACCCCCCATGCTCGCACCCATGCTCATCGACCGGCTGCAGGAGCTGCTGGCCCCCCACTACCGCGTGGAACGGGAACTGGCGGGCGGCAGCATGGCGCTGCTGTACCTGGCCGAGGACACCCGCCACGGCCGGCCGGTGGTGGTCAAGGTGCTGGCGCAGGAGCACGCGGGGCAGTTCGCGGCCGATCGCTTCCTCCGGGAGGTGGCCATTGCCGCCCGGCTGCAGCATCCGCACATCGTGCCGGTGCTGGACTCGGGGGCGGGCCCGGGCCTCCTCTACCTGGTGATGCCCTTCGTCGAGGGGGAGTCCCTGCGCGCCCGGCTGGCGCGGGAGGGCAGCCTCCCGGTGGCCGACGCCGTCCGCATCCTGGCCCACGTGGCGGATGCGCTCGCCTACGCCCACCGGAGGGGCATCGTCCACCGCGACATCAAGCCGGACAACATCCTCCTGTCGGGCCGCCACGCCCTGGTGACCGACTTCGGCGTGGCCAAGGCGCTCACCGCCGCGACGATCGCGCCGAGCGACGTCACCACCGGCGTGGCGCTCGGCACACCCACGTACATGGCGCCGGAACAGGCCACGGCCGAGCCGGAAGTGGACGCGCGCGCCGACCTGTACGCGCTTGGCGTGGTGGGGTACGAACTGCTGGCCGGGACGCCACCCTTCACCGGCGACGGGCCGCAGCAGATCCTCATGGCCCACGTCCTCGACGACCCCGCCCCCCTCGGGCCGCGGCGGTCCGACGCCCCCCCCGCCCTGGTGGCGCTGCTGCACCGGGCGCTGGCCAAGCGCCGTGAGGATCGGTGGGACAGCGCGGAGGCCATGGTGGAGCGGCTCGAGCCGCTCGCCACGCCGAGCAACGGGGTGGAGCCCGCGCCCCGGCCGGGCGGCCGGGCCGGCACCTGGGCGCGGTGGCTCGGCGGCGTCGCCCTCGGGGTGCTGGCGCTGCTCGGCGCGGTGCACCTCACGGTGCGGCCGGCCGAGCCGCCGATGCGAATCGAGGAGCGGCAGCTCACCTTCACCGGCACCGTGGCCGGCGGGGCCATCTCGCCGGACGGGCAGTTCCTCGCGTTCACCGAGCGACGCGATGGCGCCACGCTGCTCCAGGTGCAGGACCTCCACGGCGGCAATCCCCTCGTGGTGGCCCGGCAGGCCGACATCCGCGAGCCGAGCTGGTCGGCCGACGGCACGGAGCTGCGCTACCTGAGCCGGGAGAACGACGCCACGTCGCTCTACCGGGTGCCGCGGCTCGGGGGGACGCCGCGGGCGGTGCTCCGGGCGGGCAAGCCGTCGCTCTCGCGGGACGGGCGGGTGGCGGCGTTCGTGCCGGGGTCCACGCTCGACCTCCGCCTGGTGAACATGGAACGCTGGGACACCACGGTGATCCCGCTCGGGGAGTTCTCCTGGTACGAGGCGCCCACCTGGTCGGTGGACGGCAGCCGGCTGGTGTTTGCGGGCGCCACGGGGGAGAGCCGGCGCGCGGGCATCGTGGTGGCCATTCCCGCGCTTTCCCGGGCCATCGTGGTGGTGCGGGACACCGTGCTGCTCGGCTCCCCGGTGCTCACCGCCGACAACCAGGTGCTCTACTACCTGCGCCAGGCGGGCACCCTGGTGGATCTCATGCGCCTCCCGCTGACCCACGACGGCGCCGCAGCGGGGGATCCCGAACTGGTGCTCCAGGGCATCGCGAGTGCGCTGGACGAAGGACTCCGGCTCACGCTCACCGACGACGGCCGCCGGCTCATGTACTTCCGGACGGCCATGTGGAGCGAGGTCACCGCCCGGGCGCTCGCGCCGGGTGGGCGCAGCCGGCCGTTCGCGGCCGGCGCGGGGCAGGTGAGCATGGTGCGCTTCGGTCCGCGCGGGCGCGGGGTGGCCTTCGTGCAAGGGGAGACAGACGGCCTCAGTCTCCAGGTAGCGCCGTCGCCGGGCGCGCCGGCGCGCGAGCTGCTCCGCTTCAAGGATTCGGGGGAGCCGAGCTGGTCTCCCTCCGGCGACCGGATCGCGATCCCCGCGATCACCGCGGGGGACAAGATGGGCCTGCAGGTGGTACCCCTCGAGGGTGGTCCGGTGCGCACCTACATGCTGGGCGAGACGGGGTGGACGGCCGAGTGGCTCGGGGACTCGCTCATCGCGGTGCAACACCTGGGGAACCGCACGCTCGACCTGCTTGACCTGCGCACCGGCGCGATCCGGCCGCTCGCGGGGCTCGACACCGCCGGCTGGGTCTTCTCGCCGGCCCTGGGCCCGGATGGCCGGACGCTGGCCCTGACGTGGAGCCGGCGGGCGGCGTCCGGGATCTACCTGCTCGACCTCGGGAGCGCGGTGCCGCGCCGGCTCACCCACCAGTTGCTCGACGTCCTGCGGTGGTCGCCCGATGGGCAGCGGCTCTTTGCGCGGGGGTTCCCGATCACCGGGGACTCGGTGCGGGTGTACGCCATCGACGTGCGGAGCGGGGCGGAACGGCTGCTGGCCAGCTATGCGCCGGGCAGCGTGGTGGAGGACATCGCCCCGGATGGGCGGGAGGTCGTGGTTCGCGAGGGAAGCCGCCGTGGCGACGCCTGGGTGATGCTGCTGTCGCGCTAGCGCGCCCCCTCAGGCCACCAGCTCCTCGGCGGCCTCGATGAGGCCGCGGTCCGCGGCGAGCCGCCCCAGCTGCTGCTTGAGCAGCCGGCGCGCCCGGTGCAGGCGCGAGCGCACGGTGCCGATGGGGCAGGCGAGGACGGTGGCGATCTCCTCGTAGCCGAGGTCATCGACGAAGTAGAGCACGGCGGTGGCACGGTAGTCGTCCGGCAGGGCGGCGAGGGCGGCGCCGATCTCCTCCTGGTCGAGGGCGGCGATGCAGTCGGCGAGCGGGCCGCCGGCCGCGGTGGCGTCCTCCACCGCCGGGGTGAGCACCTCCTCGCCGGTGTCGGGATCGTCGAGGGACAGCGCCACGGGCGCCCGCCGGCGCGAGCGGTAGCCCGAACGGCACACGTTCAGCACGATGCGGAGGAACCAGGCGCGGAAGTTGGTACCGCGCTCGAAGCTCCGGAACGCGCGCCACGCCTGCAGGGACGCCTGCTGCACGGCATCCTCGGCATCCGCGCCGTCGCCGCCGAACTGGCGCGCGGTGCGGTAGGCCGCCGGGAGCACCGGCGTGAGGAGCTGGGTGAACTCGTCCTGGGATTCGTCCGGGGTGTGCATGGTCCTCTCCCGCGCCGACGACTGGGGTCGCCCTCGTGGCGGCCGCTGTGCCCCGGACCAAAGCAGGGCCGGTGCCACGGGAGAGGGATGGGCTAAGTGATGATGCCGGCGGCACCTGCACGCGTGGACGGGGATTCCGGTGGTCCCAAGAATCCCAACGGAATGAGAGGGATCCCAATGGAATGGGACCGGGATGGGAGGGTGGGGAACTTCGCGGGAGGCGGGGCGCTTCCCCCCGCGTCAGCCGAGCAGGCGCGCGAGCAGCTCACTCCCGAGCCCGGCCGCCTCGAGGAAGGCGGGCGGCAGTGCGGCGCCGACGGCGGCGAGGGTGGCCACGTCGAAGGCCGAGTCGGCGCGGTGGGAGGTGAGCTCGAGTCCGCGGGCCGTGGCGAGCGTGGGGCAGTCCGCCAGGACGGTGTGGCCGAGCGTGGCGTCGGCGAGGTCGGCGCCGGTGAGGGTGGCGTGGTGCAGCACGGCGTAGGTGAGGTCGGCGTGCGCCAGCGATGCGCCGGCCAGGTCGGTGCCCTCGAGGAGCGCGGCATGGAGGGAGGCGCCGCGGAGGGAAGCGTCGCGGAGCACTGCGGCGCGGAGGTTGGCCTCGGTCAGGTCCGCCCCGGCGAAATCGGAGCCGGGCAGGGTGGTGTGGTCGAGGGCCGCGCGTGGCAGCCTGGCGTCCTGGAAGCCGGCGCCGGCCCCTGTGACGTAGGCCAGCTTGAAGCTGGTGCGGGTGAGGTCGGCGTGGCGGAACGAGGTGCCGGTGAGGTTGGTGCCGAGCAGGCGGGCGTTGGTGAGGCGCGCCCCGGCGAAGCTGGCGCCGGCCAGGGAGGCGCCGCTCAGGTCCGCGTCCCGGAGGTCCGCGCCGTCCAGGCGGGCGCCGGCCAGGTTGGCGGAGCAGAGGTCGGCGCTGCGGAGGTCGGCGCCCGTCAGGTCCATGCCGGGGAGGTCGGCGTACGTCAGCACGGCGTGCGCCAGGCGGGCCCCGGCCAGGGAGGGCGCGTCGAGGGTGACGGCCACGGCACCGGTGTCGCGGCGGCGGACTTCCAGCATGGGCGGCTCCTCAGGGGGTGCCCCAAGGCTACAGCCGCGGGCGCGTTTCCGTTAGCCGGGAACCGGGACCGCCGGCGCGACGTTGTGGGCCCTGGGCGGAGCCCGGGCAGGAACCCGAATGTGAGGCAGCGATGACCAGCGAGGGCGCACGGGCGGGAGGGATGCCGGCGGCACCGGGGATGGATGGGTTTCGCCTCGCCGTGCGCAGGGTGCTGCAGCGCGAGCGCGCGCCGGAGGCGCTTCGCGCCGACATCGCCGCCATGCTCGCGGTGGAGGCGCGCCAGGACGCCTGAGCCGGGAACCGCCGCCGCGCCCTGATCGTTGAGGCCCCACGCCGCCATCCGCGCGGCACCATGGCCACGACGACGGAGGCAGCGTGCGGCAGATCTCGGCGGAGCAGGAACGGCTGGAGCAGCAGCGGAAGGGCACCGCCGACTGGCGGCGCTGGGGTCCCTACCTCGCCGAGCGGCAGTGGGGCACGGTGCGCGAGGACTACAGCGCCGAGGGCGCCGCCTGGCACTACTTCCCCCACGACCACGCCCGCAGCCGCGCCTACCGCTGGGGCGAGGATGGCCTTGCCGGCGTCTCCGACGACCAGCAGCGCCTCTGCCTGTCCTTGGCCCTCTGGAACGGGCGCGACCCGATCCTCAAGGAGCGCCTCTTCGGCCTCACCAACGCCGAGGGGAACCACGGCGAGGACGTCAAGGAACTCTACTACTACCTCGACGCCACGCCGAGCCACGCCTACCTCAAGATGCTCTACAAGTACCCGCAGC
>CAZRCT010000140.1:0-5897 GCA_964598655.1 uncultured Gemmatimonadaceae bacterium
ACTAGCGCGCAGGGGCCACACCCGGTCCCATTCCGAACCCGGCAGTTAAGCCCTGCAGCGCCGATGGTACTGCCCTCGAGAGGGGGTGGGAGAGTAGGCCGTCGCCAGCCACCCGAAGCCCGGGGTCCGAGAGGATCCCGGGCTTCACCATTTTCCGGACCTATATTCCCCCCATGTCCACCACCCGGAGCGGCCACGTCGCCCTGGCCGGCGCGCCCAACGCCGGGAAGTCCACGCTGCTCAACGCCCTGACCGGCGCCCACCTCGCCATCGTCAGTCCCAAGGCGCAGACCACCCGCCTGCCCGTGGTGGGCATCCGCACCGACGCCGACACCCAGTACGTCTTCCACGATCTCCCCGGGCTCCTCGACCCACGCTATCCCATGCAGGAGCGCATGCTGGCGGCGGCGCGCGAGCGGCTGCGCCTCGTCAGCGTCATCTTGCACCTGCATCCCGCCCCGGAGGCGCCGGCCCCGGACTTCTGGACCGCTGCCGGCATGCCCCCGCTGCCCGGCATCCCGGTCCTGACCGTCTACACCAAGGGCGATCTCCTCCGCGGCGCCCCCCCGGCAGGCGGGCTCGTGGTGGCGGCCGAGCAGGGGGCCGGGCTTGACGAGCTGCTGGCGCGGGTCCGCACGGAGCTGCCGGAGGCCGAGTTCGGCCATGATCCCGACGACATCGGGGTGCAACCGCTCCGCTTCTTCGCCACGGAGTACGTGCGGGAGGCGGCCTTCCACCTCCTCGGCGACGAGCTCCCGTACGCCCTCGCCGCCGAGGTGGAGGAGTTCCGCGAGGCGGCGCGGCCTGTGTACATTCGTGTGACCCTGCTGGTAGAACGGGAGTCGCAGAAGGGCATCGTCATCGGGCGGGGCGGGCAGACGCTCAAGGCCATCGGCCAGCACGCCCGCCAGCGGCTGGAGGCGCTGCTGGGCCAGCCCGTGTACCTGGACTGCTGGGTGAAGGTGCTCAAGAACTGGCGCCGCGACGCGGGCGCGCTCGACCGCCTGGGCTTCCCACGCGAGTCGAGCCCCGGTCGCCGGCCCGAGGACCGCTGACCGGGAGGCCGCCCATGGCGCTTGCACCCGAATTGCTCGAGATCCTGGTCTGCCCCCGCTGCAAGGGCGACCTCGAATACCGCCAGGAGCCCGAGGCCCTGGTGTGCCACGCCTGCCGCCTCGTCTACGCGGTCGAGGACGGCATCCCCATCATGCTCATTGACGAGGCCAAGCCGCTGTGAGCGACCTCCTCGCCGCCGCCCGCGCAGAAGCGGTGCGACTGCAGCACGACTACCTCGGCACCGAACACCTCCTCCTCGCCCTGATCGCCACCGGCGATCCCACCCTCGGCACCGTGCTCGGGCCCTTCGCCGCCACGCCCGAGGCGCTGCGCGAGCGTGTCGAGAAGCGGAGCCCGCAGGGCAAGGGAGCCCCGGCGAACCCCGAGGAAATCGGGCTCCGCTCCGGGGCCCGTCGCGCCCTGGAGCAGGCCCGGGCGCTGGCCAGCGGGGCCGAGCCCGGGGGGGCCCAGGTGCTCGGGGCGCTCCTGCTCGACGGCAAGGGCGTGGTGGCCGCGAGTCTCGGCGACCTCGGCATTCCGGTGCCCAAGGTGCGTGAGGCCCTCGGCATCACGCCGCCTGCCCGGCCGGAGCGTCCCGAGCGGACTGAGAAGGCGGAGAAGGCCGAGCGGGCGCCCGCCCCCGAGAAGCCGGCCCGCGCGGAGAAGCCGGAGCGTGCCCCGCAGGCGGAAAAGGCCGAGCGGCCCCCGCGCCAGGAGCGGCAGCCCAAGCCGGAGCGCCCGGAGCGCGCCGAGCGGCGTGAGCGCACCGAGCGGCCCGCCCGGGAAGAGCGGCGCACCCGGGACGAGGAGCCGCGCGCGCCGAGCGACGCGCGCCCCCGGCTCCCGCCGGTGCATGACCCGTTCCTGACCTGGCGCAAGCTGCCGCTGCTCGCCATCCCGCTGGCGCTCTACTTCGGCTGGGGCGGGTCCTTCGACCCCGCGCTGGTCTTCGTCACCGCCTGCGTGGCGGTGCTGCCGCTCGCCGGCTACATGGGCGAGGCCACCGAGCATCTCGCCGCCAAGACCGGCCCCACGCTCGGCGGCTTCCTCAACGCCACCTTTGGCAACGCCGCGGAGCTCATCATCGCCATCGTGGCGCTCCGGGCGGGGCAGGTGGAGCTGGTCAAGGCGTCGATCACGGGGAGCATCCTCGGCAACCTGCTGCTCATCCTCGGGCTCTCGCTCGTGGCGGGCGGCCTCAACAAGCCGATCGCGCGCTTCAACCGGACGGCCGTGGGGATGAGTGCGGGGATGCTGGCCATCGCCGTGACGGGCCTCGTGTTCCCGGCGATCTTCCATTCGCTGCACCCGGAGGCGGGGGCCACGCGGGAGCTGCAGTTCTCCGAGGCCGTGGCCATCGTGCTGGCCATCACCTATGGCTTCTCGCTCCTCTTCTCGCTCAAGACGCACAGCCGGGTTTTCGGCGGCGAGCCGCACCCCACCGAGCATACGGTCTGGGGCGTGCCGAGGGCGGTGACGGTGCTCGGGCTGGCCACGGTGGGTGTGGCGGTGATGTCGGAGATCCTGGTGCACGCGGTGGAGCCCATGACGGCCTCGCTCGGGATCCCGGAGGTGTTCGTCGGCCTCATCGTGATCCCGATCATCGGCAACGCGGCGGAGCACGCCACGGCCATCGTGGTGGCGCGGAAGGGGAAGCTCGACCTGGCGCTGCAGATCGCGCTCGGTTCGAGCACCCAGGTGGCGCTCCTCATCGCGCCGATCCTGGTGTTCACCGGGGCGGCCCTCGGGCTCCCGGAGATGAACCTGGTCTTCTCCCCGCTGGAGGTGGCGGCGGTGGGGCTCTCGACCATCCTGGCGGCCATCGTGACGCTGGACGGGGAGACCCACTGGTACGAGGGGGTGATGCTCCTCGCGCTGTATGCCATGGTGGCCATCGCGGTCTTCTTCATTTGACAGACGGGGCGGAAGTCCGTACCATGCATAGACTTCTGCCTCTCGACGACCGGGAGCCCTAGCTGCGCACTCGACCGACGGTCCTCTTTCACTCGGCGGCCAGCGACCCCGTGCCTGCCCTGGTGCAGCACTGGGCCGAACAGCGGGACTTCCCGCTCCTGAGCCTCCCCGACCCGGCGGAGGTGCACTCGATCATCCTCCGCGGGTTCCCGGCGTTCCTGTTCGTGGACGCCGACCGCACGGGCGAGGCCGGCGTGGCGCTGGTGCGGACGCTCAAGAGTGACGCCTTCACGGCAATCGTGCCGGTGGTGATGCTCTCGGGGCGGCACGATCCGGCGCAGGTGGAGAGCTGGTTCGCGGCCGGGACGGACGAGGTGATCTCGCCGCTGTTCTCGCCGGCCGAGCAGCGGGCGCGCCTCGAGGCCATCCAGACGCGGACCGAGCGGGACGTGTCGGTGCACCCGTCGACTCGGCTGCCCGGCACCACGGAGATCGAGCGGGAGATTCGCCGGCAGCTGGACAGCGAGCAGGAATTCGCCGTCTGCTACGCCGACCTGGATCACTTCAAGGAGTTCAACGACCGGTACAGCTACTACGACGGCGACCGCGTCATCTACATCCTGTCGCGGATCCTGCACGACGTGGTGAAGGGGGTACTGGGAACGGCGGGGTTCGTGGGGCACATCGGGGGGGACGACTTCATCTTCGTGGTCCCGCTGCCGAGCGCCAACGAGATCTGTACCGAGATCATCAGCGTCTTCGATACGCTGGTGCCCCTGCAGTACAATGACCAGGATCGCCGCGCCGGCTACTTCTTCGGGAAGGACCGCCGGGGCCAGTTGCACCGGGTGCCGCTCATGACGTTGTCGATCGGCATCGTGACCAACCGGAGCCGCAAGTTCACCCACCCGGCACAGGTGAGCGAACTGGCGACCGAGATGAAGAGCTACGCCAAGACGCTGCCGGGATCGGTCTTCGTGGTGGACCGCCGGCAGCAGCCCGATTCGGATGAGTCCGGGGGCCGCGCTTCGGGGAGCCGCCAGGGGGTGTCATGAACGTCACCTGTCCGTCGTGCACGACCGTCTACCGGGTGGACCCTGCGAAGGTCCCCGAGGCCGGTGTGCGTGCGCGCTGCAAGGTCTGCCAGGGGATCTTCCCCGTGACCCGGGCGATGGGCACGGTGGCGGCGGCCGCACCCGCCGCCCCTGCGGCGCCCCGCGCCCCGGAACCGCCCGCGGCCGCGGCGCCCCCGCCGCCGCCGCCGGCCCCACCGGCACCTCCGGCTCCGGCTCCGATCGCGCCACCTGCGCCTCCCGTGGCGCCAGCCGCGCCCCCGCCCGCCATCGAGCGGCCGGCTGCGGCGGCTGCCCCGGCTGCCCCGGCCCCGCTTCGGCCGGCGGCGCCGGTGGCCCCGCCGGCCATGCCGCGGCCCTCAGTGGCCCCGCCGGCCGTCCCGGGGGGGACTGTCCGGCCCACGATGCCCCGCGGGTTCCCTCCGGGGGGCCCGGCGGCACCAGGCGCCCCGGCGGCCCCGCGCCCGCCCATGATGCCGCCGCCCGCGGTGCGGCCCACCATGCCGGGCACGCCCATGACGCCGACGCGGCCAGTGGCCGCGCCCGACCAGGCCTCGATTCCCACTCCCCCGGCGGCCCCGAGTTTCCGGTTCCCGCCGGAGGTGACGTCCCCGCCGGTCGCGCCACGACCGCCGGTTGCCCCGGCCGCGCCCACCCCGGCTCCGGCGAAGCCGGCGGGGACGCCGGGGCGCCCCGTCAATCCGTTCATGTCCCAGGATCCTGGCCAGAAGGCGCGGCGGCTCGCGCGGGCCCTGATCTCGGACCTGGTCGTCTACTATCCGGACCGGCGGAAGGAAGGGATCGCCAACGGGACGCTCAAGACGCTCTTCCAGGAGGAGATCGCCAAGAGCTGGGAGGAGTACACGGAGCAGGTCGGGAAGGAACTGGCGGAGTCCACCACGCACTTCACCGACGCGCTGAACGAGATCCTGGCCGGCGGCCAGAAGCAGTTCTAGCCGGTCCCGGTCCGGACCGGCCAGGGGAAGGGGAGCCGCCTTGCGGGGCGGCTCCCCTTCGCCGTGTCCGGGCGGGTGTCACCCCGGGGCCCAGCCCCTTATCTTTCCGCAATCCCTGATCTTCTAACGACTTATGCGTGACGTGACCGAACAGATCGAGCAGCTCGAACGGCGATTCGCCCAAGTCCGGGGGTTTCTTTGACTTGGATGCCAAGACACGCCGCCTGAACGACCTCGAGGCCCGCCAGGCCGACGCCAGCTTCTGGTCCCGCCAGGAGGAGGCGCGGAAGGTGGTGCAGGAGATCAAGGAGCTGAAGGGCTGGACCACGCCGGCCGGCGAGATCGAGAAGAAGATCGGTGATGCCCGCGCGATGGCCGAGCTGCTCGAGGCCGAGCCGGACGAGGAGCTGACGAACGAGCTCCGCACCGACGTCCGCAAGATGGCGCACCTGGTCGAGAGCTTCGAACTGCAGACCATGCTCCGCGGCCCCGACGACCCGGGGGACGCGATCCTGACCATCCACCCGGGCGCGGGCGGCACCGAGTCGCAGGACTGGGCCTCGATGCTCATGCGCATGTACGTGCGCTGGGCGGAGCGGAAGGGCTTCGAGGTGAGCATCCTCGACCTGCTGGACGGCGAGGAGGCGGGGATCAAGTCGGTCTCGATCGAGATCAAGGGGCGCTACGCCTACGGCTTCCTCAAGGCGGAGAAGGGGGTGCACCGGCTGGTGCGCATCAGTCCCTTCGACTCGCAGGCGCGTCGGCACACGTCGTTCGCGTCGGTCTTCGTGTACCCGGACATCGACGACACGATCGAGGTGGACCTCCGCGACGAGGACATCAAGATGGACGTCTACCGCGCCTCGGGCGCGGGCGGGCAGCACGTCAACAAGACCTC
>CAZRCT010000141.1:0-5854 GCA_964598655.1 uncultured Gemmatimonadaceae bacterium
TTCGACCTCGAGCGGCCCTTCGCGCCGTGGCTGCACCGGATCATCGTCAATCGCGGGCTCTCGGCCCGCCGGGGGACCCGGCGCTTCGACGACGCGAGCGACCCCGACATCGAGCCCTCGCGCACCCCAAGCCCGGGCGCCGCGGCGGAACACGGCGAGATCCGCGAGCGCTTCCACGCCGCACTCGAGGGCCTGCCGGAGAAGCAGCGGTTTGCCATCCAGCTGCACGAGGTGGAGGGCTTCACCGCCGAGGAGATCGGTGCCCAGCTCGACGTGGCCGCGGGCACCGTGCGCTGGTACATCCATCAGGCCCGGAAGACGCTGCGTGAGGCGCTCGGCATCTTCCGCGAGGAAAGGACGGAGAGCCATGACCAATGACCAGGACGACCTCGAGGTCCGCCGCCGCCTGCAGGCAGACTATCCGGTCCCCCCGCTCGCGCCCGAGGCGTTCGAGCGGCTGGCGTCACGGATCCGCGCCGAGGCGGCGCCCGTCCTTGCCCGGCACGCGCGCCGGGACGAGTGGAACCGGCAGGTGGTGCGCGCCGGCCGGGTGCTCGCCCCGCTCGCCCTCGCCGCCGGGCTGGCCGGGCTGCTCCTCATGAGCCGGGCCGGCCAGACCGACACCGGCAGTACGCCAGCCGTCGCCGAGGCGACGCCGGCCTCGACGTTCCTCGCCGCCCTTCGCGGCGAGGCCACGACCGACGGGCTCCTGGACGTGACCCTCGGCAGCACGGGTGGCGAGTGGATGCTCGCCGCCGGGAGCAAGTAGCATGGAACCCACCAGCGCCAGTGCCGCGCCGTCGCGCGGCCTCGTGATCGCGGTTCTCGTCGCGATCTTCCTTGGCGGCATCCTCGGCGGCATCGCCGTGGACCGCACCCTCCTGCACGGCCGCGGCGACCATCGGCCGCCGCGGGGCATGATGGGTGGCCCCGGCGGCCCGGGAGACCTCGGCGGCCCCGGTGGCCCCGGTGGCCCAGGCCGGCCGATGGACCCGGAGCGCCGCGCCGAGATGCAGAAGCACATGGTCGAGCGGCTGGCGCGCGAGCTCAACCTCACGGAGGACCAGCGAGCCAAGGTGGCGGAGATGATCCCGCGCCACATGGCCGCCTTCGACTCGCTCCGCCAGTCCATGGCTCCCCAGCTCAAGGGCCTGCTGGATACCTTGAACGCGGACATGGAGCGGGTCCTGACCCCGGAGCAGGTGGACCAGTGGCGGAAGATGCGCCGCCACGGGCCCGGGATGCCCTGACCCGCGAGCCGGGAAACCGGGGGACGGGCCGTTCCGTACTGGAACCGTCAGCAGTTCCCCGTCTCTGGAGGGCATATGTTCGGCTTCCTCAGTCTCGCCATCACCGTCGCCGCCGGGATCCTGGGCTTTGCATTGGCCCGGGACTTCGTCCGGCGGCGGCTTCGCTTCGTGGACGGGATCTACTCGCCCGCGGCGCCCTGGATCGCGGGGCTCATCGCCGCGGTGGTGGCCTGGCCGGCGGCCCTGCTCCCGCTCATCACCACCGGTACCACCGTCCTCTTCGGCGCCGCCGCCGGCCTCGGCACGGCGAGTGGCGTGAAGGCCCTGCGGCGCGGCGACTCCTGACGCCGGCAGGCCCCCAAGCCCGGGCGGGGAGGACCGGATCCGGTCCTCCCCGCCCGGCGTTTTCGCCCTGTGGGGGCGCTGCTATCTTGTCGCCATGGCAAACGTGACCTGTGCGCGCTGCGGGCAGACCCGCGACCAGATGGCCTTCCGGCCCTTCCAGAACGACCTCGGCCTCCGCGTCTTCGAGCAGATCTGCGCCGCCTGCTGGGCCGAGTGGCTCAAGCTGCAACAGCAGCTCATCAACCACTACGCCCTCAACGTGCGCGACCCGCAGGCCAAGCAGTTCCTCTTCCAGCAGATGGAACAGTTCCTCTTCGCCAAGGGCTCCTCCGACGCGCCGCCGGGGATGCCGGTCACCTAGAGGGCGGGAGGACCTGGTCGTGCCTCATCGCAGCGGCGCGCAGGGAGACAGCCGAACTGCAAAACCACAGAGGCACAGAGGGCACAGAGGTCACGGAGGAATCGAGCCCGGATCGGCGCGTTGCCGACCCGGGCTCTGATGTTGTGGGTGGGGCACGGTGAGGGATGGCGGCGTTGTCGGACCCGAACCCGCACCCACGAAAAACATGCGGGCTCACCCTGTGGTGAGCCCACCATTCTCAGGCAGTTCTCTGTGCCCTCCGTGCCCTCTGTGCCTCTGTGGTTACCCACGCCGAAGCCCACCCCCAGACCCGGCTCCCCTCTCCGAGCGCGGGGCCTCTGCGATGCTCTGCACCCCCTGCCTCGCTGCGTTGAGTGACGACCCGCGTTCCGCCGACAGGGGCCCTACCAGCTGTACCCAACCCGGAAGTTTGCGTCCACCGCCGGCCCGGACGGCCAGAGGTCCTCGGTCATCCCGAAGCGGAACTCCCGCCCGCTCTTGGAGCGGATCATCCAGCCGAAGTCGATGGTGAGGTCCCAGCGATCCAGTTGCATCGCTCCGGTGTTCACCATGTAGGGGCTGTGCAGGTAGAGGTTGCCGAAGCTCCAGAGCGCGCCCACCGTGCGGATCCGCACCCCCGACGTTGCCAGGAAGTTGAAGGTCTGCTGGTAGTCCCGGAGCCGCCCGTGCTTCGGGGTGTAGCCCATGTTGAGCGAGCCCTCGTAGATGACCCGCCGGCCAATGGGGGTGTGCAGGGTATTGAGGAGGCTCACCGTCGGTACGCCGCGGGCGAAGCCGTCGCCGCCGGTGTGGGTGGGCAGCGTCACCGAGAGCACGCTCTGCGCATTGGCATCGTGCCGCCGGCCGATGCCGAGGCGGATGTCGCCCAGATAGGTGCCGGGCTTCCGGAAGCGGATGGCCGCCTGCCCGTCCGGCTCGTATTGGTAGCCGAAGGCGTCGCTCGGCCGCTGCTTCCGCTCCGGGAACGGGATGCCGAGCAGGTCGTGGTACCAGTTGAGGAACCCGTCCAGGAACCCGTCGTAGGTTCCCCCGCCCCAGACTTCCCCCAGCACGAAATGCCGCTCGTCGAGGTTGCGGCTGACGGCCAGATTGAGCCGGAGCGCTTCGGCATCGAGCAGGTAGGCAGTGTCGGCCAGGGTGTAGCGAAACCCCAGTTCCAGCATGCTGGCGTAGTCCATGCCCACGCTGGTCCTCCAGCCGGTGCCGGGCGCCACCCAGGGCTGGAAATAGAGCCCGCTGCGGGACTCGGCCAGAACGTTGCCCGGATGGAGGATCGGGAGGGTCTGGCCGGCCAGGGCGGGGGCCGCCAGGCCAAGGAGCAGGGCGAGGCGACCGACCCGGAGACCCGGGCGGAGGGTGAGGATCGGCATGTGGTTCCGGGCGGACGGACACGGGGCCCGGCGGCCAACGGCCCCGGGGTGCACTGCGTAAGTCGGAAAGTAATTCCCAATCACAAGGATTTCGGTATGCGGCTGGCCAGAACCCTGCTCGGCGCGGTGGTCCTTCTGCTCCTGTTCGGGGCCCGCGCCGCGGCAGCCCAGGTGGGCGTCACCACGGACATCCTGACGGGGACCGTCTCCGACACCGCCGGGCGGCCCCTGCAGGGCGTCACGGTCGAGGCGGTTTCCCTGGAGACCGGGGTGCAGCGGGGAGGCCAGACCGACGGCCGGGGACGGTACCGGATTCTCTTCCCGGACGGGGGCGGCCGCTACCAGCTCTTCTTCCGGATGATCGGCATGACGCCAGCCCGCCGGCAGGCCATCCGTCAGGGCGACGACGACCGGCTGGTCACCGACGTGCGTCTCGCCGCGCAGCCGGTGGAACTCGACGAACTGGTGGCCACCGGCCGCCGGATCACCCCCGACTTCCGCCCCGCGCCCGGCAGCACCGAGACCAACCAGACCCCCGACCGCCTGGCCCGCCTCCCTCTCGACGCGGGCGACCTGACGGCCATCGCGAGCCTCGCCGCCGGCGTCGTGACCACGGGCGGCACCGACTCCACCTCGGCCGGCTTCTCGGTGGCGGGCCAGCGGCCGAGCGCCAACGCCACCACGCTCGACGGCATGACCTTCGGCGCCTCGAGCATCCCGCAGGACGCGGTCCGTTCCACCCGCGTGGTCACCAACACCTTCGACGTCTCCCGCGGGCAATTCAGCGGCGGCCTCGTGGCCTCGACCACGCGGAGCGGGACCCGCGTCTTCCAGATGACGGTGAACGGCAACCTCCGCGACCCGGCGCTGTCGGTGAGCCCCGACAGCCTCACCACCCAGCCGCAGGCGCAGCAGCAGGTGTCCTTCGGGCTCGGCGGGCCGCTCATCACCAACAAGCTGTTTGGCTTTGCGTCGGGGCAGGTGCGCCATCGCGGCAACGACCTGATCACCCTGCTCACCCTCGCCGACGGGGGTGCCGAGCGTTACGGCATCGCCGAGGACTCGCTGGCGCGCTACCAGGGGGCGCTGAACACCCTCGGCATCCCGCTCACCACCGGCGGCGTCCCGGACAATCGCTCGGGCACTGACCTGAGCGGGATCACCCGCCTGGACCTGCTGCTCGGGGAGGCGCACACCCTCACCTTCCGCGGCGACTACCGCCATTCGAGCGACGCGCCCACGCGCCTCGCCCCACTCTCCCCGCCGGCGAGTGGCGGCGAGACGTCCAACACGGGCGGCGGCGCCATGCTGCAGCTCTCGTCGCGCCTGGGTTCGAGCTTCCTGAACGAGGCCAAGGTGTACCTGAGCGGGACGAGCAACGAGGGCTCGCCTTACCTGAGCCTGCCGACGGGGCGGGTGCAGCTCAGCTCCGAGCTCAGCGACGGCACCATCAGCAGCTCGGTGCTCACCTTCGGCGGCAACAACGGCTTCCCGCAGAAGGGGAAGAGCGCCGCGTTCGAGGCCACCAACGAACTCTCCTGGCTCTCGGGCAACTCGGCGCACCGGATCAAGATGGGCGCCTTCTACACCACCCAGCGCACCACGCAGGAAGTGGCGTCCAACCGGCTCGGCACCTTCACCTTCAACTCGCTGGCCGACCTCGAGGCGGGGAGGGCGGCGCTCTTCACCCGCATCCTCGGCGCCGACGAGCGCACCGGCCGGAGCTCCACCGCCGCGCTCTACGTGGGCGACACCTGGCGCTGGAGCCAGAACCTGCAGCTCACCTTCGGCGCGCGCGCGGAGCACAGCTGGTTCGGCGATGCGCCGGCGTACAACCGCGCGGTGGACTCGGTCTTCGGGCTCCGAACCGACAAGCTGCCGGTGGAGACGCACGTGAGCCCGCGGGTGGGGTTCAGCTACATGGTGTTCTCGCCGGACGGCCCGCCGAGCTGGTTCTTCCGGGGTGGCTTCGGCGAGTTCCGGAGCCCCATCCCCGGACAGCTCGCCGTGGCGGCGCAGGCCGCCTCGGGCACGGGCAACGGCCAGCTCCAGCTCTACTGCGCCGGGCCCGACGCACCCGTTGTTGATTGGACCGCGATGGCGGCCGATCCCGCCAACATCCCCACCGCCTGCGTGAACGGCGCCCCGGGTGTCCCGCTCACCGGCACGCCGTCCATCACCACGTTCCAGAGGGACTACGAGGCGCCGCGCGTCTGGCGCGGCTCGCTCGGCGTCACGCGCCGCTCGGGGCTCCTCACCTACGGGCTCGACCTCTCGGCCGGCTTCGGCGTGGCCCAGAGCGGGTTCCTCGACCGGAACGTGGGCGGCAGCCAGTTCACCCTGGCGGAAGAGGGCAACCGTGAGGTGTACGCGCCGGCGGGGAGCATCGACCAGCTGACGGGCACCACCCCGCTCTCGGCCTCGCGCATCGACCCGTCGTTTGGCCAGGTGTTCATGGCCATGAGCGACTTCACCACGCGCTCGGTGCAGGCGGTGTTCACCGTGGG
>CAZRCT010000142.1:0-5700 GCA_964598655.1 uncultured Gemmatimonadaceae bacterium
CACGGCGGCGGCAGCAACGGCCCGATCACCATCAACGGCGCCGGCTTCTGGGAGGCGCTCGGGCCGGTGACGGTCACCGGCAGCCCCGCCATCACCATCAACGGCACCGGCTCGGTCTCCGCCACCGGCGCGGGCCCCGCCCCCATCAGCGTGGTGGGCGACGTGAACGTGGGCGGCACCGACGGCCGCCTCATCGCCTCCGGCTCCGCCAACGGCCCCATCAGCATCACCGGCAACCTCACCCTCAGCGCCAGCGGCCGGCTGGTGATGGTGCTGCCCACGGACCAGGTCACCGTCACCGGCAACGCCACCTTCGGCGGCGCCGACGGCGGCGGCGACCTCACGGCCGGCCTCCTCACCATCGGCGGCAACTTCCTCCAGCTGAGCACCACCAGCGGCCGGAGCTTCTCCGCCACCGGCACCCATACCACCGTCTTCAGCGGCGCGTCGCCGACGCTGGCCTTCAACACCCCGGGCTTCGGCGCGGGCCTCTCCCACTTCAACAACCTGCAGTTCACCGGCACCACCGTGAACATGTCGAGCGGCATGAAGGTGCTGGGCGCCGTGCAGACCACCGCCACGAACCCCGTCAGCTTCATCGGCGACATCGCCACCACCCGGTTCCTCGAGTTCGCCACCATCAGCGCCGCCAGCGCCCTCACCTTCGACCAGGTGCGGGTCCGGGTGAGCCAGACCGGCGCCGGCACGCCGGTGGGCCTCGCCAACGCGACGTGGATCAACACGCCCGCCAACATCATCCAGCTCAACATCGACCACCCGGGCGTGAGCGGCGGCTCGGTGGTGCTGAGTGACCTCACCTTCACCGTCACGCCGACCACGGGCGTGTACGTCAACGCCAACGACACCAACACCGGCGACGGGATCCCGCTCGTGGTGGACCTCGCCAACCCCACGCCCGCCACCGACGGCGGCTTCACCAGCGCCACCAACGCCACCATCAACTGGCCGCAGGTGGCCCCGTCCGTCACCTGGACGGGCGCGGTGAGCAGCAGCTGGGGCACCGCCGGCAACTGGAGCCCGGCGTCGGTCCCGGGCGCCGGCACCGACGTGGTGATCCCCGCCGGCCTCTCCACCTACCCGGTGCTCGTCGGCAACGTGAACGCGCGGAGCCTGACCCTCGCGGCGGGCGCCACGCTCGACGTCGGCGTCGCCGCCGTCATCCTCAGCGGCGACCTCGACGCGCAGGGCACCGTCCTCGGGGACCCGGTGAACGGCACGGTGACGATGGCCGGCACCGGCCGCACCGCGCGCGGCACCGTGCCGGTCCTCAGCGTGACGGGCGACATCACCCTGAACGGCCGGCTCCTCGCCGCCGGGGTGGTGATCCGCGGCATCCTGCGCGTGGGCGGCCACACGCTCGCCAGCAGCGGCATCATGGCCCTCTTCTCCGCCGGCCAGCTCCAGATGAGCAACCCGGCCGACTCGGTGATCGTGGCCGGCCAGGCCACCTTCGCCGGCGGCGCCACCGCGGGCCTCCTCACCGACGGCGTGCTGGCGCTCGGCGGCAACCTGGTGCAGACCAACAGCGGCACCGGCAACCCGGCCAACAGCTTCAGCCCCTCGGGCAACCACAAGACCGCCTTCACGGGCAGCAACTTCCAGCAGGTGGACATCTTCAACACCGGCACCGGGAGCGGGGCCAGCCACTTTGCCCACCTCGACGTGAGCGCCAAGACGGGCGGCAACGTCTCGTTCACGCGGTTCAACACCATCTTCGTCGAGGGCGTGCTCCGCTCGCGGCCGCCGAGTGGGCTGCCGCAGCTGGCCACGTCCAACACCGCCGTGCTCTCGGTGGCGGGCGTGGACGTGAACGGCCTGGCCTTCAACCAGCTCCCGCTCGTCATCGGCGCCGGGCCGATCGTCCAGTTCGACAACGTGACCCTCGACGCCCCGGTGACGGCAACCCAGCTCACCGTCAACCACCCCGGCCAGGCCGCGCCGTTCAGCTTCACCAACCTGAGCTTCCCGACCACGCCCACCTCGGGCCGCTACCTGCTGGCCAACGACACCGACGGCCCGTCGCCGGACGCGCTCACGCTCAACCTCCTCAATCCCACGCCCGCCACCGACGGCGGCTTCAGCACGGCCCAGAACGGCGCGGTGATCGCGTGGCCGGGCACGGTGCCGGCCACCCAGTGGACCGGCGCCGTCTCCACCGACTGGTCCACGCCGGGCAACTGGAACACCGGCGTGGTGCCCACCATCAGCACCAACGTCGTGATCCCCTCGGGGCCGGCCAACCAGCCGGTGCTGAGCGGCAACGCCTTCATCAATGACCTCACCATCCAGCCCGGCGCCACCCTCGATCTCGGCGTCACCTCGATGGTGATGGGCGGCAACCTCGACAACGGCGGCAGCCTGGTCGGCGCGCCGTCGGCCAGCGGCCTCCTGCTCGGCGGCAGCGGCAAGCTGGTGCGGGGCACCTCCACGGACGTGACCGTCACGGTGTCGGGCACCTACACCCTGAACGGCCGCTTCCGCGTGGGCGGCACCACCAGCGGCGACCTGACCATCAGCAGCGGCGGCCTCACGCTGAACGGCCACACCGTGGAGGTGACGGGTACCTTCGCCACCAACGGCGTCGGCGTCCCGATCATGCAGCACCCGCTCGACTCCCTCATCGTGGCCGGCGACGCCCTCTTCGCCGGTGGCAACACCACCGCCGCCCTCACCGCCGGCACCTTCCGCCTTGGCGGCAACCTCACCCAGGCCGGCGGCGACCCCGCGGCGTACAGTCCCCAGGGCACGCACAAGCTGCTGATGGAGGGGAACGCGCTCAACAGCGCCACTGAGGTGATGTTCACCAGCCCGGCCAGCTCGCACTTTGCCAGCGTGGAGTTCGCCAACCCGGCGGGCATCCAGCTCGCGAGCCGGGCGCAGGCCACCATCAGCGGCACGGCCACGGTGACGGTGAGCGCGGGGGAGTTCGCCACGGCGGGCAACACCCTGGAGATCGGCGGCAACTTCATCACCACCGGCAGCGGCTACCTCCGAATGCCCGTGGCCGGCGACAGCGTCCTCGTCTTCGGCGACGCCAACTTCAGCGGGGCCAGCACCTTCGGCATGATGCCGGAAGGCGTGCTCGTGGTGACGGGCAGCCTCACGGCCAACAACACCTTCAGCGTCTCGAGCTTCGCCCCCACGGGGAACCACGTCACGGTCCTGGGTGACGCCTTCCCCGGCGCCCACCTCATCGGCCTCTCGTTCGTCGGCCCGGGCGCGAGCGGCATGCACTTCGCCAACCTGGACCTGAGCCCGGCCACCACCGGCATGACCATCCAGCAGCCCACGTTGGTGGAGGGCGAGCTCCGCGCCAAGGACCTGGGCGGCGGCCAGCCGCTCCTCATGGGCGGCGGCCTGCACGCGCTCACGGTCTCGGGCACCAACGTCACGTCGCTCCGCGCCGACAAGGTGCCGATCACCATCACCAGCAGCACCGCCACCCCGCTCGTCTTCGACAACGTGGCGTTCACCAACATGCAGACGGGCACGGACCAGCTCACCGTGACCCACCCGGGCACGCCCACGGCCCTGGCCTTCAGCAACGTGAGCTTCTCGGCCACCTCGGCCAACTACCTGGTGCTCACCGACCAGGACGGGGCGAGCCCCGACGTGCTCACGCTCAACATGGTGAACGCCACGCCGGCCTCCCCGGGCCCCAACGTGCAGGTGGTCAACGGCGCCGTGCTCAACTGGCCAGGCAGCATCCCGGCGGTCCAGTGGACCGGCGCCCTCTCGGGCGACTGGCACACCCCGGGCAACTGGAGCAGCGGCAGCGTCCCGTCGCCCACCACGAATGTGGTGATCCCCGCGGGTACGCCGTTCATCCCGGTCCTCACCGCGCCGGCCGCGGTGAACGACATCTCCCTGGCGTCGGGCAGCAACCTCCAGCTCGGCAGCTTCAGCCTCGCCGTGGGTGGCGACCTCGACAACGGCGGGCTCATCCTCGCCGCCCCGGGCGCCGGCGGCCTCTCGCTCGCGGGGCCGGGCAACCTGGTGCGGGGCGATCTCTCCGAGGCCACCGTGGTGGTGGCCGGCAACTACACCCTCAGCGGCCGCCTCCTCGTCGGCGGCGCCACCACCGGCGACCTCGCCGTGACCAACGGCAGCCTCACCTTCAACGGCTTCACCCTCGAGACCACCGGCCTCTTCGCCACCAGCGGCAGCGGCACCATCGTGATGCAGCAGGCGCTCGACTCGCTCATCGCCGGCGGTGGCGCCGTCTTCCAGGGCGGCGACCTCACCGGCCTGGTGACCACCGGCGCCATCGTCTCCGGCGGCGACTTCCTCCAGGGCGGCACCGCCGCGGCCCCGGCCTTCGTGGCCTCGGGCAGCAACGTGGTCCGCCTCATCGGCGGCGCCTCCCTGCTCACCACCGTCGGCAGCAACACCACCACCGTCTTCGCCAACCTCGACCTCGCCACCAGCGGCCCGGTCACCATCCAGAACGGCGGCACCAACCTCAACGTGGACGGCACCGGCAAGCTGCAGGTGCTGACGCCGGTGGTGGTGGACATCCAGCTCCCCGCCGCCAGCGTCAAGTTCGACCTCGGCACCTCTACGGTGGCGGGCAGCACGCTCACCGGCACCAACGTCACGCTGGTGGTGGGGAGCCAGGTGCAGGGGAGCTACAGCGTGACCACCACCCAGTGGAACCAGGGCACCGCCCCGCAGATGCAGGTGCCCACCACCCTGCCCTACCAGAACCTGACGGTGCAGGGCACCAGCATCTTCCTGCCGCCGGGCGCCTTCAACGTCCCGGGCACCTTCATGGGCATGCTGCCGAACGCCAACTTCCTCCACGTCCGCGACACCCTCGGCACCCCGACCGACCTCACCGTCGGCCAGGACCTGCAGATGTTCGCGGGGATCCTGTCGGTGGACGGCGGCAAGGTGACCATCGGCCGTGACCTGCTGCTCACCACCAACGCCACCAACCGCGGCCGCCTCGGCATGCAGACCGCGGCGGACACGGTGACCGTGGGGCGCGACGCCCTCTTCGACGGCGCCAACCAGACCGGCCTCCTCACGGCCGGCGTGCTGCAGGTGGCGCGCAACTTCACCCAGGCCGCCACGGCGGTGGCCACCAGCTTCGTGGCCTCGGGCACGCACCTGACGGAGCTCAACGGCACCGGCCCCCAGGCCGTGAGCCTCGCGTCGCCCGGCAGTTCCACGTTCGCGGGGCTCCTGTTGTCCAACACCGCCGCGCCGATCAGCCTTTCCGGCGTCGTCCCCGTGGCGGGGAGCCTGGTCGCGTCGAGCCCCGCCACGGTGGCGCAGGGCGGCACCTTCCAGGCGACGAGCCTCGGCGTCACGGGCCTCACGCTCGACAACGCCAGCGTGGTCGTCAACGAGCAGGGCACCATCCGGAGCCAGGTCTTCAACAACGTCACCTACCAGAACCTCCCGGCGACGGGCGCGCTGCCGCTCTCGCTCACGCTGGTGGGCTCGGCCGCCGCGGCGCGGAACGTCACCTTCACGGGGGTCAACTACCCCGTGCTCCCCATCGGCGCCGGCAACCTCTACGCCCAGCTCACCTCGAGCAACGGCTTCGGCGTGAACCTGATCATGTCCGGCTCCAACCGGATCAGCGAAGGCCCGCCGCTCAGCAACCCGCCGAACGGCACCACCGTCAGCGGCGCCCGGATCCTCTGGCAGTAAGGCCCCACCGCCGGACGC
>CAZRCT010000143.1:0-5605 GCA_964598655.1 uncultured Gemmatimonadaceae bacterium
ATCGCCGAGCCCGGGCTTCAGCCCGTGGGCGCCGCAATCCCGCTGAAGCGGGTACAACCCGTCGAGCTGGGGCTGCAGTACCCGCTTCAGCGGGGTCACCGCCGAGCCCGGGCTTCAGCCCGTGGGCGCCGCAATCCCGCTGAAGCGGGTACCGCAGCGCGAGGTGGTGGAAGGTGAAGCTGCAGTACCCGCTTCAGCGGGGTCATCGCCGAGCCCGGGCTTCAGCCCGTGGGCGTCCCCAGCCCGATCTTCAGCCCGTGGGCGCCTCACGATCCCCCATGGCCCCCGCCCCAGATCCATATACCTTTCACCCACCACCCCCACAGCTCCCCACGCCGCCCCCTGCGCCTGGCCAGGGGCCGGCCCACGTCTCCCGCTGCCCCACGGCCCCGGCATGACGCCGACCCTCGTTGCCCTGAGCGCGGTCCTGGTTTCGGTGGTGTGCCTCGTGCTGGTCCGGCGGGCCCGGGAGAAGACCCGGCAGCTGGCCGACCGGTTCCGGGTGCCCGCGCCCCGGCCCCAGTTCCTGCCCGATGACGAGTTCGCCGGCGGCTACGGCGCCATGACCTGGGACGGCGTGGTGCGCGGCGGTCGCGGCTTCGTGGTGGGCGTCAACGACGTCGGCGTGCTGGTGCGCCCCGACCGCATCACCGGCGGCCGCGAGCTCTGGGTGCCGTGGGTGCTGGTGGCGGCCTGCGAGCGCGCGCCCCGCAACTGGAGTACCGGCGGGGAGTTCGAGCCGGACCGGGAGGGCGTGGAGCTGACCGTGCCCGTCCCCCGCTTCACCCTCTGGCTCGAGGACCCCGCCGGCGACCGCGTCCTCGGCGTCTGGCAGGAGCGCCAGCGCCGGCAGCGGCGCCCGCCGCCGGAGCAGCGCGCGGGCGGCGCCGCATGAGCGAGACGCCCCAGCAGCCGATCCCCCGCATCACCGACGAGGACGTCGAGCGCATCCTGCGCCGCGACTTCGCGCTGGCCGTGCAGGAGCAGGTGCGCGCCGCCCTGGCCCGCTACGGCAGCGAGCCGTGGGAACGCGAGCCCCCGCGCGTCCGCCTCGCCATCCTCCGCCTCGCCCACGGCGACGCCGCCGCCGTGGAGCGCCACCTCCGCGTGGCCAAGACCGATTTCCGCGACGTGCTGGCCGCCGCCGAGTATCCGGGCTCGAGCATCGAGTGGGGGAAACTGGCGGCGCTCACCCCCGAGGAACGCGCCCGGCTCCACGCCGCCGACTGGGAGCAGTACCGCGCCTGGCTGGCGCGGACCACCGGGCCCTGACCGCATGCGCCGGGTGCTGCTGCTCCCGGGGCTCGACGGGACGGGGGAGCTCTTCGCGCCGTTCGTGGCGCGGACGCCGGCGGGCGTCGCGGTGGAGGTGGCGCGGCTCCCGGAGCCGCTCACCGAGTACCCCGCCCTCGCCGACTGGGCGCTCGGCGCGCTGCGGCTCGACCCGGAGACGGTGCTCGTGGCGGAATCGTTCGCGGGGCCGCTCGCCGTCCTGATCGCGGCGCGCACCCGCCTCGCGGCGGTGGTGCTGGTGAACACCTGGATCGTCTCCCCGTACTCGCAGGCGTGGCACTGGCTGATCCGCCCCTGGGCCTTCCGCGTGCCGCCCCCGAGACGGGTGCTCCGCGCCCGCATGCTGGGCGCGACGGCCAGTGAGGCGCTGGTGGCCCGGGCCCGCCAGGTGGTGGCCTCCGTGCCCCCCGCCGTGATGGCCGGCCGCCTCCGCGCCATGTTGCGCGCCGACGTGCGCCGCGAGGCGGCCGAGGTGGCGCGCGGGGGGACGCCGCTGGTGGTGCTCCACGGTGATGGCGACGGGCTGGTGCCCCGGCGGAGCGTCGGCCACGTGGAGGAATCCGTCCCCGTGAAGCCGACGGTGATCCACCTCGACGGCCCGCACCTGCTGCTGCAGGTGGAGCCCGAGGCGTGCTGGCGGGCGCTGGGGCCGTGGGTTGGGGGCGCGCTCGCTGAAGCGAGCGCTCGGCACCACAAGTCCTGAAGGACTCTCGACACCCGGGGCAGCACGAGTGCCTCAGCACTTGTAGTGTTAAACGCTCGCTTCAGCGGGCGATCACCCAACGCTCCGCGCTCCGCGCCTCCCACACTGCCGGAAAAGGACAGCCATGCGTCGCCACCTGCTCCCTGCCACGGTCCTCACCATGGCCCTCGCCACCTCGGCGCAGGCGCAGGCGCCCGCCTTCAAGAACCCGCCCACGCTCCCGCCCACCACCGGCTGGTCGCAGGTGGCGGAGGTGCCGCCGGGGAGCAAGCTGGTGTTCATCTCGGGCCAGGTGCCGATGGACCAGTCGGGCCGGATCGTGGCGCTGAGCAACTTCCGCGGCCAGGCGGAGCAGGTGTTCCAGAACCTCGACCGCGCCCTCCGCGCCGCGGGCGCCACGTTCCGGGACGTGGTGAAGCTCAACTACTACGTGCTCGACATCACCCAGCTCCCCACCCTGCGTGAGGTGCGCGACAACTACGTCAACCGCGCCGCCCCACCCGCCAGCACGCTGGTGCAGGTGCCGGCGCTCTTCACGCCGGGGATCCTGCTCGAGGTGGAGGCGGTGGCGGTGGTCCCGGTGGCGGCGCCGTGACGGCGGGGCGCCTCACATGAGCTGGCTCATGCCCATGGGGGTGCTGATCATCGCCCCCTGGCTGGCGCTCCTCCCCGCCCTGCTGCTGGCCGTGGTGGGCCGGCGGCGCCGGCGCCGGCTTGCGCTGTGGACGGCGGCGGCGTGGGCGCTCTACGTGCCGTACGAATTGGGCATGAAGTACCGCATCCTCTGCAGCGGCGAGTGCAACATCCGGGTGGACCTGCTCTTCATCTACCCCCTGCTCCTCGGCCTGACCGTCGTGGCCCTCTACATGGCCATGCTGCCGCCCAGGGCCGGGCAGTGACGGCAACGCCGCTCGTGGCGCTGGCCGCGGTGTCGCTCGCCGCGCACCTCCGGGGCGAGTACGGCGGCCCGAAGTGGCAGGTGTACCTCTTCAAGCCGCTCACGACGGTGCTGCTCTTCCTGGCGGCCGTGGTGCCGCCCCCGCTCGCGGACGGTCGCTACACCGCCGGCATCGCCGGCGGCCTGCTCGCCTCGCTCGCCGGCGACGTCTTCCTGATGCTGCCGGGGGACCAGTTCCTGGCCGGGCTGCTCTGTTTCCTGGTGGCGCACCTGGCCTACCTCCTGGCCTTCACCGCCGGCGTGCCGCCCGGCCAGAGCCCCTGGCTGCTGCTGCCGCTCGGCGCCGCGGCCGTGGGCCTGCTGGTGTTGCTCTGGCCCGGCCTCGGTCGCATGAAGGGTCCGGTGGTGGTGTACAGCGCCGTGATCCTGGTGATGGTCTGGCAGGCGGGCGCCCGTGCGCTCGCGCTGCCGAGCCGGGGGGCGATGCTCGCGGCGGTGGGGGCGGTCTTCTTCATGGTGTCGGACAGCCTGCTGGCCCTCAACCGCTTCCGCGGCCGGTGGTCGCTGGCGCAGGCGCAGGTGATGGTCACGTACGTGGCGGCGCAGGCGCTGATCGCGCTGTCGGTCTCCATCCGGTGAGGGCCCATGGCAAGCGCTGACGACGACCGCGCGCTCATCGCGCGCTACATCACCGCCTACAACGCCTTCGACATCCCCGGCATGCTGGCGACGCTCCACCCCGAGGTCACCTTCCGGAACCTGACCGACGGCCAGGTCACGGCCACCGCGGACGGCATTGACGAATTCCGCGCGTTGGCCGAGCGGAGCGCGGCGTTCTTCTCGTCCCGGCGGCAGACCCTCCGCCGCTTCGAGCGCGACGGCGCCGAGGCGCGGATCGAGGTGGACTACGAGGCGGTGCTCAAGCAGGACCTCGGGCCCGGCATGAAGGCCGGGAACACCCTCAAGCTCTCCGGCCGCAGCCGCTTCGGCTTCCGCGACGGGCTGATCGCGATGATCGTGGACGAGAGCTGATTCCCATGCCCACCCGCGCCCTCCTCCTCCCCGGCCTCTACGACTCGGGGCCCGCGCACTGGCAGACCCACTGGGAGCAGTCCGAGCCCGGCTTCGTGCGCGTGATCCAGGACGACTGGGCCACGCCGCGCCTGGCGGACTGGGTGGCGCGGCTGGACCAGGCGGTGACGGCGCACGGGCGGCAGGTGGTGCTGGTGGGGCACAGCTCGTCCTGCGCGCTCATCGCGGCGTGGAGCCAGTTGCCCGGCCGCCGGGTGCGGGGCGCCCTGCTGGTGGCGCCCAGCGACAGTGAGGCGCCGTCCTACCCGGCCGGGCCCACCGGCTTTGCGCCGATGCCCACCGCGCGGATTCCGTTCCGCACGATCGTGGTCGCGAGCACCGACGACGAGTACGTATCCATGGAACGTGCCCGCGCCTTCGCCCGGGCGTGGGGCAGCCGGCTGGTGGACGCCGGCGCCCTCGGCCACATCAACTCCGCGAGCAACCTCGGCCGCTGGCCGATGGGCCGGGCGCTGCTCGAGGAGCTCCTCACGCTTTCGGAGGACTGATGCGCGTGACCCGCTGGTGGCACGCGATCCTCGCGCTCGTCGGCACCGCCGCCTGCGCCAGCCCGCCCGCCGGGCCCACGCCGGTCCAAGGGCCGCCCGCCCTCGAGCACCTGGCGCCGGGCACTCTCCTGCGCCTGAGCCAGGGCGGGACGCGCTCGGTGGGGTTCCTGGCGTCCATCGATGCCGACTCCATCCGCCTGGAGCAGGATGGCCGCCGCTGGGCGGTGGCGCGCACCAGTGCGGACACCATCTGGATCAGGAGCCGGCGCACCCACAGCACCGCCCGCACCGGCCTCGTCCTGGGCGTCGTGGTCGGGGGCATCGCCTTCTTCTCCATGCGACAGGACCCGGAAGCCCGCGGATTCGCCGCGCCGGCCGGACTTGGCATCGCGGGCGGCCTGGTCGGCATCGGGGTATTCGCCGACGCCCTGCAATCCGAGCCCTGGCAGCAGGTGGCCCCGCCGCCCGCCGTCGCCCCGTCATCACCCTGACCTCACGCCATGCCCGCACTCCACATCCTCGTCGCCGGCCCCTATCGCTCCGGCACCAACGACGACCCGGCGCTCATCCAGAAGAACGTGGACGCCATGACCGAAACCGCGCTCCAGCTCTTCCGCGCCGGCCACCTGCCGGTGATGGGCGAGTGGTACGCGCTCCCGCTCATCGAGCACGCCGGCTCCACCGGGATCGGGGATCCGGTCTTCAACGAGATCTTCCATCCCATCTCGCGCCGCCTCGTGGCCACCTGTGATGCCTGCCTCCGCATCGGCGGCCCGAGCACCGGGGCGGATGAGATGGTGGCGCTGGCGCGGGCGCATGGGAAGGCCGTGTATTTCTCCCTCGCGGACGTCCCCGAGGCCCCCACGGCGCCCACGGCGCCCACGGCGCCCACGGGCTGAAGCCCGGGCTCGGCCGCAATCCCGCTAAAGCGGGTACAGCCCCGCCGGGCGTGGCAACGGACATTGGAGGGGCATCTGGATCTGCAGTACCCGCTTCAGCGGGGTGATCGCCGAGCCCGGGCTTCAGCCCGTGGCTGCTCCGCCGGGCGTGGCAACGGACACTGGAGGGGCATCTGGAGCTGCAGTACCCGCTTCAGCGGGGTGATCGCCGAGCCCGGGCTTCAGCCCGTGG
>CAZRCT010000144.1:0-5400 GCA_964598655.1 uncultured Gemmatimonadaceae bacterium
CGCGATGCGGGCGCGGACGAACGGCGCGGGGTCGGTGAGCAGGTGGTCCAGCAGGTAGGTCACGGCGCGGCGGTCGCCGATCTTGCCGAGGGCGGTGGCGCTCTTGGCGCGGACCTCGTCGTCCATGTCCTTGAGCGTGGCCACCAGCACCGCGAACGCGCGCGGCGGCTTGATCTCGCCCAGGATGTTGGCGGCCCAGGCGCGCGCGGGATGGCGGCTCTGCTCCCGCAGGAAGGCGATCATGGGGTCCACCACCGCCTCGCCGTGGCGCACCAGGATATCGGCGATGCGGGGCGCCAGCCACCCCTCGGCGCCCTTGAGCGCGGCGAGCAGCGGCTCCACCGCGCGCGGGTCGGCGATCCGCGCCAGCGCCCGGAGCGCGATCTCGCGCACGTCGCCATCCTCGCTCCGGGTGGCCTGCACCGTCTCGAGCAGGGCCGGCACCGCCTTGGCGTTGCCCACGCGTCCCAGCAGCTCGGCGGCGAAGGCCCGCTCGCGCCACTCGCGCGCGGTGCTCAGGCGGCTGATGTAGCGGTCCACGAGGCCCAGGCTGTCGTAGGTGTCGAGCAGCCAGGCGGGGCGGGTGGTGAGGTTCCGGGCCTGCTCCTCGAGCAGCGCCTCGATGGCCTCGAAGTCGCGGAGGTTCTGCAGCTGGCGCAGCTCGGGCTCGAGCAGCGCCTTCTCCCGCGTGGCGAGCCCCGCGATCACGTCGCGGTAGAGGCCCTTCCGCCGCGCCAGCGCACGCTCCACGCGCGCCAGGTAGGCGGAGTAGCCCAGCCAGAACAGGATGGCGAGGATGCCGACGCCCACCACGCCGGCGGCGAAGATCAGGATGACCTGGAGCAGCGTCACGCCGTGCCCCCGAGCCGCTCCAGCGTGCCGAGGAGGGCGTGAATGTCCACCGGCTTGTGCATGAAGGCGTCGGCGCCGACTTCCTTGGCCCAGAGGGCGTCGGTCGGCTGGTCTTTCGAGGTCAGGATGAGGATCGGGGTCCGGCCCACCGTTGCGCTCTGGCGGAGCTTCCGGCAGGCCTGGAACCCGTTCATGCTGGGCATCATGACGTCCAGGACGATGACGGTGGGCCGCTCCGCCTCGGCCACCCGGACGCCGGCCTCGCCATCCGGCGCCGTGATGACCCGCCACCCGGCGGCCCCGAGCGCCCGCTCCATGAAGCGGCGCTGGTCCGGATCATCTTCGACCACCAGGACGAGTCTTCCCATGGGGCCCATCGTGGGCAGGAGCCATGCCGCGGCCGTCGTGGCCGGTGATTCAGGTCACAAATCCAACGAAACGGCCGGGACAAACCCGGCCGCGGCGGTGCTGGTCCTGTCCGGCGGCGTCCGGGCAGGGGATCACGTCCGGGCGTCGTCCAGGTAGACGAGGGTCTGGCGGCGGCGCACGGCGGCCTCGAGGGCCTTGTAGACGGCCGGATCCAGTACAGTATCGGCCAGGTCCCGCATCCGCTCGATGGCCACGTCAGGCGGCATCTTCTCCTGGTACGGCCGGCTGGTGGTCAGGGCATCGTAGATCTCGGCCGCGCCCAGGATGCGGGCGCCGAGGGGGATACCCTCGTGGTTCAGGCGGTCGGGGTAGCCCTGGCCGTCCCAGCGCTCGTGGTGGCTCCGGACAAAGGCGATGATGTCGCCCAGGTGCGAGAGCGGGGCCAGGATCTGGGAGCCGATCACCACGTGCTGCTTCACCTGCTCGTACTCCTCGGTGGTGAGCGGGCCTTCCTTGGCGAGGATCTCCTCGCGGATGCCGATCTTGCCGATGTCGTGGAGCCGGCCCGCCATGCGGATCAGCTCCACCTGCTCGTCGGTGAGCCCCAGCTCCGAGGCGATCATGGCGCCGAGGTCGGCGACCCGGGCGGAGTGGCCGCGGTTGAAGGGGTCCTTGGCCTCGAGGGCGTTGACCAGCGCCTCGAGGGTGGCCACCGAGAGCCGCTCCAGCTTGGCCCGCTCGCGCCGCAGCTCGGCGGTACGGACGGCCACCTCTTCCTTGAGCCACTGGTTGAGGTTGGCCTGCTCGATCAGGGTGTCGCGCCGACGGATGGCGCGGACGATGGCGCGCGCCAGGTCGGAGAGGTCGATCGGCTTGGTGAGGTAGTCCATCGCCCCGCGCTGCATGCACAGCGCGGCCGTGGTGGCGTCGTTGACCGCCGTGAGCATCAGGATGGCGATGGACGGCTCCAGCTCCACGATCTGCGGCACCAGGTCGATGCCGCTCCGCCCGGGCATGCGGACGTCGAGCAGCACCACCGAGATCTTCTGGCGCTGCAGCGCGCGGACGGCCTCGTCACCCGACCCGGCCGTGACCACATCGTAGCCCTGCTGGGTCAGGAACTTCTTGAGGGCGTTCCGGATCGGCTCTTCGTCGTCGACGACGAGGATGCTGATCGGCGCGTCGGCCACGGCCACTGGGGCTCCGGGGGCGGGGGACGGGGGACGGGGGCTAAAGGGTTAGGGGAGAAGATTATACGGGTCCCCACCCCGTGCCAATAGGGTGACGTTCCCCAATTAATCGTAAGGCGGGGGCCCCCAACGTGAACGGCGGGGCCCGGAGATCCCCGGGCCCCGCCGTGCGGGGGGGTGGCGCCGAGGCCCGGCGGCCGCGCGGCCGGCTCAGCCGACGAACTCCACCTGCACTGGATGGGGGATGATCCCGGCCTCGTGCCCGCGCCGCAGGATGGTCCGGACGGCCTCGCGCCCCACGTCGCCGTAGTCCACCGTCCACTCATTCACGTACATGCCGACGAAGGTGTCGGTGCGCTCGGCGCCGATGCCGCGGTTGTACTGGCTGGCGTGGGCCAGGGCCGGGGCGCGGTGCTCGAGGGCGTAGACGATGGACGCCTTGAGGTCCCGGGCCACCTGGGCCACGATGGCCGGGCCCAGGTCGCGGCGGACCACGTTGCCGCCCAGGGGGAGGGGCAGGCTGGTCTCGCTGAACCACCAGGCGCCGAGGTCGGCCCAGAGCTGGAGGCCGCGGTCGCCGAAGGTGAGCTGGCCCTCGTGGATGAGGAGGCCGATGTCCACGTCCCCCCGCTCCACGGCGTCCTCGATCTGGTCGAAGGGCACCACCACCTCGACGAAGTCGGGCTGGAAGAGCTTCAGGGCCAGGTAGGCGGTGGTGAGCTTGCCCGGGACGGCGATCTTCTTCCCCCGGCAGGCGGCGCGGATGGCGGCGTAGGACGGCGGCTGGGCGGGGGCGGCCGCCTTGCTGACCAGGCGGGGGCCGTACTGGTCGCCCATGGAGCTGCCGGAGTTGAGCAGGGCGTACTTGTCGGCGAGGTACGCGTAGGCGTGGATCGAGACGGCGGTGACCTCGAGCTCGCCCTGGAGGGCGCGGCGGTTGAGCGACTCGATGTCGCTCAGCTCGTGCTCGTAGCGCAGGTCGCCGGTGTCGATCTTGCCGGCCGAGAGCGCGTAGAACATGAACGCGTCGTCGGAGTCCGGCGAGTGGGCCACGTGGATGGTGCGGGGCATGGGTGCGATCCTACTGCTGGGCAAACTGCTTCTTGAGCTCGGCCAGCATCTCAGGGTGCTTGTCGTACTCGGGGCGCTTCATGAGGAGCTCGGCGTCGTAGGCGTCGAGGAACGCCTTGCGGGCCTTGTCGAAGGCGGGGCGGTCCCGCCTGGCCTGGGCCACGTCGGCGCGGAGCAGGCTGGCGAAGAGGTGCTTCGGTGCGCCCTGCGCGATGGTGTCGGCCAGGGCCAGCGCGGCGGCGTAGTCGCCGAGGCGGATCTGCAGGGAGCCGGCGTGATAGCGCAGGTCGCGGTCCACCGACGGCAGCATCTGGTAGGCCTGCACGGCCATCGGGGCAAAGCGCTGGACGGTGGCGGTGTCGCCCTGCTCGTCGGCGGTCATGACGCGGTCGTGGAGCCGGATGAAGCGCTCCTCGGGGGTCATCTGGGAGATGTCGGGCGGCGTGCCGCCGCCACCCCCGCCCCCGCCGCCGTCGGCGAAGGGCGCCGCGTTGGCCATGTTCGGCGGCGCGGGTTCCGCGCGCGAGCCGCGGAGCACGAAGAAGAAGATCGCGCCGACGCTGACCAGGACCATGGTCCAGGCGACGATCCAGGGGGTGTGGCTGGCGCCGCTGCCGGTGATGGCGCGACCGCAGCGATGACAGAACTTGGCGCCCTCGGAGAGCGGCGCGTGGCAGGCCGGACAGGCGGCAGGAGCGGGAGTGGACATCGGGCGGGGAATCTAATCCCCCGGCGGCGCCTTGTCGTCCCGCGCGGGGCTGGTTAGCGTCCAAGGTCCCTCGCGGAGGTCCCATGGCCCAGCCCCAGCAGCCCCCGCCAGTGCCCGTCCCCGATGCGCCGGCCGCGCGCCATCTCGGCGACCTGGTCCGGAGCGAGACCCGCTGGAGCGTGTACCTGGAGACCCGGGTGGCCGGGTCGCTGGCCCACGGCCGGCTCCACTTCGTGGACGGGTCCCGCACCCGCACCACCGGCTGGATCTTCCGGGAGTGGTCGGAGCAGGACATCGCCCAGCGCTTCAACGAGTTCGGCGCGGTGGAGCTCCTGAAGATCCTGGAGAGCCTGGGCTAGCGCGCGGGCGCCCGCCCGGCACCGGGACCACCGTTCTTCCGCCCTGACGGCGCGGCCCCCGGGCCGCGCCCTCGCCGAGACGCCGGGCAGCACGCCGGATGGGGACGTTTCGGATTCCGCGGCACCGTCGTTCACAAATAGAAAGGCGCCGCCCAGGGGTTGCGCCTACGATGCGGAAGGATGCCCGGGGTGGCCCGCGCCAGACGCGCCCTCCGGCTCCGTTCCCCCGGACCTCGCCATGACCAACCGTCCCCCCGTTGACGCCCTCCCCCGCCACCTCGCCCGTGCCGGCAAGGCCGACATCCTGAAGCTCCTGGCCGAGTTCCAGGTGGACTTCCTGCGGCTGCAGTTCACCGACATCCTCGGCATCAACAAGAACGTCGAGGTGCCGAAGAGCCAGTACGCCAAGGCGCTCGACGGCGAGATCATGTTCGACGGCTCGTCGATCGAGGGCTTCGTCCGCATCGAGGAGAGCGACATGCTCCTGGTGCCGGACCTGGCCACCTTCCGCGTGCTGCCGATGGACGACGAGGGCGGGCGGGTGGCGCGGCTCCTCTGCGACATCTACACCCCCGAGCACCAGCCCTTCGCGGGCTGCCCCCGGCTCACGCTCAAGCGCCAGATCGCGCGCGCGGAGGCGCTGGGCTACCAGATGATGGCGGGGTGCGAGGTGGAGTTCTTCCTGTTCGAGAAGGACGCGCAGGGGAACCCCACGCTCACCACGCACGACGCGGGGAGCTACTTCGACCTGACGCCGGTGGACAAGGGTGAGGAGCTCCGCCGGCTCATCGTGAAGGACCTGGAGCTGATGGGCTTCGAGGTGGAGGCGGCGCACCACGAGGTGGCGCCG
>CAZRCT010000145.1:0-5331 GCA_964598655.1 uncultured Gemmatimonadaceae bacterium
TAGGGCTCGCTGTTCTTGTCGATCTCGTACGCCTTCTTGGCGTGGTTGAACTTCCAGCGCGGCCACTCCCCCGAGAGCGTCTTCTTGAGCGCCTCGGTCTTGAGCAGGCTGCAGCAGGTGATCCGGTCCACCGCGCCGTCGGGGAAGGTGCGCTTCTCCTCGAGCGCCTTCACGTTCTGGCCGTAGATCAGGTTCAGGTTCCACTCCGCGGCCAGCCGGTCGCGGTAGCGGATCATCTCCGGGATCTTGTAGCTCGTGTCGATGTGCACCAGCGGGAACGGCACGTGGCCGTAGAAGGCCTTCCGCGCCAGCCACAGCAGCACCGTCGAGTCCTTCCCGATGGACCAGAGCATGCACAGGTTCTTGAAGCTGGCGTACGCCTCACGGAAGATGTGGACGCTCTTGTGCTCCAGCTGGTCCAGGTGGTCCATGGTCGCGGTCGTGGTCATGCCCTGCCTCCGTCCAGGTACGCCAGCACCCGCTGGACGGCCGCGTCCACCGGGAGGTTGGTCGTGTCAATGGTGAGCTCCGGCGCCGCCGGCGGCTCGTACGGGTCGTCGAGGCCCGTGAAGTGCTTGATCTCGCCCTTGAGCGCCTTCGCGTAGAGACCCTTCACGTCGCGCTTCGCGCACTCGTCGAAGGGGGTGCTCACGAACACCTCGTGGTAGTGCCGGCAGAGCCCGCGCACGAACCGGCGCGACTCCTCGTACGGCGACACCAGCGACGCGATCACCGTCACCCCGTGCCGCTCGAGCCGGCTCGCCACCCAGCCCACGCGCCGGATGTGCGCGTCCCGCTCGGGCCGCGTGAAGCCGGTGGCGGGGAAGATGTCGCGGATGGCGTCGCCGTCGAGGTACTCCACGGCCTCGCCGCGCGCCTCGAGGGCCGCCACCACTTGCCGCGCGATGGTGCTCTTCCCCGAGCCCGAGAGCCCGGTGAACCACACCACCCGCCCCTCGCCACTCCCGGTCTCGAGCGCGCTGTCGTCGAGCCCGATCACGAAGCCCGGGTTCTTGAGCGCCGGCTGGTTGTACACCAGCGACGACACCCGCGGCTTCTTGTCCCCGGAGTTCCGGAAGATGCAGTCGCCGGCGGCCACGTCCCACTCCATGGTGGGGCCGAGCCGCGGGTAGATGTCCGCCTTCCCCTCGGCCACCCAGCAGAACTTGAGCGAGCTGCCCGCGGGCACCCGCTCCGCCACCGGGATCGTCTTGAGGTAGTCCTCGAGTTCCTTCGACGGGTGCGACCGGCTCTCGGCCACGCGGAGCGCGTGCTGCGGCAGCGGCGGCCGCGAGGTGATCCGCACCGGCGCCCCGCCCTTCTCCCGCTTCCAGCTGCCGAGGCCCTGGCCCGCGTAGTACAGCAGGTCGAGCGCCGGCGCGTAGATGACGCCGAGCACCGGCACCCCATCCTCGATCAGGGCGATGTTCACTGTGAACTCGCCGTTCTGCTGGATGAACTCCTTGGTGCCGTCGAGCGGGTCCACCAGCCAGAAGCGGCGCCACCCCGCGCGGCCCTCAGGACCGGGGATCTCCCCCTCCTCCGAGATGACCGGGATGGCGGCGTCCCACGCCGTGAGCGCGGCCAGGATCTTGGCGTGCGCCGCCTTGTCGGCGAGGGTGACGGGGCTGTTGTCGCCCTTGGTCTCCACCGGGCCGCCCTTGCCGTAGTGCCCCAGGATGGCGCAGCCCGCCTCACCGGCGATCTGCGTCAGGCGCACCAGCGCATCCGGGGAGATCGTCACCCGGCTCATCGCGTGGGCTTCACCAGGCTGAAGTGCATCACGTGCAGCAGCCCCGCGAGCCCGTCCTTCCAGGTGATCTTCTTCCCCGCCTCGAAGCTCCGCCCCGCGTAGCTCACCGGCACCTCCACCACCCGCGCCCCCGCCTGCGCCAGCCGCGCCGTGATCTCCGGCTCGATGCCGAAGCGGTCGGTGGTGAGCACCAGCTGCTTGAGCAGCGGCGCCTTCACCATCTTGTAGCAGGTCTCCATGTCGGTGAGGCCGAGCCCCGTCCAGCGGTTGCTCCACCAGGTGAGCACCCGGTTGCCGATCAGGTGGCCGAGGTAGCGGCCGTGGAACCGGCCCTTGAGGAAGCGCGAGCCATACACGGCGTCCGCCTCCCCCTCGGCCAGCACGTCGAGCATCGCCACGAAGTCGTTGGGGTCGTATTCGAGGTCGGCGTCCTGCGGCACGATCACGTCGCCGGTGGCGGCGGCGAAGCCGGTGCGGAGCGCCGCGCCCTTGCCGCGGTTCACCTGGTGCCGCAGCACCCGGTCCACCACCCCCTCCGCCAGGAGCCGCGCCAGGATGGCGGGGCTCTCGTCGCGGGAGCAGTCGTCCACCGCGATGACCTCGAGCTGGAGCGGCACCAGCCGCAGCCGCCGCAGGATGTCCTCGAGGGTGCGCGCCTCGTTGTACACGGGCACCACCACGCTCAGCCGGAGCGCGGCCACCCGGGCCGGCACCGGCCGGCTTCCCTCGGCCACGGGGCGGGGGCTCACCATGGCCGGAACAGGACGCCCTTCTCCTGCAGCAGCTGCTTGATGCGGGTGACGCCGTCCTCGGTGCCTTCCTGGTCGGCCATGATGAGGTCGTAGCTCACGTCGGTGGTCAGGGTGTCGCCCACCCAGATCACCTCGATGCGCTCCGGCGCCACCGCGGTCTTCACCACCTCGAGGTCCTCCTGCGCCAGCTCGTGCGCCGTGACGATCAGGATGGCGCCCGCGTCGAGCAGGATGTTGGCCACCTCGCCGAGCCGGCGCAGGTGCTCCACCCGGTTGGCGCTGCCCCGCTCGATGTCGGCGTCCACGCCGTACACCACGTTGGCCATGCCGAGGAAATAGACCACCCGCCCGTCCTCGAAGAGCCGCGCCTCGAGCTCCTTGGCCAGCGCCTTCCGCGGCGCCTCGTGCGAGCCCGTCACCAGCAGCAGCGACGCCTTCTGGCTGTACTTCTCCGCCCGGCGCTCCGGCGGGATGATGCTCGGCTCCCACTTGAAGTTCCGGAGCATCACCTTCTCGCGGATCTCGCTCTGCCGGTCGGCGAGCGCTTCGCGGACGATGCCGCCGCCGGTGATCTCGTAGTCGTCCACCAGCACGAAGCGGCTGGTGACGGCGTTCTCGTCCGCCGTGTCGAACCCCACCGCGCGCGAGAGCTTGAGCGTGCACTCGGCCACGTCGTGGCGGTCGATCTGCTGCTTCCGCTCGCTGGCGTTCAGGTTGCTGGCGTCGATGACGCGGTGCACCGCCTCGAGGCGGCACGGCACCCGCGCGGAGCCGAGCTTGAGGAGGTAGTCCTTCTTGGAGGTGAGCGGCTGCTTGCCGAGCCAGAAGATGCTCACCCGGAGCCGGGTGGTGACCTCGGGCTTGGGCTGCCCCGCCTTGGCCGCCAGCTCGCCGCGGGCCACGTAGATCTGCTCGGTGAGCGTGAAGCCGGCGGCCTGCCCCGCCACCGCCTCCTGCTGCACCGGCCGGTTGAACGCCTCGATGCTCTTCACCCGGCTCTTCTTGCCCGAAGGGTAGAACACCACCTCGTCGCCCACGGCGAGGGTGCCGGTCTCGATGGTGCCCGCCACGATCCGGCGGTCGTCGCCCTGGGCGGTGAACTTGTAGACGTCCTGCACCGGCATGCGGAACGGCTTGTCGAGCGCGGGGCCCTCGCTCGCGAAGCGGTCCAGCGCCTCGAGCACCGTGGGCCCGCTGTACCAGGGCATGGCCTTGGAGCGGAGCGCGATGTTGTCCCCCTCGCGGCCCGCCGCGGGGATGAACGCCGCCGGGTGCACCCCGATCTGCTGCAGGAACGCGCTGTACTCGGCGACGATCCCCTCGAAATGGCGCTGGTCGTAGTTGACCAGGTCCATCTTGTTCACCAGCACCGCGATCTGCCGGATGCCCAGCATGGACATCATGTAGCCGTGGCGGCGGCTGTTCTCCTGCACCCCCTCCTTGGCGTCGATGACCAGCAGCGCCGCCTCGGCGCGCGAGGCGCCGGTCACCATGTTCTTGAGGAACTCGATGTGGCCGGGGGCGTCGATGATGATGTAGTGACGCTTGGCCGTCTTGAAGAAGACGCGCGCCGCGTCAATGGTGATGCCCTGCGCCTGCTCGTCCTTGAGCGCGTCGAGCAGGAAGGCGTACTCGAACGGCCGCGCCGTCCGCTCGCACAGCGCCCGCACCGCCTCGAGCTTCCCCTCGGGCAGCGACCCGGTGTCGGCCAGCAGCCGCCCCACCACGGTGCTCTTGCCGTGATCGACGTGCCCGCCGATCACGATGTTCATCCGCTCCCGCTGGTCGTAGGCGTCGGCGCCGGCCGGGGCCGCCTGGGGGGTCGTCGCAGAAACCGTCACGGTGCTCCCACTCGCAAGGGTGGCCCCCCGGGCGGTGCCGGGAGGCTGGTTCGTAAGTGGCACCGGTGCATGGCCTTGCACCGGCACCCCGCCTGCCGAGGGGCAATCTACATGCCCCGTCCGGGCCGGGGTATCGGACGCCATCCCCGGGGGAAACAGAACCGGCCCGGGAAGCCCGGGCCGGGAAGGTCTGCCGCCGGCGGGCCTCAGCCCGCCGTGGACTCCGCCGGCTCCTCGGCGCTCGCCTCGCCCGGGGTCGGGCCGTCGGCCAGCGACACCGGCACCCGCTCCGAGGGATGCAGCGGGAGCGGCTTGCTCCACACCTTCCCCTTGAGCGTGGCCTCGAGCAGCGGCAGCGGCTGGTACACGATGCTCGACCACATGAACACTTCCGTGGTGCACCAGCACTCCTTGTTGGCGATCTGCTGGCGCAGCTTCTTGGCCTCCGGCGAGTGCCAGATCTCCGGGAAGGTCTTCTGCCGCAGGTTGCCGATCGGCTTGTGGATCTCGCACACGCCCACGTCGCCGTTGGCGTACACCACGCCCGAGATCTTCCCCGCCTTGCACGGCACCACCTGCCGCTCCTGCTTCACCGACTCCGTCTTGGCCCACTGGAGCATCGGCTCCACCGCCGAGCCCATGCGGCCCTGCTCCCGCGGGGCCCACAGCCGGCGGATATACTCGTACAGGTCCTCGTACTGTTTGAGGCTCGGCCCCTTGAGCGTCGGGTTCTTCCGGTCGCCCCGGATGATGGCCAGGTTGTGGTGGTCCATCTGGGGGCAGCGCTCGTACAGGTACGTCGTGAGCTTCTTGATCTCCTCCATGTTCACGTCGGTCGCCGTGGAGATGGAGTGCACCCGCACCCGCGGGTCCTCCTTCTGCAGCTCGACCAGCGCGTCGTACGTCTCCATGGCCTTCTTGAAGGCGTGCCGCGCCACCCGGAACTTGTCGTGGAACTCGGGCATGCCGTCGAGCGAGATCTCCG
>CAZRCT010000146.1:0-5305 GCA_964598655.1 uncultured Gemmatimonadaceae bacterium
ACAACCCCGCCAACTGGGACACCGGCGTGGTCCCGGGCTCCACCACCAACGTGGTGATCCCGGCCACCGCCAATAATCCGGTCTCCGGCGGCATCAACGTGAAGGACCTGACCATCCAGGCCGGGGCCTCGCTCGAGGCTGGCGACCACACCTACATCGTCAACGGCAACCTCGACGCCCAGGGCCTCCTCGGCGGCGCGAGCGCCTGCTGCGACGTCACCCTCACGGGCGGCAACGTGACGGTGCGCGGCAACATCGAGGGCTTCCGCCTCAACGTGCAGAACGGCACGGTCGCCACGCTCAACGGCACGCTGAGCATGGTGAACGCGCCGCTCGACATCGCCGGCGAGCTCGTGGTGGCGGGCCACACCCTGCTCGTGGACCAGAACGCCCTCTCCACCATCAACGGCACCGGCGTCCTCACCATGACCAACCCGGCCGACCAGGTCACCGCCACCCAGGCCCTCTTCGGCGGCGGCGACGAGACCGGGCACCTCACGGCCGGCGTCCTGACCCTCGGCGCCTTCCTGCAGCAGGGGCCGGTGGCCAGCTCGTTCTTTGCCGGCGGCAACCACCGCACCGCCTTCGGGTACCCGGGCAGCACCAACATCATCCAGTTCGCCAACCCCGGGCCCTCCCGCTTCCAGGAGCTGGACCTGACCGGCGTCGGCGGCTCGGTGTTCCTGGCCACCGACGTCACCGTGGCCGGCCTGCTCACCTCCGCCACCGGCGGCAGCCCCGGCGGCACGCTTGGCAACAGCGGCGGCTTCGTCACCCTCACGGCGGGCGCGCCGAACATCAGCGCCAACGTGGGCGTCACCGCCCTCACGGTGGACGGCGTCCGGCTCGTCTTCGGCGGCGGCGCGTTCCAGGCCTTCTCGCACGTGGTGCTCCGGAACATGGACCCGAACGCCACGCAGCTCACCCTGAACAACGTGGGCGCGCCCGTCCCCTTCGTCCTCGACCAGGTGGACTTCCAGACCGCGCCGGCCGGTGGGCTCTACGTGGCGGTGACCGACCTCGACGGGCCGTCGCCAGACGTGCTCCAGGTGGACTTCACCAGCACGAGCCCGGCGAGCCCCGGCAGCTTCACGTCGGTGGCCAACGGCGCCATCCTCACCTGGAATGGCGCCTCGCCGAGCATCGCCACCTGGACCGGCGCCACCTCGGGCGACTGGTTCGTGGCCTCCAACTGGAGCACCGCCAGCGTCCCGGTGGCCGGCACCAACGTCGTCATCCCGAGCGGCACGCCGAACCCGGCCACCCTGACCAACAACGCGGTGGCCAACAACCTGACCATCACCCCGGGCGCCACCCTGAACCTCGGGAGCTTCGCCCTGGCGCTCTCGGGCTCGCTGGACAACGGCGGGAACATGAGCGCCACGCCCTCGGCCGGCGGGCTCGCGCTCATCGGCAGCGGCCAGCTGGTGCGGGGCACGCTCACCGACGTGACCGTGAACGTCAGCGGCACCTACAGCCTGAACGGCCGCCTGCTCGTGGGCGGCACCAACAGCGGCAACCTGGCCATCACCAACGGCGTCCTGACGCTGAACGGCAACACCGTGGAGGTGTCGGGCGCCTTCGTCACCAACGGCACCGGCGTCCCCGTCATGCAGGCCAGCCTCGACTCGCTCCTCGTCGCCGGCGACGCCTTCTTCAACGGCGGCAGCACCGCGGGCCTGCTCACGGCCGGCGTGCTGAGGCTGGGGGGCAACTTCTCGCAGGTAGCCACCACCAGCAGCACCAGCTTTGCGCCGAGCGGCAGTCACAAGGTGGTCGCCGCGAACACCCTCCCGGCCTCGCTCAGCTTCACGTCGCCGGGCGCCAGCGACTTCCAGGACCTCGACATTTCCGCCGCCACCGGCGGCGCCCTCCAGCTGCTCTCGCCGGTGACCGTGAAGGGCACCCTCACCTCGGCCAGTCCTCTCCCGCTCCTCACCGGCGACGGCACGGCCACGCTCACCGTGGCGGGAACCCCCAGCCTCACCGGGGGCACCTTCGACAACGTGCCCCTCGTCCTAGCCGGCACCGGGAGCATGACGCTCGACAACGTCATCTTCCAGAACTTCGACCCGACGCTCACCCAGCTCACGGTCACTCACCCGGGGCCGGGGGCGCCGTTCCTGTTCAACAACCTGGTCTTCAGCACCACGCCCACGAGCGGATTCCACCTGAGCGCCACCGACACCAACGCCGCCGACGGCCAGGACCTCTTCATCGAGATGGTCAACCCGAGTCCCCCGGGCTCCACCTTCATCCAGCTCGGCGGCACCGCCTCGGTGCTCTGGCCGTAGCGGAGGCGGGCTGGACGCCGCGCGGGGCAGGGAACCACCCGGTTCCCTGCCCCGCCTCATTCTCATCCCCAGCGGCGTCCTCCGCCCCGCCGCCTTGTTCACCCCTCTTGCGCGCCTCGCCACTGTGGCGCGCGCAACACACCTCCGGCAGTCGCGCCGCATTGACAACCGCCGGAATTGGCGGACAATAGGGAAGGCCCTTTCCCCGGCATTTCCATGTCCAGCACCGCCCTGCGGCACCCCTTCCGGGGGGTGGCTGCCCGTGTGTGCCGCGCCCTCGGCGCGGTCCTCGCCGCCACCACCCTCGCCACCTGCGGCGAGCCCACGAGCCCGGTGAAGCCGGGCTTTGGTGCGGTGAGCGTCCGCCCGCTCTTTGACGCCAACGCGCGGGTGGTGCCACTCGCGCTGGACAACATCCGGGTCGTGGTGGTGCGGCCGGCCACGGACACCGTGGCCGACCTGCGGCGTTCCTTCAGCGTCAGCAACCAGCAGCTCCAGCTCAACATCCCGGTGGCGCTCACCGGCGCCTCCGAGAGCTTCGACGTCACGCTCGAGCTCTACGCCGGCACCGTGCTGCTCTTCCGCGGCACCAGCAGCGTCAGCGTCAGCGCAGGGCCCCCGTCCGGCACGCCGAGCAGCGTGCCGGTGGCGTATCAGGGGCCGGGCACCAACATCGCGAGCCTCCTGATCGGCCCCCGGGACACGACGGTCACGCTCGGCGGGAGCTTCCCCTTCCGCGTCAGCGCCACCGACAGCAGCCAGGGGAGCGTCACGCAGTTCTACGTCTCGTGGGGCGCCACCGCCGGGACGCTGGATGCCGCGGGCAGCTTCACCGCGCCCACGGCGCGGGACACCGTGCAGGTGGTGGCCACCACCCCGACGGGCATCGCCGACACCACCCGGGTCTTCGTGGTGGCCGCGCCGAGCACGCTGCTCAAGACCGGCGGCGACGGGCAGACGGCCACGGTGGGCGCGCGCCTGCCGCAGCTCCTCGCGGTGCAGGTGAACGGGAGCGACGGGCTCGCCGTGCCGGGCGTGGCCGTGAGCTTCGCGGCCGCCACGGGCGGCGGCAGCGTGGACAGCGCCACCGCCACCACCGACGCGCAGGGCATCGCGCGGACCGGCGCCACGCTCGGCGCCACCGCCGGCGCGCAGACCTTCACGGCGAGCGTCAGCGGCCTCGCGCCCGTGACCTTCGCCATGACGGCGAGCGGCATCGCGCCCACGCCCGTGACCCTCGCGGCCGGCAGCCAGCACACCTGCGAGATCCGCGGCGGCACCACCCTCTGCTGGGGCGACAACACCGCCGGCCAGCTCGGCGACGGCACCACCACCACGCGCCTCGTGCCCACGCCCGTCGCCGGCAGCTTCACGTCGCTGGCCCTGGGCGCCGACCACAGCTGCGCCCTCACCGCCGCCGGCAACGCCTTCTGCTGGGGCAACAACAGCGCCGGCGAGCTCGGCACCGGCGGCACCACGTCGAGCCCCGTCCCGGTGGCGGTCACCGGCGGGCGCCAGTTCGTGCAGCTCACGGCCGGCAGCGACTTCACCTGCGGCCTCACCGCCGCCGGCCAGGCCTTCTGCTGGGGCGAGGGCGCCCAGGGCCAGCTCGGCGACGGCACCAGCACCGCCCACACCGCCCCCACGGCGGTGGCCGGCGGCCACGTCTTCGCCACGCTCGGCGCCGGCGCCTCGCACGCGTGCGGCATCGCCACCGACGGGGCGGCCTGGTGCTGGGGCTTCAACTTCGACGGCCAGCTCGGCAACGGCGGCTTCGCCACCGCCAGCACGCCCACCGCCGTGAGCGGCGGCCTCACCTTCACCGCCATCGACGGCGCGCTCGCCTCGACCTGTGCGGTGGCCACCGGGGGTACCGGTTACTGCTGGGGCAACAACTTCGGCACCCAGCTCACCGCGCCCACCCCGACCGCCGGCGGCTTCACCTACACCGCGCTGGTGATGGGCAACTTCCACGTCTGCGGCCAGACCAGCGGCGGCTGGCGCTGCGCCGGCGACAACGCCGTCGGCCAGCTCGGCGACGGCACCGCGCCGACGGACCAGGTGGTCCCGGTGCTCCCCGCCGGCGGCTTCACCTACACCGCGCTCGCCGCGGGCGGCGCCCACACCTGCGGCCGCACCACCACCAGCACCACCCGCTGCTGGGGCCAGAACGCCGCCGGCCAGCTCGGCGACGGCAGCACCGCCGGGGCCATCACCCCGATCCTGGCCGTGGGCCCCGCCAGCAACGTGGCCATCACCGCCGGCAACAACCAGACGGGGAGCGCGGGCACCGCGCTCCCCGTGGCCCCCACCGTCGTGGTGCTCGACGCCCAGGCCCAGCCGGTGCCCGGGATCGCCGTGACCTTCGCGGTGACCGCGGGCGGCGGCAGCCTGGCCAACGGCACCGTGCTCACCGACGCCGCGGGCCTCGCCTCCGGCGGCACCTGGACCCTCGGCGCCACCGCCGGCCCCAACACCGTCACGGCCACCGTGGCCTCGGCGGGCGTCGGGGGCAACCCCGTCAGCTTCACGGCCACCGCCACCATCCCGTCGGTGGTGACGTGGAACGGCAGCGCGTCCAACGACTGGTTCACCGCGGCCAACTGGACCCCGGCCGTCGTGCCCGGCGCGGCCACCGACGTGCTCATCCCCACCGGCCCGGCCACCATGCCGGTACCGACGAGCACCGTGAACGTCCGGAACCTCACGCTGCAGGCCGCCGGCGCCATCTCGCTGGCCGGCAACTTCACCGTCACGGTGAACGGCGACCTCGACAACCAGGGCAACTTCACCGTGGCCGGCGGCGCGCCCACGGTGGTGCTGGCCGGCACCGGCCGCTCGCTCCGCAGCACCAACCTGCCGATGGCCGTGGTGGTCACCGGCAGCTACACGCTGAACGGCGCCGCGTCGGTGAGCGGCGGCCTCTCGGTGAGCGGCGGCAGCGCCTCCCTCACCATCGGCGGCCAGTCGCTCACGGCCCAGAGCCTGGCCCTCGGGAGCGGCGGCTCGCT
>CAZRCT010000147.1:0-5290 GCA_964598655.1 uncultured Gemmatimonadaceae bacterium
GACCTCAAGCTCCGCAAGGAGATGCAGCTCGAGCTCAAGCACCTCAACCGCCAGCTCGGCATCACCTTCCTATACGTGACGCACGACCAGGAAGAGGCGCTCACCATGAGCGACCGCATCGCGCTCATGCGCGGCGGCAGGATCGAGCAGCTCGCGGGCGCCCGCGAGATCTACGAGCGCCCCGCCACCCGCTACGTGGCCGACTTCATCGGGGAGACCAACCTCCTGCAGGACGGTGACGGCTGGCTCGCCATCCGCCCCGAGCACGTCCGCCCGGGGGAGGGCGGCCCCACGGTCACGGTGCGGGAGTGCGTCTTCAGCGGCCAGGTGACGCGGGTGTACGCGTCGCTCCCCTCGGGCGAGGCACTCACCTTCTACTGGCCCACCGACCGGGCACTGCCCGAGGCGGGCGCCGCCGTCGGCGTCACCTGGCCGCCCGAGCGGGGGGTGCGTGTCCGCGACTAGGCCGGGCCGCCGGCGTGCGTTCCTCTTTGCGAGCCTCCCCATCGGCTGGGTGAGCCTGCTGCTGCTCCTGCCGTACCTGTTCCTGTTTGCGCACTCGTTCTTCCACCTCGAGAACGGCACGCTGGTGCGCACCTTCACGCTGGAGAACTACCAGCGGCTCGTGGGCACCGCGCTCTATCCCCGCACCATCCTCTTCAGCGCCGGCATCGCCCTCCGGGTGACGCTGGTGTCGCTGCTGCTGGCCTACCCGCTGGCGTACCTGCTGGCCTTCAAGGTGACCAGGCACCGGAACCTGCTCTACATGGCCGTGATCATCCCGCTCTGGGTGAGCTACCTGATCCGGGCCTATGCGTGGAAAATCATCCTCGGGCAGGAGGGAATCCTGAACGGGCTGCTGCAGGCGCTGGGCGTGACGCACGAGCCGCTGGCGGCGCTGCTCTACAGCAAATGGGCGGTGATCATCGCGCTGGTGCACATCTACACGCCGTTCACGCTGATGCCCATCTACGCGGGGCTCGAGTCCATTCCCCCCGCGCTCAAGGACGCGAGCGCCGACCTGTACGCCAGCCGCTGGCAGACCTTCCGCCACGTCATCCTGCCGCTCTCGCTCCCCGGCGTCGTGGCCGGGTGCACCTTCGCCTTCGTGCTCAGCATGGGGGACTTCGTGGCGCCGGTGCTGCTCGGCGGCAACGACAGCGCCCTCATGGTGAGCAACCTGGTGGTGAGCCTCTTCGGGGTGGCCTACAACTGGCCGCTCGGCGCCGCGGTGTCGGTGGTGATGATGCTCATGACCATCACGCTGCTGACCATTGCGCGGCGGCTCGAGGACCGCTGGAGCGGCACCCGCGCCACGGGGAGCGCCGCCACGGGCATGTCGCGGGGCGGGCTCCGCGCATGAGCACCCCCGCCGTCCCCCGCCCCACCGACTGGTGGACGCTGGCGCTCCGCGCAGCGGGGAGCGCCGTGTTCCTTTTCATCTACGGCCCGCTCCTGGTGGTGGTGCTGTACGCCTTCCACGACGCCAACATCGTGGCCTGGCCGTTCCAGCCCTTCACCTTCCGCTGGTTCGGCGCGCTGGTGCATGACCGCGCCATGCTCGACGCCGCCGTCGCGAGCCTCAAGCTCGCCGTGCTGGCCACGCTGCTGGCGCTCGGCGTCGGGGTGCCGGGGGCGTTCGTCCTCGACCGGCTCGAGTTCCCGGGCAAGGCCGCGTTCGAGCGGCTGGTGCTGCTGCCGCTCATCCTTCCCGGCGTGATCACCGGTGTCGCCCTGCTCACCTTCTTCACCTTCATCGGGCTCTCGCTCTCGAGCGGCTTCCCGTGGATCCCGGGGTGGCCGGTGGTGCTGGGGCACGGCGCGGCACTCACCTCCATCGTGGTGACGCAGGTCTATGCCCGGCTCCGCCGCTTCGACCGCGTGCTCGAGGAGGCGAGCCAAGACCTCTACGCCGGCCCATTCGACACCTTCCGGTACGTGACGCTGCCCGTGATCCGCCCCGCCGTCCTCGGCTCGGCGCTCCTCGTCTTCACCCTGAGCCTCGACGAGATCGCGGTGACGTTCTTCCTGGTGGGCCGCCAGAACACCGTGCCCCTCCACATCTGGGGCCTGCTCCGCCGCGGCGTCACCCCGGAGGTGAACGCCGCGGCCACGGTGATCTTCGCGCTGTCGGTGGCGGTGATCGTCGCGTGGGCGCGACTGATGCGGGAGGAGCGCGGGGCGACGGGCTGACGCCAGCCCTCAGCCACTCGAACGCTGAAGGACTCGCGTCCCGTGCCTCCATGGGGAGGCCCGGGACGCGAGTCCTTCAGGACTTGTGGTGCCGAGCGCTCACTTCAGTGAGCGATCGCGCTGGCGCTAGGCGGAGGGCAGCGGCGCCTCGAGCGTGGTGCGCACCGCCTGCAGCAGGTCGTCGAGCGAGTACGGCTTCTGGATGTATCCCACCACGCCCCGGTCCAGCAGGTCGGAGAGCGCGCCGTCCACGCTGTAGCCGCTCGAGAACACCACGGGCAGGTCGGGCCAGCGGGCGCGGAGGCGCTCGAAGGTCTCCTCGCCGCCGAGCTCGGGCATGGTGAGGTCCAGCAGCACCAGGCTCACCTCGGGCCGGCGCGCGTCGAGCAGCGCCAGCGCCTCGAGGCCGTCGCCCGCGAGCAGCACGTCGTAGCCCGCGCGGGTGAGGATCCGTTCCGTCACGCCCCGCACGATCGGCTCGTCGTCCACCACCAGGATGGTGCCGCCCGGCGCCCCCGCCGCGCGCGGCGCCACCGGCGCCGGCGCCGGCGGCACTTCGCGGCCCACGGCGGGGAAGTACACCGAGATCGTGGTGCCGGCACCCGGTGTGCTGTGCACCCGGATGGCGCCGTGGTGCGCGCGGACGATGCCGAGCACCGCCGCCAGCCCCAGCCCGCGGCCCTGGAACTTGGTGGTGAAGAACGGGTCGAACATCCGCGCCACCGTCTCCGCGTCCATCCCCGCTCCGCTGTCCCGCACGATGAGCGCCACGTACGGCCCGGGATGCAGCTCGCCCCCCTGCACCGGGCGCGCCGCCGCCTCGGCGTCGAGGATGAGGTGGGTCGTGCGCACGTGGATCGTGCCGCACAAGTCGCCGAGGGCGTCGGAGGCGTTGGTGAGCAGGTTCATGGTCACCTGCCGCACCTGCGTCTGGTCCGCCTCGATGGCCGGGAGCCCGGGCTCGAGCTGGTAGTGCACGGTGGCGCGCTTGGAGATGACGGCGCTCAGGAGCTGCCCCGTTTCCTCCACCAGCCGCGACAGGTCCAGCCGCTGCAGCACGAAGCTCCCCTTGCCCGAGTAGGCGAGGAGCTGGCGGGTGAGCTCGGCGGCGCGGCGCGCGGCCGTCTCGATGTCCCGCACCACGCCCGCCGCCAGGCTCGAGGGCGGCAGCTCGGCGAGCGCCAGGCCGGCGTTGCCGAGGACCCCCATGAGCAGGTTGTTGAAGTCGTGCGCGATCCCGCCCGCCAGCACGCCGAGGCTCTCCAGCCGCTGCCGCTCATGCACCCGCTCGGCCGCCACCCCGGCGGCCAGCTCCGCCTGCTTCCGCGCAGTGATGTCCTGTGCAATGCCGGCCAGCGCGGTGAGCTCGCCCTCGGCGTCGCGGAAGGCGCGGCCGCGGTCGTGGTACCAGGTGACGCTGCCGTCGGGGTGCGCGTGCCGGTACTCGAGGTCGAAGGCCTCGCCCGTCCGGATGCTGTGGTCGAGCGCCGCCGTCACGCGGGCCTGGTCGTCGGGGTGCAGCCGCGCCACGAAGGTCTCGCGGGTGAGCGGCTCCTCGGTGCCGCCCTCCAGGTTCACCGGGTCCTCCACCCGCGCCACCCGCTCCACCTGCCGCCGCGCGTCCCATTCCCACGAGAAGAGCCCCGCGCCCACGAGCGCGAGCCGGAGCCGCTCCTGCAGGATGGCGAGCTTCTCCACGGCCTGGAGCCGCTCCGTGACGTCGAGCAGGTAGCCGTACACCACGCGCGCCTGCCCGCTCTCGGGGCCCAGGTGCGTGTGGTCGTACACCCGGCGGTAGCTGCCGTCCTTGTGGCGGAGGCGGTACTCCTGGTCGAAGCTGGTGGCCCGCCGCGCCGAGAACCCGGCCGCCTCCGCGCGCACCCGGACGAGGTCGTCGGGGTGAAGCAGGTCGTCGAACGGCTGCCCCTCGAGCTCCGCCGCCGACCAGCCGAGCAGCTCGGCCACGTTGGGCGAGACCTTTCGGATGGGCCAGCCGCCGGTGTTCACCCACTCGAACAGGACCGTGGGGCCCGTGATGAAGAGGTTCCGCTCCGCCTGCAGCTCCGCCACCACCCGGAGCCGGTCCAGCGCAAAGGCGGTGTGGGCCGCCACGTTCCGCACCAGCTGCACTTCCTCCGCGTCGAAGGCGTGCGGCTCGGCGTAGTAGATCATGAACTTCCCGATCGTCTGGTTAGCCACGACGAGCGGGATGAACGCGAGTGCCTGGATGCCTTCGGTGAGGATGGCGGGCTTGAGGGCGCACAGGGCGGGATCGAGCCGGACGTCGGAAACGAGGATCGGCTCAGGGGCGGGCTGCCCCGGGGTCCAGGGGGTGTGGCCCTCCACCGCGGCGCGATAGCCCTCGGAGAGCCCCTGCCACGCCTTGAAGCGGAGCACGCCGTCGGGATCGAAGAGCAGCACCGAGGCCCGCGGCGAGCCGGTCACCCGGGTGATCGCCGCCAGCGCCTCACGGTAGATCTCGGTGGCGGAGGCGGCCTGGCTCATGGCCGCGGTCATCTCGCCGACCGCCGTCAGCTTCTCGAGAAGCCGCACCGCGCTGGCCTCCGCGGGGTGATGGCTGGATGTGGGGGTGAAGGCCACCTGGCCTCAGGTGCCCGGCCAGACCAGGGGGAGGCGGCCGCAGCGCCCCCCAATGTACGGGGGGGTCCGGTTTTCGGAAGGTCAGGCGTCACACTGGGCCCTCTCGGGTCCACTGCCGACCCCGACCCGGCGTCCCAACCCGCTGCGGCGAGGCGATTTGCGTCTCCCGCCCCCGCGGTTAGCTTCTCCCCGCGATGCTCCCCTTCCAGCCTGCTGCCCCGGCCCCCGGTCGGCCCGACCCCTCGCTGCCCGTGACCTGGGACGTGGCGGGGGGTGTCGGCCTGCGGCTCGACAAGGACGACTGGTAATCGAGCGGCCCCACCCGCCAGGCCGCCCGGCGCGGACCCGCCCGCGCCCATGATCACCAACGTGCACCCCAGATTCCCATGTCGACGACTTACGACGCGATCCTCATCGGCGGCGGCCACAACGCCCTGGTCTGCGCCGCCTACCTCGCCCGCGCGGGCCGCAAGGTCCTGGTCCTCGAGCGGCGCGA
>CAZRCT010000148.1:0-5282 GCA_964598655.1 uncultured Gemmatimonadaceae bacterium
GGCCGGGAATCTCGGCCTTCGGCACCCGGTGCTGCTCCAGCCCGAACGCCACGTTCTTCTCGACCGACAGGTGCGGGAAGATGGCGTAGTTCTGGAACACCATGCCGATCTGCCGCTCATAGGGGCGGCGGGTGTTCACCACCTCACCCGCGATCTTCACGGTGCCGCCGTCGGTGTCCGGCTGCTCGAAGCCCGCCAGCAACCGGAGCGTCGTGGTCTTGCCGCAGCCGGAGGGGCCGAGCAGGGAGAAGAACTCCCCCTTCCTGATGTCGAAGGAGATGTTGTTGACCGCGCGGAAGTCCCCGAAGTGCTTGGAGACCCGGGTGAACTCGACGATCGGCTCGGCGGCGGACGGCGCGGGAGGGGCCACGATGGAGGATCCTGGCGCGGGAGCTATGGAAACGGGAGGACGACGGGGCCCACGGCGATAACGTACGGTGCGGCGGGGCGCGCCGCAACGCAACGGGAACGGTGGTGAGTTGGGCGGCGGGCGCCCGCCGGCATGAAAACCACGGAGACACAGAGGGCACAGAGGCCACGGAGACCCGCTGTGCCTCTGCGGTTTCCCGTGCTTACTCTCGCCCCAGCAACGCCCTCACCGCCTCCCGGAACACCGCCGTGTGCCGGTCGATGTCCGCCTCGGTGGTGGCCGGGGCAATGAGCGCCATGTTGTGGAACGGCGTCAGCAGGATGCCGCGGTTGAGCGCAAAGAGGTGCATGAAGCGGTCCAGCTCGAAGTCCATCGCCGCCGCCGCCTCCGCCCCATTCCGCGGCGGCGCCGGCCGGAACCAGTACTCCGCCCGGCAGCCGAGCCGCTTCACGATCCACGGGAGGCCGTGCTCCGCCACCACCGCTTCCACCCCCGCCGCCCACCGCTCCGCCAGCGGGATGGTGCGCTCGTAGGCCGCCGCGGTGAGCACGTGCTCCAGCGTGGCGCGCATGGCGGCCAGCGCAAAGGCATTCCCGGCCAGGGTGCCGCCGATGCCGCCGGTGTCGCAGTCGGCCACCGCGATCTTCCCGGCCAGCCGCGCCGCCACCTCGGCCGAGAACCCGTACACGGCGCCGGGAACACCGCCGCCGATCGGCTTGCCGAGCGTCAGGACGTCCGGCTCCAGCGCGTAGGCGCGCGTGTAGCCGCCGGGCCCGGCGCAGATGGTGTGGGTCTCGTCGATGATGAGGAGGGCGCCGTACTTCCGGGTCAGGGCCCGGAGCCCGTCGTGATAGCCGGCATCGGGGAGGATGATGCCGATGTTGGTCATCGCCGGCTCGGCCAGGACGCAGGCCACGTCGCCCTGGGCCAGCGCGCGCTCCAGGCCGGCGAGGTCGTTGAACTCCACCACCCGGGTGGTCTCCGCCGGGTGCACCGCCGGCCCGATGTTCCCCGGCCGCGGCACCACCTGGCCGTCCACCAGCGTGGCGAAGGTCTCGTCCACGGTGCCGTGGTAGCACCAGTTGTGGACCAGGATCTTCGGGCGCCCGGTGAGCATCCGCGCCAGCCGGATCGCGAAGCGGTTGGCGTCCGTGGCGCTCATGGCAAACTGCCAGCACGGCAAGCCGAACCGCCGCGCCAGCTCCTCCGCCACCCAGAGGTGATCCTCCGACGGCAGCATGAAGGTGAACCCCTTCGCCGCCTGGCGCCGCACCGCCTCCACCGTCACGGCCGGCGCGTGCCCCGTCATGGCGCCGGTGTCGCCGAGGCAGAGGTCCAGGTAGCGGTGGCCATCCACGTCGGTGAAGTGCGCGCCCTCGCCCTCCGCCACGAACACCGGGAACCCGCCCGCCCACTTGGCCATCCAGTGCATCGGCACCCCTTCGAGCAGGTGCGCCTTGGCGCGCTCGAAGAGGGCCTTCGACTTCGGATGGCCCTCCTCGAACCGTCGCTGCTCGGCGGCATTGAGGCTGGCCAGGCGGCTGCGATCAATCATGGCGCCGGTCGGGTGGTGGTGAGGTAACCACAGAGGCACAGAGGGCACAGAGGTCACGGAGAAAAACAACAGTTGCTGTTCTCTGTGACCTCTGTGTTCTCTGTGACTCTGTGGTTTGCAGTGACAGCAGCAGCCTTACGCCCGCGCCGCCTTGAGGGCGGCTTCCATCACGGCGAGCCCCTCCTCGAGGACCGCGTCCTCGACGGTGAGCGGCACCAGCACGCGGATCACGTTGCCGAGGGTGCCCGCCGAGAGGAGGATGACGCCCCGCTTGAGCGCCTCCGCCTGCAGCTTGCCCGTCAGCTCCTTGGCCGGGGCCTTCGAGGCGCGGTCCTTCACCAGCTCGATGGCCACCATGGCGCCGAGGCCGCGCACGTCGCCGATCTCGGGCACCGACCCGGCCCACTCGCTGAACCGGTCGCGGATCTTCTGGCCAAGCACCGCCGCGCGCTCGGGGATCTTCTCCTCGGCCATGGCGTCGATGACGGCCAGCGCCGCGGCGCAGGCCAGCGGGTTGCCGCCGTAGGTGCCGCCGAGGCCGCCCGGCTGCGCCGCGTCGAGCACGTCGGCCCGGCCGGTCACGGCCGCGAGCGGCAGGCCGCCCGCCAGCGACTTGGCGGTGGTGATGAGGTCCGGCACCACGTCGTAGTGCTCCATGGCGAACATCTTCCCCGTCCGCCCGAAGCCCGTCTGGATCTCGTCGGCGATGAGCAGGATGCCGTGCGCCGTGCAGAACTCGCGCAGCGCCACCATGTAGTCCACCGGCACCGGCATGAAGCCGCCCTCGCCGATCTCCGGCTCGATGATCACGCAGGCGACGCTCCCCGGGTCCACGATGCTGGCGAAGTGCTGCTCCAGGGCCGCCTTCGAGGCCATGCAGCAGCTGCCCGGCGTCTTGTTCACCGAGTCGCAGCGGTAGCAGTACGGGAAGGGGATGCGGTACACCTCGGGCATGAACGGCCCGAAGCCGAGCTTGTACGGGTTCACCTTGGAGGTCAGCGACATGCCGAGGTAGGTGCGCCCGTGGAAGCCGTGCTCGTAGCAGACGATGGCCTGCCGCCCGGTGAAGCGCCGCGCCGCCTTGACGGCGTTCTCCACCGCCTCGGCGCCGCTGTTGACGAAGAACGTCCGCTTCTCGTGCGTGCCCGGCGTCAGCGCGTTCAGCTTCTCGGCCAGCTCGATGTACGGCTCGTACATGGAGACGGGGAAGCAGACGTGGGTGAAGTGGTCGAGCTGTGCCTTGACCGCCGCCACCACCTTGGGATGGCGGTGCCCGCTGTTCACCACCCCGATGCCGCCGCCGAAGTCGATGAGGCGGTTCCCGTCCGCATCGGTGACCACGGCGTTCTCCGCGTGGACGACGGCGAGCGGGGTGGTGGCGGGGACCCCCTTGGGGACGGCCTTGGCGCGGCGGGCGGCCAGGGCCTGGCTCTTGGGACCGGGAATCGGGGTGACGAGGGAGATGACGCCGGCCATCGGACGATCCACGAGAGGGAGGGAAGGACGAGGTTAGCGCTTGCCGCGCGAGAAGTGAAGGGCCCGGCTGGCGCCCCCTGCGCCGGCCTGTAGCTTATTCTCAGCCCCTCCGCCCCCGGGTGGAGACCCCGCCGTTCCCCCAAGCCTACAGGTGCCCGCCCATGCCCTCGCTCGTCGGATCCGGTCGCTCCGCTGCCGTCGCCGCGCTTGCCCTTGCCGCCCTGGCCGCCTGTGGTGGCGGGAAGGAGGCCGGCCCCGGCGCCGGCGCGACACAGAAAATCACGATCACGCCCACCGGCGATGCCCGTGCCGACGCCCGCACCTACCTGCAGCAGCTCTGCCCCAAGCCCATCGGCGGCGAGCTGAGCCTCATGGTCTGGGAGGGCTACAGCGACACCCTCTTCACCAAGCCGTTCGAGGAGGCCTGCGGCGTCAAGGTCACCGCCACCTACATGGGCTCGAGCGACGACCTCGTGGCCAAGCTCCGCGCCGGCGGCACCAACACCATCGACCTGGTCTCGCCGTCCTCGGACGCGCTGACGCAGATCATCGAGGCGGGCCTCGCCCAGCCGCTCGACCTCACGCGCATCCCGAGCTACGGCGACCTGGCCGCCAGCTTCCGCGCCCTCGCCGTGGCCCACAAGGACTCGGCCACCTACGGGCTCCCGTGGGCCTTCGGCCCCAACCCGCTCATCTACGACACCACGAAGGTCACCCCCAAGCCCACCCGGTGGGCCGACCTCTTCGACCCGAAGTACAAGGGCAAGCTGTCCATGCAGGATGACATCGCCACGCTGTGGACGGTGGCGCAGGTGCTGGGGCTCGACAAGGCGGAAGACCCGAGCCACCTCTACAACCTGAGCGACGAGGAGCTGGCGCAGGTGAAGGCCAAGGCGCTCCAGCTCAAGCCCAACGTGCGGAAGTACTGGTCCACCGCCGGCGACATGATCCAGCTCTTCCAGAGCGGCGAGATCGTGGCGGGCGAGGGGTGGCCGCTCATGACGCAGCAGCTTCGCGCGGCCGGCTTCCCCGCCGGCGAGCTGGTGCCGGAAGAGGGCACCACCGCCTGGGCCGACCACTGGGTGATGACCTCGGGCGCCGCCAACAAGGACGCCGCCTACGCCTGGCTCGAGTATGCGGCGCAGCCGTTCACGCAGAAGCTGCTGGCCGACGTCACCAACTACTTCGTGGCCGCGCCCGGCGCCAAGGCGTACATGACCCCCGAGGCCGCCGCCAACCAGCGCGACATCAGCGACTACGGCTCCAAGGTGAACTTCTGGCAGTGGAGCCCGCGCCGCGACAAGTACACCGAGATCTGGAACGAGGTGAAGGCCGGGCAGTAAGTGGCGCCGATCCTCGAGCTCCAGGAAGTCACCCGCCGCTTCGGGGACTTCACCGCGGTCGATCGGCTGTCCCTCACGGTGGCGCCGGGGGAGTTCCTCACCCTCCTCGGCGCCTCCGGGTCGGGCAAGACCACGACCCTCCGCATGATCGCCGGCTTCGAGCATCCCGACACCGGCGTCATCCTCATGGGCGGGAACCCCATCACGGGGCTCCCGCCCTATCGTCGCGACCTCAACACCGTCTTCCAGCAGTACGCCCTCTTCCCCCACCTCTCGGTGCGGGACAACGTGGGCTACGGCCTCCGCATGAAGAAGGTGCCGGCGGCCGAGATCGCCACCCGCGTGACGCAGGCGCTGGAGATGGTGCAGCTCGGCGCGCTGGCCGAGCGCCTGCCGCGCCAGCTCTCGGGCGGGCAGCAGCAGCGGGTGGCGCTGGCGCGCGCCCTCGTCAACCGCCCCCGGATCCTCCTCCTCGACGAGCCGCTCGGCGCGATCGACCTCAAGCTCCGCAAGGAGATGCAGCTCGAGCTCAAGCACC
>CAZRCT010000149.1:0-3037 GCA_964598655.1 uncultured Gemmatimonadaceae bacterium
CCGGCTCCCCACCCCCCCCAACGCGTAGAGACTGAGCGAAGAATCCCCCGCCAGCTCCGCCACCGACGGCACCAGCGTCCCCAGGTCGTACTGGTTCGTGAAACTGAGCCCCCGCATCAGGTGCGTCGCCCCGAACTTGAAGAGCACCCGCGGCCGCGCCCCGCCGCGTGAGGCGCGCCCGTACGCGGCCACGAAATGGGCCCGCATCAGCGCCGCCCGCCGCCGGTTCGACTCATAGCCCTCACCCGCCATGAACAGCCGGTTGATCGCCAGCGTCTCCTTCATGAGCGACAGGATCCCCGCCGCCTCCGCCCCCATCCTCGGCCCGAACACCGCCTCGAGACGCTCGAGCAGCACCGGCGACCCGCCGAACATGTAGAGCCGCCCCGGATTCCCCTCCCGCACCACCTGCGCAAAGGCACTGTCCGCCACCCCGATCGCCGAGTCCGCCACCGCCCGCGCCGCCGCGGTCGGCGCCAGCGCCCGGAGCCGCTGGAACAGGTGCCGGTCCGCCAGGATGTCGTAGTCGAGCCCCCACAGCACCCCGGTCCGCCCCGGCGTCGCGCTGACCACCGCACGGAGCAGCGCCGCATCCTCGCGCCAGAAGAAAAACGGCGCCCCAGGCCGGTGCTCGGCCAGGAACGCGCGATACGCCGAGTCCGTCGGCTCCACGCGGAGCGCCGCCTCGAGCCGCCCCGCCAGCTGCGGCCCCACCTCGATCGCCAGGTACTGCGGCCCCGCTCCCGCCCCCTCACCCGCGCGCCAGAGCGCGGCCGCCAGCCGCGGCACGTCCGCCATCCCATGCTCCTCGCCGAGCAGCACGAAGCGCGACGCCCGCACCCGCGCCGCCAGGCGCTCCCCCGCCGGCCCCGCGAGCCGCCCCTCCGCCGACAGGGCGAGCGGCGCCGCCACCGACCGCAGCAACGTCACCAGCGAATCCGTCCCCTCCTGCGCCGCCACCGGCTGCGCCGCCAGCAGCACCCCCACCACCGCCCATGCAAGCCGCACACGCCACCTCCTTCACTCAGGCCAGCCCGCCCCCCCGCTAAATAAAGAAAGACCCCACCCCCCCCACCGCCGCCCCCCAGCTCCCCGAGCGCCGAGCAAGGCCGAGGGGCCGGGCGGTGAAGGGGGATTGTCGGCATGCGGTGCTCGACGCAGTCGAGCACCGCGTGGCGGCGTCGAGGGCCGTCAGGCCCGAGCCCCCGGAACCGCCCGGCCCCTCGGCCGCCGCCGAGCGCCGCCGCCGAGCCTCCCCGTCATCCCGCCTCGCCCAGTACCACCCCGCGCCGCGACGAGCCATGACGGTCGGTTGATCCATCCGGTCTAGGGTGGGGGCCATGCCCCGCCCGCCCCGCGCCGGCTTGCTGGTAATAACGCGCCGCGTTATGGTTCCCGGTGATCGCCTCGTTCCGTGACCGCGCCACCCGGCGCCTGTTCGCACGGGGCGGGGGAGGGCGGTGGGGACCGGCGGTCGAGCGGTCCGCCCTGCGGAAGCTCCGGATGCTGGATGCCGCCCCGGGTCTCGACGACCTCCGGGCGCTGCCCGGCAACCGGCTCGAGAAACTCGCCGGGCGGCGGGCCGGCCAGTGGAGCATCCGGGTGAACGACCAGTGGCGCCTCTGCTTCCGCTGGGTGGACGGCAAGGCCCACGACGTGGAGCTGGTGGATTATCACTGAGGGACACCCATGCGCAAGAAGACCCTCCCGGCCGTGCATCCAGGCGAAGTGCTCATGGAGGAGTTTCTCGTTCCCCTCGGCATGAGCCAGTATCGTCTCGCCAGGGCCCTGAGCGTGCCGCCCCGCCGGATCAACGAGATCGTCCACGGCACCCGCGCCATCTCCGCCGACACCGCCCTCCGCCTCGCCCGCTGCCTCGGCACCTCCGAGCGCTTCTGGCTCAACCTCCAGGCCGCCTACGACCTCGACGTCGAGCGCGACCGCCTCGGCAAGCGCCTCCTCGAGGAAGTCGAGGTCCTCGCCCAGGCCGGCTGACCCGCCGGATTCCCACCCACCTCGGCGGCCACCACCGAACTCTCCTCCCCGGCGGCCCAACGCGCCCTCGCACCCCGATGCGTGCGCACTTCAGGGCTCACGTCCTTCACGCATCCGCCACGTCCCGCCGTCTCCGTCTCACACGCCCCGCCTTCACGCCCCCGAGCCCCGATCCCACGACCAGGACACGCGATCGCGCCAGCCCAACCCCCGGCCTCACCACCACGACACGCGACCACACCGCCCCGCGCCCCGACCTCACCGCCACCACACGCCATCGCAACAGCCTGAGCCTCGATCGCACCGTCACCACACGCGACCGCACCAGCCCGAGCCCCGATCCCACCGCCACGAGCCTCGATCGCACCGACCCGAGGGCCCGCCGCAGCAGCCCGAGGCCCGGCCGCAGCCGCCCGAGGCTCGGCCGCAGCGCCCGCACCCCCACCGCCACGTCTCGCCGGCGTGATCGCACCGCCGCGAGCCCCCCTGCCATCGCCATCCGGCGCGATCGCACCGGCCCGAGCCCCGGTCTCACGGCCACGACACGCGATCGCACCAGCCCGAGACCGCAGCACGCCGCCACGACCCCCGACCGCAGCGCCACGACCCCCAGGGCCACGCGTCGCCGGCGCGATCGCGCCGCCCCGAGGGACCCCGGCCACCCCTCGCACCCCGGATCACACCGGCCCGAGGGCCGCCACCACCTCTCGCCGGCGCGATCGCACCGGCCCGAGGCCGCATCCCGTGCCCACGAGACGCGATCGCACCGGCCCGAGCCCCGCTGCCACGCCTCACCGACGCGATCGCACCGCCGTCGCTCGCCGTCCCGGGCCCACCCCGGCCCATCGCGCGCCCTGGAGGACGCGGCCCGCGGACCGTCGAGCCCGGTCCGCGCGCCGTCAGCCCCGGTCCGCGGGCCGTCAGGCATCGTCCGCGGCCCGTCGGGGCCGGTCCGCGGGCCGTCAGGCGTCGTCCGCCGCCCGTCGGGGCCGGTCCGCGGCCCGTCAGGCCCCGTCCGCGCGCCGTCACGCCCGTTCCGCGC
>CAZRCT010000149.1:3137-5269 GCA_964598655.1 uncultured Gemmatimonadaceae bacterium
CGGTCCGCGGTCCGTCAGCCGCGATCCGCGCGCCGTCACGCGCCTAACACACGTGCGCCGCGCGCGTGGCACGCTCCATGCGTTCCTGTCCCGCGCCGCCCGCTGCACCTCCGCAGCCCGCGGCATCCCGCCGGCTCCATGCACCCCCGCCGGTCCCGGGACCACGTGCCCACCGGGCACATGCACGTGAGGCAGCTCCATGAAAGCGGTCACCCGTATCCAGCTCGGCGGCCTCGCCGGCGCCAACAGCTTCCTGAAGGGGCATCCCGACGACTCGCCGTCGGGCAACGCCATGCTCGGGACGCTGGACCAGGTCGTCACCCGCGCCAACGCCACCGTCATGGCGCAGGTCAAGGCGCAGTCCGAGGTGGACGCCATCAGCCGGCAGATCACCGAGGGGCGCGACGAGCTCCGCGATCACCTCGGCACCATCCTCACCGTCGGCAAGGTGGTCTCGCGGACCATCCCCGGGGTCACCGTCCCCACCCGCGGCGTCCGCCCCCGGACCAGCGACGCCATCTTCCTCGCCACCGGCCGCGCCGCCGTCGCCGAGGCGGAGTCGTTCCTTGACGCGTTCGTCAAGGCGGGCATGCCGGAGGACCTGCCGGCCCAGACCACCCTCCTGCTCGACAAGCTCGAGGCGCTCATCCTCCGCCGGCGGGACACCGTCGCCTTCCAGGTGACCTGCGGCGTCGCCCTCGAGGGCATCGCGCGGGAGGGCATGGAGGTGCTGCGCGTCCTCGATGCCATCATGCGGCTCCGCTTCAGGACCACGCCCGACCTCGCCGCCGGCTGGAAGTCCGCCCGCAACGTCCCCTACGTGACGCCCACTCCCGCGGAGGCGCCCCCCACCCCGGAAGCCGACGCCACCCGGTCCGCGTGACCCGGCCTCCCTCGACCATCCCCTGACCCAGCGCACCGGGGCAGGGGATGCGTCGGGCCCCGCCTCTTCGCTCCCTGCCTCACAACCACCGTACCCTCGTCGCTCAATCCCGCCTCCGTTTTCACTCGTTCCCGCGCCCCCCACGCTCCCGCACGAGCGCTCCCGCCGGACCACCCTAACGCACCACCGCGCAACACCTTAGGCAACCGAGACGGCGCAACGTTCCAGTCATGGAACGCCGTGGCATGTCCCATGCATCACTCCCGGCCAGTGGTCTCCATCACGTCTCAATCTGTGCCGTCGTCCGTGGGGTCCCGCCGCGCGGGGATCCCTGTCTCGGTCCACCTCGGAGGAACCGAAAGGACCAGCCGCCGATGCATTCCCGGTACCGGAAGCAGCTCGCCCGCGCCCACGCCGTCGCGGGATTCGCCGCCCGTTATCCCGCGCTCACCGAGCCCGCCCTCGGCGTGGAAGCGCAGCTCACCGCCTGCCTGGCCCAGGCGGCGGAACTCGAGGCCCGCGAGCGGGAGGCCGAGGCCGACGGCATCACCCTCGCCGCGGCGCGCCACGAGCAGGCAACACACCTCGCCCGCGGCCTCGAGCTGCTCCACCGCTTCCTGCACCTCGTGGCGCTGACGGAAAACCTCCCCGAACTCCGGGTGCCCACCCTCCGCCTCCGCGCCGACGCCGTCGGTGCCTTCATCCGCGACGCCCGTGCCCAGCTCCACCTGGCCGCGCGCCACGAGGCGCTCCTCATCCAGTACCACATGCCCGTCGCCATGCTGAAGGTCCTCACCGGCCAGGTCACCGAGGCGGAGGACCTGCATCGCCGCCGCCTCGCCGCCGCCGCCGTCTCCGGCCAGGTTGCCCTCGAACTCGGTCGCCTCCTCGCGGACCTCGCCCTTCTCCTCCGCCGGCTCGACGCCCTGAACCGCCTCCGTTTCCTCGCCGCCCCCGAGCGCCTCGCCGAGTGGCGCGCCGCCCTCACCCTCCCACGGACCCTCGCCGAGGCCCCCGCCGCCGCTGCCCTCGCCCGCATCACCCCCCTGCGATAACGCGGGCGACTGCCACGGAACGACGAAGCCCGCTTCCACCACCGTGGAAGCGGGCTGCACCCATCGTGGAGCCGACGCGACGCTACCGCCCGCCGCCCATCCGCCGCAGGATGTCGTCGAGCGGGAGGCGGCCGCCGGGGGCGCGGGGGGGCGGGCGGGGGGGGGGGGGGGGGGGGGGGGGGGGCGGGGGGGGG
>CAZRCT010000150.1:0-2204 GCA_964598655.1 uncultured Gemmatimonadaceae bacterium
ACGGCGCCCTAACCAGCGCCTGGAGCTGACGGCGCCCTGTGACCTGAGTTCCTCGCCCCACGATGCTCCCCGCGGCCACGCTGCGGAGTCAATCAGGATGGTGCTGAGGCGGCACCCATCCGCGGCAGCTACACCGCCCACCGCTGGTCATACGTGCACCAGCTCCTGTGCGAGCCACCTCACCTCCCCTCAGCCTCCTGCTCGCTGGCCTGCCGACATTTCCGCTTCGGCGCAGGCACCCGTGCCGCTGGCTCCTCCAAGGGTGCGCTGCAGCCTCGAGGACGTCCGCGCCGCCGCCGTGAACGACTCCATGGACGGCGCACGTCCTGCGGCGCATCCTGGACCTGCGCTCCCGCCCGGCGCGATACGAGGGGCGGGCGTTGCGCACCCGGATCCTGCGGCATTCGTGGGCCGCTCCTGGCGGGCGCCGATGCCGCCCCTGAGCACCTCCCCAGCCCCTGCACGCCCGGCCGGAGAATCCATTCGCGGCCACCGCCGTACTGGTGCCATGCCGACCCCTCCCTGGCGCAGCCCCCTCCTGGGCATCCCTCTCCTGGTCCTGGCCTGCCACCCCCCCGCTCCCGCCTCCGGGCCGATGGTGCTCGCCGCGGCGCAGCGTGCGATGGGCGGCACCGATTCCGTGCGCACCATCTGGAGTGTCGCCGCGGTCACGTCGCCCACCGGTGGCTTCGAAACCCGGATCGCCTCGGCGGTGAATGGAGATGTCCGCCTTGCCCTGGGGCGCGGCCTGCTCGCCGGTGTGCGGGACTCGCGAGGATGGGCGTGCGACACGTCTCGCACCGTCACCGCCCTTGATCCGGTTACCCGCACGGTTGTGCGGGGGCATGATCTTCACATGCTGGTGATCGCGCCGTCCTGGCTCACGCCGCCCACTCGTGAGCCCGATGTGCGCTGGAACGGGGACTCCGCCATCGCGCTCCGCTTCAGCGATGAACTGGGGGCCCCACTCCGGCTCTACCTACGGCTACGCGACACGCTCCCGCTCGGCCTCGAGCTTGTCAATCACACCGGCAGGGGGCAACGCGAGGTCCGCGTGCGCTTCGAGGACTGGCAGCCCCTTCACGGTGTCCGGCTCTTCCGCAAAGCGACCTTCGAACACGGGCCGAACCGCTTTGTGTACTCCTACATCACCCTCGCGGTCAACGCCCTCGGCACGGAGGCCTTCCAGTCGACGTGTGATCTCGCCACAGGTGCGGCCGCGGGCTGACCACCGCGCGACGTTGCTGAGTTCCCGGCCATCGGCTGGCGGTCGCCCTCAATGGGTGGCGCAGGTGCAGTTCGGCCCGCAGGCGCACTCCGGCCCGCACTGGCAGCCCGCCTTGCGGGCGGCGCGGTTCTTGTCCTGGCAGCCGCAGGTGCAGGTGGCTCCGGGACAGGCGGTGCAGCTGCAGGCAATCATCTGGGCGCACATGGTTGGCTCCTCGCGTGTGGGTGAACAGCCTGACTGACGGGAGCTAGTATACCGGTCCCAGGCAGGGAGCAATTGAACAAACCGGCTGTTGGTCTTGAATGAACCGGCTATGGCTTCGCGAAACGACGAACGCGCGGGATCGGCTGACAGGCCGGTCCCGCGCGTTCATTCTGGCGGCGTTGGCTGGCGAATATCGAGATGGGCCGGCCACGGCCGGCCCCTACGGGCGCCGCTTCCGCTCCACCTCCAGCACCGGGCGTCCCAGCAGCTTCATTTTCGGCGACACGCCGAGGCCGGGCGCCTGCGATGCCGCGAGCCGCCCCGCCTTTCGCTGCGGCGCCCCATCCGCGAACGCCACCGTGACGTAGCTGTTGAAGTCGGTGGACGAGAACAGGTACCGCTCCGGCGTGCTGTGGGCCAGGTGGGCGATGGCGGCCGTGATGATGTCCCCGCCCCAGGTGTCCTCGATGGTCATGGCGATGCCGAGCGAGACGCAGAGGTCACGGATCTGCCGGGCGCGCGTGAGGCCGCCCACCTTGGAGATCTTGAGGTTGATGACGTCCATGGCCTGGTCGGCGATGCCCTGGACCACCATGTCGATGCCGTCCACCACCTCGTCCAGCACGAAGGGCCGGTTGGTGTGGCGCCGCACCGCGAGGCACTGCTCGTAGCTCATGCAGGGCTGCTCGATGTACACGTCCACATCGCGCACCGCGTCGGCCACGCGGAGGGCGGCGTGCTGGGTCCAGCCGGTGTTGGCGTCGGCCACGAG
>CAZRCT010000150.1:2304-4993 GCA_964598655.1 uncultured Gemmatimonadaceae bacterium
TCCGCGATGCCGGCGCGGGCGCCGGCGGCGTAGGCGGGGAGGTAGGCGGGGCCGAGGGGGCAGATCTCGCCCCAGCCGGTGAGGCCCTCATCGGTTTCCACCGTCACGACCGTGGAGTCGAACACCGAGACGGAGTTGCCGCCCGACCACTTGTAGCTGCCCTCGTGGAGCGGTAGGTCGATCTGCCAGGCGCGGATCGCGGTGATCTTCATGAGGTTGCCAGACTGAGGCCGCCGGCGCGGGCCTCGTTGCGGGCGGAGAGCCACATCAGGACGGAGGTGTAGAGCAGCACGCCCACCACCAGCCAGCGCACCGCGTCGAGCGAGAGCGACTTGACGATGAACGCGGCCACGAGCACGCCGGGGATGCCGCCCAGGGTCATGGCGATGGCGGTGGGCTTGTCGTAGCGGCCGGAGCGGACGAAGCGCACCGCGGCGGCCGGCAGGATGAGCGCGGCGGAGCCCATCATGATGGGGAAGGCCGCCGTGGGGTTCATGCCGAGGAGGCTCACCACGGCCATGGAGGGGGCGTAGTTGCCGATGCCGAGGGTGGCCAGCGCGCCGAGGACCAGGTTGGCCGAGACGCCGAGGAGCAGCGCGACGCCGGAGAGCGCCAGCGCCTCGCCGCCGGGCGGGAAGAACTGGAGCTGCCGCAGGGTGATGAACACCGCCGTCACGAGGAGGGCCACGGCCATGCCGAGCTGGATCTTCCGCCGGGGGAGGCGGCTCACGATGCCGGCGCCGAACCAGGCGCCGATGGCGCCGGCGGCGAGCATCGAGACCAGGGTCACCAGCTCCACGCGGATCACGGTGATGTAGAGGACCGCCTCGAGGAGCGTCGGGAGGGCGTGGCCGGTGTTCAGGGTGCCGGGGATGTCCTCGTCCTTGACCAGCTTGCCGAGCTTGAGCGCGGTGGTGGTGGTGGCGAACGACCCGATGCCCAGGGTATCGAGGAAGTCGATGCCGAAGCCGAGGCCGAGGAGCAGCGGCCAGCGGGTCCGGCGACCGGGCGGGGCGCCGCCGGTGGTGGTGACGTCGGGCATTACGGTCCCTCGAGGAGGCGGGTCGGGTGGCTCTGGGTGAACGGGGGTGAGTGGTGCGACCGATCCAAGCTACGCCGCGAAGGGCGGGTCCGACAGGCGGCCGGGGCGGCCGCGGCTAGAAGGCGATCTCCTGCCCCAGCCCGAGCCGCCGGGCCTCGGCCACGACGTGGCGCGCGGCGGCGGCGTCCTCGATGCCCAAGCCGAGGGACTTGAAGAGGGTGATCTCGGTGGCCGACGCGCGGCCGGTGCGGGCGCCGGTGATGACCTCGCCGAGTTCGGCGTGGATGTCGGCGGGGCGGAGGCGGCCTTCGGTGATGGGGATGAGCAGGTCGCCGGCCTCCGCGAGCGCGCTCTCCCGGGCATCCACGACGATCCGCGCCGAGGTGACGGCGTCGGTGTCGAGCTCGCGGGTGTCGGGGGTGTGGGCGCCGACGGCGTTGATGTGGGCGCCGCGGGCGATCCACGTACCCGCCAGCACCGGCGTGGGGCTGGCGGTGAGGGTGCAGATGATGCTGGCGCCGCGGACGGCGGCCTCGGCGGACGGCATCACTTCGATTGGCGGCACACCAGGAGCGCCGGCCGCCTGCGCGAAGGCGCGCGCCCGCTCGGCGGAGCGGCTCCAGACCCGGACTCGTTGGAGGGTCCGCACGGCGGCCATGGCCGTGAGGTGGGTGCGGGCCTCGGTGCCGGCGCCGAGGAGGGCGAGGTCGCCGGTGTCCGGGGTGGCGAGGAGGTCGGTGGCGACGGCGGAGACCGCGGCGGTGCGGATGGCGGTGACGGCGCCGGCCTCGAGGAGGCCCAGGACCTGGCCGGTGGCGGGGTCGAGTGACAGGACTGCGCCCTGGTGACTGTCGAGGCCGCGCGCGTGGTTGCCGGGAAAGACGGAGACCACCTTGACGCCGAGCGCGGCCGGCTCGGCCACATAGGCGGGCATGGTGAGCGTGGTGCCGGTGCCGTCGGGGCGGAGGGCGGTGCGCGGCGGCTGGATGGTCTTTCCTCGAGCCCGGGCGGCGAGGGTGTCGCGCATCAGGGCGATGCAGGCGGGCATGGGGAGGAGGCGTTCGACGTCGTGGCGGGTCAGGACCAGCACGCGGCCTCCGGATGGGGGTGCGACGGTGTGGCGGAGGGAAGGTTCACGGAACGTGGGGGAGGCGCAAGACGGGGGGCGCGGGGGAACTGCCGGTCCGGCTGTGTGCCTACCTGCTGCGGATTCGATCTCCTAGCGATCCGCCGCTCGCGCCATTCCCGGCTGCGAGGCGCCGGCGGGGTTCCCTCACTGGAGCGGCTCAGCATGCAATGGCATCCCGTCGGACTCTCCCTGCTCGGTGTCCTGCTCGCACGCGCGGCCGCCCCCGGCCCGGCCCACGCGCCCGCTCGCCTGCAGCTGACGGTGGCGACGATCCACGCCGCCGCGCTCACCGCCCCACGGGGTGCGACGGATTCGCTCGATAGCCCGTATCTCCTGGTGTCCCGTGTGGGGCCGGGGCCCAATACGGCGACGGGCCGCCTCCCGCTCGACTCTCACTTCGCCATTCGCGCCGACCAGGCGCTCGGCGCGCAGCCGCTGCTGACGCTCGAGCTGGCCCCCGGTGACAGCGTCCAGCTCCTGCTGTCCCTGCTGGAAGACCCGGAGGTGCGGCTCCCCGA
>CAZRCT010000151.1:0-4793 GCA_964598655.1 uncultured Gemmatimonadaceae bacterium
TACATCGGCACGCAGGGGATCCTGCAGGGGACCTACGAGACCTTCGCCGAGTGTGCCCGGCAGCACTTTGGGGGCACGCTCGAGGGCCGCCTGGTGGTCACCGGTGGGCTCGGTGGCATGGGCGGCGCCCAGCCCCTCGCCGCCACCATGAACGGCGCCGCCTTCCTCGGCGTGGACGTCGACCCCGAGCGCATCCGCCGTCGCGTGGAGACGGGCTACTGCGACCGGCTCGAGACCTCGCTCGACGAGGCGCTCCGGCTGGTGCTCGACGCCAGGGCACGGAAGCAGGCCCTGAGCGTGGGCCTCGTCGGCAACATCGCCGAGGTGCTGCCGCAGCTGGTCCGGCGCGGCGTGGTCCCCGACGTGGTGACCGACCAGACCTCGGCCCACGACCTCCGCGTCGGCTACATCCCCAAGGGGTACTCCCTCCCCGACGCGGCCGACTTCCGGGCCCGCGACCCCCAGGGCTACGAGGCCAGCGTCCTCGACAGCATGGTGCTGCACGTCGAGGCCATGCTCGCGCTCCAGGCCAAGGGCGCGGTCACCTTCGACTACGGCAACAACCTCCGCGGCCAGGTGGCGGACCACCGCGGCATCGCGGGCGCCTTCCGGATCCCCGGCTTCGTGCCGGAGTTCATCCGGCCCCTCTTCTGCCGCGGGGCCGGCCCCTTCCGCTGGGCCGCCCTCTCGGGCGACCCGCAGGACATCGCCGTCACCGACGACGCCGTGCTGGAGACCTTCCCCGGCAAGGAAGGCCTCGCCCGCTGGATCCGGAAGGCGCGCGAGCGGGTCCATTTCCAGGGGCTGCCGGCCCGCATCTGCTGGCTGGAATACGGCGAGCGCGCCGAGATGGGCCTGCGCTTCAACTGGCTGGTGAAGAAGGGCAAGGTGCGCGCGCCCATCGTCATCGGGCGGGATCACCTCGACACCGGGTCCGTGGCGTCGCCCAACCGGGAAACCGAGGCCATGAAGGACGGCTCCGACGCCATCGCCGACTGGCCGCTGCTCAACGCCCTGCTCAACACCGCCTGCGGGGCCAGCTGGGTCTCGCTGCATCATGGCGGCGGCGTCGGCATCGGCTACTCGATCCACAGCGGCATGGTGGCCGTCGCCGACGGGACCGACATGGGCGACCGCCGGCTCCTCCGCGTCCTCACCGCCGATCCCGGCACCGGCGTCATGCGCCACGCCGACGCCGGCTACGACGACGCCATCGAGGTGGCCCGCGACCGGGGCGTAGACTTGCCCATGCTGCAGTAACCGGCGGGATGCCGCTCCTCACCAACATCGGCACCCTGGCTACCTGCCGGCTCGAGGGAGGGCAGGGGGAGATTCATCTCATCCCCCGGGCCGCCCTGGCCTGGGAAGGCGACCGGATCCGCTGGGTGGGACCGGAACAGGAACTCCCCCCAGCCCTGGCCGGCCTCCCCCGGGAGGATGCCGGGGGTCGCCTCGTGATCCCCGGCCTCGTGGACTGCCACACCCACCTCGCGTTCGGCGGCTGGCGTGCCGACGAGTTCGAGCAGCGCATCCTCGGCGCCTCCTACCTCGAGATCGCGGCCCGGGGCGGCGGCATCGCCTCCACGGTGCGACAGACGCGCGCCGCGTCCACCGAGCACCTCCTCGACCGCTGCCGCCGGCACCTCGCCGCCATGGCGCGGCTCGGCGTGACCACCGTCGAGGCCAAGTCGGGGTACGGCCTCTCGCTCGAGGACGAGCTCCGGCTGCTCGAGATCTATGCCCGTCTCGCCACGCTGGGCCCGCAGAGGATCGTGCCCACGCTCCTTGCCGCGCACGTGGTGCCCCCGGAGTACCGGGATCGCCGCGAGGCCTACGTTCGCCTGGTCATCGAGGAGATCATCCCTGCGGTGGCGGGGCGGGGGCTCGCGCGCTTCTGTGACGTGTTCGTGGAGGAGGGCGCGTTCCCGGTGGCGGAGGCGCGCCGCATCTTCGCCGCGGGCCGGGCCCATGGCCTCGCCCCGAAGCTGCATGCGGATCAGCTGAGCGCCTGTGGGGGTGCGGAACTGGCCGCCGAGGTGGGTGCGGCGTCCGCCGACCATCTGGAACGGATCAGTGAGGGCGGGATCCGACGCCTGGCGGAGGCCGGCGTGGTGGCGGTCAGTCTTCCCTTTGCCTCATTGTACCTCAACGTGGCGCCACTCCCGGCGCGGCGGCTCATCGAGGCCGGCGTGCCGGTCGCGGTGGCCACTGACTTCAACCCTGGCTCGGCGCCGAGCTACCATCTTCCCATGGCGCTCACGCTCGCCTGTACCCTGCAGCGCATGACCCCCGCCGAGGCGCTGAAGGGCGCCACGAGCGTCGCCGCCCACGCCATTGGTTGCCAGGCCGAGGTCGGGTCCCTCGAACCCGGGAAGCGCGCCGACTTCGCCATCATCGAGGCGGAGAGCGTGGAGCAGTGGCTCTACCACCTCCGGGCCAACGCCTGCGTGCGGACGGTGGCGGCGGGCGTGGAGCTGCACGCCGCCTGACGCCGGTTACTTCGCGATCACCCGGTCCACCACCTCCAGCACCCGCGCCTCGGCCGCCTCGGCCTGCGCCAGCAGGTCGCGCACCTGAGCCTCGAGGCGGGAGGCCTCGGAGGCATCGCCCAGGCCCGCCAGGTTGATCCGGACGTTGAGGCCGGCCCCGCGCACGGCCGCGCGGACCGCGAGCGCCCCGACACCCGCATCGGAGACCGAGGCCGGGTTGCCATCGCGGGCCATGGCCTCGAGCAGGGGGAACACCTGGAGCGAGCGCTCCATCACCCGGAGCGGCACCGCCACGGCACCCCGATTGGCCGCCGCCAGCGCGGCCTTCCGGGCCGCCTTCTCCGCGTCGGTGCCCTTCGGCATGCCGAGCGCGGCCATCACCCGGTTGAAGGCCGCGGTGTCCTCGTCCACCAGGCGGAGCAGCTCGTCCTTGAGGTCCTGCCCCACCTCTGCCCAGCGCGAGAACTCCTCCCATCGCGCGTCCCACCCCCGCTTGTGGGCCGAGAGGTTGGCCACCATGGTGCCGAGCGCCGCCCCGAGCGCCCCGGCCAGTGCGGCCACTGAGCCGCCACCCGGCGCGGCGCTCTCGCTCGCGGTCTCGTCCACGAATGCCGCCACCCGCATCCGCACCAGCGGGCTCGCCGCGGCGTCCCGGAGCCGGTACTCGATGACCCGTTCCTCGGGCTTGAACGGCGCCAGTTCCCCGAGCCCCAGCGACTTCACGGCGATCTTGATCAGCTCCGCCTCGGCCACGCCGAGGGAGCGCTCCTGTTGCCGGAGGTAGTGGCGGCCGGCCGCGAGCAGGGCGGAGCGGGGCACGAGGCCCACCAGCTCGGAGCCGGTCACCCGGAGCCCGCGAGCCGCCGCGGCACGGCACACCTCGTCGAAGGCCACGTGGAGCGGGGTCACGTCCAGGTCGGTCAGGTTCATGGAGACCTGCGCCACCCCGTACTCGGGGATGTACCACCCGATGGCCTTCACCGCCTTCAGGGTGCCCGGTTCCATGACGGGGGACCCGTCGGCGTGGGTCACCACCTTGCCGGTGAGCGGGTTGCCCTCGCGCTTCGGCCGGCCGGCCTCGCGCACGTCGAAGGCAACGGCGTTGGCCCGGCGCGTACTCGTGGTGTTGAGGTTGACGTTGAAGGCCACGAGGAAGCCGCGCGCGCCGATGACGGTGGCGCCGCTCCGGGCATTGAAGGCGGCCGGGCCGAAATCCGGCTTCCACTCCGGCTTCCTCATCTTCTCGGCCAGCCCCTCGTACTCGCCGGCCCGGATCACGGCCAGGTTCTTCCGGGCCGGGTCGGGCTGGGCGGCCTCGTAGAGGTACACCGGGATGCCGAGCTCCCGTCCCACGCGCTCCCCGAGCTGGCGGGCCAGCGCCGCGCACTCCTCGAGGGAGATCCCGCTGATGGGGACGAGGGGGCAGACGTCCGTGGCCCCCATCCGGGGATGGGCCCCGGCATGCCGGCGCATGTCGATCAGCTCCTGGGCGGCCTGGATGCCCTGGAAGGCCGCCTCACACACCGCCTCCGGCGCGCCGGCGATGGTCACCACGGTGCGGTTGGTGTCGTAGCCCCGGTCCACGTGGAGCACGGTGGCGCCGGCCACGGCGGCGATGCGCCGGGTGAGGGCGTCGATGACGGCCGGGTCCCGGCCTTCGCTGAAATTGGGCACGCACTCGATGAGGACGGACATGAGGCCGGGGTGGGGGAGTTGGGGGTCGGGCGCTCGGGGACGGGAGGAAGAATATCGCCGTGCCCTCGGGGCGCGAGGCGGGCCCTCCTCAGGACGGGTTGGGTGGCCCTTGCGCCGGATGGCGGTCCCATGTACCATACCGCCCCCGCAGAATTCCCGTAGCGATCCAGCGGATCTCCTAGGGAAGCAGTCAGGAAGGGGCAGGCTGGACGGAAGTTCCACTCCCCCTTGACGATGCGGCAACAGCTTGGTATGATTCGAGGCTGCCACGGAATGGTGGCGGCAGCGAATGCGGCCGGCGACGGCCACCTGCTCTTTGACAATCGATGTGAGCTATGGTGTGGCAGTGCGGACCCTATGATTCGCAGCGCGTGCAGACGCGCCGCGAGGATGGGTTTAATCTCTGCAACACAACTGTGATTCGGACGACCTGACGAACTAAGTCAGCCGTTTCGAATGAGCTATTTCGAATTCTCTTGGAGAGTTTGATCCTGGCTCAGGACGAACGCTGGCGGCGTGCCTAACACATGCAAGTCGAACGGGGTAGCAATACCCAGTGGCGGACGGGTGCGTAACACGTGAGGAACTTGCCTATCGGTGGGGGATAGC
>CAZRCT010000152.1:0-4777 GCA_964598655.1 uncultured Gemmatimonadaceae bacterium
CCCCCCGTTCTCACACCCGGGCCCCCGGGGGGCGCGGGGGGGGGCCCCCGGGGGGGGGTGGCCACCCCCCCCCCCCCCCCCCGCCCCCGGGGGGCCACCCCCGCGGCCGACGCTCCAGGTCGGTTGGGACCCTTGGTCCCCGTCCGGTCCTTAGAGGAGCGTGTTGCCGTCCACCAGTGGCAGGTTGAAGGCCTCGGCCACGCCCGGGTAGACCACCTTGCCCTCGACCACGTTGAGGCCGAGGTAGAGCGCGCGGTCTTCCTTGCAGGCCTTCTTCCAGCCGTCCCGGGCCAGGCGCAGGCCGTAGGACAGGGTGGCGTTGGTGAGGGCCAGCGTGGAGGTGCGCGGCACGCCGCCCGGCATGTTGGCCACGGCGTAGTGCAGGATCCCGTCCACGAAGTAGGTCGGGTTCTCGTGGGTGGTCGGCTTGATGGTCTCGACGCAGCCGCCCTGGTCCACCGCCACGTCCACGATGACCGAGCCCGGCTTCATGAGCTTGAGGTCCTCGCGCTTGACCAGGTGCGGGGCCTTGGCGCCGGGGAGCAGCACCGCGCCCACCACCAGGTCCGCCCGCTTGATGGACTCGAGGATGTTGTGGCGGTTGGAGTACAGGGTGGTGACGTTGGCCGGGAGCACGTCGTCGAGGTACCGCAGGCGCTCGAGCGAGATGTCGAGAATGGTCACCCGGGCGCCGAGGCCGGCGGCCATCTTGGCCGCGTTGATGCCCACGACGCCGCCGCCGATGATCGTCACCTCGGCCGGCGTGACGCCCGGGACGCCGCCCAGGAGGACACCGCTGCCGCCAAAGACCTTCTCGAGGTACTTGGCGCCTTCCTGTACCGCCATGCGGCCCGCCACCTCGGACATCGGGGTGAGGAGGGGGAGCTCGCCGTGGGGGAGCTGAACGGTCTCGTAGGCCACGGCGATGGCGCCGGACTTGATCACCGCCTTGGTGAGCTCCTCGGCCGCGGCGAAGTGGAAGTAGGTGTAGATGACCTGGCCCTTCCGCATCCGGGGCCACTCGACCGCGATCGGCTCCTTCACCTTCATGATCATGTCGGCCTTGGCCCACACCTCGTCGGCGGTGGGCAGGATCCTGGCGCCCGCGGCCACGTAGGCCTCGTCGGGGAAGCCGCTGCCGAGCCCCGCGCCCTGCTCGATGTACACCGTGTGGCCGCGGGTGGTGAACGCCTCCGCGCCCGCCGGGACGAGGGCGATGCGGTTCTCGTTGGTCTTGATCTCCTTCGGGACGCCGATGATCATCGGTTGCTCGACTGGCTCAGGGTTGTGGCGCGGAGGGGAGCGGGAGGGGCGCCGAGCTCACTGGCTCCGGCGCCGGCCCGGTTCCCCCAGGCCTCATTCAGGCCCCAGACGGACAACCGTCTGGCGGGCCGGATCGAAGAATTCCTGCGTGATCGCCGCGACCTCGTCCGCCGTGACGGCGTCGATCTCGGCGAGGATGGCGTCGAGGGGCCGGTACGGCTCCCCGTGCAGCGCGAGCGTGGCGAGCCGGTTCATCCGGCTCACCGGGCTCTCCAGCGACAGCATCACCTGCCCCTTGAGCTGCCGCTTCCCCGCCGCCAGCTCCTCGGCCGGCAGCGCCTCCGCGGCGAGCGTCGCGAACTCCTGCCGGATCGCCTCGTCCGCCTGGGCAGCGGTGGCGGGCTGGGTCCCCACGTACACCCCGAGCACCCCGGCCGACTGGAAGAACTGCTGGTACGCGTACACCGCGTACGCCAGCCCCAGCTCCTCCCGGATCCGCTGGAACAGCCGGCTCGACATCCCGCCGCCGAAGGCGTTGGTGATGATGGACATCGCGAAGCGGCGCCGGTCGCGGTAGGGGAACATGTCGGTGCCGAAGACGAGGTGCACCTGGGCCGAGTCGCGCGCCACGGCGTGGAGCCCGCCCCGCTGCGCCGGCGCCGGCGCCACGGGCGCCTGCGGCGGGGCCCCGGCCTCCCCGGCAAACCACCCCTCCCGCTCCAGCGTGGCGAGGATCGCCGCGTGGTCCACCTGCCCCGCCGCGGCGATCACGCAGTTGGCCGGGTGGTAGCCCGCGGCATGCACCGCCTGGAGATCCCCGGTGCCGAGGGCGCCCACGGTCTCGCGGGTGCCGAGGATCGAGTAGCCGTAGGGGTGCGCCGGCCACAGCCGCTCGGCGAAGACCTCGAAGACGAGGTCATCCGGCGTGTCCTCGACGGTGGCGATCTCCTCGAGGACCACGTTGCGCTCGAGCTCGAGGTCCTGGGCGCGCAGCAGCGGCCGGCGCACGAGGTCCGTGAGGACGTCGAGCGCCGTCGGGAGGTCCGCGTCGAGGACGTGGGCCTGGTAGTTGGTGTGGTCGCGGGAGGTGTAGGCATCGAGGGCCCCGCCCCGGCCCTCGAGCTCGAGCGCCAGCTGGCGCGCGCTGCGCCGCTCGGTGCCCTTGAACACCATGTGCTCGAGGAGGTGCGAGACCCCCATCTTGGCGCGCGGCTCGTGCGCGCTGGCGGTCCTGACCCAGACCCCGGCGGCGGCGGACCGCACGCCGGGGAGCACTTCGCTCAGGACGGTGAGCCCGTTCGGGACGTCGGTCCGGAAGAGGCCATCGGCCAGCCGGGTCGTCTCCACGGGAGGCCGCTCATTCCTTCGGGATGAGCGCCTTCCGGGACAGCTTCATGCGGCCCTTCTCGTCCACCTCGAGCAGCTTGACCTTGACGATGTCGCCCTTCTTGACGACGTCCTCGGTCTTCTCGGTGCGGCCGTGCTGGAGCTCGCTGATGTGGAGCAGCCCCTCGACGCCGGGCAGGATCTCGACGAAGGCGCCGAAGGCGGTGGTGCTCTTCACCGGGCCCTCGTAGGTCTTCCCGACTTCCGGCTCCATGACCATGGACTCGATCATCTGGCGCGCCTTCTCGCCCCCCTCGCCGCCCGGCGAGGCGATGGTGATCAGGCCGGTGTCCTCGATCGAGATCGAGGCCCCGGTGGCCTCCTGGATGCCCCGGATGGTCTTGCCCTTGGGGCCGATCACGTCGCCGATCTTGTCCGGCTTGATCATGATCGTGATGATGCGCGGCGCGTACTTGGAGAGCTCGGCGCGGTGGGTCTTCACCACCTTGCCCATCTCCTTGAGGATGTGGAGCCGCCCCTTGCGGGCCTTCTCCAGCGCCTCCTCCATGATCTTGATGTCCATGCCCTCGATCTTGATGTCCATCTGGATCGAGGTGATGCCGCCCTCGGTGCCGGCCACCTTGAAGTCCATGTCGCCGAGCGCGTCCTCGCTGCCGAGGATGTCGGTGAGCACCGCGACCTTCTTGCCCTCCTTGATGAGCCCCATCGCGACGCCCGCGCAGGCCGCCTTGATCGGCACGCCGGCGTCCATCAGCGCGAGCGAGCCGCCGCAGACCGACGCCATGGAGGACGAGCCGTTGGACTCGAGGATCTCGGAGACCACGCGGACGGTGTACGGGAAGCCCTCGTAGCCCGGCAGCAGCGGCTGCAGCGCCCGCTCCGCCAGCGCCCCGTGGCCGATCTCGCGCCGGCTGGTGCCGCGCACCGGCTTCACCTCGCCCGTGGAGTAGGGCGGGAAGTTGTAGTGCAGCATGAACGACTTCGACGCCTCACCGACCGTGTCGATGGAGTCGATCCGCTGCTCGTCGTCGGCGGTGCCGAGGGTGACGGCCACCAGCGCCTGGGTCTCGCCGCGGGTGAAGAGCGCCGAGCCGTGGGTGCGCGGCAGGACGCCCGCCTCGATGGTGATCGGGCGGATGGTGTCGGTGTCGCGGCCGTCCACGCGCTCGCCCTTCTCCAGCACCTGGGCGCGCATGACGCGGTACTCGATGTCCTCGAGGATGCCGCTGATGGTGCGGCCGGCGTCGGGGAACTCCTCGGCCAGGGCCTTGATGACGCGCTCCTTCACGTCCTTGACGTTCTGCGCGCGCGCCGCCTTCTCCTTGGCGTTGATCCCCTTGGCCATGTCGGCCTCGGCGAGCTCGGTGACGCGCTTCACCAGCGCCGCGTCCGGCTCCGCCTTGACCCACGCCAGCTTCTCCACCTTGGCCTTGGCGATGATCTTCTCCTGCAGGCCGAGGAGCTCCTTGATGCCCTTCTGGCCCACCTTGAAGGCCTCGAGCATCTCGGCCTCGGAGATCTCCAGCGCGCCGCCCTCGACCATCATGATGGAGTCGGTGAGGCCCGACACCGTCACGTCCATGCTCGAGAACTCGAGCTGCTGGAAGGTGGGGTTGAGGATCCAGTTGCCGTCCACCCGGCCCACCCGCACCGCGGCGATCGGGCCGTTCCACGGCACCGGCGAGCTGGCCAGCGCCACCGAGGCCGCCACCACGCCGAGCACGTCGGAGTCGTTCTCCTGGTCGGCGGAGAGCACCGTCACGAAGACCTGCACCTCGTTCTTGAAGCCTTCCGGGAAGAGCGGCCGGATGCTCCGGTCCACGATCCGCGCGGCCAGGATCTCCTTGTCGCTCGGCCGGGTCTCGCGCTTGATGAACCCGCCCGGGAACTTGCCCGCGGCGTAGGTCCGCTCGCGATACTCGACGGTCAGCGGGAAGAACGGCAGCGTGCTGGCGTTCGGGGAGACGGTGACGGCGGCGAGGATGACGGTGTCGCCGAACTGCAGGTAGGCCGACCCGGCGGCCTGCTTCGCGAGGCGGCCCGTCTCGAGGATGAGCGGGCGGCCGGCGAACGTGGTTTCGATGCGATGGACGCTCACGCCCTGTTCCAGTGGGGATGACCCCAATAGGTTGAGGGGCGTCCCGACCGTGCTGGCCTAGACGCCCCT
>CAZRCT010000153.1:0-4732 GCA_964598655.1 uncultured Gemmatimonadaceae bacterium
TGGCCGAGCTCGCGCTCGAGGCGGTAGCGGTCGGCGAGGGCCGCCGTGAGCCGATCGGGAAGGCCGCTCATTGATCCCTCCGCAGGCGCGCCCGCAGCTCGCCGGTCCAGCCGAAGACCAGCACCACCTGCCGGTTCGACTCCACCGGCCGGAGCAGCAGGAAGCCCTGCCCGTCGGGGAAGACGTCGTAGTTGGCGTGCCACGGGTCCCGCATGTAGGAACCCTGGACCAGGGTGTCGCGCGCGGTCACCGCGAGCGCGGGGGTCGTGGCGATGGTCGCGGCCATGACCCGCTGCCCCGCGCGGTAGTAGAGGTGCCGCCCATCCGGCGCCCAGAGCGGTTCCCCGCCGCCGCCGACCGAGACCGGGATGCGCCCGCCCCCCATGAGCGGGCGCACGTACACTTCCTCGCGTCCCGTCTCGTTGGACACCCACGCCAGCCAGCGGCCGTCCGGCGAGACGCGCGGCTGCTTGTCGTCGTCGATGCGCTCGAGGAGGGGGATGGGCTTCCGCTCGCCGGCCACGGGGACGAGGTAGATGTCGCGGTTGCGTTCCTTGGTATCCACCCGGAAGACCACCCCATCGCCCTTCGGCGTGAAGACGCCCTCGCGGATCTCATCCCCGGTCTCGAGGAATTTCTCGGGCTGGCCGCTGCCGTCTGCGCGCGTCCACCAGAGCGAGTTCCGCGCGGTGGTGGACGAGGTGTAGAGGATCCGCGAGCCGTCCGGGCTCCACTCGGGACGGTCGGTGTACCCGCCGCGTGTCAGGCGGTCCAGCGCCTGCGTGGCGAGGTCGGCGATCCAGATCTCGGTGCCGGAGCCGCCGAGCACCTCGTAGGCCACGCGGCGGCCGTCGGGGGAGAGGCGCGGGTGCAGGTAGGCGCGCGCGGAATCGAGGAGCCGGGTCTCCTCCCCGCGGGCGTTCATGCGCACCATCACGCTGGCGGCCGTGCCCCGCTGGTACAGCAGGTCCCCGCTCGTGGAGAGGGCGACCGGGGCGGACCAGTTCGGGGCCATCACGCTGTCGAGCACGGGGACGGGGGTGCCGACGGTGAGGTCGCCGGTGTCGAACGGTGCGGCCATCAGCACGCCGTCGCCGCGCACGTAGAGGAGGTGCCCGTCCACCAGGCCGAGGGCGCGGAAGCCCTGCAGCGTGGGGAACATCTTCGCCTCCCCGCTCGCCACGCGGATGACGCCGATGCGCAGGTCGGCGTTGCCGGCCTTGCCGCTGGTGTAGAGGATGAGCCGGTCGTTGTCCACCACGCGCGGGCTCAGCTGCAGCCGCTCCCCCTCGGCGCCGACCCCCGTGAAGGCGGTCGGGGTGCCGCCATCGACCGCCACACGCCACATCCCCCGGCCCACGGCCAGGTTGAGGCGGCTGAAGACGATGTCGCGGTTGCCGAGCCAGGCCAAGTCCGCGACGCCACTGGGATCGAGCTCGCAGATGGTGGTGAGCCCGGTGCCGTCCACGCGGATCCGCTTGATGGTGCCGTCGGGGGCGCCGAAGGCGATCCACTGGCCGTCGGGCGAGAAGTCGGGGGAGCGGGCGCCGGCGGTGCCGGGCAGTTCCCGGGGCTCGAGCTGGTCGAGGCTGCGGACATACAGCGACCAGTCACTGCTGCCGTCCTTGCTCGCCGGGTAGGCCACCTGGCGCCCATCCGGCGAGATGGTGAGCGACGTGGCCACGCCGATGACCGGGTAGGCGTAGCGGAGCCCGCGCCCCGGCTGGAGGTCCACGCGCACGACCGCCGCGCCCGTGCCCGCGTCCGCCCGCCGCCCGCCCCGCAGGGCGAGCGCCACCGCCAGCACGGTGGCGAGGCCCGCGAGCAGCATCCAGGGGAGCGGCGCGCGCCGGTCCCACCGCGAGCGCGCCGGCCCCGGCTCGCCGCGCGGCGCCGGCGCGGCGGGCACCGCGAGCGCCGCCGCGAACTCCGCCGCCGTCCCGAAGCGGTCGGCCGGCAGCTTGGCCACCGCGGTGAGCACGGCCTGCTCGACGGCCGCGGGGACCGTGTCCCGCATGCGCGAGGGCGGCGCGGGCTTCTCGGTCATCACCTTCGCGACGATTGCCTGCGCGGTGCTGCCGATGAAGGGCGGGTCGCCGACCAGCATCTCGTAGAGCATCACGCCAAGGGCGTAGACGTCGGAGCGCGCGGTGATCTCCCGCTCACCCATGGCCTGCTCGGGGCTCATGTAGTGCGGGGTGCCGAGCGAGAGGCCCGTCTCCGTCATGCGGCTGCCGCCCGCCTTGCTCGCCGCGAGCGCGATGCCGAAGTCGGCCACGAGCGCCCGGCCCTCGTGCAGCAGGATGTTCTCCGGCTTGATGTCGCGATGGATGACGCCGTGGCGGTGCGCGTAGTCGAGGGCCCCCGCGATCTCGGTGGCGATGCGCACCGCATCGGCGATGGGCAGCTGCTTCTCCCGCGTGAGCCGGTCGCGGAGCGATTCCCCGTCCACGAACGGCATCACGTAGAAGAGCTGGCCCACCACCTCGCCCGAGTCGAAGAGCGGCAGGATGTGCGGGTGCTGCAGGTTGGCCGTGGTCTTGATCTCCGCGAGGAAGCGCTCGGCGCCGATCACGGCGGCGAGCTCGGGGCGGAGGAGCTTGAGCGCCACCTTGCGGTCGTGCTTCAGGTCCTGGGCCAGGTAGACCGTGGCCATGCCGCCCTGGCCCAGCTCGCGCTCGAGGCGGTAGCGGTCGGCGAGGGCGTCGCGGAGGCGGTCCATGGCGCTCACTGGCGCACCTTGCCCTTGAGCTCGGTGAACCAGTGCTCGACGTAGAACACGTTCTCCCGGCTCGGGCCCGAGAGGTCGCGGATCATGAGGAAGCGCTGGTCCCCCGGCGCCACGTCATACTGCTGGCGGTTTCGCGCGGAGAGGTAGCCCTCGAGCTTGAAGAGCGGCCGCGGGGTGCCGGCCTCGAAGTTGGCGCCCGTGGTCACCGGCACCGCCATCATGTGGGTGTTGCTCCGGTAGAAGAGCTCCCGGCCGCTGCGCGCCCAGCGCGCCTCGACGCCGCCCCCGCTCGAGATGGGCCGCCGCCACGCCATCGAGGGGAAGGGCGAGACGTACACCTCGATCGCGCCATCGGCGTCGGAGGAGTAGGCGATGTACTTGCCGTCCGGTGAGAGCGCGATCACCGAGGTCCGCTCCGGCCCGGTGAGGAGCGCCTGCAGCGTCGTGTCCCCGCGGGTCCGGCGGTAGCGCAGGTTGCCGTCGCCGCCCTCCTCGTCGGAGCGGACCACCAGGTACTGCCCGTCCGGGGTCCATTCCACTTCCCAGAGCCCAAACCGGTGGTCCTGGATCAGGACCGGGGCCGAGCTGCCGTCGATGGCCAGCATGTAGGCATCGTAGATGTCCTGGCCCTCGCCGCCATGGGCGTTGGAGAGGTAGGCCAGCGCCTTGCCGTCGGCGCGCCACGCCGGCCGCCAGTTGACGGTCCCCGCCTGCGTCAGGCGCTGCCGGGTGCGGTCGCTGCGCCAGAGCCAGAGCTGGGTGCCCTGGTCCATCACGCTGACCGCGATGGCCTTCCCGTCCGGCGCCACCGCCGGGTAGACGAAGCGCGCCCGCCAGGTGGTGTCCACCGGCGTCGCGCGGCCGTCCCGCGCCACCCACTCGAGCTGCCGGGCATTGCGGCCGGCGACGTCCACGACGCTGTAGAGCATGTCCCCGGAGGCGGAGAGCACCACCGTCCCCGGCTCGACGCCCTCGAGCACCGGGACCGCACCGCCCGTCAGCTTCATGGCCTTGAGGTCGAACGGCGCCGCGTAGAGGCCGCCGTCCCGGCTGGTGTAGAGCAGGTGGCCGGTGGGCGAGTACCAGCCGCCGGCCGCGTCCTTGGCGAGGAGCCGGGCGCTGTCGGCCGCGAAGTCCCAGACGTAGACCGCCACGTCCACGCCGCAGTTGCCGGGGCACCGCGTGAAGAGGAAGCCGCGGTTCCCCGGGAGCGGGCTCATGCCCGCGGTGGTGCGGCGGGTCATCACGGAGTCGGTCGTCAGGCTCACCGAGGCGCCGCCCTCGCTGGGCAAGCGGCGGATCTCGTTCCGGTCGTTGACGTAGAGGATCGTCCCGTCCTCGAGCCAGGCGGCGGCCCCGTACACCTTGTTCACGTCCTCGGCGAGCGTCACCGCGCCGCCCCCGGCCACGGGCACCTTCCGGAGCTTGTTGCGGGCGATGAACCCGACCCACTGGCCGTCCGGGGAGAAGAACGGGGAGATGGCGCCCTCCGTCCCCGCGACCGGAGCCGGGTCGCCCTCACTCCGGAGCTTGCGGTAGAGCTGCGCCTGCCCGCCGACCGAGTCGGCGAAGATGATGCTCGAGCCATCGGGCGCGATGGTGGCCTGGGTGGCGAGCACGGTGACGCCCGGCGAGAGGATGGAGCCGAACGCGTGCTGCCACAGGAGCACCCGCTGCCGGCTCGGCGTCGTCTCCGCCCTGGGGCGGAGGAGCAGCGCGCCGAGCGCCAGCAGCAGCAGCAGCAGCAGGTTGAGCCCGACCAGCGCGGGCACCCAGCGGACGCGCCCCGCCCCACCCGCGGCGGGCGCCGGGCGAGCCGTGGTGGCGCTCCCCGCGTAGCGCGCATCGCCGAGGGCGTCGGCGAAGGCCTTCGCGGTCTCGAACCGGTCCGCCGGCAGCTTCTCGATGGCACGCGCCACGGCCGCGGCCACGTTGGGCGGCACCGACTTCCGCACCTTGGTGACGGGCGCCGCCTCCTCCGTCACGATCTTCATGATGATC
>CAZRCT010000154.1:0-4578 GCA_964598655.1 uncultured Gemmatimonadaceae bacterium
GAAGCGGTCGATGAGCGTGTAGATCGCCCCCACGTCCATGTCGCCCGCGCGCGAGAGCTTCGCTTCCGCCAGCGGGATGGCCTGGATGGGGCCGGTGGGATCGTTGAGGAAGCCGGTGACGTCACCCTGGTCCAGCCGGCCCACCGCGAGCACCGGCGCGCCCGTGAAGCTCACGCCGTAGCCCGAGAGGCCGGTCTGATAGGCACTCACCCGCTGCACCAGCGCCTGGCCCGCCGCGCTCGTGGCGGTGGGCAGGAACGGCGAGGCGGTGAGCACATCGCTCGTCACCGCCTGCAGCTGCCCCTGCAGCGCCTGGCCCTCCTGCAGCAGCGCCACCGCATCGAGGCTGTCGCTCGTGTTCCCGCCGAAGCCCTGCTGGATCCGCTGGTTGAGCTGCACCAGCGCCAGGGTGAAATCCTGGAAGAAGCTTGTGGCCAGCTGCTGTCCGGCGGAGGTGCCGTAGGTGGGGTGCGCCGGGTTGAACCCCGCGTCGCCGGGCGTGGAGTCGAACTGGAAGTTGGCCTGCACCCGCGTGGTCACCAGCGGGACGTTGGCAAACACGGTTAGCTTGCGGGTGAGGCCGAGCGCCGCGCCGATGGTGCCGGTGCCCACCGTGAGCTGCCCGCGCGCCTTCATGGCGCCGAGGCTCATCCCGTAGCCCGGCTGGCCCAGCGCCGCCGCCAGCAGCGTGTCCGCGGGGTGGAGCAGGGGGATCCGGTTCCCGCCGAAGATGTTCCCGCCGAAGTCGGCGAGGTAATCTTCCGTGCCGCTGCCGGCAAACCGGGAATCGGCGCTCTCGAAGCTCCCCCGGATGTCGATCCGCAGCACCCCGCTCGGCGCGCCGAGCGGCGCCAGCTGCGCCGCCACCGGCGCCACCGACAGCGACACGAGCAGGCCCACCAAGCCGGCAAGTCGACGACCCACGCCACCTCCACGGGGAGCGGATGACGGGAACCCAGGGATCTCCAGCAGGACAGGCAACTTCGCTCTTTCGCGAGCGGTTTGGAAGCCAGCCCGGCGTCCGCACCTCGGCGCCCGGCCGGGTCAACCTCCTCGGGGAACACACCGACTACAACGGCGGCCCCGTCCTCCCCTTCGCCATCAGCCGCCGCACCGCCATCGCCGCCGCCATCGCCCCCGACTGGGCCTTCACCAGCACCGCCGAGGACGCCGTCGTCCGCTTCGACCTCGACGGGCCGCTCCCCGAGGGCGGCGCCCGCTACGTGGCCGCCGCCGCCCGGGTCATGCGCGACCACGGCGTCACCCTCCCCGCCGTCAACTTCGCCGTCGCCAGCCAAGTGCCCCTCGGCGGGGGCCTGAGCAGCTCCGCCGCGCTCCTCGTGGCCGCGCTCCGCGCCATGGCCGCCCTCGCCGGCCGGAAGCTCACCCTCAAGACCCTCGCCGACCTCGCCTACACCGCCGAGCACGATGTCGTCGGCATCGGCTGCGGCCGCATGGACCAGTGGATCGTGAGCCTCGGCCGCCCCGGCCACGCCATCCTGCTCGAGACCGCCACCATGGAGAGCCACCACGTCCCGCTGCCCACGGACGTGTGGGTCTTCGACACCGGTGTCCGCCACCAGCTCACCGGCGGCCACCTCAACGACCGCCGCAAGGAGTGCCAGGAGGCGCTCCGCCTGGCCGCCGAGCAGGGCGTGAAGGTGCCGCACCTGGCCGACATCCCCCTCGCCGAGCTGCCGCGCCTCGAGCGCTCGCTGCCCGCGCCCTGGGTCAACCGCCTCCGCCACGTCGTCACCGAGACGCACCGCACCCGCCACGCCGGCGACCTCCTGGCCCGCCGGGATCTCGCGGGCCTCGGGAAGCTCCTCGTCGAGGGCCACCACTCCCTCCGCCTGGACTACGGCTCCACCATCCCCGAGGCCGACCTGCTCGTCGAGGCGCTCGGCGGGTACGGGGCCCTCGGCGCGCGGCTCACCGGCGCGGGCTGGGGCGGCGCCGTCATCGCCATCCTGCCCCCCGAGCGCGAGGCCCGCATCGTGGCCGAGGTGGGCATGGCGTTCCAGGCCGAGTTCGGGCGCCTGCCCGACGTCTGGAAGACCGCCGCGAGCGAGGGCGTGCGCACCGAGCGCTGACGCGCAGGTGACCCGGATGTGACCGGGAAATGCCCGGCGCATTCCTGCCCGAATTCCGTCAATCGCGCGTCATTCCGGGGCGGCTCATATTGGCCGCATGAGCTCGCGCGCCCCGCAGAACGCGCCCGCCCCGTTCGCCTCCATCGAGTTCCGGCTGCCCGCCACCATCGCCGCGTGGCTGGTGGTGCTGCTGAGCGTGATGGTGCTCGTGGCCTACCTCCAGGTGGAGCGCAGCACCCGCACCGCCGCCGCCGTCCGCCTCGATCAGGTGAGCCACCGCCTCGCCCGGCTCCTGGCCACCTCCGCCGAGCGGACGGCCGAGCGCACCGATTCGGCCGGGCGCGCCCCCGCCTTCCGCGCCTTCCTTCGCCGTCCCTCCGCCGGCACCCGGGCCGAGGCCGAGTCGCTGCTCGCCGCGCGTCCCGCGCTCGGGCGCGAGCTCCGCATGGTCGTGCTGCGGGACCACGCCGGCACCCGCGTCCTCGCCCTGGGCCCCGACACCGCGCGGCTCCACGACGCCACCACGCCGCCGCTGCTTGCCCGCGCCGCCGCCAGTGCCCGCGGTGCCGTCGGGTCCTTCGTGGCGCTCGGCGACTCCGTCCTGTTCCCGAGCCTCACCGCCATCCGTGAGGGCGGCGAGCTCCTCGGCTACCTGCTCGAGTGGTGGCTCGTCAACACCTCCGCCGAGCAGGCCGCCGGCCTCCGTGACCTCATCGGCCCCGATGCCGGCTTCCTCTTCGGCAACGGCGCCATCTGGACCGACCAGTTGCATCGGCTGCCCCCGCCGGCCATCGCGGCCGACACCGGCCAGGCGCTGCCCTACACCCGCCCCGGTGCCGGCACACGCTTCGGCTACAGCGTGGCCGTGGCCGGCACGCCCTGGGTGGCCACCGTGGACGTCCCGCACGCCAGCGTCCTGGCGCCGGCGCGCGCCTTCCTGGTGCGCATCATCCTGCTCGCGGCGTTCCTCCTGGCGCTCGGCATCGCGGGCGTCTGGTGGTACACCCGCCGCATCACCCAGCCGCTGCGGGCGCTGACGGGCGCGAGCCTGCGGATCGGCGCCGGCGACTACGCCCACCGCGTCCACCTGCACCGCGAAGACGAGCTGGGCCAGCTCGGCGGCGCCTTCGACCAGATGGCCGGGCGCATCGAGGCGGCGCACCGGGAGCTGGCGGACCGCGTCGAGGAGCTCCGCGCCATCCGCGCCCAGGTGGTGCACCTGCAGCGCATGGACGCGGTGGGCCGCCTGGCGGGCGGCGTGGCGCACGACTTCAACAACATGCTGAGCGTCATCCTCGCGGAGGCTGAGCTGGCGCGGGCCCAGCTGCCCGGCGCCCATCCCGCCGCCGAGGCCGTCGAGGGCATCGCCGCCGCCGGCGCCCGCGCCGCGGGCCTCACCCGCCAGCTCCTCACCTTCTCCCGCCGCCAGCTGGTGGCGCCGAGCACCTTCGGCCTCGACGAGCTGGTCGAGACCCTGGTCCCCATGCTCCGCCGCCTGCTCGGCGAGCGCATCGCCATCACCTGCCACTCGGGGGCCGCGGTGCCGCTGGTCCACGCCGACCGCGGCCAGCTGGAACAGGTCCTCCTCAACCTCGCCGTCAACGCCCGCGACGCCATGCCGCACGGCGGCCGCCTCGCCATCGAGGTCGCCAACGTCGTCCTCGACGACGGCTACGCCGCCACCCGTCCCGAGGTGGCCCCCGGCCCCTACGTCCTGCTGGCCGTCAGCGACACGGGGCAGGGCATGACCGACGAGGTGCAGGCCCACATCTTCGAGCCCTTCTACACCACCAAGCCGAGCGGCGCGGGCACCGGCCTCGGGCTCGCCACCTGCTACGGCATCGTCAAGCAGCACGGCGGCCACATCGCGGCGTACAGCGAGCCGGGCGTCGGCAGCACCTTCCGCGTGTACCTGCCGGTGGCCGCGGGCCCCGTCACGGGCGCGAAGGGCCCCGCGCCCGCGGAGACCGGCGGCACCGAGCGCGTGCTCGTCGTCGAGGACGACGCCGCGCTCCGCGACGTCGCCACCCGGATCCTGGCGCGCCTCGGCTATCGCGTGGTCACCGTGGGCAGCGCCGAGGAGGCGCTTGCCCTGCTGGAGCGGGAGGGACTGGAGCTGGACCTGATGGTCACCGACGTGGTGCTGCCGGGGCAGACCGGCCGGGAGCTGGCGGAAGTCCTCGCGGAACGCCGGCCGGGCCTGCGGGTACTGTTCGTCACCGGCTATGCCGGCGACGTGATCCTGGAGCACCGCCTGCTGGCGCAGGGCGCCACGTCGCTGCAGAAGCCCTACACGGCGGAGTCGCTGGGCCGGAAGGTGCGCGAGGTGCTCGACGCCCCGGCGCCCGCCTGAGCCCCGCCTATCCGGCGGGAGCCGCCCGGGATACCTTCCCGTGACGCTCGGGTGGCGAAACCGGCAGACGCGAGGGACTTAAAATCCCTTGGGGAGCAATCCCCGTGTGGGTTCGAGCCCCACCCCGAGCAC
>CAZRCT010000155.1:0-4415 GCA_964598655.1 uncultured Gemmatimonadaceae bacterium
CGGGGTGTGGCGCAGTCCGGTAGCGCGCCTGCTTTGGGAGCAGGAGGTCCCGGGTTCGAATCCCGGCGCCCCGATTGGTGGTTCCGCCGAAACCCGCCTTTTCTCCACGCGTAGGACCCGCCACTGATGGGTTCCGAAGTCCTCACCTACCTGCGTCTCGGTGTGCACCATATCGCCGACCTGCGCGGGTACGACCACATCCTCTTCGTCGCCGCCCTGACCATCGCCTACCGCCCGGGCGAGTGGCGGCGGCTGCTCTGGCTGGTGACGGCCTTCACGCTCGGCCACTCGGTGACGCTGGCGCTGGCCACACTCGACCTGGTGCGGGTGAGCCCGGCCGTCGTCGAGCCGGCCATCGCGGCCACCATCGTGGCCACGAGCCTCCTCGCCTTCGGCTTCGCCTGGCGGGCGCCGGCCGGCGAGGGCGGGTCGGTGGCCGGGCGGGGTCAGGCCCTCCGGTACGCCGTGGCGGCGGCGTTCGGCCTGATCCACGGCCTCGGATTCTCCGGCTACCTGCGGAGCCTCCTCGGCGACGAGGAATCCCTCCTGGTGCCGCTCCTCTCCTTCAACGTGGGACTGGAGCTGGGGCAGCTGCTGATCGTGGCGGCGGTGCTGGGGGTTGGCGTGGCCGTGGAGCGCGGACTCGGGGTGAGCCGGCGGGCGTGGGTCCTCGCCGGGTCCGCAGCGATCGCCAGCCTTGGCGCGTATGTCCTGTTCGAGCGGGTGGCGGCGTGAGCCACCCGCACTGTGCTTCCGTGCTTCCGGCCTTCTCCCTTCATCCCGAGTCGCCGATGTCCCATTTCCTTCGTCCGCTTGCCGTGCTGGGGCTCCTGGGCCTCGTGGCGGTCCCGGCGTCCGCCCAGCAGTGGCTCAACGCCGACACCACCAAGCGCACCAACCAGTCCAGCTTCCGCGCCATCGACGAACTCCCCGACCCGAACGACTACCGCAACGCCTCGGGCGGGCCGGGCCCCCGCTACTGGCAGCAGCAGGTGGACTACCGGATCCAGGCGAGTCTCGACACCACCACCCACACCATCACGGGCTCGGAGCGGGTCACCTACCACAACAACTCGCCCGACCAGCTCACCTACCTCTGGTTCCAGCTGGACCAGAACATCGATGACCCGGCGGTGAGCCGCGCCATCCAGTCGGCGCCGGCGCTGCCGAAGAACCTCTCGCCCCAGGCCCGGCGCTTCCTGGCCCCGGAGAGCTTCGACGGCGGGCACAAGATCACCCGGGTCCAGGTGGTCACCACCCGCGCCGGCCGGGTCGCCAGGACCGACGCCCGCTACGTCATCAACGGCACGGAGCTCAAGGTCCTGCTGCCAACCCCGCTCGCCTCCAAGGGGGTGGCGGTGGTGGAGATCGACTGGCACTTCATCATGCCGGAGCAGAGCCGCAACGGCCGCGGCGTCCGCGAGAAGCTCAAGGACGGCTGGGCCTACGAGGCGGCGCAGTGGTTCCCGCGCGCCTCGGTGTACGACGACGTGAACGGGTGGCAGACCGACCAGTTCATGGGGCAGGGCGAGTTCTACCTGAACTTCGGCACCTATGACGTGGAGCTGACCGTCCCCCGCGACCACATCGTGGCCGCCACGGGCGTGCTCCAGAACCCGCTCGAGGTGCTGACCGCCACCCAGCGCCAGCGCCTGGCCCAGGCCATGAAGGCCGAGACGCCGACGTTCATCATCACCAAGGACGAGATCGCGACGCCGGGCACCCGGCCGGCGGGCACCGGGGCGCTCACCTGGAAGTTCCACGCCGACAGTGTGCGCGACTTTGCCTGGGTCTCCTCGCGGGCCTACGCCTGGGATGCGGCGGGCTTCAGGTACGCGCCCACCAGCCGCCCCATCGAGATGCACTCGCTCTACCCGCGCGAGGGCATGCCGCTCTGGGACAGCCTGTCCACCAAGGCCATCGCGCAGACCATGCGCACCTACGGGCGGATGGCGTTCCCGTACCCGTACCCGAAGGCGGTGAACGTCCATGGCGCCGTGGGCGGCATGGAGTACCCGATGATCGCCTTCTGCGGCGCCCGGCCCGCGCCCGACGGCAGCTACACCCCGCAGCTGGCCCGCGGCCTCATCTCGGTGACCATCCATGAGGTGGGCCACAACTGGTTCCCGATGATCGTGGCCACCGACGAGCGGAAGTGGACCTGGATGGACGAGGGGCTGAACAGTTTCGTGCAGTACTACGCGGAGAAAGACTGGGATCCCCAGTACCCGAGCCGCCGCGGCCCCGCCAAGGCCATCGTGGACTACATGAAGGAGGCCAAGCAGGTGCCCCTCATGACCGAGTCCGACCAGATCCAGACCCAGTTCGGCAACAACGGCTACTCCAAGCCGGCCGCCGGCCTGGTGATGCTGCGCGAGCAGATCCTCGGCCCCGAGCTGTTCGACCAGGCGTTCGGCGAGTACGCCCGCCGCTGGATGTTCAAGCACCCCCAGCCGGGCGACTTCTTCCGCACCCTCGACGACGGCTCGGGCGAGCTGCTCAACTGGTTCTGGCGCGGCTGGTTCTACACCACCTACCCGAACGACCAGGCGGTCACCAACGTCGAGAGCCAGCCGGGCAGCGACCTGCCGGGCGGGGCGCAGCGGGGCAAGGTGTACACCCGCATCACCGTCGAGAACAAGGGCGGGCTCGTGATGCCCCTCCAGCTCGACGTCACGCTCGCCGACGGCACCACCAGGCGCATCAAGCTCCCGGTGGACATCTGGCGCCGCAACGAGCAGAGCTTCACCTACGGGCTCTTCAGCGACCAGGAGGTGGTCAAGGTCGTGGTGGACCCGGACGAGGTGTTCGCGGACATCAACCGCGACAACAACACCTGGGTGAAGCCGGCGCCGGCGGCGTCGTGATCCGGGCGGCCCTCGCCGTGCTCGTGGCCGTGGGCGTGGGGGACCTCCCCGCGCCCGCGGCGCGGCACGACGTGCACGCGAGCCACCTCCGGCTCGTGCTGGACGGCACCGCGGTGGCGGGGCGGATCCGGCTCTTCCACGACGACCTCCAGCTCGGCCTCCGCGCCCTGGCGCGGGACAGCACGCTGGTCCTCTCGCGCGAGCAGCCGGCGAAGGCGCTGTTCGAGCGCTACCTGGCCCAGCACCTCAAGCTCGAGGCCAATGGCCAGCGGGTGGTCCTGCACGTGGCCGAGGCCGGCAGCGAGCAGGATGCGGGCGGGCAGCTCATGATGTGGTACCTGGTCGAGGGCGAGGCCAACGCGCCCGTGACGCGCCTCGTGATGCTGCAAGGTGTGCTCTTCGAGGCCTTCGACAACCAGCAGAACATCGTCCAGCTCTTCCGCATGCCTGGGGAGGAACGGCGGACGCTGTACTTCACCGCCGCCGACCCCAGGGACCAGGTGCTCACCTTCTAGGTCATCGGGTCCCGGAAATCAGCGGGGGCGCCCTCTCGGGCGCCCCCGTGCTGCATCGGACCCGCGGCCCCCGGGCGGCGCCGCCCCTCAGCCGGGTTCAGGGCTGCACCCACCCCGGGCGGCCGTACCGCGCCGGGTCCCACAGCACTTCCGGCAGTGCGACGTCCCCGCGCACGTCCGCATATTCCTCCTTCATGCGCACCTGGCCCCCCACCGTGAAGACCACTTCGACCGCGATCCAGCCCTGGCCGAGGGGTTCGTAGCGGTTGAACTGCGTCACGGACACCCGTCCCGAGCCATCCGGCACCGGCTCCAGCATCCGCACGAAGAGCAGCCGCTCCTTCTCCACCCAGAACTGCTTGCTGGTGGTGTCGCCCGCCAGGGCCCCCACCACGTAGACCGCGGCGCCCTGCCAGGTGGTCTCATGCACCTTCGTCAGGTCGAAGCCGAGCCCCTGCAGCCGGGCCACGGTCTTCTCGACCGGGTCGAGGTACACGTCGAAGCCGAGCACCATGAGCGGGTGCACGAAGGCGCGGCTCACCGCGACGGCCCCTGCCTTGGTCTGGTAGATGCTGTCGTTGCGGAAGAAGATGGTCTTCCCGGAGTCCACGGGCGCCACGTCGATGCGGAGCAGGCCCGGGATCCGCGCGGCCTCGTACCAGGTCTCGGTCCGGGGCGTGGGGCCGTAGAGGTGCGTGGTCTGGACGAAGGTGAGGGTGCGGTACCACTTCCCGTCGTACCGGGCGCGCATCTGCTGCACGAGTTCGGTCCCGGTGGGGACGGGCGGCGCCGTCAGGAGCAGGGCGGCGAGCGAGAGGACCAGCATCGAGCCTCCGGAGCAGGATGGGGCGGGGAACCGACGACCCGCGGGGCGGGCCCGCCCTGTGTACGGCGCGGGCGGCGCCCCGGTTTCCCGACCCGGCCCGCAGAGTACCCCCAAGCGCCTCGCGGGGCTAGACTTCCCCCGTCCCCGAAGGGCCTGATTCGGCGCTGCGCCCGTAGCTCAGTTGGATAGAGCAACAGCCTTCTAAGC
>CAZRCT010000156.1:0-4379 GCA_964598655.1 uncultured Gemmatimonadaceae bacterium
TGGTGAAGTAGTTGTAGAACCACACCGCCGGGATCGCGACCATGAGGCCGAAGGCGGTGGTGATGAGCGCCTCGGCGATACCGGCCGAGATGCCCGCCAGGCCGCCGGAGGCGCCGGCCGCGGCCATGCCCGTGAAGGCCGTCACGATACCCATCGTGGTGCCGAGGAGACCGACGAACGGCGCCGTGGCGCCCACCGTGGCCATGACCGACATGCCGCGGCGGAACTCCGCCAGCGTGATCAGCATCTGCCGCTCCACCGCGCGCTCCGCCGAGTTGATGTCGGCCGAGGTGATGGTGGCGCGGTCCTGGATCAGGGTCTTCACCTCGCCGAGCGCGCCGCCGAGCACGCGGGCGATGTGGCTGGCCTGGTTCTTCTCGGACAGGGCGATGGCCTTCTCGAGGTTCTCTTCCTGGATGGCGCGGCTGAACTCCGGCGCGAACTTCCGCGTGGCCTTCTGGCTCTTGGCGATGTAGATCGCCTTGGCGATGGCCACCGACAGCGACCACAGCGACATGACCGCCATGACCACGATGACGCCGCGGGCGAACATGCCCGCCGCGTCCCACAGCTTCATGATATCGATACCGTGTTGCATGACTGAACCGTCCTCAGGAGGATGGGGATGACGCTCAGGAAGCGAGCTTGAAGGCAACCGCCTGCTGCACCAGCACGCGGACGGGGTTGCCGCGGGAACTGCCCGGCTTGAAGGTGCAGGCGGCGCTCGTCATGACGCGCTTGGCCGGCTCCTCGAAAGCCTTGTGGCTCGACGACGAGACCTTGATGGACGAGGCGTCCACCCGGCCGTCGGTGTTGACGATGAACTGCAGCACCACGCGGCCGGCGATGCCCGCCGACTTCATCACCGCGGGGTAGTTCTTGTTGAGCTCCTCGATGCAGGCCGCGCCGGTGGCCACCGTGGGCGGCTCCTCCACCTCGGCCTGCAGGAAGACCTCGCCCTCGATGGTCGGGACCGGGCCCGTCCCGCCCACGACGCCCTGCGCGATGCCGCCCTCGACGCCCTTGCCGGTGAAGTCCCGGGGGTCGAAACGCTCGTTCAGGTTCACCGGGGGGATCTCCGTCGGGATGTTGTCCGGCGGCGTGATCACCTGGAAGCCCTGCGGCGGCGGGTTGGCGCTCACCACCACGTTCTCGGGCGGCGGCTCCGGCGGCGGGGGCGGGGCCTCGGGCGGCTTCAGGAAGACCATCGTCGTGTCCTGGACGATCTCCTTGACCACCTGCGCCGCACTCCGCGTCGCCTGAATGGCCCCAAGGATGATGCCGACGTGCACGGCCATGGACACGATGGTCTGGCTGAGCGGCGGCTTCGCCTTGCGGTTGGATTCAATCAGGTTCTCGAACACGTGGGGTGCCCTCCAGGGGTGGGTACGGAGGGACAAGCTACCGGCGGCGGATTGCACCGCAACCAGCCCTAGATGACAAATCGTTAACAGCGGGATTAGGTGTCGCTGGGGCGGGTCAGGCCGGCGGCGGGGCGTCCCCGTCGGCGGAGGACGCGCCCGGCCCCGCCGCGGACGGAGCCGCCGCGTCGGGGGGCGGGACCGGGGTGGCGTGCAGCTCGCCGCTCCCGGCCTTGGGCAGCGTCACGGTGAACACGGTGCCCCGCCCGAGCCGGCTCTGCACCGTGATCGTGCCGCCATGCGCCTCCGCCACCCAGCGGGTGATGGCGAGGCCCAGCCCCGTGCCGGGGCGGGCGCCGGTGCGGGAGCGGACATGGTCCACCCGGTAGAAGCGGTCGAAGATGTGCGGCAGGTCGGTGGCGGGCATGCCGATGCCGTTGTCGCCCACCACGATCGCGGCGGTCTCGCCGCGGTCCACCAGGCCCAGGCTCACCTTGCCCCGGGGCGGGGTGTACTTGATGGCGTTGGTCACCAGGTTGAGCAGGAGCTGGCGGATCCGGCTCCGGTCCACCGGGACGATGACCGGGTAGTGCGGCAGCTCCAGCCGCACGGCGATCTCGGTCTCCTCGCCCAGGATGCCGGCGGTCTCGCCGGCCTCGCCGACCAGGTCGCGCAGGTCGAGCGGCTGGACCGAGAGCACCACCTGGCCCTCATCCGCCCGGGCCAGGGTGAGGAGGTTCTCCACCATCTCGCTCATGCGGTGGATCTCCTCGAGCACCTCCTCCAGCGAGCGGAGCGCGGCGGTGGGCGTCCGCGGGTTCCGCATGGCGCGCTCCACGCCGGCGCGGAGCACCATGAGCGGCGTCTTGAGCTCGTGGCTGGCGTCGGCCGTGAAGCGGCGCAGGCTCGCGAAGCTCTCCTCCAGCCGCGCCAGCATCCGGTTCATGGTGCCCGCGAGGCGCGCCAGCTCGTCGGCCTGGCCGGGGATGGCGAGGCGGCGGTGGAGGCTCTTCCCGTCGGTGATGGCCTCGAGCTCGTCCACCATGCCCTCGAGGGGACGGAGGCTCCGGTCGGAGAGCACGTAGCCGAGCCCCACGCCGCCGAGGAGGATGAGCGGGGCGATCACCAGCATGGCCTGCAGCAGCTCGCCGGGCCCGAAGGGCACCGCGTCGCTCGGGCTGGCCACGAGGATGCTGCCGGGGCGGTCCCAGATGCCGGGAAGCGGGACCCGCGCGTAGCGGAGCCGGGCGTCGCTGCCCGCGATGGTGGCGTCGCCGCCGTTCGGGGCATCGTGGATGATGCCGCGGTAGGCGCTCGAGAGCGCGGGGACGCTGAAGACCTTGGCGGCGGCGTTGCGGTAGAACGGCTGGCTGTCGGGATCGAAGACGATGACGTAGTCGCGGATGCCGTCCAGGTAGCCGCCCACCGCGTTGATGGCGAGCGTCGGCGCCTCGCCCGGCGCCAGGGTGCGGCCCAGCTGGCGCTGGAACACCACGAAGTACTGCGCGGCGAGGTTGCCCTCGAGGACCAGGCGCTGGTCGATCTCGGCGCGGGCCGAGCGCTGCCGCTCGAAGTAGAGCGCCGCCCCGAAAGCCGCCACCGCGATGAGGAGGGCGACGGCATACCAGACCGTGAGCCGCCGGCGGATCGAGGCCACGGCCGCCGCCTACGCCCGGATCACGTAGCCGACCCCGCGCACGGTGTGGATCAGCTTGGGCAGGTCGCCGCCGTCCACCTTCTTCCGCAGGCGGTTGATCACCACGTCCACGATGTTGGTGCCGGGGTCGAAGTGATAGTCCCAGGCGTACTCGGTGATGAGCGTGCGGCTCATCACCCGGCCCTCGTGGCGCATGAGGTACTCGAGGACGGCGTACTCCTTGGGCGTGAGGTCGAGCCGCCGGCCGGCCCGGGTGACCTCGCGGGTGCCGTGGTCCAGCTCCAGGTCGGCCACGCGCAGGGCGCGCGGCGCGATCTGCTTGGGCCGGCGCCCCAGCGCCTCGACCCGCGCCAGCAGCTCCTCGAAGGAAAAGGGCTTGGTGACGTAGTCGTCGGCGCCGGCGCGCAGGGCCTGCACCTTGAAGTCCACGGCGTCCTGCGCGGTGAGCACCAGGATGGGGGTGGTGTTGCCCCGGTCGCGCAGGGTGCGCAGGACCTCGAAGCCCGTCATGCCGGGGAGGCGGAGGTCCAGCACCATGAGGTCGTAGTTGCCCTGCGAGGCGGCCTGCAGCGCCTCGGTGCCGTCGGCCACGAGGTCGGCCTGGAAGCCCTGCTCCTGCAGGCCGCGCAGCACGTACTGGCCGACGGTGCGGTCGTCCTCCACCACGAGGATCTTCATCCCTGGGACCCCGCGACCCGCTCCGCCACCGGGAGGAACACCCGGAACAGCGCCCCCCGCCCGGGAATGCTCTCCGCCTCGATGCGCCCGCCATGCTCGGCCACGATGCCGTAGCAGATGGACAGGCCGAGGCCGGTGCCGCGGCCCGGCGGCTTGGTGGTGTAGAAGGGCTCGAAGATCTTGGGCAGGTCGTTGCGCGGGATGCCGGCCCCGGTGTCCTCGATCTCCACCTCGATCTCGTCGGCGTGCACCGTGCCGGCGTGGCACTGCACCGTGAGCGCCCCGCCCTGCTCCATGGCGTCCAGCGCGTTCAGCATGATGGCCATGAACACCTGGATCAGCTGCTCCGCGTTGGCGCGCACCATGGGCAGGTCCTCGGCCAGCGCCTTCCGGACCTCGATCTTCTTGAAGCGCTCGTGGTGCTTGAGCAGGAACAGGGTGTCCTCGAGGATGGTGGCCACGTTCACCGGCCCCTTGGCCTTGCCCTTGGGGCGGCTGAAGTCGAGCAGGCCGTCCACGATCCCCTCGCAGCGCTGCACTTCCTTGTCGATGATCTGCAGGTACTCGAGCATCCCGGCCTGGGCGGGGCCGGGCACGTCGTCCCCCACCCGGCCCTCGAGCGCGGCGACGCAGGCGCCGATGGTGGCGAGCGGGTTGTTGATCTCGTGCATGATGCCGGCCGC
>CAZRCT010000157.1:0-4224 GCA_964598655.1 uncultured Gemmatimonadaceae bacterium
GATCGGGACGGCGGGATTTGAACCCGCGACCCCCTGAACCCCATTCAGGTGCGCTACCGGGCTGCGCTACGTCCCGTACTCCCCGTCCGAGCCGTCCCGGCGCTCGAAGGGCCGGTAAGCTACCCCCGGCAGGGCTCCCCCGGTAGGCCTCGACACAGAAAAGCCCGGCCGGGGACATCCCCGCCGAGCGCTCGACTGCCTGGTGCCGGTAGTGCGTGGCCAACCTCGGGTTGACTACCGTCAGGTCCCTTCCACCCGCCGGTAATCTCAGGGGTGCGACCCGAGGTGGCCTCGCAGGCCTTCCTCAAAGCAGGATGTGTGCCGGTATCGGCCAATCTGGTCAAGGGATTGCCCAGTAAGAGGTTAGCCATTCTGGCCCCCTGCGGCATGGGCGCCCGCTCCGCCCCCGCCCGCCCGCCCCGCGCCACAGCGGCGGCATTCCGCGATCAGCCCCACGCCGCCACATTTGGGCACCCCTCTCCCCGGTCCCGTCGCCCCATGCACCGTCGCCGCTTCCTCTCCGCCTCCGCCCAGGCCGCCCTGGCCGCCGGGATCCTCCCCCCGCTCCTCGCCGCCTGCGGCAAGAAGGCAGGCCAGGCCGGCGCCCCCGCCAACGACTCGGCCCTGGTGGCGCTCCGCGACCGGTATTTCCTCAAGATGATGGAGCTCAACCCCGTCACCGCCACCTACCTCGGCGCCGACGCCTACGACCCGTCGCTGGCCCAGGTCAACGGCCGCCTGCGCGACTGGCGCCCCGAGGCCATGGAGGCCGAGCGGCGCTTCCTGGACCAGGTGGAGGCCGACCGCCACCAGATCCCCGTCGGCGACCTGAGCCCCCAGGCCCGCATTGACCACGCCCTGCTCGGCGCGCAGGTGGCGTTCCTGGTGCGGCAGCACGAGCGGCGGAGCTGGCAGCGGGTCATCGACAGCTACGTGGCCGAGCCGTTCCGGGGGGTGGACTGGCAGATCCAAGGGATGACCGACACCACGTCGGCCGCCCCCACCGATTCGACCGCCGACACCACGAAGCCCACGGCCCCGCCTCCCGCCGCCCGCCTCGGCACCGAGGCCGAGTGGGCGCTGGTGGTGGCGCGGGTGGGCGCCATCCCCGCCTACCTCGAGGCCGCCCAGGCCAACCTCAAGGCCGGCCGCGACACCGGCAACCTCCCCGACCACCGCATGGTGGCGCGCGACGGCGTCGGCGGCGCCAAGGCCAACGCCGAGTACTTCGGCAAGACCCTGCCGGCAGAGGCCGCCGGCCACCTCGGCGACCAGCCCTTTGCCCGGGCCACGCTGGCGAAGCTCACCCCCGCCTGCCGCGCCGCCGCCGACGCGTGGGAGCGCTTCGCCGGCTTCCTGCTCACCACCTACGACGCCGGCGACGTCACCGATCGCTTTGCCCTGGGCGAGGAGGAGTATGCCTGGCGCGTGAAGACCTGCCTGCACCTGGACCGGCCGCTCGAGGATCTCTTCGCCTACGGCGCCGACGAAGTGGCGCACTACGAGCAGCAGCTCTTCGAGGTGGCGCGCGAGGTGGCGGCCACGGCGGGCCTGGCGGTGAGCTGGGACAGCGACACCGCGCGGCGCGCCTCGGCCCGCGCGGTGATGGGGCACCTGGGGAAGGACGCGCCGAAGGACGACGACGAGCTCCTGGCCTGGTACCGCGAGGCGGGCGAGCGGGCGGTGACGTGGGGCCGCGAGCAGGGCCTCTTTACCCTGCCCCCCAACTACAGCCTGGACGTGGTGCCGACGCCGCCGGTGCTCCGGAGCACCATTGATGCCGCGTACTACCCTGCCCCGCCCTTCAAGCCGAACGGCGTGGGCCGCTTCTACCTGACGCCCACCGGGAACGACCCCGCGCAGCTGGCCCTCAACAACCGCGCCTCCGTGGCCGACACCGCGGTGCACGAGGGCTTCCCGGGGCACGACTGGCACTACAAGTACATGACCCGCTTCGGCAAGCAGAGCATCAGCAACATCCGGTGGTTCACGCCGGGGGCCGTCGAGGATTCGAGCGCCATGTGGTCCGACTCGATGGCGAGCGAGGGCTGGGCGCTCTACGCCGAGGAGCTGATGGCCACGCCCACCGACGAGGCGCGCCACGGCTTCTACTCGGCGCCGGAGATGCTGTATGAGCTGCAGGGGCAGCTGATGCGCGCGGTGCGGGTGCGGGTGGACATCGGGATCCACACCGGGCGGATGACATACGACCAGGCGGTGGACTACTTCGTGGAGCACGTGGGCTTCTATCCGGGCGCGCGCGCGGCGGCGGCGAAGGACCCCGAGGCCCGCGCCCTGATGGAGGGGGCCGAGCGCGCCATCTACCGCTACTCCAAGTGGCCCACGCAGGCCATCACCTACAACCTGGGCAAGCGGGAGATCCAGGACCTCAAGGCCGAGGTGCGCCGCCGCGAGGGCGAGGGCTTCTCGGCGCGGGACTTCCACGAGCGGCTGATGCGGATGGGGACCGTGCCCGCCGGCTACACGCGGGCGGCGTTCCTCGGGACGGGGCCGGCCTGATTTCCGCCCGCCGGGCGGCCCCGCCCCTCACCCCGTCGCGCCCCCTGCCGATAGTAGGGGGAGCACGGGAGGGGATCATGGCGGGCATGCCGTGGGAGGCGAGCGAGGAGGAGACGCCCTGGGCTGACCGGGAGGCGTGGCGCGGGGAGGCACACCCCGAGCTGGCCGACGCGTGGCAGCCGGCGGACGAGGCCGGCCAGGCCTGGGCGCCGGAGGACGAGGAGGTCGTGATCGAGATCATCGACCTCACCGAGGAAGGGTGGCCCGAGGATCTCGCGGGGCCGGAGTACTGGCTCTTCAAGCGGGACGGCGACTGACCGGGCGAAGCGAGCGACCCCCCGGGGGCCCATGCGGGCGCCCGGGGGGTCGTCGCGTGGCGGCGGGCGTCAGTTGCCGAAGGGCTGCGGCCTCGGCGTGGTGGGCGAGGAGGGCGGCAGGATGGGGAGCGGGAAGGTGGGCTGGCGGCCGGTGAGGCTCTTGAGGAACGCCACGATCTGCGTCACCTCCGCCCGGGTGAACTCGCGGCCCAGCTGCAGCCGGCCCATGACCACCACGGCGCTGTCCAGGGTGGGCGCGGCGCCGTCGTGGAAGTAGGGGTACGTCAGCTCCACGTTGCGGAGCGTGGGCACCTTGAAGCGCATGCGGTCGGCGTCGTCCTTCGTGACGCCGGCGCGGCCCACGGCGGGGTTGGTGGTCTGGTACTTCTGGAAGAGGCCCATCTTCTCGAACGAGGCGCCGCCCACCGCGGGGCCGTGGTGGCAGGCCACGCAGCCGCTGGCCTTGAAGAGCTCGTAGCCGGCGCGCTCGTCGGCGGTGAGCCGGGCGCCGGGGAGCTGGCGCAGCCAGCGGTCAAAGCGCGAGTCGGGGGTGACGAGCGTGGCCTCGAAGGCGGCGATGGCGTCGGTGACGTCGGCGATGGTGATGTCGCCGCGGCCGTAGATGCCCTTGAAGCTGTTCACGTACTGCGGGATGGAGCGGAGCACGTCGAGCGCCAGCGCGTGGCTGAAGGCCATCTCGCGGGGATTGGCGATGGGGCCGCCGGCCTGCTCCTGGAGGTCACGCGCGCGGCCGTCCCAGAACTGGGCCAGGTTGAGGCTCGAGTTGAGCACCGTCGGCGCGTTGATGGGGCCCTTCTGCCAGTGGTCGCCGATGGAGGTGGGCAGGTTGTCGGTGCCGCCCAGGCTCAGGTTGTGGCAGCTGTTGCAGCTGATGAAGCCGGAGCGGGAGAGCCGCGGGTCGAAGAAGAGCTGGCGGCCCAGCGTCACCTTGGCGGGGTTGGTGATGCGCGCGGGCTCGATGGGCTGGATGGGCTCGTCCGCGGCGGGGGCCTGCGCGGCGAGCGGGAGGCTCAGCGCCGCGAGGGCCACCAGCGCCAGGACGGGCGGGACACGGCGTGGCATGCGTCCTCCGCTCGGCAATCGGTGGGATGGGATACCGCTGCAATCCTCACCGGGCTTCGTGAACGCGGAGACAACGTGGGGTGAACGGGCCTTGGGGAGCGAAGGCGAACGCGGGCATCGGGATTCCCCGGCGAGCCTCGGCCTAGACGAAGCGCCCGTAGGGGCCGACTGCAGTCGGCCCACGCGAAGAAAGCGGAAAGCGCCAAGGCCGGCGAAGCCGGCCTTGGCGCTTTTTCGATGAGAGCCAGCGGTGGGAATTGAACCCACGACCGCTCGATTACGAATCGAGTGCTCTACCCCTGAG
>CAZRCT010000158.1:0-4103 GCA_964598655.1 uncultured Gemmatimonadaceae bacterium
CCTCAGCCGGCCTTGGTCCCCGGGCCGCCGATCAGCTTGGGCAGCGCCTTCGCCCGGTCCTCGCGACGGGTGGGATAGGGGAGGTTCCGGGCCCGGCGCCAGGCGGTGAGCGCCTCGGGGTCGTTCTTGTAGCGGAACCGGTTGAGCCGGTCGAGCTGCCGCAGGAGCCGCATCACCTCGGCGGTGACCCGGTCGAGCTTGGCCGTGGCCCCCACCTGCATGTTCCGCCCCAGCTCCTTCTCCTTGGCCCGCGCGGTCAGCTGGGTGAGCGCCGCGTCGAGCGCCTCGAGCAGGCCCTCCGGCAGGCCGAAGCCCGTGAGGAGGTCCTCGACACCCCGCGCCGTCACCAACGCCTCCCGGCTGTCATTGACGAACTTCTCGGCGTCCGCCTTGAGGTACGGCTGGCGGAGGGTGATCCGGACGTCCGGGCGGACGGCCGTGGCGATCTCGGCCAGGCCCACGAGAAGGCTGATGCCGTCCCGGATCGTCACCCGGAGGTCCGCCTTGGTGATGACGGAGATCCCCTCGGTGACCTTCCCGCTCCGGTACTGCTGGTCCAGCCGGCGCGCCTCGGCCAGCGCGGCCTCGAGGTTGATGACCGCGGCCTTCATGCCGTCGTTCATCGGCGGATGATCCAGGTGAAAGGCCACCACACGATCGCCCACCTGCAGCTTCGCCTTGATCAAGGCATCCATCGGGGTCCTTCCCTTCCGGGCCGTCGGCCCAGTCAATGACACGCTCACCCCTGATAGTGCGCGTGGACCCTGCGGGCGGCTGTCCGCGTGGGGCCGGGAGGGGGTCGATGCAGGATTCAGGCCAGATTTATCAGGCAATTTTGGGAAAAATCGTGAAGACGCGCATCGCGTTCCCGGAGCACGACTTCCGCGATTCGGACGGTTCAAGAGCGAGGAAATTGGGGACCGGATTCCCAAACTGGGAACGCGCTCCCGGCACCGGGACTCGGCGGTCGAGCGACGGGACAGACCCGCCGAGCGCCGGGACACGGCGGTCGAGCAACGGGAGTTCGCGGTCGAGTGACGGGAGTGTGCGGTCGAGTGGCGGGAGTGCGCGGCCGAGTGGCGGGAGGGGTCGGTCGAGTGCCGGGAAGGAGCGGGCGGGGCGTCGGGGGCGCGGACGTGCGGCTGGCGCGCGTGCCGAGCGGCGGGACCCGCGCCCCCAGGCACAGGACGGGAGGCGGCCGGCACCGGGAGGACCAGGACGGAGAGGCGGGAGGTGACGCCTCATATAGAGGAGAGGGCGATCACGCGGGGGGACGTCCGGGGCAGGCGTGGGGGCGCGGTTCCCCGGGCATCGGAGGCGTCCGGGGAGCCCCGGGAGCTTCGCCACGATGATTCCGGACGAACTCGTGCAGGGGCCGATCGTTGATTTTCAACGACTTAGCAGTTGGCCCGACATATGCATAACTGAGGTCACCCATGAGTTCCTGAGACCCGAGACCCCGGCCAGTGGAGGGCGCCATGTCGAGCGAAGCAGCGTCCTCCCTGTTCCGGGGCCTTGGGGACTGGGTGGACCGGCGGATCCGGAAGCCCGAACTCCTCGCCGAGCCCATCACCCCCGCGGACGACCGCGAGTTCACCGAGCTCTACGGTGCGTACTGGCACGACCCGCGCCGGACGCTGCTGACCCCATTCCTGGCGGGGGCCGCGCTTTCCCTGCACCGGCTGGACCCGGGACACTTCCCCTACGACTGCTCCGCGCACGTGGAGCTGTTCACGCTGCTGGACCAGGAGGACGGCGAGCTCCGCCCGTTCTTCCGCGGCGGGATGGTGCAGCTCACCTCCCCCGCCTGCGCCCTGCTGCGGGAGCACGTGCCGGAGGCGGACGCCGTGGCGGCGCTGGGCCTCGCGCTCGCCATGCCGCTCCGGGAGCGGATGGCGGTGCTGGTCCGCTCGCTTCCCGGCATGGAGCTGCCGGCGCCCTGGGTGGCGCTCCACCTGGAGGCCGCGCTGGCCCTGGGGAAGGGCCAGGCGCTGGCGCTGCTCCGGGGCGAGGCGCCGTTCCAGAAGGTGGCCCTGCGGCTCGCGGAGCTGGCGGAGCGGCAGGGCATCTCGAGCTGGGAACAGGCTTTCCTGGCCAGCCGTTCGTACTGGGCCGACGCGCGCGGGCAGGCGTGGCTCCGCGCGGTGGCGGAGCGGGCCCGCGCGGCGCGGGTTCCGCGGCCGGCCGCCGCGCCGGCGTCGCTCCGGGTGGTGGCCGGCAGCGGGGGCGAGCGCAGGCGGCTGGAGGGCGAGCTGGCGCAGGTCACGCGGCAGCTGGCCGAGGCGCGCGCGGAGGCGGAGGCGCGGCTGGCGCGGCTGGCGGCGGCGCAGCGGGAGGCGGCCGAGGCGCGGCAGGCGCGGGACCGGGCAGCGGAGCGGGTGCGGGTGCTCGAGGCCGAGAACGCGGACCTGCGCGTGGAGCTGCCGACGCTGCGGGAGCTGGTGCGGCGCTCGCGCCGGCTGGAGGACGCGGACCGGCTGGCGGAGACCGTCGCGGCCGTGGAGCCGACGGGGCTCGCGCCGGCGCCGGCGCCGTCGTTCTGGGAAGTGTTCGTGGGGCGGAGGATCTATCTCTACACCGGGCGGCCGAGGGCGGGGGCGCGGGAGGCGATGCGCCGGGCGCTCGAGCGGCACGGGGCCACTTGTGAGGTGTTCGATGGGAACCGCGTGGGCAACCTGGGACCGGAGCGCTTCCCGGCGGATGCGCTGGTGGTCATCGATACGAGCCAGCTGGCGCACACGGCGAGCCTGCTGGTCGAGGCGCGGGCGCGGGCGTCGGGCGCCTGGGTGTTCCTGGGGGCGACCGGTGTGGGTGGTCTCGCGCGGCGGGTGGCGGAGCGGTGGTGGCGGGCGCGGGGGGTGACGGGGGCCGGTCCGGCGCAGTAGCATCCGGCATGGCCACGCAAGCGGACGTGCGGCGCATCGCGCTCGGGTTCCCCGGCGCCGAGGAGGAGCCCGGGCGCTTTGCGTTCGGGGTGCGGCAGAAGGACGGGAAGCTCAAGGGGTTTGCGTGGGTGTGGCTGGAGCGGATCCACCCGAAGAAGGGGCGGGTGCCGCAGCCCAAGGTGATCGCCGTCCGCACCGCGAGCCTCGACGACAAGGAGTTCCTGCTTTCGCTCAGCGCCGAGAAGTTCTTCACCGAGCCGCACTACAACGGGTATCCGGCCGTGATGGTTCGGCTCGCGGCCGTGAAGGTGGCAGAGCTCCGGCCGCTGCTCGAGGAGGCGTGGCGGGTGGTGGCGCCGAAGACTCCGACCGTCAGGCCGGCCACGAAGAAGGTTTCGGAGGCCTCTCCGACGCGCAGAAAGTCCTCCACACGCCGCCGCACGCGGGAGCGCTGATGGGAAAGCTGCTGGCGTTCGTGGGCGCGACGATCGGCGGGTACGCCGGGTGGGCGCTCGGTGCCCGGGTGGGGACCATGACCGCGTTCATGGTGAGCATGGTCGGGACCGGCGTCGGGCTCTACTACGGGCGGAAGATCGGGCGGGAGTACGAGGGATGACGTCGCCCTTCGTCCCGGCCCTCCTCATCGTCGCGAGCGCCGCGATCCTCTTCACGCTCGGCGCGCTGCATCTCTTTTTCACGTTCGTGGGCACGCGGCTGCATCCGCGGGATGCGGCGGTGCGGGCGGCCATGGAGGGGGCGCACCCGGGGCTCACGCGTGAGACGACGATGTGGCGGACGTGGATCGGGTTCAACGCGAGCCACAGTTATGGGGCGCTGCTGTTCGGGCTCGTGTGGGGGTACCTGGCGGTGGCGCGGGCGGCGGTGCTGTTTGGGTCGGCGTTTCTGCTCGGGCTTGGGCTGGTGGCGCTGGTGGCGTACCTCTGGCTCGGGTATCGGTACTGGTTCAGCGTGCCGAGGCGGGGGATTCTGCTCGCGACGGTGCTTTACTCGGTGGCGGTGCTCGTGGTGGTGTTCGGGGGCTGACCGGGTGACAGGTTGGCCCGGCGGCGGCGCTCGGCGGCGGCGGAGGGGCAGGGCGGTTCCGGGGGGTCGGGCCTGACGGCCCTCCGCTTCGGCACGCGGCGCTCGACTGCGTCGAGCACCGCATGCCGCAGATCCCCCTCCACCGCCCTGCCCCTCCGCCTTGGCCGGCGCTCG
>CAZRCT010000159.1:0-4100 GCA_964598655.1 uncultured Gemmatimonadaceae bacterium
CTCGACGCCACGCCGAGCCACGCCTACCTCAAGATGCTCTACAAGTACCCGCAGCGCGCCTTTCCCTACGAGGCGCTGGTGCGGGAGAATGCCCGCCGGGGCGTCGGGGAGCCGGAATACGAGCTCCTCGACACCGGCGTGCTGGACGACGACCGCTACTTCGACGTCGAGGTGGAGTACGCCAAGGCCTCGGCCGACGAGCTCGTGGTGCGCATCACCGCCCACAACCGCGGCCCCGAGGCGGCCGAGCTTCACCTCCTGCCGCAGCTGTGGTTCCGGAACACCTGGGCCTGGCAGGCCGGGGCGGAGCGCCCGTCCCTCCGGGCGGACAACGGCGCGGTGCTGGTGACGCACCCCACCCTCGGCGCCTACCGCTGGGCCCCCGAAGGCGCGGTGGAGCTGCTCTTCACCGACAACGAGACCAACGGCCCCCGGCTCTACGGCACCGCGCCCGACGCCGGCCGGTACAAGGACGCGTTCCATGAGCGCGTGATCCAGGGGAACCGGGACGCCCTGCGCCCGGACCGGATGGGGACCAAGGCCGCGGCCTGGTACCGCACCACGATTCCCGCCGGCGGGAGCTACGCCGTGACGGTGCGCCTCTCGCCGGGGCACGACGTGCCGCCGCGGAGCCGCCCCGCCGACGCGGACGCGCTGCTGGCGGTGCGCCGCGAGGAGGCGGACCAGTTCTATGCCGGACTCCAGGCCGGGATCCCGGACGCCGATGCGCGCCTGGTCCAGCGCCAGGCGCTCGCCGGGATGCTCTGGTCCAAGCAGTTCTTCCACTACGATGTCCCCGCCTGGCTCGAGGGCGACCCGGCGCAGCCTGCGCCCCCGGAAGGCCGCAAGCACGGCCGCAACCGCGAATGGCGGCACCTCAACAACGCCGACATCATCTCGATGCCGGACACCTGGGAGTACCCCTGGTACGCGGCGTGGGACCTCGCCTTTCACTGCATCCCGCTGGCGCTCGTGGACCCGGAGTTCGCCAAGGAGCAGCTGGTGCTGCTCACCCGTGAGTGGTACATGCACCCGAACGGCCAGCTGCCCGCCTACGAGTGGGCCTTCGGCGACGTGAACCCGCCGGTGCACGCGTGGGCCACCTGGCGCGTGTTCCAGATGGACCGCAAGCGCCGCGGCGGGGCGGGGGACCTGGCGTTCCTGGAGCGGGTGTTCCACAAGCTGATGCTCAACTTCACCTGGTGGGTGAACCGGAAGGACGCGCAGGGCCGCAACGTCTTCCAGGGCGGCTTCCTCGGCCTCGACAACATCGGCGTCTTCGACCGGAGCGCCCCGCTCCCGACCGGCGGTCACATCAACCAGGCCGACGGTACCGCATGGATGGGCATGTACAGCCTCAACCTGATGCGGATCGCGCTGGAGCTGGCGCGGCACAACGGGGTGTACGAGGACATCGCCACCAAGTTCTTCGAGCACTTCCTGCACATCGCCGAGGCGATGACCAACCTGGGCGGCGACGGCGTGGCCCTCTGGGACGAGCAGGACCAGTTCTACTACGACGTCCTCAACACCCCGGACGACCGCCTCATCCCGCTGCGGGTCCGCTCCATGGTGGGGCTCATCCCGCTCTTCGCGGTGGAGACCATCGAGGAGTCGCTGCTCGAGGAACTGCCGGAGTTCGCGCGGCGGCTGCGGTGGTTCCTCGACTACCGGCCGGAGCTGGCGGCGCTGGTGTCCCGGTGGGGGGAGCCGGGGATGGGGGAGCGGCGGCTGCTCTCGCTCCTCCGCGGCCACCGGATGAAGAAGCTGCTCGAGCGGATGCTCGACGAGACGGAGTTCCTCTCGCCGTACGGCATCCGGGCGCTCTCGAAGCACCACGAGGCCACGCCCTACGTCTTCAACGTGATGGGGATGCCGCTCACCGTGCGTTACCAGCCCGGGGAATCTGACAGCGGGCTCTTCGGCGGCAACTCGAACTGGCGCGGGCCGATCTGGTTCCCCGTCAACTACCTGCTGATCGAGTCGCTGCAGAAGTTCCATCACTATTACAGCGACGACTTCCGGGTGGAGTGCCCCACCGGCTCGGGCCGCCATCTCTCGCTGGCCGAGGTGGCGGACGAGCTCTCGCGGCGGCTGGCGGGGATCTTCCTGCGGGACGCGGACGGGCGGCGCGCCGTCTTCGGGGCCCACGAGAAGCTGCAGCGGGACCCGCACTTCCGGGACCTGGTGCTCTTCCACGAGTACTTCCACGGCGATACCGGCCGCGGGGTCGGCGCGTCCCACCAGACCGGCTGGACCGGCCTCATCGCCAAGCTCCTGATGCCGCGCGCGTGCGGCGCCGCGCCCCCCGAGGCGGAGCCCGTCGCCCGCGCCGCCCACCCGCGCCAGCGGAGGATGAGCCATGCAGAGCGCTGAACTCGCCGTGCGCCCGGTCGCGCCGGTCCTGCTAGGCCAGCGGGCGCTGGTGACGGGTGCGAGCTCCGGCATCGGCCGGGCCATCGCGCTTGCGCTCGGCGCCGCCGGGGCGGACGTCGTGGTGAACTACGCCAGCCAGGCCGGGCCCGCGGAGGCCGTGGCGGCGGAGCTCCGGGAGCTGGGCCGCCAGGCGGTGGCCGTCCGCGCCGACGTGGGCCGCGAGGCCGACGTCCTTGCACTCTTCGACGCCGCGCGCGCCCACCTCGGCGGCCTCGACATCCTGGTGGCCAACGCGGGCCTGCAGCAGGACGCGCCCTTCCACGCCATGTCCCTGGCGCAGTGGCAGCGCGTCATCGACGTGAACCTGACCGGCCAGTTCCTCTGCTGCCGCGAGGCGGTGCGGGAGTTCCGGCGGCGGGGGCTCGAGCCCGCGCGCTCGCGGGCGCTCGGCAAGATCGTCTGCGTGAGCAGCGTCCACGAGGTGATCCCGTGGGCCGGCCACGTGAACTACGCCGCCTCGAAGGGCGGGGTGATGCTCATGATGAAGAGCATCGCGCAGGAGTACGCGCCCGAGGGGATCCGCGTCAACAGCGTGGCGCCCGGCGCCATCCGCACCCCCATCAACCGCGAGGCGTGGGACACGCCCGAGGCCTATGCCGCCCTGCTCAAGCTCATTCCCGCCCGCCGCATCGGCGAGCCGGAGGACCTGGCGCGGGCCGTCACCTGGCTCGTCTCCGACGAGGCGGACTACGTCACCGGCACCACCCTGGTGGTGGATGGCGGGATGACGCTGTACCCCGGCTTCGAGGCCGGCGGATGAGGCCGCCCCTCGACGCGGAATGGCTCGAGGCCGACGGGCTCGGCGGCTTCGCCATGGGCACGGTGGCGGGATGGCGCACGCGCCGGTACCACGGGCTGCTGACGCCCGCCGTGGAGGTGCCGAGCCGGCGGGCGGTGCTGGTGGATGGCTTCGAGGCGTGGGTGGAGCAGGGTGAGGGGCGCGTCGCGCTCTCCACCCAGCGATACCTCCCGGACGTCACGCACCCGGACGGCGCGGGCCGGCTGGTGAGCTTCGCACACAGCCCGTGGCCCACCTGGCGCTGGCAGCTCGGCGAGGGCGTCACGGTGACGCAGGAACTCCTCGTCCCGCACGAGCGGCCGGCGGTGGCGCTTCGCTGGCGGGCGGAAGGCCTGCGGGCGGGCGCGCGCCTCGTGGTGCGCCCGCTGCTCTCGGGGCGGGATACGCATGCCCTGCACTCCGAGAACGCCGACTTCGACACCGGCGCGGAGGTCGCCGGGCGGGAAGTGCGCTGGCGGCCGTACCGAAGCCTGCCCACCGTGCTCAGCGTCGCCAGCGGCACCTACCAGCACGGCCCGCTCTGGTACCGGAACTTCCTCCTCGAGGAGGAGCGGCATCGCGGCTTCGAGCACCGGATGGACCTCTGCTCCCCGGGGGAGCTCCACTTCGACCTGGCCGAGGGCGACGCCGTGTGGCTCCTCATGGCCGAGGGCGCCGAGGGCCACGTGGCGCCGGGGGGCCGGAGCACTCGTGCCCTGGCCACCGCCCTCTTCGGCGCCGAGGCGAAGCGTCGCGCGGCCCTCGGCGGGCCGCTCGAGCGCGCGGGCGACGCGTACCTGGTGCGGCGCGGGGCGGGGAAGACCATCATCGCCGGCTACCCGTGGTTCACCGACTGGGGCCGCGACACGTTCATCGCCCTGCGCGG
>CAZRCT010000160.1:0-4052 GCA_964598655.1 uncultured Gemmatimonadaceae bacterium
CCCTTCGCGACGGTGGCGTGGCCGATGACGGCCTTGTCGCGGCCCGAGTGGTAGACGAGCACCTGGTCGCCCCGGGCCATCTGCCGGAGGTGGATGAGTGCCTGGGGATTGCTGACGCCATCCCAGGTGGTGCGGCGGTCGCGCTCGAGGTCGGCGAAGCCGTAGGTCTCGGGGTCGGACTTGAGGAGCCAGTACGCCATGGAACTCGGGGCCGGGGGAGCCACAAGGTAGCGGCTGCCCGGCGCGGCGCCCAGCACCGCGGCGCGGGGGCGCGGGCCGGCGCTTCCGCGCAGCTGCCGACACCGGGATGGGCCTCGAGGACTGGGGCGCCGGGAGGGCACGGCGGAGGGGCCGGCGGTGGGGCGACCCGGGGCCGCGCGGGACGGGCTGGTGCGCCAGCGAGGGGGGCACCCCACCGGAAGGGCCGGCCGGGGAGCCGGGGGCGAGCTAGGCGCTCCCCGGCGCCGGCGTGTCACGGCGCTCCACGTCGGTGATGCCCTTCACCTTGCGGATGCTCTTGATGACCTTGGCGAGGTGAGCGCGGTTGTCCACCTCCACCACGATGGTGCTGAAGACGGTCCCGTCCCGCGTGGTCAGCTCGGCGGCCTTGACGTTGGTGCCGCTGGCGCTGATGGCCTGCATGACGTCGGCGTAGAGGCCGCGGCGGTCCTCGCCGCTCACCGCCAGCTTCACGGCGAAGGCCTCCCCCTTGGCCTCCTGCCAGTCGATCTCCACCCGGCGCCCCTCGCCCGAGAGCGTGAGCAGGTTGGGGCAGTCGGCGCGGTGGATGGAGATGCCGCGGCCCTGCGTCACGTAGCCCACCACCGTGTCGCCCGGCACGGGCTGGCAGCACTGGGCGTAGCGCACCAGGAGGCCCGACATGCCCTGGATGCGGATGCCGCTGCCGAGCCGGATCCGGTCGAGCACCCGGCCGATGACGCTCGGCTTCTGGTCCTGGAGGTCGTCGGAGGGGAGCTCGGGGAAGATGGCCCGGATCACCTGCACGATCGTGACGTCGCCGCGGCCGAGCGCCACCTCGAGGAGGCGCCCGTCGGCCAGGCCGAGCGTCTCGGCGGCCTGCTGGACCTCCTGCGGCTCCGGCGTGGCGAGCCGGCGGCGCTTGAGCTCGCGGCCGAGCAGCTCCTTGCCGATCTCCTGCGCCTCCTCGTCCTCCTGGTGCCGGATCCAGGCCTTGATCTTGTGCCGGGCGCGGGCGGTCTTCACGTGCGCCAGCCAGTCGCGGCTCGGCTTGTGGGCCGGGCCGGTGAGCACCTCCACCGTGTCGCCGTTCTTGAGCTCGCGGTGGAGCGGCGCGATGCGGCCGTTGACCTTGGCGCCAACACACCGGAAGCCGACGTCGGTGTGCACCATGAAGGCGAAGTCGATGGGCGTGGCGCCCTTCGGCAGCTGCTTGACGTCCCCCTTCGGGGTGAAGACGAAGATCTCGTCTTGGAAGAGGTCCACCTTCAGGAACTCAAGGAACTCCTCCGGCGTGTGCGCGTCCTGCTGCAGCTCGAGCAGCTGGCGGAACCAGCCGAAGTGGGCCTCGAGCTGCGCGCCCTTCTTGGTGCCGTCGCTCTTGTACAGCCAGTGCGCCGCAATGCCGAACTCGGCCGTGCGGTGCATCTCCTGGGTGCGGATCTGCACCTCGAACAGGTGCCCGCCCGGCCCGAAGACCGTGGTGTGGAGCGACTGGTAGGCGTTGCTCTTGGGGCTCGCGATGTAGTCCTTGATGCGCTCCTGCAGCGGCGTCCAGTTGTGGTGGATCACGCCGAGGACGTGGTAGCACTCCTGCACCGACTTGACGATCACGCGGATCGCCATGAGGTCGTAGATCTCCTCGAACGGCTTGTTCCGCTTCTTCATCTTCTGGTAGATGGACCAGAGATGCTTGGGCCGGCCGGTGATGTCGAACCAGGTGAGCCCCGCCTCCTTGAGCTCGTGCTCGAGCGGGATCTGCAGCTTGGAGATGAGCTGCTCGCGCTCGGCGCGCCGCGCGGCCACCTGCGCCGCGAGCGCCTTGTAGTCCTCCGGCTCCAGGTGCTTGAAGCAGAGGTCCTCGAGTTCCGCCTTGATGCCCGCCATGCCGAAGCGGTGCGCCAGCGGCGCGTAGATCTCCCGCGTCTCGGTGGCGATGCGGTGCCGCTTCTCCGGCGCGAACGGGTCGAGCGTCCGCATGTTGTGGAGCCGGTCGGCCAGCTTGATGATGATGACCCGGGCGTCCTTGGCGATGGAGAGCAGCAGCTTGCGGTAGTTCTCCACCTGCTGCTCCGCCGACGAGCGGAAGGTGAGCGAGCTGATCTTGGTGAGCCCGTCCACGATGTTGGCCACTTCCGGCCCGAATTCCCGGGCGATGTCCTCCTGCCGGATGTCCGAGTCCTCCACCACGTCGTGGAGGAGCGCGGCCACCACGGACGTGGTGTCGAGCTGCTGCTCCACCAGCGTGCGCGCCACCGCGATGCTGTGGGTGATGAAGTCCTCGCCCGTGGCCCGCTTCTGCCCGCGGTGCGCCGAGGCGCTGAAGCGGAGCGCGCGGTCAACCTGCTCGAGGTCCAGCCGGTCGGCGTGGCGCTCGAGAAGGGCCCGGAAGTCGGGGGCCAGGTCGGGAAGGGTTCCGGTCACGGGGTCCGGGGCATGGGACACGACCACCAACGCCCCGCGCCGGTGGCACGGGACGAGGCACGGGACGACCTCCGTAATCCTCATGCATCGGGCCCATCCCGCAAGGGGCCGCGCCGCGGGGAGGGGGCTGGGGCGGCGCCCACACCCGCGGGCACCCCCGCCGCTACAGGTAGCCGGCGGCCACGAAGCTCAGGTGGCGGTCGCCGGCCACGATCACGTGGTCGTACACCGGCAGGTCGAGGAGCCGTCCCGCCTCCACCAGCTGCCGGGTGACCGCCCGGTCCTCGGGGGAGGGGGTGGGGTCGCCGCTCGGGTGGTTGTGGGCGACGATGATGCCGGCCGCCGCCTCCGCGATGGCCGCCCGGAACACCTCCCGGGGGTGCACCAGCGCGCTGTTGAGGAGGCCCCGGCTCACCAGCACGTCCCGGCGCACCTGGCTCTGGCTGTCGAGCGCCAGCACGTGGAACTCCTCCACGGTGAGGTCCCGAAGCCGGGGGCCGAGGAACGCCACCACATCCTCCGGCTGGCGGATGCGTGGGGGCTCCGGGCGCTGCTCGGCCCGGTGCCGGGCGGCGAGCTCCAGCGCCGCCACCAGGCGCGCCGCCTTGACCGGCCCCACTCCCCGCGTCCGCATCAGCTCGGCGGAGGGCCGGGCCGCGAGCTCCCGCAGGGACCCGTGGGCCCGCTCGAGCAGGGAGCGCGCCACGCTCACGGCTGTCGCATCCCGGGCCCCGGTGCCAAGCAGGACCGCCACGAGCTCCGTGGTGGTCAGGGCGGACGGCCCGAGGCTCCAGAGCCGGTCGCGGGGCAGGTCGGTAGCGATGGGGAGTCGGGTGGCCATGGAGCCAAGATGCCACCGGGCGGCGCCGGTGCATGGCGCATTTCTCCGCAGGCCGGATCCGATTGCGACACCGGGGGGCCAGACGCGAAACGGGGCTTCCTCACCGAGGAAGCCCCGTTCATGCCCAGAGCGCTCACGCCCTTACTGCCCGGCCCCGTGGCACTTCTTGTACTTCTTGCCCGAGCCGCAGGGGCAGGGATCATTCCGCCCGATCTCCGCCGGGCCCCCCACCACGGGGCCGGCCGGCTTGAGCGGGCCGCGGTTGGTGGTGATGGCCGGGGGGGCCGGCATCCGCGGGCCGCTGAAGGTCGGCGGCGGGGGCGCCGGGGCCACCCTGGCGTCCGGGGCGAAGAGGTCGTCGGCCCCGGCGGCCGGCGCGGGCGCGACCGGCGGCTCGGCGGCGGGCGCCTGGGCGGTACGGGGGGCCGCCGCCGGCGCCGTGCGGGTCGGCGGCGGGGCCGCCGGCCGGGGGGCCTCCGCCGTCACGGTGATCTTGAGGAACCGCTCCGTGAAGGTCGACTGGATGTCGCGCACGAGGTCCTCGAACATCTCGAAGGCCTCCTTCTTGTACTCCACCAGCGGGTCCCGC
>CAZRCT010000161.1:0-3996 GCA_964598655.1 uncultured Gemmatimonadaceae bacterium
GGTCACCAGGACTTCTCGGAAGACACCTACCGCACCCTGGTGGCGGCCGACAGCGCCGTGATGCTGCTGGACAACCGCAAGGGCGTCGAGGAGCGCACCCGCCAGCTCTTCGCGGTCTGCAAGCGGCGCCGCACCCCGATCGTCACCTTCGTCAACAAGTGCGACCGCGCCGGCGCCGACCCGATGACCCTCCTCGGCGACGTGGAGCGCGACCTCGGCATCGCCTGCCACGCGGCCGCCTGGCCTATCACCGGGGATGCCGGGTTCATCGGCGTGTACGACCGCCGCCGCGCGCGGGCCCTGATCTTCGACCGGAACACCGATCACGGCGCCACCCGCGCCGAGACCCATGCGTACGGCCTCGACGACCCGCGCCTGCTCGAGCACGTGGAGGCCGGCGCGCTGCAGCGCCTCCGCGACGAGCTGGAGCTGCTCGAGGGCGCCGGGCATCCCTTCGACCGCGACGCCTTCCTGGCCGGCGACCTCACCCCGGTGTACTTCGGCAGCGCGCTCACCAACTTCGGGGTCGAGGGCTTCCTGCAGGACTTCCTGGACCTCGCCCCCGCCCCGCTGGCGCGGGAGTCCACGGCCGGGCCGGTGGATCCGGTGCAGCCGGCGTTCACCGGCTTCGTGTTCAAGATCCAGGCGAACATGGACCCGAAGCACCGCGACCGGGTGGCGTTCCTGCGGATCTGCTCGGGGAAGTTCGAGGCGGGGATGGACGCCCGCCAGGTGCGCACCGGGAAGACCCTGCGCCTGGCGGCGCCGCAGCAGTTCCTGGCCCGCGAGCGGATCGCCATCACCGAGGCATGGCCCGGCGACGTCATCGGCATCATGGACCGCGGCAACCTGCGCATCGGCGACTCGCTCACCAACGGCCCCGACCTGGTGTTCCAGGACATCCCGCGCTTCCCCCCGGAGCACTTCGCCACGGTGTCGCCGGCAGACCCGCTGCGCCGCAAGCAGCTGGACACCGGGCTCCGGGAGCTCTCGGAGGAGGGCGCCGCCCAGGTCTTCTACGCCGAGGGGGACACGGGACCCGCGCCGATCGTGGGCGCGGTGGGCCAGCTGCAGTTCGACGTGATGGTCTTCCGCCTGACGCACGAGTACGGCGCCCCCTGCCGGCTCGAGCCCATCCGCTACAAGCACCCCCGCTGGGTGACCGGCCCCAAGGCGGCCATCGAGCGCGCCTCGCAGGCGTCGGGGCGCCTCCGGCTCTTCGACACGGGCGGACGGCCGGTGCTGCTGTTCGAGAACGAGTGGTCGCTCCGCTGGGCGCTCGAAAACGAAAAGGAGCTCACGTTCCACGACGTGGCCCCCTGACCGGCCTTCCTCCATGTTCCGCGGGTGCCGGTCGCCGTCGCCGGTGCCCGGAACCCGACCCTTGCGTCGGGCACCCGGCCCCATTACTCTTCGCCCCAATTGAAGGACATAGCCCGCAAGGGCCCCGGAGGCGGCAACCGGGTGATGCCAGGCCGTGGTGTGGCGCTCGATTCCAACGGGAATCGGGCGTTTCGTCCTTTCAGGGGGTCAGTCCCGCCGCTCGGCGAAGAACCCCCGCAGCAACGCCCCGCACTCCTCCGCCAGCACCCCGCCCCGCACCTCCGGCCGATGGTTGAGCCGCGGGTGCCGGAGCAGGTCGCCCACCGAGCCGGCCATCCCGGCCTTGTCGTCCCAGGCCCCGAAGACCACACGGCCGACCTTGGCCAGCACGATGCCGCCGGCGCACTGGGCGCAGGGCTCGAGGGTCACGTACAGCGTGGCCTCCGGCAGCCGGTCGACGTCGAGCCGCGCCAGGGCCCGTTCGATGGCCAGCCACTCCGCGTGCGCCGTGGGCAGGCGGCGGGCCACGGTCTCGTTGTACCCCGCCCCGACGACCTGCCCCTGGTGCATCACCACGGCGCCCACCGGCACCTCACCGGCCCGCCATGCCCGGCGCGCCTCCGCCAGCGCAAGGCGCATCCCGGCCAGGTCCTGCGGCGAGGGCGGGGTGTCAGGCACTCGCCGCCTCCGGCGCCGGGGCCTCGCGGCGGAAGTCGAGGCCCTGCGCGGCGCGCTCCACCACCAGGGTGTCCCCCTCGTGGAAGCGCCCCTCGAGCAGCTCCAGGGCGATCGGGTTCTGCAGCCGCCGCTGGATCACCCGCTTGAGCGGCCGCGCCCCGAACACCGGATCGTAGCCCTCCTCGGCGAGCAGCTGGCGGGCGCCCTCGGTGACCCGGAGGGCGATCCGGCGCTCGGCGAGCTGCCGGGTGAGCCGCTCCAGCTGCAGCTCCACGATCTGCGCCAGGTCGGCGCGCGAGAGCTGGCGGAAGACGATGATGTCGTCCACGCGGTTGAGGAACTCGGGCCGGAAGTGGTGGCGGAGCTGGTCGCGCACCGCGCCCTCGACCCGAAGCCAGCGGTCGCCCTCGGCCTCGCCGGCCTCGAGGATCACCTGGCTGCCGATGTTCGAGGTCATGATGATGACCGTGTTCCGGAAGTCCACCACCCGGCCCTGGCTGTCGGTCAGGCGCCCGTCGTCGAGGATCTGCAGCAGCAGGTTGAAGACGTCGGGGTGCGCCTTCTCGACCTCGTCGAAGAGGAGCACGCTGTAGGGCCGCCGTCGGACCGCCTCGGTCAGCTGGCCGCCCTCCTCATAGCCCACGTAGCCCGGGGGCGCCCCGATCATCCGTGCCACGGAGTGCTTCTCCATGTACTCCGACATGTCGAGCCGCACCATGGCGCGCTCGTCGTCAAAGAGGAACTCGGCCAGCGCCCGGGCCGTCTCGGTCTTGCCGACCCCGGTGGGGCCTAGGAAGATGAACGAACCCGTGGGGCGATTGGGATCGGCCAGCCCCGCGCGACTCCGGCGCACGGCGTTCGACACCGCCTCCACCGCGGCGGCCTGTCCCACCACGCGGCGCGCCAGCTCCGCCTCGAGGCGGGTGAGCCGCTCCCGGTCGCTCTCCAGCATCTTGGCCACCGGCACGCCGGTCCACTTGGCCACGACTTCGGCGATGTCCTCGGCGTCCACCTCCTCCTTCAGGTACTTGGCCGTGGCCTGGATCTGGGCGAGGCGCTGCTCCTCCTCGCCGATCTGGCGCTCGAGCTCGGGGATGCGGCCGTACTGGAGCTCCGCGGCGCGCTGCAGGTCGCCCCGGCGGCGGGCCTGGTCCATCTCGGTCCGCAGGCCCTCGACCTCCTGCTTGCGGCCCTGGATCTGCTGGATGGCCAGCTTCTCCGCCTGCCATTGCGCCTTCATGCCGCCGGAGCGCTCCTTCAGCTCCGCGATCTCCTGCTCCACCGCCGTTCGCCGCTCCAGCCCCGCCTTGTCCTTCTCCTTCAGCAGCGCCTGCCGCTCGATCTCGAGCTGCAGGATGCGGCGCTCCACCTCGTCGATCTCCTGCGGGAGGCTGTCGATCTCCATGCGGAGCCGGCTTGCCGCCTCGTCCACGAGGTCGATGGCCTTGTCCGGCAGGAACCGGTCGCCGATGTAGCGGTCCGAGAGCGTGGCGGCGGCCACGAGCGCGTTGTCGGTGATGCGGATGCCGTGGTGGACCTCGTACTTCTCCTTGAGGCCGCGGAGGATGGCGATGGTGTCCGGCACGCTCGGCTCCCCCACCAGGACGGGCTGGAAGCGGCGCTCCAGGGCCGCGTCCTTCTCGACGTGCTTGCGATACTCGTCGAGCGTGGTGGCGCCCACCACGTGAAGCTCCCCGCGGGCCAGCGCCGGCTTGAGCAGGTTGCTCGCGTCCACCGCCCCCTCGGCCGCGCCCGCGCCGACGAGGGTGTGGAGCTCGTCGATGAACACGACGAACTTGCCCTCCGCCTCCGTCAGCTCCTTGACCACGGACTTGAGGCGCTCCTCGAACTCGCCCCGGTACTTGGCGCCCGCCAGCAGGAGGCCGATGTCCAGCGCCACGATCTGCTTGTCGCGGAGCGACTCCGGCACGTCCCCATTCACGATGCGCTGCGCCAGGCCCTCGACGATGGCCGTCTTGCCGACGCCCGGCTCGC
>CAZRCT010000162.1:0-3663 GCA_964598655.1 uncultured Gemmatimonadaceae bacterium
ACCACCTCGGCGCCGTACGCCTTGAGGAGCCGCACCTTTTCCTGCGACATCTTGTCCGGCATGGTGAAGATGCAGCGGTAGCCCTTGAGCGCCGCCGCGAGCGCCAGGCCCACGCCGGTGTTGCCGCTCGTGGCCTCCACGATGACGCCGCCCGGCTTGAGGTCGCCACGCTTCTCCGCGTCCTCGATGATCTTGAGGCCGATCCGGTCCTTCACCGAGCCGCCCGGGTTGGCGTACTCCGCCTTGCCGTACACCGGCGTGCGGATCCCGCCGCCGATCCGGCTGAGGCGGATGAGCGGGGTCCAGCCGATGGTGGGCAGGACGGAGTCGTAGGCCTTCTGGTGCGGGGGCGTCACGGGGTGGTTCCTCCGGCCTGGGGATGGCGGAAATGTACCGGCTGCAGGAAGGCGGCGGCCACCGGGACGCCGTTCCTGAGCGCCGGGGCAAACCGGAACTCGGCCACCGCCGCCAGCGCGGCCGAGTCCATGGCGGGGTAGCCCGACGACTCGGCCAGGCGGGTGGAATCGGGGCTCAGCCGGCCCAGCGTGTCCACGAACAGCCGCAGCACCACCTTCCCCTCGATGCCGCGCGCCAGCAGCGCCGACGGGTAGGTCACCGGGCTCACCCGGTTCACCAGCACCGGCGGCTCATCCCCCCGCTGCGCCTGGTGCTCGGGCAGCTTCACCGTCTCCGGTCCCGGGGAGGAGCAGGCCACCAGCGTGCCAAGGGCGAGCCACGGCTTCAGGGCACGGCTCCGTAAGGAAACCACGGAGGCACAGAGGACACGGAGGCCACAGAGGGTCCGGGTGTGAAGCGAAAGTGGCATCGAGGAGCCGGGTTGACTTCCAGTGAAATTGCTGTGGGGGCCGTGGGTCTGAATCCACGTGGCGCGCATCATACGCTCGAGACCGGAGTGGCGGCAGATGCCCGCAGGGCCGAGGCCTTCTCTGTGACCTCTGTGTCCCCTGTGTCTCCGTGGTTTCCTGCCCAGCCCTCCAGCAGCGAGGCCCTAGCGCCCGGTCCGAAGGTAGAGCAGCGCACGCTCCAGCACCTCATCCCGCCCCGCGCGGAGGCCCGCGAGCGTGGGCGCCACGCGGATGGTGGGGGTGAGGCCCACCTGCTGCAAGGGGCGGCCGTCGGCGTGGCGCACGGCCAGGCCGGTGAACCAGGCCACGAGCCCGCCCGGAAGCTCCACGTTGGTGACGTCGCCGTTGGCCCCGGCGCTCGGGCTTCCGATGAACGCCGTCCCGTTGGCCGCCTCGAGGAAGAGCCCGGTGTGCTCCGCCTGGCTCTGGGTCCGCTCGTCGATCAGCATCACGGTGCGGCCGCGGTACACGGCCCCCGTCCCCGCGGGAATCCGCTGCTCGAACTCCGCCCGGAGCCGCTCCCCGGCCTGCTCCTCCACCACCAGCCCCTCGGGCCGCCGGGCCAGGGGCAGGGTGAAGCGCGCCGCCACCACCTCCCGCGCCGCCGTGAGCCGCGGGGCGATCTCCCACGCGGTTTCCCGCGGGTAGCCGCGCATGTCGAACACGATGCCGCGCGTGTCCCGGAACAGCGAGAACATGCTGTCCACGTCCGCCGGATTCAGCCGGTCGAGGTCCGCGTACCCGATGTTGCCGGGCAGGAGCCGGAACACCGGTCCGTCCCGCTCGCTGGCCAGGAGCGCCTGGAACGCCACGCGCCGCGGCACCCGCACCGTGCGGACCCCGGCGTTGGCCCCCCGCACCCGGAGCGTGGCCACCGAGCCCTCGGTACCGAGGAGCGCGCGAGTGAGCGCGTCGCGCGCGCGGGCCTGCGGGGTGGAGGCCGCAATGAGCCGGCCGATCCGCGCCACACGCGCGTCGATGGCCTCGCCGTCGATGCTCACCAGCTCGTCGCCCAAGGCTAGGCCCGGGGCCAGGGAGTCCGCCGCGAGCCGCGTCACCACCGGCCGGCCCGCCACCATCCGCGCCCTGAACGGCAGCGGCGCCGGGCCGAGCAGCGCCCGGAGCCCCGGCGCCTGCACCCCGCCGTGCGAGTCGCCAATGGTGGTCATCAGCTCGGCGATGGCGATGGCGTATTCCATCGAGTCGCGCGCCGCCTCGACCCGGGGGATGTAGCGCTCCAGCGCCGTGGCCCACGGCGCGGTGTGGTGCTCGGGATAGGCGTGGAAGTACTCCACCGCACCCCACAGCCGGTAGAGGCCCACCAGCCGCTGGCCGCGCGTGGGGAAGCGGGTGCGCGCCGAGTCGGGCTCGGGGGCGGGCGGGCTGATGGCGGGCGCCAGCCGCGGCGTGGCCAGCCGCCACGGCGTCCGCGCCAGCACCAGCGCCGTGGCCAGCGGCGCATCGCTCGCGTCGCTCGAGCCGAGCACCGTGTCCACCGCCACGGCCACGGTGCCGTCGCCGTTCACCAGTTCGCCCACCCGCACCTCGGCCACCAGGCCGTCGGTGAGCGGCAGGCGCAGGCTGGTGCCGCCCAGGGCGCGGCTTGCCTCGCCGTCGCCGACGATGGTGCCGAGGCCCAGCGCGCGCGCCGCGAGGGCGACGCGCGGCAGCTCGCTGTCGCCGTTCACCAGGAAGATGAGGCGCACGTCGTGGGCCGACGCGCTCCCCTCGTACAGCGGGCCCGCGGCCTGGTGCCAGCCCTCGCGGAAGACGGCCGAGGCCTGCGCGGGGCGGTCGGGGGCGTAGCCCTCGTGGAGCCGGGTCCGCTCGCCGGGGCCGATGATGGAGTTCGGGAACAGCGTGCGCGTCACGGCCGGCTGGCCCAGCGCGTGGTCCACGTCGCCGTGCGCGGGCCAGCCCGGCGGGGCGCGCAGGTCGAAGACGATGGCCTGCGCCTGCCGGAAGAGCGGCAGCAGCACCGCCACCCCCGCCGCTACCTCGGCCGAGGCACCGATGGCGGGCGGCAGGATGCTCACGATGAGCGTGCTGTCGTCGGTCCAGCGGTGGCTCACGGCGGGCTGGGTCGGGTCACTTTCCCAGGGGATCGTGGTGTCCACGATGCGGGTGCGCGGGTCGGCCAGGGTGCCGAGGAGCTCGGTGAGGGCGGCGGCGTAGTCGTCGCGGGTGTCGGCGTCGTGGACGGCATCGGCGGCGGTGGCCGTGGCCTGGTCCCACGCCACGCCGAGGTAGCCGAGTGTGGGATGGAAGAAGCGGACGGTGGTGTAGAGGCGGCCCAGCGCGGCGAGGCGGGGGAGGCGGACGCTGTCGGGGACTTCCTGCGCCGCGAGCGGGAGCGCCGTGAGCACGACGGCGAGCGCGCCGCGCGCGAGGGAGCGGAAGGTCATGCGGTGCCCATGCCGAACCAGAGGAGGGCGCCCACGCCGAGCGCCGTGATGGCGAGCCAGAGGACGAGGCTCTTCGTCATGCGGATGAAGAAGAGCGTCACGGCGGCGACGCCAAACCCGATGGCCGCATGCACACCGGCCGTCCCCGGCGGGGTCCCCTGCCCGAGCGACACCCCGCCCGCCAGCATCCCGAACACGCCCGCCATCAGGAGCGCCCTGCCGATCCGTATTACCAGGATCACGAGCAGCACCAGCGCCGCCGCGGCGATGGCCGTGGGCAGGTTGATGTGGCGGATGAACTGGTCGAGGGCGTGGTCCATGGGTGCCGGTGGCTGGGGGCGGTGTGGGGCGTGCCTTGGTGTGAGAACCACAGAGGCACAGAGGACACGGAG
>CAZRCT010000163.1:0-3601 GCA_964598655.1 uncultured Gemmatimonadaceae bacterium
CTTGATCTTGGCGCAGGCCGCCTTGGCGTCGTCGAGGGTGCAGGTGGCGGGGTCCTTGCCCATGCCGAGCATCACGAGCCCCAGCGTGTCGCGCATCTCGGTGAGCATCGTGACCTTGCCCTTGAACTTCGGGTCGAAGATGTCGTTGATGCTGGTGAGCTCGCGGCCCAGCGTCTTGGGGTTGTAGGCGACGCCGGTCATGCCCGACATCCAGGGCACGCTGTGGGCGCGGCCGGGGTCGAAGCCGACGTTGGTGAGGTTGTCGACCAGGTTGGCCTTGTTGGGGAATGGCGCCGTGGGGATGGCCTGGGTGTAGCCCAGCTTGATGAGGCGGCCGGCCATCCAGTCGGTGAGCACGACGATGTCGCGATCAATGGACTGCCCGCGCTTCAGCGGCTCGTCGATCTTGGCGAAGAACTCGTCGTTGTCGTTGACGTCCTCGGTGTAGTTGGCCGTGATGCCCGTGGCGGCCGTGAAGTCGGCGATGGTCTTGCCGTCGATGTAGAGCGGCCAGTTGGAGATGTTGATGGCCTTGGCGCCGCCGGCGGCGGCGGTCGAGTCGGCGCCCCCGGCGCCCGCGTCCTTCTTGCCGCAGGCGGCCAGGAAGCCCGAGCCGAGGGCGAGGCCGCCGGCCGCCAGCGCGGTGCGGCCGAGGAACTGCCGGCGGGAGAGGGCACGGCGGACCAGCGACTGGAGTTCCTGCTCGTCGTACGGTTCACGGCGCTTCATCGGGCCACCTCGGGGCGAGGGAAGGGAGGGAACGGGCTAGTGCTTGCCGGCCATCTCGATGGTGGGCCGGTCGGAGCGGTCGAGGATGTTCTCGGGCTTGCTGGGCTGGAGGAGGCGGGCCGCCTCCGCATCCCAGGTGACGACGTACTCCTGCCCCGGGACGAGCGACGGCTGGCCCCCCTCGGCGCCCACGTGGGCCACCACCTCGGCGCCGTCGGCGGTCCGCAGGATGGCGCGGACCACGGGGCCCTGGAAGACCGCCGTCTCGAGGCGCGCGCGCACGCCGGGCCCGGCCTCGGCGAGGCGCAGGCGCTCGGGGCGCACCATGAGGGTGGCGCTTGCCCCGGCCCCGGTGGTCCAGGCCGGCGCCAGGGTCTCCACGCGCTGGCCGGCCACCTCGGCCACGGCGCGCTCGCCGAGCACGCCGACGATCCTGGCGGACAGGAGGTTGGCCACGCCGATGAACCCCGCCACGAAGACGGTGGTGGGGGCGTGGTAGATCTCCTGCGGGGTGCCGATCTGCTCCACCCGGCCCTCGTTCATGACCGCGATGCGGTCGGACATGGTGAGGGCTTCCTCCTGGTCGTGGGTCACGTAGATGAACGTGATGTTGACCTCGCGCTGGATGCGTTTGAGCTCGATCTGCATGGCCTGGCGGAGCTTGAGGTCCAGGGCGCCGAGCGGCTCGTCGAGGAGGAGGGCGGAGGGGTAATTGACGAGCGCGCGGGCCAGCGCCACGCGCTGCTGCTGGCCGCCGGAGAGCTGGCCGGGCTTGCGCGTGCCGAGGTGGGCCAGGCGGATGACCTCGAGCAGCTCGGTGACGCGCTTCTGCACCTCCGCCTCCGGCACCTTCTTGCTGCGGGGACCGAAGGCCACGTTGTCCCGCACGCTCATGTGCGGGAAGAGCGCGTAGTGCTGGAAGACGGTGTTGACGTTGCGGCGGTAGGGCGGGGTGCGGGAGACGTCCTGGCCCTCGAGCAGGATGCGGCCGCCGTCCGGCTGCTCGAAGCCGGCGATCATGCGCAGCGTCGTGGTCTTGCCGCAGCCCGAGGGGCCGAGCATGGAGAAGAACTCGCCGCGGCCGATCGTGAAATGGGCCTCGTGCACGGCGACAAAATCCCCGAACCGCTTGTTCACGTGGTCGAGGGCGACGACCGGATCCATGCGGTGGCTTCCTGGCTGGCGGACGGCTGGGCGGGACTGGCGGACTCAATCTGCGCCGTGCGGGCGGAGTTGACAACCCGCGCCCCGGGCCGCAGGTTGGGGCAACCCCCGGCCCCCCGGGCATCCCCCTCGGGCCCGCCGTTCCCCGTCGCAGGCGATAGCACCCAGCTACCCCCACAAGCGAGTCCCGCATGACCGCCACTGTCTCGTCCAGCGAGCCGGTGGGCATGGAGCGTCTGCTCGCCCGTGCCCAGCAGCTCTGCGACCAGGAGACCCAGCAGCTCCTGGCGCGCACCCCGGCCTCGGCCCGGCTCTTTGCCCGGGCGCGGCAGACGCTGCCCTTCGGGGTGGTGTCGTCATTCCAGAAGGGGAGCCCCTATCCGATCTACGTGAGCCACGGCAAGGGGAGCCACGTCTGGGACCAGGATCATCACGAATACCTCGACTACCACGGCGGCTTCGGCGCCATGGTCTGTGGCCACGCGCACCCGCGGGTGGTGGAGGCCATCGCCGAGGCGGCGAGCCGGGGAACGCACTTTGCCGTGACCACCGAGAGCGCGGTGGCCTTCGGCGAGGAGATCTGCCGCCGCTTCAACCTCGAGATGCTGCGCTTCGCGAACAGCGGCACCGAGGCCACCATGGACGCCATCCGGGTGGCGCGGGCCGCCACGGGGCGGGACGTGGTCTGCAAGATCGAGGGGTCGTACCACGGGCACCACGACGCGGTGATGTTCTCCGTGATCCCCAACGCCGACGTCATGGGCGGGCGGGAGCGGCCGGCCAAGGCGCCGGTGTCGAAGGGGCTGGTGAAGGACGCCGCGAAGTACATCGAGGTGGTGCCGTTCAACGATGCCGAGCTGCTGGAGCGGCTCTTCGACGAGAAGGGCAAGGAGATCGCCTGCCTCGTCATGGAGCCGGCCATGATGAACATCGGCATCGTGGTGCCGGACGTCGCCTACCTCAAGCGGGCGCGCGAGCTCTGCACCAGGCACGGCGTGGTGTTCATCTACGACGAGATCAAGACGGGGTTCACCATCGCCCCGGGCGGGGCCACGGAGCGCTTCGGCGTGCAGCCGGACCTCGTCTGCCTGGCCAAGGCCATCTCGGGCGGGCTGCCGGCGGCGGCGTTCGGCGGGCGCGAGGACCTGATGCGGCTCATCGAGCAGGGCGTGTCGCAGATGGGCACCTACAACGGCAACCCCCTCATCAGCCACGTGGGGCTGGTGGTGCTGCGGGAGATCCTCGACGCCGAGGGCTACCGGACCCTCGCCCGGCTCGGCGCGCGGCTCGCGGCCGGCTGCCAGAAGGCCATCGACACCTACGGCCTGCCGGCGCACACCATCGACCTCGGCGCCAAGGGGTGCGTGTCGTACCGCAAGACGCCGATGCGGAACTACCGCGACTTCCTCGAGACCAAGCCGGAGCTCTTCGCCGCCTCGTACCCCTGGCTCCTCAACCGCGGCATCTTCATGACGCCGGGCGACGAGGAGCAGTGGACGCTCTCGGTGCAGCACACCGAGGCGGACATCGACCGGTACATCGAGGTGTTCACCGGGTTCTGCAGGGCGCTCACGGCGTGAGGATTGGGCGGGAACTGCAAAACCACAGAGGCACAGAGGGCACAGAGGCCACAGAGAACTGCCCGTCCATAAAACCACAGAGGCACAGAGGGCACAGAGGTCACGGAGGAATCGAGCCCGGATCGGCG
>CAZRCT010000164.1:0-3561 GCA_964598655.1 uncultured Gemmatimonadaceae bacterium
TCGGGCCGCGGGGCGGCCCTCGACTTCGGCACGCGACGCTCGACTGCGTCGAGCGTCGCATGCCGAAAATCCCCCTGCACCGCCCGGCCCCCTCGGCCTTGCTCGGCGCTCGGCGCTCGGGGGTGGGGGGGTCAGCGGCGCTTTGGGGGGTCGAACTGGGTGATGCGAATGTCGCCGTCGGGGAAGTGAGCGATGAGGTGGAGCTGGCCGCCCAGGGCCTCGATGTAGTCGCGGAGGGTGCTGATGGTGGTGTCGGTGCGGCTTTCGAGCTTGGAGATGCTGGACTGGGTGGAGTCGAGGGCGGCGGCGAGGGCCTGCTGGGAGCGGCGGCGGGCGCGGCGGAGGTCGCGGAGTTCGAGGACGGCGAGGATGGCTTCCGCCCGCCGGGCATTGCGGCGCTGCCTGGCGGGGGAGAGGCGGGCGCGGAGTTCCTCGAAGGATCTGGCCATGGCGTGTCACTCTTTCCGGAGCTGGCGGAGGTGCTCGTCGTAGAGCCGGTCGGCGTGGGGAATGTGCTGGTCGTACCAGCGGTCGTTGCCGGTCTTGTCGCCGCCCAGGAGCAGGAGCGCCACCCGGCGGGGATCGAAGGCGTACAGTACGCGCAGCGGGCGACCTCGACACTGGACCCGGAGTTCCCGCAGGTGGCCATGGCGGCTGCCTTGCACCGCCGAGGAATACGGAAAGCCGAGGTGGGGTCCCCGGACCTGCAGCAGGCGCACGACCACATCGATGGCATCCTGGGCGGGTGGCTCAAGCGCGTGCCACCACGCGTCGAAGACGGCCGTGGACATCACGGCCCATTCTCCCGGCGGAATATTCACCATAGTGCATTCCTGTCAAGGCGCGGGCGGGGAGGACGGGGGCGTTGTCCATGGTAGGGTGCGGGCGCGGGCAGGGCCCACCGGCATCGCGGCGGGGTGGTGCGCGATAACGCGTGACGGGTCGCGGAGGCAGGGGGGCGCATCGGGTTGTTGTGGACCGGTGCGTCTTTTTTTGTGCCTACACCTTTGCGGGTTCAGGGCGAGAATGGCGGCGGCGCTCGGCGGCGGCGCCGGCGGCGGCCGAGGGGGCCGGGCGGTTCCGGGGGCTCGGGCCGCGGGGCGGCCCTCGACTTCGGCACGCGACGCTCGACTGCGTCGAGCGCCGCATGCCGAAAATCCCCCTCCACCGCCCGGCCCCCTCGGCCTTGCTCGGCGCTCGGGGTGGGGGGGGGCGGGGGCGGGGGGGGCGTGTTCGATGGAGAATGGTGTGCGAGGGGAGGATGGGGGCGATGGCGGGCAAGGGGGCGCTGGTGGCGGCGATGCGGCGGGAGATCCGGGTGCGGCATTACAGCCGGCGGACGGAGGAGGCGTACGTGCGGTGGGTGGTGCGGTTTGTCCGGTTCCAGGGGATGCGGCATCCCGGGGAGATGGGGAAGGCGGAGGTGGAGGGGTTCCTGAGCTGGCTGGCGGAGACGCGGCGGGTGGCGGCGAGCACGCAGACGCAGGCGCTGGCGGCGCTGCTGTTCCTGTACAAGCACGTGCTGCGGGTGGAGCTGCCGTGGCTGGACGAGGTGGTGCGGGCGCCCAAACGGCCCCGGCTGCCGGTGGTGCTGTCGCGGGGGGAGGTGCGGCGGGTGCTGGAGGAGATGAGCGGGGTGGAGGGGCTGGTGGCGGCGATGCTGTATGGGAGCGGGTTGCGGCTGCTGGAGGCGCTGCAGTTGCGGGTGAAGGACCTGGATTTCACGCGGGTGCGGGTGATGGTGCGGGCGGGCAAGGGGGACCGGGACCGGCAGACGATGCTGGCGGACAGCCTGATCCCGGTGCTGGAGCGGCACCTGGCGCGGGTCCGGGCGCGGCACGAGCGGGATGTGGCGGCGGGGGCGGGGTGGGTGCCGTTGCCGGGGGCGTTGTCGGGGAAGTTCCCCAATGCGGGGCGGGAGTGGGGGTGGCAGTGGGTGTTCCCGGCGGGGCGGGTGCTGGGGGAGGTGGAGCCGGGGCGGCGGGGGCGGTGGCACCTGCACCCGACGACGGTGCAGCGGGCGGTGACGGCGGCGGTGCGGCGGAGCGGGATCACGAAGCGGGCGACGTGCCACACGTTCCGGCACTCGTTTGCGACGCACCTGCTCGAGAACCGGTACGACATCCGGACGGTGCAGGAGCTGCTGGGGCACCGGGACGTGAGCACGACGATGATCTACACGCACGTGCTGCAGCAGGGGGTGATGGGGGTGCGGAGTCCGCTGGATGGGGAATAGGCGCGGGCTGGGGGGCCGCGGGTACGAGGTCGGGGCGTCGCCGTCGGGGGTGCCGGGGTGGGGCTCGGGTGTGACTCAACGCAGAGGCGCAGAGGGAGCGGAGGGGCGCAGAGGAACTGCAGGAACCACAGAGCCACAGAGGACACGGAGGACACGGAGGGATCGAGGCCGGGTTGGGGCGTTGCCAACCCGGGCTATCGGTTTCTGTGGTAGAGCTCCGAGGTAAGGCGGGGGCGTTGCCGGATGCGCACACGCCTCCAGCTCGACCGGCGGTCTCTGCGCCTTCGTGTCTTCGGTGGTTCTCGCGGTTGCGGCCGGCCGAGGGGATGGTGTCGAGGGCGGTCAGCCGGCGCGGGCGTGGGCGAGGGTGGTGCGCCAGCGGTCGAGGGAGGCGGCGGACTCCTAGGAGGGGCGGCCGGCGCGGAGGGTGGTGACGGGGATGTCCTCGTCGAGGTCGGGCCAGTGGATGGCCTGGCCCTGGGCGACGAGTTCCGAGCGGGCGCGTTCGTCGGGGGTGCCCTCGGCGAGGCGGTCCTGGGGGGACGACGGCATGCGGGGCACCGGCTCAGCGGGCGCGGGCGGCGCGCCAGCGGGCGAGGGAGTCGGCAGACTCGCGGGAGCGGCGGCCGGCGAGGAGGCCGTCGACGTTGAGGTCCTCGTCGAGGTCGGGCCAGTGGATGCCCTCGCCGATGCCGATGAGGCGCCAGTGGGCGCGTTCGGCGGGGGTGCCCTCGGCGAGGCGGGGGTACCAGGCGAGGGGGGCGGTGATGGTGCAGCCGTCCTGGAGCTGGACGACGAGGGTGTCGTCGGTGACGCTCACAGACGCGGCGAGCCCATGCAGGTCAGCGGGAGAAGTAGCCATGCCATGCCTGGAGCAGCAGGAGCTGACGTTCCTGAACCAGACGGCCCAGTCGTCGTAACTCAATCTCCCGAAAACCGCGGGCGGACGCCAGCCCCACCTCGTCCAGCCAGAACTTCGCGGTGGCTTCGTCCCGCTCGACATGGACGTGCGGGCGTTCGTCCCGGTCGAGGGCGTAGAAGTGAAACCGGTAGGGGCCTTCGCGGCGGACGGTGGGCAGGCGATCCTGAGCGCTGTGCGGGATGGGCGCACACTAGGCTCAGGTGGGTGGGCGATGGTAACCCAGCACACGCAGGGCGGCGCGAAATGCGACATGCGCCCCCGCCATGTGGCCTAGGCGGTGCTGCCGATGGGGGGACGTTTTGTGGATAGCCCTAGTTGTCAGGTTCGCGTTTTCGCGTACCTTGAATCACGCGTTTTTTCGTACCCCCTTCCCTGCAGTCCAATCCCGGCGGACGGGGCGCTT
>CAZRCT010000165.1:0-3525 GCA_964598655.1 uncultured Gemmatimonadaceae bacterium
GGGCAGCTGGACCCTCGGCACCACGGCCGGCAGCAACACGCTGACAGCCACCAGCGCCGGCCTCTCCGGCTCGCCGGTGACGTTCACGGCCACCGGCACCGCCGGCGCCGCGGCCAACATCGCCAAGGCCGCTGGGGATGCCCAGTCCGCCACCGTCAACACGGCCGTCGCGACCGCGCCCGCCGTGCGCATCACGGACGCCTTCGGCAACAACGTGAGCGGGGTGAGCGTCACCTTCAGCGTGACCGGCGGCGGTGGCAGCGCCACCGGGACGAGCACCACCACCAACGGCAGCGGCCTCGCCACGGTGGGCAGCTGGACGCTCGGCACCACGGCCGGGACCAACAACCTGCAGGCCACGGCCGGCGTGGGGAGCGTCACCTTCTCCGCCACCGGCACGGCGGGGACGCCCACCCAGATCGCCATCAACGCCGGCAACGGCCAGACCGCGACGGTCAACACCGCCGTGGCCACGGCGCCGAGCGTGCTGCTGCGCGACGCCTTCAACAACGTGGTGAGCGGGGCCAGCGTCACCTTCAGCGTGACGGCGGGCGGCGGCAGCGTCACCGGCGGCACGGCGCTCAGCAATGCCAGCGGCATCGCCACGGTGGGCAGCTGGACGATGGGGACCAACGCCAGCCTCGCCCAGACCCTCCAGGCCACGAGCGCCAGCGCCGGCTCGGTCAGCTTCTCGGCCACCGCCGTGGCCGGCAACGCCACCCAGATCGCCATCAACGCCGGCAACGGCCAGTCGGCCACCGTGAACACCGCCGTGGCCACCGACCCGAGCGTCATCGTGCGGGACGCCTTCAGCAACCCGGTGAGCGGGGTGAGCGTCACCTTCGCCGTGACGGCGGGTGGGGGCTCCGCCACCGGCACGGCGCAGTCCACCAACGCCAGCGGCATCGCCACCGTCACCAGCTGGACCCTCGGCACCACCGCCGGCACCAGCAACAACACGATGACCGCCACCTCGAGCGGCCTCACCGGGTCCCCGGTCACCTTCACGGCGTCCGCCACGGCCGGGGCCGCCACGACCATCGCCCTCGTCACCGGCAACGGCCAGAGCGCCACCGTGAACACGGCGGTGGCCACCGATCCCTCGGTGCGCGTCACCGACACCTTCGGCAACAACGTGAGCGGGGTGACCGTCACCTGGAGCCGGACCGCCGGCAACGGCTCCTTCGTCTGCACGTCGGGCTCGGTGACCAGCTGCACCCAGTCCACGGGCGCCACCGGCCTCGCCACCCTGGTGTCCTGGACCATGGGCACCACCGCCGGAACCAACACCATCACCGCGAGCGCCACGGGCCTCTCCGGCAGCCCCGTCACCTTCTCGGCCACGGGCACCGCCGGCGCCGTGACGTCGCTGACGCTCAACTCCACCAACAATCAGACCACCCGCCCCAACACCACCGTGGCGAGCGACCCGTCGGTCATCGCCCGGGATGCCTTCAGCAACCTCGTGTCGGGCGCCACGGTGAACTTCGCCGTGGGCACCGGCACCGGCGAGGTGACCTGCGTGCTGCTCCCGGCCTCGAGCTGCAACGAGACCACCAACGCTTCCGGCGTGGCCACCGTGCTGAGCTGGCGCCTCAGCACCTCCGGCGTCCCGACCGCCGGCTCCCCGGCGAGCGGGCGTTACACCAACACCCTGACGGTCACCTCCGGCTCGGCCTCGCTGACCATCACGGCCTTCGCCGCCTGGTCGTTTGCCAGCGATGTGGCGCCGCTGTTCACCACCAACTCCCAGGGCAGTTGCAACGGCTGCCACACGGTCGGCAACTTCGGCACCTATGGCAACACCGTGAACCGGGCCACGGCGGACAATCCGGGCTGCGGCACCATCGTGGTGCCCGGCAGCCTCGCCAGCAGCGTGCTCTACCAGAAGATCAACTTCACCCCGCCCTGCGGCGGGAGCATGCCCTCGGGCCTCCCCGCGCTGACCTCGACGGAGCGGTTCATCATCCGCGACTGGATCCTCAACAACGCTCCCAACAACTGAGCCACGCTGCCGCACGCCAGCAGGGGGCCGCCCGATCCGGGTGGCCCCCTGCTGGTCGTTCCGCGGGGGTGTGGCGCCCGCGCCTCTTTGCGTCGGCGGCCCCAAACCCTAAGTTTTCATGAAGCACATCCCGACCACCCCCATCGCAATGCCGGCGCCGAGCGGCCACCCGCCCTGGGAGAGGCACGCGCGGCCCTGAGGGAGACACCATGTCGCCTGTCCGCCGCCCGTGGTCCCGCCTGGCCCTGCGCGCCCTGCTTGCCTCGGTTGTGGGCCTGGCCGCCTGCTCCGAGAAGTCCGAGATCGGCCCCGGGGACATCGCCCAGGTGCGGGTCTCGCCGGACACGCTGGTGCTCGTGCTGGGCCTGACGGACACCCTCAAGGCCTTCCCGATCGACGAGCGCGGCTCCTTCCTCCCCGACAAGGCGGTGACCTGGGCGAGCAATGACGGCAGCGTGGTCACCGTGGACGGGGACGGCCTGGTCACCGGCACCGGCCTCGGCATGACGATGGTCTCGGCCACGGCCGGCAAGGTCACCGGCACCGCCGTGGTCCAGGTGGTCCCGGCCCCGGCCATCACCGCGTCGGCCACGGCGGTGCCCCTGACGGCCATCGCGCAGAGCGGCACCAATCCCGGCATCACGGTGGACATCACCAACAGCGGCGGCTCCCAGCTGGATGAACTCGCCGTGGGCACCATCAGCTACGGCGCCGGCGGCACCGGCTGGCTCAGCGCCACGCTAGACCAGGCCAGCGCGCCGGCCGTGCTCACGCTCACCGCCTCGGTCACGGGCCTCGCTATCGGCAGCTACACCGCCACGGTCCCGATCACCGAGCCGGACGCCCCGAACTCCCCCCTCGACATCACGGTGACCTTCACCGTCACGGCCGACGCTCCGACCACCATCGCCATCGCCGCCGGCGACGGGCAGAGCGCCGGGGTCAACACGGCCGTGGCCACGGCGCCCGCCGCGCTCGTCACCGACCAGTTCGGCAACCCGGTGGCCGGTGTGCCCGTCACCTTCACGGTGACCGGCGGGGGCGGCAGCGTCACCGGGGGCAGCGCCGTCACGGGCACCAATGGCATCGCCAGCGTCACCGCCTGGACCCTGGGCACCAGCACCGGGGCCAACACCCTGCAGGCCAGCGCCACCAACCTGAGCGGCAGCCCCCTCACCTTCACCGCCACCGCCACGGCTGGGGCGGCCACACAGATCGCCGTGAACGCCGGCAACGGCCAGAGCGCCACGGTGAACAGCGCCGTGGCCACCGCGCCGAGCGTGGTGGTTCGGGACGCCTTCAACAACCCGGTGGCGGGGGTGAGCGTCAGCTTCGCGGTGGCGACGGGCGGCGGCAGCGCCACCGGGACGGCAGCCACCACCAACGCGAGCGGCGTGGCGACGGTGGGCAGCTGGACCCTGGGCCAGACCGCCGGCGCCAACACGCTGACCGCCACGGCCGCCGGGCTCACCGGCTCGCCGGTGACCTTCACCGCCACCGGCACCGCCGGCGCCGCCACG
>CAZRCT010000166.1:0-3501 GCA_964598655.1 uncultured Gemmatimonadaceae bacterium
ATGGCGCTTTCAAGATCTCCGCTAACACCTGTCGTGCTCCCCCGCTCTGTGCGGGTAGCTGACCGGTCCGCAGCGTCTCCGCCGGCCCCTGGCGCCGAGATCGCAGGCCGCGTACGCGGCGGAGATGCCGAAGCGACCCCAGTCCAAGACTCGCCGCCGGAGCGCTCAGGAGTGGCGCGAGATCGTGGACCGCTGGGGTCGTAGCGGCCAGAGCGCGAGGGTGTTCGCGATCCAGCAGCATCTCTCGAAGCCCTCCCTGATCTGGTGGCGCTGGCGCTTTCGAGCTGAAAAGACCCCCACCAAGCCCAAGCTCGCCTTCGTTCCCCTCGTCGCATCCTCACCCCGGCCGCCGAGTTCGCCGTCGGGCGAGGCTCGGTGGGTCCTCGAGACCAAAGCGGGCATTCGGCTCGAGATGTCGGGAGCTACGGCGCTGGTGGTCGACGGCCTCGCGGTCGCGCTCCAGCGTCTGGGCGGGAAGGCCTGAGCCGTGCGGCTCCCGACTCAGATCTACGTCGCCACGCAGCCCGTCAGCCTCCACCTCTCCTTCGATCGTCTCGCCGGCTTGGTGCGAGATGCGCTCGGCGGAGATCCACGCTCCGGCGAGGCCTTCCTCTTCCACAACAAGCGCACCACCCACGTGAAGCTCCTTTGGCACGACGGGAAGGCCTACCGGCTCCTCTACTGTCGCCTCGACCGCGGACACTTCCGAATCCCGCTGCCGATCCCCGTCGGAGCGGCCCGCGTCGAGGTCTCGGCGCGAGAGCTGGAGCTCATCCTCGAGGGCATCGACACCCAGCTGCTGCGCAGGGCGCAGATTTAAGCAACTCGAACTCGGTGCCGCCGATGACGTAGGCGTTCATGGGCGGCCTGCTGTGCATCCGATGCGCTCGCGCAGACGAAGAGCGTGAACGTCTCCACGCGCAGATTCTCGAGCTCAGCGCACAGGTCAAGGAGTTGGCCAAGCTCAACGCGCTTCAGGCCGCTGACCTCGGCCGGCTCCAGAAACTCATCGACGGCCAGCGTCCGCCCAACCAGCCCGAGCGCGTCGACGAAGAGTCTCTGCAGCTCGCCTTTGCGGCCGTGGTCATGGGGCTCGAGCCCAGGCCGCTCGCACAAGCAGCGGAGGAGGCGAAGGCCGAAGCCGACGCACGCGCCGACGACAAGGCTGCGAAGAAGCCTCGGCGCAAGGGCAATCGTCGCGACCTTCTCACGGCGGGGCTCCCGATCATCGAAGAGCGCATCGTGCCCGATGAGGTCACGGCCTCTGGTGGAGTCGGTTGGCGAGAGCTCGAGCCCGAAATCACGGAGCGCGTCGCCCATCGCCGGTCCCGCTACGAGCTGATCCGAACGACGCGGACCCGATGGGTGCGCATCACGGATGCGGAGGGCGCGCGCAAGGGCCAGATCGTGACCGCCCCGGTGCCGGACTGGGCGCTCCCCTCGATGATGGCCGACGCCAGTATCATCGCCGAAGTCGCGATGAATAAGTACGGCTTCGCGCTCCCGCTCCATCGCCAAGAGCAGATGACCGCTCTGCGCGGATTTCCGCTCCCCCGCTCCACGCAGTACGACTGGTGCGCCTATGGGGCGGACAAGCTCGCGCCCATCGTCGCGGCGATGCACGCCGAGTCGATCCGGGACTCCTTCCTGATCGCCACCGACGCGACCTCGGCCCCCGTGCGCGCCCTCGGCGGTGATATCCGCTGGCACGTCTTCGTCTTCATCTCCGACGTCGGGCACATCGTCTTCCGCGCCGTGCGCCACCACGACAGCGCCTCGATCAGCGCGCTCCTCGCCGGTTTCCGTGGCCGGCTCCTATCGGACGCCTCGAGCATCTACAACGGGCTGCACCTGATCGGGATCATCGAGCTGGCCTGCTGGGCCCATGTGCGTCGGTACTTCTGGCGGGCGACGCTGACGGAGAGCGCGCTGGCCTACGAGGCGCTGTCCATCATCGGCGCGCTGTTCAAGGTGATCGCCGAGTCGAATCGGATCACGAACCTCAGCGTGCGGGGAGCCTTTCGGGAGAAGCACGCCACGCCGCTCGTGGACGCGTTTGATGCGTGGATGGAGCAGGCGAGCGCGCGGGCCGAGCCCGGCGGGCGCATCGAGAGCGCGCTGAAGTACGCGGCAAACCTCCAGGACGCGCGGCGAGCATTCCTCGCCGATCCTCGCCTGAAGCTGCACAACAACGACTCGGAGCGGGAGCTGCGGGCCCTGAAGAAGGGTCTCGACAACTGGCAGCACTTCGAGACCAAGGCCGGCCTCGCGCTTTACGCAATGTACCGGTCCCTGATCGCGTCGTGCGCGCTCTATCGCCTCAACGCATACGACTATCTCGAAGAGGTGCTGCGGCTGGTGCGGCATTGGCCGGTGGAGCGCCTCCTCGAGCTGGCGCCGAAGCACTGGCCGGCCACGCGGGCGGGGCTCGACGAGCGCCTCCGTCGGGCCATCGACCCAGCCTGGCGGAGATCGGAAGCAGGCCTGTTCACGAAGGCGGCGTAGTCTCGTCGGGCGCCGAGGCGCGCAGTCCGTCGACGAGGCTTCGAACCTGTTCGTCTCGGGCGGCGATCACCAGGTCGAGCATGGCCTGTACCAAGGGATTGAGGACGGCGTCGATGAAGGCTCGCGGTGCGGTGACGGTGGGGAGCCTCTGGCGGTTCTTTCGCTCGATGCCAGCGCCGTAGCGCTCACAGAGCTCCGCGAGGATGTGCTGGAGGTCGGGCTCGGGGATGGACATCTGCACCTCGATGAGGGGCGCGCGCTGGCTCGAGCGCAGACCGAACTCCCGGATCGCCTGAACGGCGTCCGCGGTGGTGAGGGTCGCGGGCTCCCGGCTGATGAGGCGGGCCGCGATCTCGATCTCGGCCTGGAGCACCCCACGGAGAACGTCGTCGGTCATGGTCACCGGGGGAGGCTGGCGCAGAACGCGGCAGGGGTCGAGCGGGAGATCGGGCCGGCGGCCCTGGAGCCCAGAGCCCGAGCTGCCATGAGCGCGGCCTGGCGGTCACCTGACTTGGCCGGACGCTGCGGACCGGTCAGCTACCCGGCCGGCGCGCAGGCTCCAGGCGCCGGCGCCGATGCTCGTAGTACGTCGCAAGGGCGATCGGCAGCACGGCGCAGATCGGCTCGACCCCATAGACGCCTCGGTGTTCTTCGATGAAACCCACCATCACTTGGGTCGGCGGTCGAGCTCCGCCTGCGCGAAAAACGCCGACGCTTTCCGAAGAATCTCGTTGGCGCGCCGCAGCTCCTTGTTCTCCCGCTCGAGTTCCTTCACGCGGTCCCGCTCGGCCGTCGTGAGGCCGCCGCGTTTCCCGGCATCGCGCTCGGCCTGGCGCAGCCACTTTCGCAGCGTCTCCGGCGTACAGCCCATCTTCTCGGCGACCGAACAGATCGCCGCCCACTGGGACTCGTGGTTGACCTCTTGCTCCTGAACCAGCCGAACCGCGCGCTCACGCACTTCGGGTGCGAACTTGCTCTTCCTGCCCATGACTCCAC
>CAZRCT010000167.1:0-3337 GCA_964598655.1 uncultured Gemmatimonadaceae bacterium
AGATCGAGCGCGGCATGGTGCTGGCCAAGAGCGGCAGCATCACCCCGCACACCGAGTTCATGGCCGAGGTGTACGTCCTCACCAAGGAAGAGGGCGGCCGCCACACCCCGTTCTTCAAGGGGTACCGCCCGCAGTTCTACTTCCGCACCACGGACGTGACGGGCTCGGTGGAGCTGCCCGAGGGCGTCGAGATGGTGATGCCGGGCGACAACATCCAGATGCACATCACGCTGATCATCCCGATCGCCATGGATGAGGGCCTGCGCTTCGCGATCCGCGAGGGCGGCCGCACCGTCGGCGCCGGCGTGGTCACGAAGATCATCAAGTAAGCCGCAGCGGTGAGGGCGGGGGCCGGCGTCGCCGGTTCCCCGCCTGTGACTCTGGCACGGGCGGGCTGGTCCCGCCCCCTCGAGGAGCAGGAATGGCACAGCGAATCCGGATCCGCCTCAAGGCGTTCGACCACGGCGTGCTCGACCAGGCCGCGGCGGACATCGTGCGGACGGCCGAGAAGACCGGCGCCCAGGTGTCGGGGCCGATCCCCCTGCCGGTGAAGACCGAGCGGTGGACCGTGCTCCGCAGCCCGCACATCGACAAGAAGAGCCGCGAGCAGTTCGAGCTCCGGACCCACAAGCGGCTCCTCGACATCAACGATTCCCGGCCGCAGACCATGGACGCGCTGACGAAGCTCGACCTGCCGGCGGGTGTGGACGTGGAGATCAAGGTCGAATAGCCATGGCCAATGGACTGATCGGGCGCAAGCTCGGGATGACCCGCGTGTTCGCGGAGGATGGCACCTCGGTCCCGGTGACGGTGATCGAGGCGGGCCCCTGCCGGGTGACGCAGGTCAAGGACGGCGCGGTGCAGCTCGGCTTCGGTGGCCGGGACGCGAAGCGCGCCACGAAGGCGGAACTCGGGCACGCCAAGGCGGCGACGCTCGAGGTGGCGCCGCACGTGCTGAAGGAGTTCGCCAGCGGGGAGGCGAGCCACCAGCTGGGTGACACCGTGACCGTCGGCATCTTCGCCGCCGGCGAGCTCGTGAAGGTCACCGGCACCAGCAAGGGCCGGGGCTTCCAGGGCATGGTGCACCGCTACGGCGCCGGCGGCGGTCCCGCCACGCACGGCAACACCCGCCACCGCAAGCCGGGCTCCATCTCGCCGGGCACCGACCCCTCGCGCGTCATCAAGGGGAAGCGGATGCCGGGCCACATGGGCGCCGAGCGGCACACGGAGCTCGGGCTCCGGGTGGTGAAGGTGGACGCGGAGCGGAACCTGCTGTTCGTCCGGGGCGCGGTCCCGGGGGCCAAGCACGGGATCCTGCTCGTCAACAAGCAGAAGGGACGGAGCCGCCATGATTGAGGCCCCGCACTACTCGGCCGCGGGCGCCAAGAAGAGCGGCGCGTTCGCGCTGCCCGAGGCCTACTTCGACGGCACGGTCAACCAGCCGGTGCTGCACGAGGCGGTGAAGGTGTACCTGGCCAACCAGCGCCAGGGCACGCACCAGACCAAGACCCGGAGCTTCGTCTCCGGCGGCAACCAGAAGCCGTGGAAGCAGAAGGGCACCGGCCGCGCCCGCCAGGGCAGCACCCGCTCGCCCCTGTGGCCCGGGGGCGGCACGACCTTCGGCCCCCAGCCGCGGGACTACCGCCTGGCGATCCCGCGCAAGGTGAAGCAGCTGGCCCGGCGCTCGGCGCTGAACGCGCGGGCGAGCGAGGGCAGCCTGTTCGTGGTGGAGCGCTTCGAGCAGCAGAGCCCCAAGACCAAGGCGCTGGTGGGCCTGCTGGCGGCGCTCGGCATCGCGGAGCGGAAGGTCCTGATCCTCACCCACGGGGTGTCCGAGGCGCTGGTGCTGTCGGCGCGGAACCTCCCCCGGGTGGACGTGCTGCCCTACGCCGACGCCAGCGCGTATGACGTGCTGTGGGCCGACGTGGTGGTGGTGGAGGAGCCGGCGCTGGTGAGCGAGCCGCCGGTGCCGTTCGTGCGGCCGTTCGTGCCGGGCCCGAAGGCGCCGGCCGAGCCGAAGGCGGCGGCCCCGAAGAAGGCGCCGAAGCCGAAGGCCGAGAAGGCCGCGGCGCCGAAGGCGGAGAAGAAGGCCCCGGCCAAGAAGGCGGCGGCCCCGAAGGCGGAGAAGAAGGCGGCGCCGAAGAAGGCGGCCGAGAAGAAGCCGGCGGCCAAGAAGGCGGCCCCGAAGAAGAAGGGGGGCAAGTAAATGGCCGCGTTGCACGAGATCGTGATCCGGCCGGTGGTCACCGAGAAGTCGTCGGCGGCCTACCAGCTGCGCCGCGAGTACGCGTTCGAGGTGGCCACGACGGCCAACAAGGCGCAGATCCGCGAGGCGCTCAAGCAGCTGTTCGGCGTCACCGCCACGAGCATCCGCACCATGCAGGTGCGGCGGAACCTGGTGGTGCGCGGCCGGACCAAGGGCCTGACCCCGCGGTGGAAGAAGGCCATCGTCGTCCTGAAGGACGGGGAAACGCTCCCCGTGTTCGAGGGCTAACATGGGCATTCGCCAGTTCAAGCCGGTGACCCCCGGCACGCGGTTCCGCTCGGTGTCGGACTTCAGCGAGATCACGAAGACGACGCCCGAGAAGAGCCTGCTCGAGCCGATCAAGAAGTCGGGCGGGCGGAACAACCTGGGCCACGTCACCATGCGGCACCTGGGTGGCGGGCACAAGAAGATGTACCGCCGGATCGACTGGAAGCGGAACAAGTTCGGGATCCCGGGCAAGGTGGCGTCGATCGAGTACGACCCGAACCGCTCGGCGCGCATCGCGCTGGTGGTGTACGCGGACGGCGAGAAGCGCTACATCCTGCACCCGAAGGGCCTCGAGGTCGGGACCACGATCCTCTCGGGCCCGGGCGTGGACCCGCGGGTCGGGAACGCCATCCCGCTGGCGGAAGTGCCGCTCGGCGAGACGGTGCACAACGTGGAGCTCAAGATCGGCAAGGGCGGGCAGATGCTGCGCTCGGCCGGGGCCGGCGGCCAGGTGGTGGCGAAGGAGGGCGACTACGTGACGCTCCGCCTGCGCTCCACCGAGATGCGCCGGGTGCACGGCAAGTGCCTCGCCACGATCGGCGAGGTGGGCAACGCCGAGCACGAGCTGCTCTCGATGGGCAAGGCGGGCAAGACCCGGTGGCTGGGCCGGCGCGGCAAGGTGCGCGGCGTGGCCAAGAACCCGGTGGACCACCCGCTCGGCGGTGGTGAAGGCAAGACCAGCGGCGGCCGGCCGCCGGTGAGCCCCTGGGGCAAGCCCGAGGGCAAGAAGACCCGGCATCCCAAGAAGGCCTCCACCCAGTACGTGGTGCGCGGGCGGCGGCGGGGCAAGGCGACCGGAGGGAA
>CAZRCT010000168.1:0-3287 GCA_964598655.1 uncultured Gemmatimonadaceae bacterium
GGGGCGAGGACCCGATGACGCTGTTCCGGCGGGCCATCGCCATGGCGGCGGAGGACATCGGGCTGGCGGACCCCGAGGCGCTCAAGCTGGCGGTGGCGGCGCGGGATGCCTACCACATGCTCGGGGCGCCCGAGGGGTACCTGCCGCTCACCGAGATGACGGTGTACCTGGCGACGGCGCCCAAGAGCAACAAGGTGGTGGTGGCGCTGCACGCGGCGCTCGACGCGGCGCGGCGGACGCCGGCGGAGCCGGTACCGCTCCACATCCGGAACGCGCCGACCAGCCTGATGAAGGACCTGGGTTACAACAAGGGCTACCAGTACGCGCACGACGCGCCGACCGGGTACCTCCCGCAGGACTACCTGCCCCCGGTGCTCAAGGACGCGGTGTTCTACGACCCCGGCTCGATGGGCTTTGAGAAGCGCATCCGCGAGCGGCTCGAGTACTGGCGCAAGCTCCGGGACGAGGCCTCGTAGGGGCGGAGCGCCGCTCCGCCAACTCGATCTCTCCATCGGCTCGATCTGCCCCTCGCGGCGGAGGGGGGCCGGAGGGGTGTGGGGCGCCGGGCGCTTAAGCTGCGGGTGGGGGGGAGCTGGTTCGCAGGTGTCGGCAGCATACGCGCCCTCTGCCCCACACCCCTCCGGCCCCCCTCTCGGCGCTCGGCGGGGGGTGGGGGGCCTGCCCGGCGGGGGGATCGCCGGACCCCCTATATTGCTGGCATGCGACTCTCCTCCTCCCTGGCCCTCGTGGCCCTGCTCGCCGGCTGTTCGGCCGGTGGTGTGAATCCCGCGAAGTTGATCGAGCCGCACGTGTCGGTGCGGAGCATTGCGGTGCGGAATGTCGGGCTCTCGGGCGGGACGCTCGAGGTGGGGTTTGCGTTCCACAACCCGAACAAGTTCTCGCTCACGGGGGCGGGGCTCACGGCGGCGCTCGCCATCGAGGGGAAGAAGTTCGGGGACGTGGTGCTGGCGTCGCCGTTCACCCTGGCGGGGACGGACACCACGGTGGTGACGGTGCCGCTCAGCTTCACCTGGTCGGGGGTGGGCGGGGCGGCGCGGTCGGTGCTCAACAGCGGCGCGGTCAACTACGGGGTGGACGGGAGCTTCACGGTGAAGCTGCCGGCCAACGCCGGGGACCTGGCCGTGCCGTTCACGGGGTCGGGGACCATCCCGCTCCTCAAGCCGTAAGCCTGACAGGATCCCATTCGCCCGCTGATCGAGATCGAGCCGCCGATGGAGCGCGCCCTGCTGGTGGGCGCGCCCCGGAAGGGCTCCGACGACGCCGCCCAGATCACCGAGCACCTCGACGAGCTCGCCCGCCTCGCGGACACCGCGGGGGCGGAGGTGGTGGGGCGGCTGTCGCAGCAGGTGGCCAGTCCCAATCCCGCCACGCTGATCGGGGAGGGGAAGGTCGAGGAGCTCCGGGCGCTGGCGCAGGAGACGCGCGCCAGCCTGGTGCTCTTCGACGAGGAGCTCACCCCCAACCAGGGCGCCAACCTCGAGCACGAGCTCAAGCTCCGCGTCATGGACCGGGCCGAGCTCATCCTGGACATCTTCTCCACCCGGGCGCGCACCCACGAGGCCAAGCTGCAGGTGGAGCTGGCGCAGCTCGAGTACCTGCTGCCGCGGCTGGCCCGCATGTGGACGCACCTCTCCCGCATCCGCGGCGGCATCGGCCTCCGGGGCCCGGGCGAGACGCAGCTCGAGACCGACCGACGGATGATCCGCAAGAAGATCCAGTTCCTCCGCGAGAAGCTCCGCGACTGGGAGAAGCACCGCGACGTGCTCCGCGCCGGCCGGAGCGACCTGCTCGACGTGGCGCTGGTGGGCTACACCAACGCCGGCAAGTCGAGCGTACTCCGCATGCTCTCGGGCGCGCACGACATCTTCGTCGAGGACCGGCTCTTCGCCACCCTCGACACGCTGACGCGCGAGGTGGACTTGGGCGAGGGCTGCCGGGCGCGGGTGAGTGACACCGTCGGCTTCATCCGGAAGCTGCCGCACCACCTCGTCGCCAGCTTCCGCGCCACACTCGAGGAGGTGCGGGAGGCGGACCTGCTGCTCCACGTCATCGACGCCAGCCACCCGGGGTGGGAGGAGCAGATGCGGGTGGTGGACCAGGTGCTCGAGGAGATCGGCGTCGGGGAGCGGCCGGTGATCCCCGTCTTCAACAAGATGGACGCGGTGCCCGATCCCGGGGCCTTCGCCGCGCGGGTCGGGGAGCTGTACCCCGACTCGCTGCTGGCCACCACGGTGCGGATGGACGGGCTGGAGCAGGTGAAGGCCGAGCTCTGCCGCCGCGAGCGCGCCCGGCGGCCGGCGGTGGTGGTGCACGTTCCCCTCGCGGACGGGGCGCGGCTCGCCTCGCTCTACCGCATGGGCGAGGTGCTCGGCCAGGCCACCGCCGACGAGCACCACCTGGTGACGGTGCGGCTGGAGCCGTGGCAGGCGGAGGGGCTCCGGCGGGAGGGGCTGGCGGTGGACGTGGAACCGGTGGCGCGGGGGCGCGCCTCGGCGTAGCGCGATGCTCGTAGGGGCCGGATGTATCCGGCCCCTACGCACGCGTGACGACGATCGTCAGCGTCGGGAAGGCGAAAGCCCCTCTCCACGCCGGTGGAGAGGGGCTTCGTCGTGCGTCCGGGTCGGCTCAGGCCTTGCCGGAGAGCACGGACTCCAGGATGAGCCAGCGGTTCATGCCGGCGAGCTTCTGGTGCATGCGGGTCATCGGCGGCCCGCCCGGGGCGTTCTCCTCCTCGAGCTGGAGGTCGGCCAGGGCGTCGAGGCCGGCGGTGGCGAACTTCCGGAGGCCCTTGTCGAGCGCCAGGCCCGCCGTGCGGAAGTTGAAGAGGGTCGAGAACTGGAGGGTGTAGCCCAGGTCGCCGAGCTGCTGGTTGGTGATGAGCTTGCCGGCGGTCTTGGCCTTCCCCCAGTAGAGCGACGGGCTCAGGTTGAAGCCCAGCATCTGGTTGGGGTAGTACTTCCGCACGCCCTCGGCGAACTCCTGCGGCTGGTCGATCTCGGTGTTGTTGAACTCCGCCCAGATCACGTCGCAGCCGAGCTCGGCCGCCTCCCACGCATCCTCGACCGCCATCTTGACGCCGCCGGCCGGCTGGCCGGGGATGGCCCCGTCCACCGAGTCGGTGCGGGCAATGATCACGAGCTCCTGGCCCATGGCTTCCGCGGCGGCCTTGATGGCCTTGAGCTTGGCGAGCCAGGCGGCGCGGGGGATGAGGACCTTGTCGCGCTTGGCCTTGCCGACGTTGACGATGTGGCCGCAGGTGCGGTCGG
>CAZRCT010000169.1:0-3284 GCA_964598655.1 uncultured Gemmatimonadaceae bacterium
GCAGGTGAAGCAGGGGTACCTCGGCCTGGTGGTGCAGTACGCCGACCAGCACGAGGTGATCCCCTTCGTGCGCCGCACCGACGACCTCGAGTACCGCCTGGCGGCCGCCATCCGCGGCCTCACCACGGCGCGGAAGCCGCTGCTCGGGCTCGTGGCCGCCATGCCGGACTGGGGCGTCGAGGGCCGGCTGCTCGACATGGTGCAGCAGCAGCTCGCGCGCAGCTACACCGTGGTGCCCGTGTCGCTCGGCGACACCACCCAGCCGGCCGACTCGATCACCACGCTCCTCATCGCCGGCCAGCCGGACAGCATGCACCCGGCCGCGTTTGCGCAGTTCAAGCGCTTCTTCCAGCGCGGCGGCAGCGCCCTCATCATGGCGAGCGGCGCGCCGATCCTCGGCATGGACCCCAAGGCCCAGGGCGAGCCGCCGCTGTGGAACATGATCCTCAAGGAGTTCTACGGCGTGGCCGTGCGCCCCGACATGGTGTACGACCTCGGCGCCGCGGTCCCCGTCCCCGTGCCGGGCCCGCGCGGCGCGCAGCCGGTGTACCAGCCCTATCCCTTCTGGCTCCGCGCGCAGCCGGCGCCGGGGTCGCTGGTCACGGAAGGGATCGGCGAAGTGTTCCTGCCGTGGACCAGCAGCATCGACACCGCGGCCGGCCGGCATCCGGGCAAGGTGGTGCCGATCCTCCTCTCCAGCCGCCTCGGCGGCCTCGCGGAGGGCACCATCGACGTGGCGCCCACCCGGAACTTCCCCGGCGTGGACCTCAAGCCGCGGGTGCTCGGCGTGCAGCTGGAGCCGGACTCGGCGAGCGGCCTGGGCCGCGTGATCCTGATCGGCAACATGGAGTTTGCCACCGACCGCTACCTCGGCAACGCGCCGGACAACGCCACCTTTGCGCTCAACGCCGTGGACTGGCTGACGCAGGACCTGGCGCTGGTGAGCATCCGGAGCCGCGACCGCAGCCCGCCCCGCCTGCTCTTCGCCACGCCGACGCTGCAGCAGGGGGTCAAGTACTTCAACCTCGCCGGGCTGCCGGTGCTGGTGGCGCTGGTGGGCCTCATCCGGCTGCTGGCGCGGCGGCGGCAGTCGCTCCAGCCGTGGCGGCCGCTGGCCGGCGGGCCGGGGGCCGCATGAGCCCGGCCGTCCTGCGTCGCCTGGTGCTGGTGCTCGTGGTGGCCCTCGTCGCATGGGGTGGCCTGGTACTCCGCAATCGCGGCCGCACCGACGCCGCGGCCGGCCTCACCCTGCCGGCACTCGCCCCCGACCAGGTGGACGACGTGACGCTCGGCCAGGGGCCTGACGCCGTGCAGCTCCATCGCACCGGCACGGCGTGGACGGTGAACGGCTTCCCCGCCTCCGCGGGCGCCGTCGCCGCCTGGCTCGCCACTGCGCGCGACACCTCGGCCGAGAGCGAACTCATCGCCCGGAGCAGCGGGCCGCATGCCCGGCTCGGGCTCGACAGCGCCACGGCGCGCCGCCTCACGGTCCGGGCCGGCGGCGCCACGCTGCTCGACCTGTACGTGGGTGCGCGGGGCCCGGAGTTCGAGGGCTTCTACGTCCGGCCCGTCGGCGAGGCCGCGAGCTACGTGCTCCGCGGTGCCTTCGCCGAGGGGCTGGCCAGGGCCGCGGACGAGTGGCGGGAGAAGATGGTGGCCGGGGTGCCCGCGAACGGGATCGGCGGCGTCACGGTGCGGCTGGGCCGCAGTTCCATCACCCTGGCGCGCACCGCCGGCCGCTGGACCCTGGCCGGCGCCCCGGCCGACTCGGTCAAGGTGGCCCGCTACCTGGGCCAGTTCGCCGAGATCCGGGCGGCGGGGTTCCCCGGGGCCACGGACTCGATGGACTTCAGCTCCGCCGAGCGGGAACTGGTGCTGCAGGCGCCGGACGGGCGGACGCTCGAGAGCCTGGCGTTCGACTCCACCGAGAGCGGGGCCTTCTGGGTGCGGACCGGGGATGGCGTGGTCTATCGCCTGGATGGCGCCACGGTGGATCGGCTGACGACCGCGCTCGGGGTGGTGCGGTAGGGCTGGGCGGGGCGGCGCGCGCGCCGGGATCCGGGGGACCGCGGGGCTCGTCGTGAGACGAGCCCCGCTGTTCATGTCGGCCGCGGCACTACCAGATCTTCCACCACCCCTTCTTGTCCGCCTCCCCGGTGCTGCGCGAGCGCCGGCCGGGTTCCTTGAGGTACTCGGCCGGCACGGGGATGTCGCGGGTGGCGCGGTGCTTCGTGGCGATGTCGGCCAGGTCCTCGGCGAGGGCGGTGGCGGAGGGGTAGCGGTCGTCGGGATGCTTGGCGAGGAGGCGGAGGATGATCCGTTCGAGGCGCGGCGAGAGGTCGGGGCGCTTGAGGTGCGGCGCCTCGGGGGCCTCTTCCACGTGCTGGCGGGCCAGCTCGAACCAGTCGCGCGACTTGAAGGGCACCTCGCCGGTGACGGCGCGGTAGAGCGTGATGCCGAGCGAGTAGAGGTCGGACCGCCCGTCCACCGCGCGGCCCTGGGCCAGCTCGGGCGAGATGTACGCCGGCGTCCCGATGGTCATGGCAAAGCCGGTGGCCGCCACGTACCCGCTCACCGCCCGGGCGATGCCGAAGTCGGTGAGCACGGGGCGGCCGTCGCTCCCGATCAGGATGTTGTCGGGCTTGATGTCGCGGTGGATGACGTTCTTCGCATGCGCAAAGGCCAGGGCGTCCGTGACGCCCAGGGCCAGCCCGATGACCTCGGCCTCGGGGAGGGTTGGGTCCTGGGCCTGCCGGTCGGCGAGGCTTCCCGGGTAGAGGTCCATCGCAAACCAGGAGGTCCCGTCGTCGGTCCCGATGTCCTCGATGTGGATGATCCCGGGGTGGATGAGGTCCCGGGCAAAGGCGGCCTCCTGCCGGAACCGGGTCTCGAAGGCGGGATCGGAGGCGTAGCGGGGCTTTAACGCCTTGATAGCAAAGCGTTTACCGTCCTCCCGCTCGGCGGCATAGACCCAGGCGAAGCCCCCCTGGCCGAGGAGCCGCTCCAGGCGGTAGGGGCCGAGGCGCCGGCCGGGCGGGGGGGAGTCGCTGGACATGCCGGGGTTGCCCGAGGGAAGTTGGAGCGTTATGATGTTGTGCTACTTGAGAATACACTTCACGCGGGCATCCGCCCGGGGCCAGTGCCAAGAGGATACACGCAGCATGGGTTTTGACAAGCAGGCGATCATCGCCAAGCAGCGCTCGCACGAGACCGACACCGGCAGCACCAAGGTCCAGATCGCGCTGCTCACGGAGCGGATCAACTCCCTCACCGACCACTTCCGC
>CAZRCT010000170.1:0-3245 GCA_964598655.1 uncultured Gemmatimonadaceae bacterium
CAGTAGGCGTAGAGCAGCTTGGCGCCGTGCTTGATGATGCCGCCGTGCTCCTGGGCCACCCCGGGCAGGAAGCCGGGCACGTCCTCGAAAGTGACGATGGGGAGGTTGAAGCAGTCGGCGAAGCGGATGAAGCGCGCCGCCTTGAGCGACGCCGCGATGTCGAGCACCCCCGCCAGCACCGCCGGCTGGTTGGCGATCACCGCCACCGGCCGCCCCCCGAGCCGCGCGAAGCCGGTGAGGATGTTCCCGGCGTAGTCCGGCTGCACCTCGAACCAGCTGCCCGGGTCCATCACCAGGCGGAGCACCTCGTGCATGTCGTAGGGCTTGGCCGGGTGGTCGGGGATGACGTCGAGCAGCCGCTCGGCCTGGTCGGCGGAGGCGCCGGCGCCCTCGGGCAGGACCGGCGGCTCGTCGAGGTTGTTCTGCGGCAGGTAGGCCACCAGCGCCCGCACCGCCGCCAGGCATTCGGGCTCGGTGTCGTGCACGAAGTGCGCCACGCCGCTCGTGCCCCCGTGGATGTCGGCCCCGCCGAGCTGGTCAAAGCTGACGTCCTCGTGGGTGACCGTCTTCACCACGTTGGGGCCGGTCACGAACATGTAGCTCACCCCGCGCACCATGAAGACGAAGTCGGTGATCGCGGGGCTGTACACCGCGCCGCCGGCGCAGGGCCCGAGGATCACCGAGATCTGCGGCACCACGCCGCTCGCCAGGGTGTTGCGGAGGAAGATGTCGGCGTAGCCGCCGAGGGAGGCCACGCCCTCCTGGATGCGGGCCCCGCCCGAGTCGTTGAGGCCGATGATCGGCGCCCCATTCCGCACCGCGAGGTCCATCACCTTGCAGATCTTCTGCGCGTGCGTCTCGGAAAGCGAGCCGCCGAAGACGGTGAAGTCCTGCGAGAAGACGTAGACCAGCCGCCCATCGATCCGGCCGTGCCCCGTCACCACCCCGTCCCCGGGGTACTGCTGGGCCGCGAGCCCGAAGTCGGTGCAGCGGTGGGTCACGAAGCGGTCCAGCTCCGTGAAGCTGCCGGGATCGAGGAGCAGGTCCAGGCGCTCCCGCGCCGAGAGCTTGCCCTTCTTGTGCTGCTGCGCGATGCGCTCGGGGCCCCCGCCCTGCTCGGCCTGGGCCTGGCGGTGGTGCAGCTCGTCGAGGAGGTCACGGGGTGTGGGCATGGGCGGGAAGATAGGAGCGGACGCGGATGCGGGTAAGGCGCGGGGCCCAGATGCCGACGGGCCGTCCCCCCGGCGGGGGGACGGCCCGTGCCGCGCGGGGCGCCGCCGTCAGCGGGGGCGCTGCGGCTCGAAGGGCGTCTTGACCCAGGTCACGCCGGCCTGGTGCTGCACCCGAATGAGCGGCTTCCGCTGCTGCAGCAGCCAGAACCCGAACTCCGCCGTCCGCCCGGACTCCTCGTATTCCACCGTGAACAGGGTGGAGTCGCCGGCGGTGCGGCTCCGGTGGCCGGTGACCTTGTGCCAGGTGTAGTCCGGCGAGTCGCGGCTGGTGCGGAAGGCGATGGTGTGCTCGGTCAGCTCGAACATGCGCCCGGTGTACTTCCCGCCCTCGGCCTGCCACACGCCGTAGGCCGGGTCGAGGGGTACGGTGTTGCCGGCCAGGAACGACGCGACCAGGGGGCGGACGCCAACATACCCGATGGCCAGTACCGCGCCGGCCACCAGCGCCCAGCGCGGGATGTGCAGCTGCTCGAGCGTCGGGAGCTTGAAACCGGCCTTCTCCTTGGCCTCCGCGGCCGCCTGCGCCGCGCTCGGCTTGGGACGCGCCGGGAGCCGGAGGACCGTGTTGACGTTGGAGAAGAAGTCCCTGAGGCTCCAGGCCGTGGCCAGCTCGCCATCGGCCAGTGAACGGTACTGGGGGCCGCGGGGGGCGGTCGGCTCCAGCGGAGCGGACTCAGGCGGACGGGCGGTCGGGGCAGTCATGAGGGGGCCCTCGCGAGGTCAGAAGCGGGAGGCGGCGCCGATCCAGCCGCCATCGCTGGCGCGGACCACGTCATCGAGGCTCGGGCCCGCGTTGAGGGAGCCGGAGGTGGCGCCGTCGCGGCCCAGACTATACACGTCGTAGGTGTTGTTGACCGGCACGCCGAAGCGGTCGGTCCGCGGCACCCCGCCCGTGGCGAACTTCACGTACACGTAGGGCTGTCCCCAGGGATCGCGCAGCGTGATCCCCGCGGTAGCCAGGACGTCCGGCAGCGTGTCACGGGTGTCGAGCGTGCTCTGGATGGCCTGGATGTCGCCGATGGCGCGCGCCACGCGGGCGGCGTCGGTGATCTCGTGGTACTTCGGCACCGCAATGCTCGCGAGCGAGCCGACAATGGCCATGGTGGCCATCAGCTCGATCATGGTCATGCCCGCCTCACTCCGAAGGGAGTGGGCAAGGGTGGGGGCCGGCGGGGTCGAGGTCTCGGTCATCGTCAGCGTCCATGGGACGGGTACACCCGCTCCTATGGCAATTGTCGTGCACAACGCGTAAGTCGTTGGGACAACGACAGATGACTCCGGGAGCCTCGGCCCGCCTCCCCTCCCCGGCATGGCAAGGCGCGGGACAATCGAGCAGCCGGGCGGGCCGCCGGACCGGAAAAGCACGGCGGGCCGCCCTCAAGGAGGGCGGCCCGCCGGGACCTCGCACCCGCCGGACTCAGTCGTCCGCGGGGCTCTCGTCGATCACCGGCCGGGTGGGCGGGATGATCGGCTCGTCGGGGTAGCCGACGGCGGCGAGCACGATCCGGTGATGGATCGGGTCCACCTCGAGCACCTTGAGGTCCACCGCCTGGCCTTCCTTCACGGCGTCGCCCGGCTGCTCGATGTTGGCCACGCCGAGCTGGGACATCGGGACGAAGCCCTCGATGTCGTTGCCGAGGTCCACCACCACGCCCTTGTCCATCAGGCGGGCGACGCGGCCGCGGAGCTCGGTGCCGAGCGGATAGGTCTCGCCGATGCGGAGCCACGGATCCTCCTCCGCCTGCTTGAGGCCGAGGGAGATGCGCTTGTTGTCGGCGTCGATGTTGAGGATGACGACGTTGACGCTGTCGCCCTTCTTCACCACCTCCGAGGGGTGCTGCACCCGCTTGGTCCACGACATGTCGGAGATGTGGATCAGGCCGTCGATGCCGGGCTCGATCTCCACGAAGGCGCCGAAGCTGGTGAGGTTCCGCACCTTGCCCGCGAGGCGGGTGCCCACCGGGTACTTGAGCGGCAGCACGGTCCACGGATCCTGCTCGGTCTGCTTCATGC
>CAZRCT010000171.1:0-3162 GCA_964598655.1 uncultured Gemmatimonadaceae bacterium
CCGAGCTCGCCGCCGTCCTCGGCGCCGAGCGCTTCGTGCAGGAGATCACCACCACGGCGGCGCTGCAGCACCCGCACATCCTGCCGCTCTTCGACTCGGGCACGGCGGACGGCTTCCTCTATTACGTGATGCCGTTCATCGACGGCGAGACGCTCCGGAGCAAGCTGGACCGCGAGACCCAGTTCGGCATCGACGAGGCGGTGGCCATCACCATGGCGGTGGCGGATGCGCTGGACTATGCCCACCGCCACGGCGTGATCCACCGCGACATCAAGCCCGAGAACATCCTGCTCCACGACGGCCGCCCCATGGTGGCCGACTTCGGCATCGCGCTCGCGCTGAGTGCGGCGGCTGGCGGGCGCATGACGGAGACCGGCCTCTCGCTCGGCACGCCGCACTACATGAGCCCCGAGCAGGCCACGGCCGAGAAGGAGATCACCGCCCGCTCCGACGTCTACTCGCTCGGCAGCGTCTGCTACGAGATGCTCACCGGCCAGCCGCCGCATCTTGGCGGGTCGGCGCAGCAGATCATCATGAAGATCGTGACCGACACGGCGCGCCCGGTGACGGAGCTCCGGAAGTCGGTGCCGCCCAACGTGGCGGCGGCGGTGGCCAAGTCGCTGGAGAAGCTGCCCGCGGACCGCTTCAGCTCCGCGCGGGAATTCGGCGAGGCGCTCCGGAACCCGGCATTCACGGTGGCGGGGGGCTACACCGGCGTGGCCGCGGCGCCGGCGCAGGCCGGGCGCTGGCGCATGGCGGCGCTCGCGGCCTCGGCCGTGGCGGTACTGGCCGCGGCGGCCGCCTTCTGGCTGGCGCTCCGGCCGGAGCCCTCGCGGCCGGTGGGCCGCTACGCCGTGATCCCGGACAGCACGGCACCGCTGGCGTATGCGGGCCCGGGAGAGCCCGGCCGACTTGCGCTGACCCCGGACGGACGCGAACTCGTCTATCCCAGCGGCGCGTGGGGGGGGCGGCGGCAGCTCTTCATCCGCCCGCTCGGCAGCCTCGAGTCCCGGGCCATCCCCGGGACGCAGGGCAACGCCGTGCTTCCGTCGGTGTCCTGGGACGGCTCGCAGGTGGTCTTCCTCGTCTTCGGTTCGTACCCCTCCATCCGGGTGGCCTCGCTTCGGGGCGGTCCCACGCTCACCGTGGTGGATTCAGCCTACCTGAGCGCACCCGGCTGGGGTCCCGACGGATTTGTGTACTATATCGGCAACGACACGCTCATCCGGCGTGTCCCCGGCGGCGGCGGACCGCGGGAGGACGTGGCGGTGATCCCGCGCCCGGCTGTCGGAAGTCGCTACGTGACGCTCCGGATCCTTCCCGGGGGCCGTGGTGCCCTCCTCGCCGAGCAGGCGCCCAGCGGCGGCGACGGCGCCCAGCACCAACTCCACGTGGTGGACCTCAAGACCGGCCGCATCAGCGTCACGCTCCAGGGGGTCGCGGGGGCCTATGTCGCCGAGGCGGGGGCCCTGGTGTACGTGGCGCCTGAGGGGACGCTGATGGCCACCCGCTTCGACCTGGGGTCGCTCACCGTGAAGGGCCTGCCGATCCCGCTCTTCAGCGGCCTCGCCGTGCGGGGCGCGCAGACCGACCTGGCGATCGCCGGCGGGACGCTCGCCTACGCGCGCCCCGGGATCAACTCGGACGAGGTCCTGATGTGGGTGGACCGCTCCGGCGCCCTCACCCCGGTGGACACCGCCTGGCACGATCCGGAGCTCGAGTCCTTCGCGCTCTCCCCCGACGGCACCCGTCTCGCCATCAGCATCGTGACCAGGAACGCCGCGGCAAACACCTCGCGGATGGATGTGCGGGTGAAGCTGATGGACCGCGGCCCCGTGTCGCGCCTGACCTTCGGCGGGGAGGCCAATGAGGCCCCCGCCTGGACGGCCGACGGCCGGTACGTGAGCTACGTCTCCACCCGCGAGGGGCGCCGTACCCTCTGGCGCCGCCGCGCGGATGGCGTTGGCACGGAGGAACTGGTTGCCGACGTGGGTCGCCCCGTGGTCACCGCGGAGTGGTCCGCCGACGGTGCGTGGATGGTGATGTCGGTCGCGGGGCCACCGTCACGGGACATCCTGGCCATGCGAATCGGCACGGACAGCGTGCCGCGCCCCCTCCTCGCCGAGGAGTATGACGAGGCCCAGCCGGTGCTCTCGCCCGATGGGAGATGGCTGGCGTACGTGTCGAGCGAGACGGGCACCCGCGAGGTCTTCGTCCGGCCCTTCCCCGCGGTGGACCAGGGCAAGTGGCAGATCTCCCAGGGGGGCGGACAGACACCGCTCTGGAGCCCCAACGGCCGGGAGCTCTTCTTCCGGTCGGAGAGCAACGGCATCGGCGTGGCCGACATGGCGCGCGGGCCGGCCCTCGCGGCGCATCGCGAGCTGCTCCGGGCGCCGGCCGGGTCCGCCTTCGAGTGGAACGGGAACGACCGCATGTTCGACATCTCCCGCGATGGCCGCCGTTTCCTGCTGAGCACCACCGTCAGCGGGGGGGACCGGTCGGGGGACCTGGTGATCGTGGAGAACTTCCTCACCGAGCTGCGCGCGGCGCTGGCGGCGGACCGGGGCCAGTAGCCCGCGCGCGTTCGGCGGCGCAGCTTGTGGGAACGCACCCTGAAAGGCAGGCCACGTGGGCTACCGTCGCTTCACCGATCCCGAGGGCCACGAGTGGGAAGTCCGGGACGTCACGCGCTCCGCGTGGGAATTCCATCCCGTCGGCGGCAACCCGGGGAAGTACCAGTTCATCACGCCGCCGGGGTACGAGGCGGATCCCTTCGAGCTGAGCGAGGAGGAGTTGCAGCGCCTGCTCGGCAAGCCCGGCGGCTCCGGCCGCGCCCGGTCGGCCAAGTCGCCGTTCAAGGACTGACGCTGTCGCGCCTCACACGCGGCCCGGGGCCCCGGGCCGCCACCCTCCTGCGGGAGAGGTCATGATTCCCGAACGCCTCACGGCCGCCCTGGCGGACCGCTACCGCCTCGAGCGCCCGCTCGGCCAGGGCGGCATGGCCACCGTGTACCTCGCGCAGGACCTGAAGCACGACCGCAAGGTGGCGGTGAAGGTGCTCAAGCCTGAGCTCGCCGCGGTGCTGGGCGCCGAGCGCTTCGTGGTCGAGATCAAGACCACGGCGGCGCTCCAGCACCCGCACATCCTGCCGCTCTTCGACTC
>CAZRCT010000172.1:0-2860 GCA_964598655.1 uncultured Gemmatimonadaceae bacterium
CTCGCGCGCGGGCGACATGGACGTGGGGGCGATCTACACGCTCATCGACCGCTTCGACCGGCCGGGGACCACCGGTGGGCTGCGGCTCGCGGTGCAGGCGCTGGTGCGGCTCCCGACGGGGCTGCGCGACGATCCCAACAACCTGCTGGACGTGGGCACGGGGAACGGGCGCTATGAGGTGGGGGCGTCGGGGACGCTCGACGTGGGGAACCGGAAGTGGGGGCTCCGGGTGTCGGGCGGGTACCTGGCGCGGCTGGAGGGGTTCCGGGTGCGGCGGGTGAGCGCGGCGAGCGCCCCGTACGCGGAGTTCGGGCGGCTGGCCAACGTGCGCCTCAACGCGGGCGACGTGGTGTCGCTGGAGGCGCGGCCGTTCTACCGGCTGGCGCGCAACCTGGCGCTCACGGGGGTGGCGAGCTGGTGGCGGAGCGGCAAGGACCAGGCGCAGTACGACCGGGCGCGGGACTCGCTGCCCGGCATCCCCGCGAGCGTGCTCGGCACCGCGGAGGGCTCGACGGCGCTGCTGCTCGGCGGCGGCCTGACCTACGTGGGCCGGGCGGCGCACGAGTGTGAGGACGGCCGCCGCTGCGGTTTCCCCATCGAGGCGAGCTGGCAGTACGGCACCGTGGTGTCCGCCTCCGGGGCGCCGGTGCCCCGCTACCGCACCACGCGCCTCGAGATCCGGTGGTACCAGCGACTCTGGCGGTGAGCTGGCCCCGCAGTGAAGCGCGGGCTCGGCCCGCGATTCCACCACGCACGATCCCGCCGGCCCCCTGCTCCGTGGCGGGCGGACCCTTCCGACCTATCCGGCGCGACGACTAGCGTGAAGGCGCCCCGAGCAGCGCGGCCGCGTGCTTGCGGGCGGTGGCGGCGTCGGCGTCGCCGAGCATGCGGGCGAGCTCGGTGACGCGGTCCTCGCCGTGGATGAGGGCCACGTCGCTGGTGGCGACCCCCTTCTTCGGCGACTTGGAGACGACGAGGTGCCGCGCGGCGCGGGCGGCGATCTGGGGCAGGTGGGTGATGACGAGCACCTGGCGGCGCTCGGCCACTTCGCCGAGGGCGTGGCCCACCTGGGCGCCCACCTCGCCGCCGATGCCGGTGTCCACCTCGTCGAAGACGAGCGTGGGGACCGCGTCCTGCCGGGCCAGCACCACCTTGAGCGCGAGCATGATGCGGGAGAGCTCGCCGCCCGAGGCCGCCTTGGCGAGGGGGCGCGGCTCCATGCCGGCGTTGAGGCGCACCACGAAGGTGACGCCCTCCTGCCCCAGCGCCTCGATGCGGCCGAGCGGCTCGAGGGAGACGTCGAGCTTGCCGCCGGGGAGGCCGAGCCCGGGGAGGAGCTTGGAGACGGCGCGGGCCAGGCGGCCCGCGCCGTCGGTGCGTCGGGTGGTGAGGGCGTTGGCGGCGGCCACGGCGGCGCCCTCGGCGGCCACGCGGCGGGCGGCGAGCTGGCGGAGGTCGAGGTCGGCGGTGTCGAGCAGCTCGAGCTCGGCGGCGGCCTCCTGCCGGGCGGCGAGCACGGCCTCGAGGGAGGCGCCGTGCTTCTGCTTGAGGCGGTAGAGGACGTCGCGGCGGTGCTCCACCTCGCGGAGGCGGGCGGGGTCGTCCTCGAGGCCGGTGGCGTACTCGTCGGCCAGGCGCGCGAGTTCCTGCAGGGGAGCGATGGCCGCGTCGAGGAGCTCGCGCCACGCGGCCAGCGAGGGGTCCACGCGCTCGAGGCCGCCGAGCACCCGGTCGGCGCGGCCGAGGGCGGCGAGGGCGCCGCTGTCGTCGCCGTCCACGAGGCCCTGGAACTTCTGCGCCTGCTCGGCGAGGATGCCGGCGTTGTTGAGGCGGCGGGCCTCGGTGTCGAGCTCGTCGTCCTCGCCGGGCTTGAGGCGCGCCTTGTCGATCTCGTCCACCACGTGGCGGAGCCAGTCGGCGCGGCGGCGGACCTCGTCCCGCCTCTGGACCAGCGCCTGTTCCTCCTCCCGCACCAGCTGCAGCGTGGCGTGCGCCTCGGCGAGGGCGGCGCGCTCCGCCGCGGCGCCCGCCCAGGCGTCGAGCAGCTCGCGCTGGGCCTCGGCGTGGAGGAGGGACTGGGTCTCGTGCTGGCCGTGCAGGTCCACGAGGACACTGCCGAGCCTGGCCAGGACGCCGATGGTGGTGGGGGAGCCGTTGACCCAGGCGCGGGACCGGCCGTCGGCGCCGATCTCGCGGCGGACCACCAGGCGGTCCTCCTCGAGGTCGAGGCCGAGGGCCTCGATGCGGCGGCGGAGCGCGGCGTCGGGGAGCTCGAAGGCGCCCTCGATGATGGCGCGCGCGGCGCCGGGGCGGACGAGGCCGCTGTCGGCGCGCTCGCCGAGGAGGAGGGCCACGGCGTCCACGAGCATGGACTTGCCGGCCCCGGTCTCGCCGGTGAGGACGTTGAGGCCGGGGCCGAGCTGGAGGACGACGTCCGCGATGGTGACGAGGTCGCGGACCCGGAGTTCTGCGATCACCGCACCTTCTCCCGCTCCGAGAGATCGCCCCAGTTTAGCTTCTGCCGCATGCGGGTGAAGTACCCGTCCGACCCGAGCCGTACCATAAGCACGCTGGTCGGGGCACGGCGGATGTAGACGCTGTCGCCGTCGGCGAGGGTGGTGCCGAGCTGGCCGTCGTAGGAGACGAGCAGGTCGTCCACCCCGGGGGAGAGGGGCTCGATGCAGATGGTGCTGTCGGGCGGGACCACGACGGGGCGGACGGCGAGGGTGTGGGCGCAGACCGGGGTGACGATCATGGCCTCGACGCCGGGCGCCACGATGGGGCCGCCGGCGGAGAGGGAGTAGGCGGTGGAGCCGGTGGGGCTCGCGATGACGACGCCGTCGGCGCTGTAGGGGCCGAG
>CAZRCT010000173.1:0-2775 GCA_964598655.1 uncultured Gemmatimonadaceae bacterium
CCTCCACGTGCGCCGGCACCGTACGCCGCTCCGCCGTGAGCGACCGCGGCCGCTCCGTCATCACCCGCGCCACGATGGCCTGCGCCGTGGGACCGTCGAAGGGCGGCTCCCCCATCAGCATCTCGTAGAGCACCACGCCCAGGGCATAGAGGTCGGTGCGCGCGGTGAGGTCGCGCTGGCCCATCGCCTGTTCCGGCGACATGTAGTGCGGCGTGCCGAGGCTCATCCCCGTCTCGGTCATCCGGGTGCCGCCCGTCTTCGAGGCGGCGAGCGCGATGCCAAAGTCGGCCACGAGGGCGTGGCCGCCGTGGAGCAGGATGTTCTCCGGCTTGATGTCGCGGTGGATGATCCCCTTCTGGTGTGCGTAGCCGAGCGCGTCGGCCACCTCGCGGGCCAGGCGGACGGCGTCCTCCACGGGGAGCTGCTGCTCCCGTGTCAGGCGGTCGCGAAGCGACTCCCCCTCGACGAACGGCATCACGTAGAACACCGTGCCGTCCACGGTGCCGGAGTCGAAGAGCGCCAGGATGTGCGGGTGCTGCAGGTTGGCGGTGGTCTTGATCTCGGCCAGGAAGCGCTCGGCGCCGATGATGGCGGCGAGTTCCGGGCGGAGCACCTTGATGGCCACCTGGCGGTCGTGGCGGAGGTCGTGCGCCAGGTAGACGGTGGCCATGCCGCCCTCGCCGAGCTTGCGCTCCAGGCGGTAGCGGTCGGCGAGGGCGGCGGCGAGGCGATCGGGAGCGGCGGTCATTTCGGCAACCGGGCCCGCACGTCGTCCAGCCAGTGTTCCACCACCACGACCTGATTGGCGCCCTGCGCACTGGCGGCGCGCTGCCGCATGAAGAGGAAGCCGGAGCCGTCCGGCAGGGGCGCGTATGGCTGGTGCCACTGGTCGAGGAGCACCATCGAGGCCACGCTGAAGAGCGGCACCGGCGTGCCGGCGCGGAAGGTGCCCCGGGTCTCCACCGGCACGGCCACGAGGCGGTTCGACGGGTCCACGTAGTAGAGCTCGCGCCCGTTGGCGGACCAGGTGGGCAGGCTGCCGCCGCGGGTGGTCACCTGCCAGCGGCTGCCGCGGGTCTCGGGGAACGGGCTCACGAAGACCTGGGGCTGTCCCGCCGTCGTCACCACGTAGGCCAGCCAGCGGCCATCGCGGGAGATGGTGGGCTGCACCTCGGTGGCGGGCGTGTCGATGATCGGGACCGCGGTGCCGTCCGCCACACGGACGCGCACCAGGTCGCCGTTGCCGCGGGCGCCGTTGTCGGTGCGGACCACGATCCACTGCCCGTCCGGCGACCAGGTGACCTCCTGGATCGGGCGGTCGAGCTTGGCGAGCAGGCGGTCCTCCCCGCTCCCGTCCGCGAGGCGCCCGTAGATGTCGCCACCGTTGAGCGAGTCGCGCACGAACGCTACCATCCGCCCATCCGGCGACCAGGCGGGCCGGCGATCCGTGCCGCCGAAGCTGAGGCGCGTCGGCGCGCCGGGCCCCACCGGCCGCACCCAGATGTTGGCCGCGCCCGCGCCGAGCCCAAGGCTCACGGCCAGCCGCCGCCCGTCCGCCGAGACCCCGAACGAGACGGCGGTGCTCGGCCAGGTGGAATCGAGCCTCGTGACGACCCCGCTGCGCGAGACGCGGACCACCTCGACCCCGCCCTCCTCACCCCTGGCGCGGAGGTACGCCAGCGTCCCGTTCGCCGAGAGGGTGAAGTTGTTCGCCCCGAACGGGGACATGCCGTCGAGCACGGGGACGCCGGGTCCCGTGAGGGTGAGCCTGTCGAGGTCGAACGGCGCCACCAGGCCCACGCCGTCGCGGCGCTGGTAGAGCACGTGGCCGGTGGGCAGGTACACGCCGCCGAGTACGCCGGTCAGCAGCTCCTTCTGGGTCCGCGTGGCGAGGTCGAAGACGCGGAGGGTGGCGGTGACGCACGCCGACTGGCACGCCGTGAACAGCACCCCGCGCGCCTGCGGGAGCGGCACCATGTTCACGATGCCATACCCATACAGCGTGGAGTCCCGCAGCACGTCCTCGATGGTCCCGCCCTGGGCCGGCACCCGGCGCAGGCCGAAGAGCAGCTCGTTGACGTACAGGATGGTGCCGTCGCTGAGCCAGGCGGGGATGAACTGCTCGCCGGCGGCCGAGTCGGCGAGCGCCACGGCGGGGCCGCCGTCCACCGGGATCCGCTGCAGGCGGCCCTGGGCCACGTAGGCGAGCTGCGTGCCGTCGGGGGAAAACGTGGCCGCCGACGCCCCGCCCGTGCCGGGGATCGGCACGGCGTCGAGGTCCCGCCAGCGCTTGATCCAGAGCTGCGCCTCCCCGCTGCCGCCACCGACGAAGACGAGGCTCCGGCCGTCCGGGCTCAGCGCGAGCCCCGGCGTGTTGAGGTTGATCGCGGCCGAGTCCCCGAGGGACAGGATGAAGCGCGCCGGCCCGTCGGCCGCCGGGCGGCCCAGCCAGCTCCACGCCGCCCCCGCCACGGCCAGGGCCGCCACTGCCCACGGCAGCCACCGCGTCGCGCGCATGCGCGCCGGGAGGGCCGCCGTGGCGGCGAGGGCCGTGCGCGTGGCCGGCCGCCGCGGCGCTCCGCCTCCGTCCAGCGCCGTGGCGAACTCCGCCGCCGTGGCAAAGCGGTCCGCCGGCAGCTTCTCGAGCGCCGTGAGCACCGCGTCCTCGACGTGCGCCGGCACCCGGTCCCGCCGTGCCACGATGGCCGACGGCTTCTCGGTCATCACCTTGGCCACGATGGCCTGCGCCGTGGGGCCGCTGAAGGGCGGCTCGCC
>CAZRCT010000174.1:0-2767 GCA_964598655.1 uncultured Gemmatimonadaceae bacterium
TCGGCTTCGCCGGTGAGTGGACGCTCCGCAACCTCGGCGGCTCGGGCTTCGGCGCGGCGGTCCGCGGCAGCTACACCTGGGCCCCGGGCAACAACGCCAGCGACCCGACCCTCGACACGGCGCTCAATGACGAGGAGAACCTCCAGGGCACCGCGGCGGGTGGCGGCCTGTTCTACGACACGGGCAGCTTCCTGATCGGCGCCGACTACGCCTTCAAGTACATGGGCGTGCTCGGTCCCACGCACTTCGTGAGCTTCAGCCTCGGCTGGTAAGGGGCAGGAGCCTGGTTCTACGCTGTACGGCAGAGGGCCCGGTGAACGCAGTGAAAAGTGCAGTCCTGCTCGGCCTGCTTCTGGCCGGGCCCCTCGCCGCGCAGCAGGCCCCGGCCCAGCCGGGACTCCTGCTGCAGACGGTCCGGCTCTTCCGGGGTGACAAGCAGACGCTGGTCAAGGCGTTCGTGGAGGTGCCGCACCGGCTCCTCACCGCGGGCCCCGACCAGAAGCTCCACTACCGGATGAGCGTCACGGTCAAGGACACCACCGGCCTGGTCCTCATGGATCAGGGCTGGAGCCAGACGGCGATTCCCGTGGAGGAAGTCGCCAGCGCGGCGGGACTCGAGATCCTCGAGTTCGCGGTGGGCCCCGGCCGCTACACCCTCGGCGTCCGCGTCACGGACTCCGTGAGTGGCACGGTCCACGGGGATTCCACCACCCTGGTCGGGTTCCAGGACCCGCCGGTGGCGTCGGACCTGGTCGTGAGCCGGAGCGTGCGCAGTGCCAAACCGGAGGACTCGCTGCCGAGGAGCGGCGAGTGGCGGCACGGCAACCTGGTGATCGCCGCGACGCCCTACCTCCGGCTGCCGGTGGAGAAGCCCGAGCTGTACTACGTGCTCGAGGCCTACAGCGGCAAGGCGGACACCGCCAGCATCACCGCCCAGGTCAGCAATGACGAGGGCAAGGTGATGATCCAGGGCCGGCCGCGCCGGCTGGCGGTGGAGGGCGGCGGGTCCGTCCTCACCGGCGGGATGAACCTCGCCGGGCTGCCGCAGGGGACCTACCGGCTCACGCTGGCCATCCAGCTAGGCGGGCGGGAAACCACGAGGGAGGCGGCGTTCGCGGTGCGGAACCTCGAGGTCCCGCTCGCCCTGACCGCCGCCACCGCGGCCAACCCCGACGAGGCGTACTTCGGGGCCATGACGGAAGCACAGCTGGACAGCGCGCAGGCGCCGCTCATGTACATCGCGCAGTCGAGCGAGCTGAGCAGCTACAAGGGCCTGTCACTCCAGGCCAAGCAGCGCTGGCTGACCCAGTTCTGGACCAGGCGGGACCGGACCCCGAACGACGGCGTGAACCAGGTGCGGCAGGACTTCTACGCCCTGGTGGGCATGGCGGACCAGCAGTACCGCGAGGCCGGCCGTTCCCGGGTGCAGGGTTGGAGGACCGATCGCGGGCGCATCTTCCTGCGGTTCGGCAAGCCGGACGAGGTGTGGCGTCGTCCGGAGGAAGGACAGACCCCGGCGCTCGAGGTCTGGCGGTACACGTCGGGCAGGGCACGCTGGTTCATCTTCGGCGACCGGAGCCGGCTGGGGACGTACCTCCTGGTCTACTCCAACGAAGTGACCGAGCCCGGCAAGCCGGACTGGAGCGAGATCCTGGGGTACTACGGGATTCAGGCAGTCGAGGATTACTTGGGCGTCAACCTGGGGCTTCGTGACCGCACCCCCCGCTGAGGACCGGCGGACGTCGCAGGTCGCACTACCCTTCAACGAGGGAATCAGCATGAAAAGTTCGATGTACGGCACGCTGACGCTGGCCGCGCTCGCTCTGGCCGCCTGCAGCGGAAACCCGCTCTCCGACGAGCAGAAGGGCGCCAACGTCCGCGTCGATCCCGGCTTCCTCCAGATCAACGTCGGCAGCAGCCAGACGGTGACGGTGCAGCTGGTGGACGACCAGGGCAACGCCCTCCCCGCGTCCTTCTCGGCGACGGCCAACGACGGCGCCGTGGTCGCGGTGGCCGAGTCCATCGGGTATCGCCCGGGCCTCGGCAACAACCGCCTCGCCTCGATCTTCCGGGTCTCGGCCCTGTCGATCGACTCGAGCTCCGTCACCTTCTCGGCCGGCGGCAAGAGCTATGACGTGCCGGTCAAGGTGTCGCCGCTCAACGTGCCGCTCGTGCTCGGCGCGGCGAGCTTCAACGTCAACGACACGGTCAACGTGTCGGCGCCCGGGTTCAAGTTCCTGCCGAACACCCAGATTCTCTATGGCGGCGCGCAGCAGTTCGTGGTGAGCCGGGCGGCGGACTCCAGCAGCATGACGATCCGCGTGGGCAACGCCGGCAACGGCCTCAACTTCGATGTCCGGAGCATCGCGGTGGGGTACCTGCCGTCGGTGGGCCTCAACCTCACCTCGGCCGCCACGCAGACCGTGGGTCCCGCGATCACCCCGCTCACGGGCACCGACGCCATCGCCACGGCGCCGACCATCGCGATTCCGGCGGACGGCTCCACGATCCCGAGCATCGTCACGGACGTTGGCAACTTCGCCGCGAGCACGGACTGTGGCGCCCAGCCTGGTTCGGGATTCCCCTGCCGGTTCTACAAGTTCACGCTGGCCGCGGACCAGGACTTCGACATCGCCACCAACTGGGATTCATCGGCTGACTTGGGTGTCTACTTCGTCGACGTCACGAACGCCGACGTGGGCAACGCCTGCGACGCCCACGGCGCAGCGCCGAGCCAGTTCGAGTCCTGCACCATCAGCCTGACCGC
>CAZRCT010000175.1:0-2706 GCA_964598655.1 uncultured Gemmatimonadaceae bacterium
CGAAGAACGCCCCCAGCGCAAACGAGACGCCGAAGAGCTTGGCCGCCGCGAACGCCACCCCCACCGCGGCGGAGATGACGGCCAGCGTGAACAGCTCGCGCGAGCCGGTGCGCGCCACCTGCCAGAGCACCGGCGGCAGCACCCGCCGCCCCGCGAGCAGCATCACCGCCACGAACGCCGCCGCCTTGAGCAGCGTGATGGTGATGGTGGCGCCGAGCGACGAGGTGCTGGCCTGCGTGGCGCCGCCGAGGAGCCCGGCGAGCGCCGGGAGCAGCACCAGGATGATCACCACCACGAGGTCTTCCACCACCAGCCAGCCCACGGCGATGGAGCCGTTGACGCTGTGCAGGAGTCCGCGGTCCTCGAGGGCGCGGAGCAGCACCACGGTGCTGGCCACCGAGAGCGCGAGGCCAAAGACGAGCCCGGCGCCGAGGCTCCAGCCCCAGAGCGCGGCCACGCCCGCGCCGAGCGCCGTGGCCACCGCGATCTGCGCCACCGCGCCGGGCAGCGCGATGCGGCGCACGGCCAGCAGGTCCCCGAGCGAGAAGTGGAGCCCCACGCCGAACATCATGAGCATCACGCCGATCTCGGCGAGCTGGCCGGCGAGCGCCACGTCCGCCACGAAGCCGGGGGTGGCGGGGCCCACGAGGACGCCGGCCAGCAGGTACCCCACGAGCGGTGGCAGGCGGAGCCGCGCGGCCACGAAGCCCAGCACCAGCGCCAGGCCGAGGCCGCCGGCCACGGTTGCAATGAGACTGACGTCGTGTGGCACGATGCTCCGGGGTGCCGGACCGGGGGATGCGGCCCCGCGCGGGACGGGACGGCGCGATGCAGTCCCGATCATAGCCACACCCCGCGCCGGGCTGGAAGCCTCGCGGCGGTGGCGGTTTTCGGGCTACGAGGTGGAGGCCGCCGGGCGCTACACCGCGCGCGCGAAGTGCCCGCGGGTGTATTCGCGCCCGGTGATGGCGCGGACCAGGGCTGGGTCGGGCGGCGTGCCGGCGCGGAGGGCGTCGAGGAGGGCGCGGTAGGCGGTGGTCACCGCGGCGACGGGGTCGCCCGGGACGTTGAAGACGAGCCGGAAGCGGCGGAAGCCGTCGCGCCAGAGCGCGGGGAGGTACTCGGAGGCGTCCACCGGCCGGGAGTGGAGCAGGCGGTTCCGGCAGGCGCTGTCGGTGGCCAGCGGGAAGGTGTAGCCGGCCGGGTCGGTCAGCTCCACGTTGGTGTGCTTCTGCACGCAGAGGTCGCGGCAGGTGGTGGCCTCGCGGTCGAAGGCCGCGGAGAGGACGCAGTGCTCGAGCGTCATCCCCTCCGGCCGCCCGTACGCGAACACCTCGAAGCCCGCCCCGCCCCACGGGGCCGCCACCTGGCGCATCTCGTCGCCCGTCAGCTCAATGGAGGGGGTGATGCCCCGGGCGCCGAGGCGGAAGAGCTCGGCGGCGGTGAGCTGGTTGAAGGCGTTGGTGGCGTAGTCGGCGATCACGTCCCGGCCCGCCGCCCCGAGCTCGGCCAGGAGGCCCAGGTGGCCGGTGAGGACCGGCGTGCCGAGCGCCAGCCACTTGTCCACCGTCTTCCGCTCCTCGGGGCGCACGATGGTTGGCGTGCGGAGCCGCACCGGGATGCCGCGGGCGCCGAGGTCCTCGATGAGCGTCCTCACCCGGGTCACGGGCGGGGTGGGGTGGCGAATGAAGAGGTCGAGGACGATTTCCTCGGCACCCGCGTCCGCCGCGGCGCGGGCATCGTCGAGGGAGAACACCTCGGCCACGAGGCCCGGCCGGAGCACGTCCTTCGTCATGCGGCGCGCCGAGCCTTCCGCCAGCAGGGCGGCGAGCTTCGCCTCGCGCTCGGCGAGGCGGGCGGACTCGGCCCAGTCCCGGCGGGTGGTGAGTTCCTGCACCGCCTCCTGCCGGAGCTGGTTCACGGCGCTCACCGGCAGGAAGAGCGGGCCCTGCGTGGCATAGGCCGCGAGGTCGAGCGTGCCGAGCTCGAAGGGCGTCTCGCCGAGGCGGCCGAGCTGCTCGCGCAGCTTGGCCTCGTCGAGGCCATGCTTGGTGGCGGGAGCCAGCGTCACGGTGCTCTGGACCTTCACCGACTCGTCGGCCGCGGTGCAGATGAGCGTCAGGGGGCTGCCCGCGTTGCCGATCACCTTGATGTCGAGCCGCGTCCTCGGCGGCGCGATCCGCGCCGGGGTGTTCTCGTAGGAGGTGCGCGCCCGCTCGAGCAGCGCGGCCTGCGACGAGCGCACCACCACCCAGGTGGCGGGCACGCGGGCGCCGGCGTTGATGGCCTGCAGATGGCGGCCGCCGCGCTTGCCGAGGTCGCGGACACGGGTGACCGTGAAGCCGGTGTTCCCCTTGGCCGGCCCCTCGGGGTGCTCGAAGCCGAGGCCGTCGCCCACCTGCACGGGCTGGGTGAGGGAGAGGAGGAGCTCCTTGCCCTCGGCGCCGGTGACGTGGCCCAGCTCGGCGCCCCGGTTGTCAGGCTGGGCGCGGGTGATGTAGTCGCGGCCGGCGCGGCCGCCGTACATGCCGCCGGTGAAGCCGCGGGAGAAGATCTGCACCAGCGGCTGCATGTCGCTCGGCGCGGGGCCCTTCCAGGTGCCCTTCCCCAGGCGGTCCAGGAAGTCGCGATAGGTGCGCGTGACGATCGCGACGTACTCGGGCTTCTTCTTCCGCCCCTCGATCTTGAGGCACCCGATCCCCGCCT
>CAZRCT010000176.1:0-2701 GCA_964598655.1 uncultured Gemmatimonadaceae bacterium
GGTGAGCCGGGTGCCGCCGTCGGAGCGGCTGGCCGCCAGCGCGATGCCGAAGTCGGCCACGAGGGCGTGGCCGCCATGGAGCATGATGTTCTCGGGCTTGATGTCGCGGTGGATGATGCCCTTCTGGTGCGCGTACTCGAGCGCGTCGGCCACCTCGCGCGCCAGGCGCACGGCCTCGTCCACGGGAAGCTGCTTCTCGCGGGTCAGGCGGTCGCGGAGGGACTCGCCCTCGACGTACGGCATTACATAGAACACCGTGCCGTCCGCCTCGCCGGAATCGAACAGCGAGAGGATGTGCGGGTGCTGCAGATTGGCGGTGGTCTTGATCTCGGCGAGGAAGCGCTCGGCGCCGAGGATGGCGGCGAGCTCGGGGCGGAGGACCTTCACGGCCACGCGGCGGTCGTGGCGGGCATCGTGCGCCAGGTACACCGTGGCCATGCCGCCCTGGCCGAGCGGGCGCTCCAGGGTGTAGCGGCCGGCCAGGGCGGCCGAGAGGCGCGGCGGGACCGAGGTCACGGCGGTACCGGGAAGGGGGAGGGGAACCTGCCCCAAGGTACGCCCCGTCGCGGGCGCCTGCTAGGGGAATTGTCAGGGTACCGCCGCCATCTCCGGTGGGGTCCGGGCCATGCGTGGGGGCGGGGGGCTGTGCCCGGTGTGGCCGGCGTCAGTCGCGTGCCGCCGGGCGCGTGAGGTCCCGCAGTACGGAGAACCAATTGGTGACCACCGCGAGGCGCGTCGTCCCCGCAGGCCCCGCCATCGGCGCCAGCAGGTAGAGCCGCTCGCCATCCGCGGCGGCGGCGTACTCGTAGCCACCCACGTTGATCCAGTCGCCGCGGGCCAGCAGCTGCGGCTCGGCGGCGTCGAGCGCCCCGGCGGCGGTCTCGCGCACGCTCGCGCTCCACCACTCCTGCCCAAACCGCCAGACCAGCTCCCGGCCGCCACGGGTCCAGAGCGGCTCCTCGCCGCCGGCGCGCGAGATGCGCCAGCGCCGCCCGGTCAGCGGCCACGGCTGGACGTAGATCTCGTCGGCACCCGTCTCACTGGACGAATAGGCGATCCACTTCCCATCCGGAGAGAAGACGCCGCCCCACTCGAGCCCGGCAGTGCCCGCCACCACGTGGGCCGCACCCGCGCTGTCCTGGTCCAGCACGATGAGGTCGGAGCTGGTCGAGTCCGTGAACGGGTTCACGGACAGGAACCGGCCGTCCGGGGACCAGCGCAGCCCCGAACCCACGATGGCCGCCTTGAGGTTGGCCACGACGGTGGGATTCTCCCGTCCGCTCGCGCCCTGGGTCAGGACAAGGGTCGCGGTGTCCGTGCGCTGGGTATAGGTGACCCGCCCGTCCGGGTGGAAGCCCGGGCAGCCGATGCCGCCGCTCGTCGTGAGCCGGACGCGGGTGCCGCGGGCCAGGTCGTAGATCCACAGGTCCCACTGCCCGGTCTCGAAGTCGGCGATGCGGACCGCCAGGGACTTCCCGTCCGGCGCATCCGCGAGGCAGCCGAAGGACGCGGGCTCGAACGGCAGGGTGTCCACCCGCCCGCTGCGGTGCCGGACCACGAGCCGGCTCTTGTCGTTGGTGCCGCCGGCCGCATACACGAGCAGGCCGTTCCGCGCGAAGGCGTACTGCCCCGCCCAGCTGCCCGCCTCGGTCCGGACCTGCGGCAGCACCGCGACCGGTTCACCGGTGGCCCGGAGCGTGCCGAGGTCGAAGGGCGCGGCCCAGATTGCCCCCCGCTGCCCGTAGGTGAGGTACCCCGAGGGGGCATACCGGACATCGGTGCCGGCCGGCAGCACGCGCCGCGGGTCCGCCTCGCCAGGCAGGTACAGCAGGGTGTCCCCAAGGAGGCCCCGGCCCCCCGGCAGCGCGCGAAGGAGCCGCAGCGAGCGCCGCAGGTCCTCCCGCGCGCCCGTCGCGACATCGACCCGGACGACCCGACGCCCCTGCATGTCGCTCACGGTGATGGTGCCGTCGTCGGCCCAGTCAGCGGCGAAGAAGCCGTTGACGCTCGCGATGGGAATCGGCGGGCCGCTCGCGCCGACGCGCACCTTGCTGAGCTGGTCGCGCGCCTGGTAGGCGAGCCAGGCCCCGTCGGGTGAGAAGAACGGGCAGCACGCGCCCTCGGTGCCGGGCAGCGCGATGACGGTGTCCCGGTCCATCGGGCGGAGGAAGAGCTGGGTGCCCGCTCCCCGCTGCGCCACGTAGGCCAGCACCCGGCCATCGGGCGAGAGCGCGAGCGCCGTGCGGCCGATGCCGAGCGGGGCGCTGCCCACATAGGCCAGCGGTGCCGAGTCCGGCAGCACGATGGTGGAGGCCACGACCGCACCCTCCTCCACCGCCCCCGGCCCCCGTCGGCTCCATCCCCACACCGCGGCGGCGCCCACCGCCACGCACAGCACCCACGGCAGCAGCGCCGCGACCCGGCCGCGCGCCGGCGCCACCGCCCGCCCCGCGCGCGGGTGCTGCACCGTGGCCCCCGGCCGCGCCAGCGCCTCGGCGAACTGCGCCGCCGTGGCGAAGCGGTCCGCCGGCAGCTTCTCGAGCGCGGTGAGCACCGCGGCCTCGACGTGCGGCGGCACCGTCTTCCGCTGCAGCGTGATGGGGCGCGCGTCCTCGGTCATCACCCGCGCCACGATGGCCTGCGCGGTGGAGCCGGTGAAGGGCGGGTCGCCGGTGAGCATCTCGTAGGTCATCACGCCGAG
>CAZRCT010000177.1:0-2690 GCA_964598655.1 uncultured Gemmatimonadaceae bacterium
GCGCCCGCCTCGCGGAGCGGACCGGCGCCGTGAAGGCCGAGTGGGACCAGGTGCGTCAGGCGCAGCACGACTGCGCCGACCCCGTGGAGCGCGACAAGCTGGAGCAGCGCGGCCACGAGCTCGAGGCCCGCTACAAGACGGCCCTGGCCGCCGCGCTGGACGAGTTCCTCCCCGAGGCCTACGCCACCGTGCGCGAGGCGTGCCGGCGGCTGGTGGGCAGCAAGGTGATGGTCACCGGGCACGAGCTCACGTGGGACATGGTGCCCTACGACGTGCAGCTCATTGGCGGCGTGGTGCTGCACCGCGGCCGGATCGCCGAGATGGCCACCGGTGAGGGCAAGACCCTCGTGGCCACCCTGCCGCTCTACCTGAACGCCCTCACCGGGCGCGGGGCGCACCTCGTCACCGTCAACAACTACCTGGCCCGCCGCGACTCCCAGTGGATGGGCCACGTCTTCAAGTGGCTCGGCCTCACGGTGGCGTGCCTCGACGACACCCAGCCGTCCTCGCCGGAGCGCCGCGCGGCATACGGTGCCGACATCACCTACGGCACCAACAACGAGTTCGGCTTCGACTACCTGCGCGACAACATGGTCTTCTCGCTGGAGCAGCGGGTCCAGCGGGAGCACGCGTACGCCATCATCGACGAGGTGGACTCGATCCTCATCGACGAGGCGCGGACGCCGCTCATCATCTCGGGCCCCGTCGGCAACGAGAACGACGACAAGTATGCGCAGCACAACCGCACCGTGGCGGAGCTGGTGCGGAAGCAGTCGGCCATCGTGAGCCAGCTGCTGGCCGAGGCCGAGCCGCTGCTCGAAGACCCGAAGACCCTGTACGACGGGGCGCGGAAGCTCTACCTGGCGCGCCTCGGCATGCCGAAGAACAAGAAGCTGCTCAAGCTGCTCAACGAGACGGGCGTCAAGAGCGCCGTCCAGCGGGTGGAGCTGGACCACATCGCGGACCGCAAGCTCCCGATGCGCCAGCAGTCCATGCGCGACCTCGAGGAGTCCCTGTTCTTCGTGCTCGACGAGAAGGGCCACAGCGTCCACCTCACCGACAAGGGCGCCACGGCGCTCTCCCCCAACGAGCCGGCGCTGTTCATCGTGCCGGACATCTCGGAGGAGGTGCACGCCATCGACCGCGACCCGGCGCTCACCCCCGCCGAGAAGGTGGCGAAGCGCCGCGAGGTGGAGGCCGAGTACGCGGTGAAGAGCGAGAAGCTCCACATCATCCACAAGCTGCTGCAGGCCCACTCTCTGTACGAGAAGGAGGTGGACTACCTGGTGCAGGACGGGCAGGTGGTGATCGTGGACGAGTTCACCGGCCGCGTGATGGCCGGGCGCCGCTGGGCCGACGGGCTCCACCAGGCGGTGGAGGCCAAGGAAGGCGTGCAGGTGAAGGGCGAGACGCAGACCCTCGCCACCATCACCATCCAGAACTACTTCCGCATGTACGACAAGCTGGCCGGCATGACGGGCACGGCAGAGACGGAAGAGCAGGAGTTCTACACCATCTACGGCCTCGAGGTCTCGGTCATCCCCACCAACCGGCCCATCCGCCGGCGGGACGAGGAAGACCAGATCTACAAGACCCGGCGCGAGAAGACCAACGCCATCATCGACGAGGTGGAGCGGCTCCACACCGCCGGGCTGCCGGTGCTGATCGGCACTGTGTCGGTGGAGAGCTCGGAGACGCTGTCGCGCTCGCTCAAGCGGCGGGGCCTCAAGCACGAGGTGCTGAACGCCAAGTATCACCAGCGCGAGGCGGAGATCGTCGCCGAGGCGGGCCAGCGCGGCGCCATCACCATCGCGACCAACATGGCCGGCCGCGGCACCGACATCAAGCTGGGCGCCGACGTCGCGAAGATCGTGGACACCGACGGCCTGCAGATCATCGGCACCGAGCGGCACGAGTCGCGGCGCATCGACCGGCAGCTGCGCGGCCGCTCCGGCCGCCAGGGCGACCCGGGCCGCTCGCTCTTCTTCCTGTCGCTCGAAGACGACCTGATGCGGCTCTTCGGCACCGACCGGATCGCGGCCTGGATGGACAAGGGCGGGGCGGTGGAGGGGGAGGTCATCTCGCACCCGCTCGTCACCCGCGCCATCGGGCAGGCGCAGAAGCGGGTGGAGCTGCAGAACTTCCAGGCCCGCAAGCGGCTGCTCGAGTACGACGACGTGATGAACCAGCAGCGCGAGGTCGTGTACTCGCTGCGGCTCTTCGCGCTGGAGCGGGGCGAGCAGCTCAAGGCCGAGGCCCTCAAGATGGTGGACGCCGCGGTGGCGCGCGTCATCACCATGATGCTGGCCGACGCCGAGCGCCCGGAGCAGTGGGACCGCGCCGGCATGCAGTCGGCGCTGCTGCAGCAGTACCTGGTCCAGGCCGAGGCCCTCGGCGACGAGGCGGCCACGCCCACCCAGGAGAAGCTGCTCGCGGCGGCCAAGGCCGCCGGCCACGACGCCTTCGAGCGGAAGGTGGCCTACCTGCGGGACTTCGCCCAGCAGATCGGGGCGGTGGACGTCGACGGCCAGGTGCTCTCCACCGTGATGCTGACGGTGCTGGACGAGAAGTGGAAGGACCACCTCTACGACTTGGACCAGCTGCGCAACGCCATCCAGTACCGCGCCTACGGGCAGCGGGACCCGCTGGTGGAGTACAAGAAGGAGGCCTTCGAGATGTTCGAGGACCTC
>CAZRCT010000178.1:0-2651 GCA_964598655.1 uncultured Gemmatimonadaceae bacterium
TGCGCTGTGGCGCGGCGAACCCGGCGCCGTTTGGTCTGGTTTGAAGAAGACGCCGGCTACTCGAGCAGCGGTGGCGGCCGCTCGCGGTACCGCCAGGGCAGCCAGTCCTCTGGATGAGCCCGGACATCTGCGCGGTTCCGGAGCAGGGTGGCAAAGTACTCAGGTAAGTTGACCCCGGCGGCGGAGGCCGTCGCCCCGAGGGTCAGGATACTGTCCGCCACGCCAGAGCCGATGGTGTTCCGGAAGAAGCGCGCCGTATCCCGCAGCTGGATGCACAACTTGAGCTCCCGCTCGCAGCGGTTGTTGTCCAGCGGGGCTCCAGGGTGCCGCGTGAACGCCGATAGGCGGCGCTCGTTCTCCCTCACATACGAGAACGCTGCGGCCAAATCGCTGTTCGGCTCCATCTTCCGGGCCTCGATCAGGTCCTCGCCCAGCTCGCAGATCGTCCGCAGGTGCGGCCGGCTGTGCTGCTCGTGATAGTCACGACGCGCCTCACCAACGAGGCCCGACGCGCGGCAGTGGTCTTCGTTCGCGTAGATCGCCCCGTAGTGCTCCAGCACTGCCCCCGCCTGCTCCGGGTAGCGGTCCGCCAGGGCCTTGAATCGCCGCACCGCGTGGGCGTTGCAGCCTGCGTAGATCACCACCGCGGTCGTGATCACGTTCGAGCTCACGCAGTCTCCCATAAAGAGGGGCGGATGGAGTCCGTCCTGTCGGTCCTCGACGAGCGCGTCCATCACCTCGCCGGTGTGGTGAATGCCGGTGTTGAAGAGGGAGATCGCATGGTCGTCGGCGGTGACCGCGATGACGCAGGTGGTATGGCAGCCCGTCCTGCGGTCCTCTTTGTCCGAGCCCCTTCGCTTCTTCACCTTCGAGCGGGTGTCGAGGATGGTCGCGCCGGTATCGTCGCCGTAGAACAGCGGGGCGTTCGACGCGAGGCGAGAGAGTACGCGGACCACGTGGGTCGCGACGTCGGCGAAGCGCTCGCACATGTCCCAGATCGAGGCGTCGGGGACGGGGACTCCGAGGGCGCGCTGGAGGCGATCTTGGCGGTGCATTGGGACGCCCGCGAAGAAGCGATAGTAGACGACCATGGCCACGGCCGAGTGGGTATAGAGGGTGCGCTCCTCGACGCCGTCGTCGGTCCAGGACTCAGGGATCGGGGCCTTGAAGACGGCCAGACATGAGTTACAGCGCAGCGTATCGACGGTGTGCCTTGTGGCCACGAGCGGCGCTTGGCCAGAGACGGTCGTGAACTCATCGGGTCGATACTTGTAGACCCGGCCTGCCCTGCAGCTCGGACAGCTCTCGCCCGGATGGAGGAGCGTGTGCTGGTGGTGCGCGGTTTGAAGTCGCTCGAAGCCGGCTGCAGCGCGGCGGCCGTGCTCATCCCGCGCGAGGGTCCTCGGCTCCGGCGCGCTTGAGGTCTTGGTCTCCGGGGCGTGGACCGTCGGCGCGTCGTCAGCCACCGACGTCGGGCTGGTCGAGGGCTCCTCGGAGGCGGACTCCATCCCCTCGCGGCGCGGGCCTCGCATGCCGAGGAGCGGCGCGATCCGCGCGGTCTGCCCGGCGGCGACCAGCTCGACGATGTGCGCGAAGGACTGGACGATGCCGGCGAGCTGCCTTCGCTCGGGCGTCGTGATCGGCTCGTCCGCTTGGAGCTTGGCGAGCAGCGCGTCCACCGCGGCCTCGCTGACGAGCTGAATCTTGGGCGTCCGCCGAGGCAACGGGGAGTATAGATCATACTCCCCGCCGGGTTGGGATCCTCACTTTGATCGAGGCGGAGGTGGTGTCGAGGGTGGTAGCGGGCGCCACGGCGGGGCCCCGCGAACCTGGGTCCAGTCGGCGCCCGCCAGGAGGCTAACGAGGGCGTGCGGCTCGAGGACGACGGTGGCGTCCGCCTTGCTTTCCTCGCACCAGAAGCGGAATCGCCCGGCGGAGAGTCGTTTGGTCATGAGCCAGAAGCCCTGGCCGTCGTACACGAGAATGCGCACCATCTTGCCGGAGCGGGCTCGAAAGACGAAGACAGCGCCGCTGAAGGGATCCTCGAGCAAGACTTGGCGACAGGCGGCGATGGTGCCGTCGATACCCCGCCTGAAATCGAGGGGACCGCGGGCGACGAGGATCCGCATGTGAGGGACGATCTGCAGCACCGGGCGCTCCCTACCGGGCCGCTTGAAGTCGGACGAGGAGGTTGGCTACGTCATCGAGGTCGAGGCCAACGAGCCTAAGTTGGGTGCCGTCCGGCCTGGAGATCTCGAGCCGGAGTCTAGGCTCCGGCTCGGACCCGCGAGGAATGGGCTGGATCTCCACGAACTCTTTGCTGGAGCGGGCCTGCTCCCGCCAGCGATAGAGCGTCGAGGGATGAACGCCCAGTGCGCGATGGGCGCCGGGACGGTCGAGCTGGGATCCGAGCGCGAGGATCCGACCCCGCAAGGCCGCAGGGAGCGCTCCGCGTGGCTGCCGCCGGCGCCAGGCCCGAATGTCATGCTGAACTGACTCGATGGTGTCCATGGTCTCCTCCGCACACCCCAGGGGTGGCGGGGGAGGCTTGCAGCGGAGCGGGCACGGAAGCTACGCGCAGCGGCCGGAAGCGCACGGAGCGATGGCCTTGGCGGCACCAGCCATCGCCGCCGCGCGCTGCGCAAATCTCC
>CAZRCT010000179.1:0-2422 GCA_964598655.1 uncultured Gemmatimonadaceae bacterium
GCCGAGCCCGGGCTTCAGCCCGTGGGCGAGCCGAGCCCGGGCTTCAGCCCGTGGGCCGTTGGCGAGCGTCAGGCCGCCGTGGCCACCACCATCACGGCGCTCATCGGCACGCGGCAGGGGGCGGCGCCGAAGCGGGCGGCGATCTCGCGCTCGAGGGTGGTGATGATCTCCTGCTCGGGGGCGGTGGCGCGCTCGCGGATGGCGACGACGGTGGGGTTGCCGGTGACGGCGCCGGTGGCGGCGTCGCGGGCCGTGGGGCTCTCGACGGTGAGGGCGACGACGTCCATGGCCTGGACGGCAAAGCCGGCGTCGCCGAGCCAGCGGCGGAGCTGGGGCTGGTCGCCGAAGCCGAAGGGGGTGTCGAAGAAGGTGGGCGGGTCGCTCGCGAAGTAGCGGTTGACGTGGGCCTTGGCGAGGGCCATGAGCGGGTTCTGGTCGAGGCTCTCCCAGACGCTCAGGGCCAGGAGGCCGCCGGCGCGAAGCACCCGGCGCATCTCGCGGAGGGCGGCCGGCTTGTCGGGGAAGAACATGAGCCCGTACTGGCAGGCCACCGCGTCCACGCTGGCGTCGGGGTAGGGGAGCGCCAGCGCGTCGGCCGGCTCCCAGGTGACGGCGAGGTCGGGGTGCTTCTGGCGGGCGATGGCCAGCATGTCGGGGTTCAGGTCGGTGGCCACGAGGCGCGCGGACGCGGGGAGGGCGGCGCGGAGGTGGCGGGTGAGGATCCCCGTGCCGGCGGCCAGCTCGAGGACGTCCCGGCGATCGCCCCAGGCGGTGCGGGCCACGAAGTCCCGGGCGTAGGGCTCGAAGAGGAAGGGGCCGAGGTAGCGGTCGTACGCGGCGGGGACGCTGCCGGCGAACTGGGCATGGGCGTGTGTCATGGGGCCTGCCGGGACGGGGAGAGGGGGACGGGGGCCGGTCGCCCCTATTCAACGGGCGCGTCCCGGGGTGCGCAAGAGCGGGCGCCCAATCGCGCGGAAATCGCCTCACAAGGCTCTTGACAGAATCGAGGGAATGACAGGTCGGCCCTTCGGCGACCTCGAATTTTCGTCGAAAAATCGGTTCCGCGGGGTGGTGGTGCGCGTTTGGGGGCCGATTGGGGTCCGGTTAACGCACGAATCTTCGGGTCCGGGCCCGAGAATTTTATGCATCGTATGCATTCTCGCGCGGCCCGCGAGTGCTCTTGCGCCCGCGCGCAAGCCCCCCGCGGGCTCGTGCGCGCGCGCGATGGCGTGGTGCGCGGGAGCGCCGTGCCGGGGCGCGGCGCGCGCTCGGCTGCGCGCGGCCGCAGCGGGCGCTGGCGAGGGGCTTCCGAGCCGGTGCGCGCGGGGAACTTCCCGCGTGCCAACGACTTCCCGCGCCGGCGCGGGGGTGACGTCCCGGTGCGCGGCGACGGCGGTCCGGTGCGCGGGAACGCCGGTCGAGCGCGCGGCGATGACGGTCCAGGGCGCGGCGACGCCCCTCCACCGCGCGGCGGTCGCGCCCGACAACGCGGGGATCGTGTCCGCGCGCAGGGCGGCCGAGTATGCAGTCGCGGCGAAGACGCGCTTCCGCGCGGCGAGGGCGGACCCGAAACAATTCGCCTGGCGCGCGGGCTGGCACGACGATTGCCTCACATGCCTCCCGCACCGCATCGCCGAGGATGCGCGTGTCCCGTCCGGAGGACCCGGACGGCCCTTCGCAGGATCCGGACGGCGCTCGGCCGCCGCTCCGGGAGGCAGGCAGCATGGGAGGACAGTATGGAGCGGGTGGATGGCAGTACCATCGAGGCCGGGGTCCGCGCCGCGGAGTTTGCGGGGGCGCACCCGATGGCCCTCCCCGGGATCGCCGAGGAGAAGAAGTGGCTGGATTCGCTGGTGGGGCAGGCCCTGGCGCTGGTGCAGGCGGAGCGGGACGGCCGGGGGCGGGTGGAGGGATCGGTGTCGGTGAAGGCCACGCTCCGGGGCAAGATCTGGGAGGAGCTGGCCACCGTCCGGACGATCGCGGATACCGCGACGGCGCGTGAGGGCACCGTGGAGGCCCGTCTCCGGCTCCCGGGCCGGAAGAGCGGGGAGCGGCAGTTCGTGACGGGATCGCGCCTGGCGGTGAGCCGCGCCCGCGCGCGGGAGGCGTCGCTCCTCAAGTATGGGCTCGAGGCGGGGCGGCTCGATGAGATCGCGGCGCTCATCACCCAGTTCGAGGGGACGATCGCCGACAAGCGGTCGGGCAACGCCGCCCACGTGCTGGCCAACGCGTCCATCGCCGACCTGGCGGAGGAGATCCGGGAGTCGCTCCGGCATCTCGATGCGCTGTACCGGCGGCCGCTGCGCGGGTCGCCCGACCTCAAGGCCGCGTGGCAGCGGGCGCGGGCCATCACCCGCCGGCGGCGGAAGGAGGCGCCGGCGGCGGCGGTGAAGCCGACGGGCACCGGGCCGGCGTGAGGCGG
>CAZRCT010000180.1:0-2412 GCA_964598655.1 uncultured Gemmatimonadaceae bacterium
CACAGAGGACACGGAGGGCACAGAGAACTGCCCGGGGATGGTGGGCTCACCGCAGGGTGAGCCCGTAGCGTTCTTGGGGGTGTGACTTCGGGTCTGGCAGCGCCCCCAACCAGTCGCGGAGCCCCACCCAAGAACACCAGAGCCCGGGTCGGCAACGCACCGCCCCGGGCTCAAGCCCTCCGTGCCCTCTGTGCCCTCTGTGTCTCTGTGGTTTCCCGCACCGCACCCCACCGCACCACCGGCCCCGCCACTCCGGGCTCCGGTCTTCCGCGGTCCCCAGCCCACTCCCGTGAAGAGAGCGCCGGGCCCCTTCACCGGCCCGCTGAGTCGTCCTTGTTCACGTCGGCGACGCCGCCGGAGACCACAAAGGTCATCACCTTGGCGCTCGGCACGGTGAGCGGGCGGACCGCGTCGCGGGGGAAGACGAGCATCTGGCCAGCGAAGTTGTAGGCCTGCGGGAGGTAGACGGTCACGTGGTCGGCGAGCCCGAAGTCCGCGAGCGACTCCTGGGTGAGGAAGCCGATGGCCTGGGCGCCGCTGGTGCGGTCGAGGGTCACCAGCACCGGCTGCTGGAAGCGCTTCTTCTCGCCCACGAAGGCGTCCATGATGTCGCGGATGCCGCCGTAGAGGAAGCGCACGAAGGGCACCTTCTCGAGCAGCGCCTCCACCCACGAGAGCAGCCGCCGCGTCAGGAAGCTCGACGCCAGGAAGCCCACCAGCGTGATGAGCGCGAGCGTCACCAGGAAGCCCACGCCCGGATAGGGGATCCCGAGCCAGCCGTCCACCGTGGTGAAGAGCATCCACACCACGTAGCCGGTGAGGGCCACGGGCGCGGTGAAGATCAGGCCGTTCAGGAAGTAGCCGACCAGGCGTTTCATCGGGGGTCCGGGGGTCGGGGAGGTCAGCAGCAGCGCGTGGGGCCGTCGCCGTAGCGCGCCTGCAGGTAGAGCTCGAAGTACTCGCGCTCGGAGGGGACGGGCCAGTCGGGGTGCAGCAGGCGGAGGTGCGCCAGGTAGGCCTGGTAGTCTGGCATGCCGGTCACCCGCTTGATGGTGGAGAGGCAGGCGAGCGCCTTCTCGCGCAGGTCCAGCCAGAGCCCCGACGCCGAGCGGGACCAGCCGTCGCCGCGCGGCTCCGGCGGGGCGTCGGCCGCGCCGCGTGCGGGCCGCCCGTCGGGCCCGAGGATCACCCGCGCCGCCTCACCCGACATACGCCGACTCCACGAACGGCGCCTCGGCCGCCGTTGCCGCGCGCCGGCCCCGCAGGATGGCGAGCCATTGCCACGCCGACGACACCACCACCGCGAGCACGATGAGCACGAAGACGCTCGCCACGGCGGCGTTCAGGTTGGCGTTGAAGAGGAGGCGCGCCCCCTTCGCGGCGTCGATGGCACCGCTCGCGATCTCCCCGCGGAGCGCCGCCGCGTCCGCCAGGAAGCCGATGCGCCGCTCGGGCGAGAAGATCTTCTGCCAGCTGGCCGTGAGCGTCACCGTGAGGAGCCAGGCCAGCGGCAGCAGCGTCACCCAGGCGTACCGCGCCTTCCCCGCCTTGATAATGATCGTGGTCCCCACACAGAGCGCCACCGAGGCCAGCAGCTGGTTGCTGATGCCGAAGAGCGGCCAGAGGCTGTTGATGCCGCCGAGCGGGTCCAGCACGCCCTGCACCAGGAAGTAGCCCCACGCCGCCACCATCGCCGCCGAGGAGAAGATGATGCTCGGGTACCACGAGGTGCGGCCGAGCGGCTCCCAGACGTGGCCGAGCAGCTCCTGCAGCATGAAGCGGCCGACGCGCGTCCCGGCATCGAGCGTGGTGAGGATGAACAGCGCCTCGAACATGATGGCGAAGTGATACCAGAGCCCGAGCAGGTGCTGGCCGAAGGCGCCGCTGAAGAGCGTGGCCATGCCCACCGCCAGGCTCGGCGCGCCGCCGGTGCGGCCGAGGAGGCTCTGCTCGCCGACGGCCCGGGCGAGGGCGTCCATCTGCTCCGGCGTCACCGTGAAGCCCCAGCCGCGGATGGTCTCCGCCGCCGCCACCGCGTTGCCGCCGAGCTTGGCGAGGGGGACGTTGATGGCGAAGTACACGCCGGGGTCGAGCACCGCCGCCGCCGTCATGGCCATGATGGCGACGAAGGATTCCATGAGCATCCCGCCGTAGCCGATGAGCCGCGCGTCCTCCTCCTGCCGGAGCATCTTGGGCGTGGTGCCGCTCGCCACCAGGGCGTGGAAGCCGCTGATCGCCCCGCAGGCGATGGTGATGAAGGCGAAGGGGAAGAGCTTCCCCGCGAAGACCGGTCCGGTGCCGTCGATGAACCGGGTGAGCGCCGGCAGCCGGAGCGGCGGCAGCACCAGCACGATCGTCACCGCGAGCAGGATGATCGTGCCGATCTTCATGAAGGTGGAGAGGTAGTCGCGC
>CAZRCT010000181.1:0-2326 GCA_964598655.1 uncultured Gemmatimonadaceae bacterium
GAGCGGGCCCGGCAGGTGCTGGCGTTCGACGTGGCGGACCCCGAGACGGGCGAGGTGCTGGCCGAGGGCGGGAGCGAGCTCACCGAGGCGCTCCGCAAGAAGCTCATGAAGGCGGGCGTGACCAAGTGCGAGATCCTGCTGCCGGCCGGCCGCGGGGAGTCGCCGCTCATCAAGAACACGCTGGCCAAGGACCCGACGCACTCGGAGGCCGAGGCGCTGGAGCAGATCTACGCGCTGCTCCGCCCGGGCGAGGCGCCGAACCTCGAGACCGCGCGCGACGCGCTCAAGCGGCTCTTCTTCAACCCGAAGCGCTACGACCTCGGGCGGGTGGGCCGCTACAAGATCAACCAGCGGCTCAAGCTCAAGACGCCGGCGAACCACACGGTCCTCACCGAGGAGGACTTCATCTCGATCATCCGCTACCTGATGGACCTGGCGGATGGCCGCGGCTTCACCGACGACATCGACCACCTCGGCAACCGGCGCATCCGCTCGGTGGGCGAGCTCATCGCCAACCAGTTCTCCGTGGGCCTCTCGCGCATGGCGCGGCTGGTCAAGGAGCGGATGAGCATCAACTCGGACCCCGAGAAGATCTCGCTCGACGACCTCGTCAACGCCCGCACGGTCTCGGCCGTGATCCAGGCGTTCTTCGGGTCCTCGCAGCTGTCGCAGTTCATGGACCAGACCAACCCGCTGGCGGAGCTGACCAACAAGCGCCGCCTGTCGGCCCTGGGCCCCGGCGGCCTCACCCGCGAGCGCGCGGGCTTCGAGGTCCGCGACGTGCACTACTCGCAGTACGGCCGCATGTGCCCCATCGAGACGCCGGAAGGCCCGAACATCGGCCTGATCACGAGCCTCTCGACCTACGGCCGGATCAACGACCTCGGCTTCATCGAGACGCCCTACCGGGTGGTGAAGGACGGCAAGGTCACCAACGAGATCCGCTGGCTCTCGGCGAGCGAGGAGGAGGACTTCGCGGTGGCGCAGGCCAACGCGCTGCTCGACGGGGAGGGGCGCTTCACCGAGTCGCTGGTGCTGTGCCGCCGGCAGGACGACTACCCGCTCCTGCCGCCGGACCGGATCGACTTCATGGACGTGGCGCCGGAGCAGCTGGTCTCCATCGCCGCGGCGCTGATCCCGTTCCTCGAGCACGACGACGCCAACCGCGCGCTGATGGGCAGCAACATGCAGCGCCAGGCGGTGCCGCTGCTCTTCCCGCAGGCGCCCATCGTGGGCACCGGGCTCGAGGCCAAGGTGGCCGCGGACTCGGGCGCCGTGATCGTGGCGCGCCGCGCGGGCACCGTCACCCGGGTCACCGCGGACGAGATCATCGTCGACAGCGGGGAGCAGGGGAAGGTGGACCCGAACGTGCCGCTGTCGCGGCTCACGCAGCACGACCGCTACCGGGTGCGGAAGTTCTGGCGCACCAACCAGGACACGGCCATCAACCAGCGGCCGCTGGTGCAGGTGGGCCAGAAGGTGGCGCAGGGGCAGGTGATCGCCGACGGCGCGGCCACCGAGGCGGGCGAGCTCGCCCTCGGCAGCAACGTGCTGGTGGCGTTCATGCCCTGGTACGGGCACAACTTCGAGGACGCCATCGTGCTCTCGGAGCGCCTGGTGAAGGACGACGTCTACTCGTCGATCCACATCCAGGAGCTCGAGCTCCACGTCCGCGACACCAAGCGCGGCCAGGAGGAGATCACGCGGGAAATCCCGAACGTCTCCGACGAGGCGCTCGTGGACCTCGACGAGCGCGGCATCGTCCGGATCGGCGCCCACGTGAAGCCGGGCGACATCCTGGTCGGCAAGATCACGCCGAAGGGCGAGACCGAGCTGTCGCCGGAAGAGAAGCTCCTCACGGCCATCTTCGGCGAGAAGGCCAAGGACGTGAAGGACAGCTCGCTCAAGGTGCCGCCGGGCATGAAGGGCGTCGTCATCGACGTCAAGATCTTCAGCCGGGTCGAGGACCAGGTGGTGGAGAAGGACCGCGGCGAGCGGATCGGCGAGGTGCGCCGGGTCGAGACCGACGAGAAGGCCCGGATCAGCGCCGTGATGTTCGAGGAGCTGGCCCACCTGCTCGAGGGCCAGGAAGTGGCGCTGATGCTCAAGGCCGGCACCGTCGAGGAGGCCGTGCCCGCGGGCACGAAGCTCACCCGCACGGTGCTCGACGGCCTCGACCTCGCCGACGTGGACCTCAAGACGCTCCGGCTGGCCAACAAGGCGGCCAACGAGCGGGTCCGCACCACCATCGACCTGGCGGCCAAGGAGCGCGCCAAGGTCGAGGAGAAGGCCGAGGACCAGATCGACAAGATCCTCCAGCCGGACG
>CAZRCT010000182.1:0-2277 GCA_964598655.1 uncultured Gemmatimonadaceae bacterium
ACGCCGGCGACTCGGTGGGCCCCACCGCCGACGGCTTCGAGACCTACGGCGTCACGGGCGTGGCGCTCATCTCGTTCATCGTCCTCGCGGTGGCCGACCCGACGGTCCAGGTCCAGCTCCTCGTCTGGATCTTCCTGATGCGCGTCATGATGGTCCTGGCCTCCGCCGGCAGCTACCTCGTCAACGAGGCGATGGCCAAGGGCAAGTACGGCAACGCGGTCAAGTTCGACTTCGAGCACCCGCTCACCACGCTGGTGTGGCTCACGTCAATCGTGTCGGTGGTGCTGACCTTCGTGGTGTCGAAGTTCGTGATCCCGACCCTCGGGCCCGTGCAGGACGCCAGCATGTGGTGGAAGCTGTCGCTGGTCATCACCTGCGGCACCCTGGCCGGCGCCATCATCCCCGAGATGGTGAAGGTGTTCACCTCCACCAACTCGCGGCACGTGCGCGAGGTGGTCTCGAGCTCGCGCGAGGGCGGCGCGTCGCTCAACATCCTCTCGGGCCTCGTGGCCGGCAACTTCTCGGGCTACTGGCTCGGCATCACCATCATGGCGCTCATGGCCATCGCCTTCGGCGTGAGCACGCAGGGCCTGGAGCAGTTCATGAAGGCCCCTGCGATCTTCGCGTTCGGCCTTGTGGCGTTCGGCTTCCTCGGCATGGGGCCCGTGACCATCGCGGTGGACAGCTACGGCCCGGTGACCGACAACGCGCAGTCGGTGTACGAGCTCAGCGTCATCGAGACCCTGCCGAACATCAAGCAGGAAGTGAAGAAGGACTTCGGGATCGACGTGAACTTCGAGGTGGCCAAGGAGCTGCTCGAGGAGAACGACGGGGCCGGCAACACCTTCAAGGCCACGGCCAAGCCGGTGCTCATCGGCACCGCGGTGGTGGGCGCCACCACGATGATCTTCTCGATCATCATGGCGCTGACCCACGGCCTCACGGAGTCCATGGAGAACCTCTCCATCCTCCATCCGCCGTTCCTGCTCGGCCTCATCACCGGCGGCGCCGTGATCTACTGGTTCACCGGCGCCTCGATGCAGGCCGTGACCACCGGCGCCTATCGCGCCGTGGAGTACATCAAGGCCAACATCAAGCTCGAGGGCGTGGAGAAGGCCTCCGTGGCCGACAGCCGGAAGGTCGTCGAGATCTGCACCCAGTACGCCCAGAAGGGCATGTTCAACATCTTCCTCGGCGTCTTCTTCTCGACGCTGGCGTTCGCGTTCGTGGAGCCGTTCTTCTTCATCGGCTACCTGATCTCGATCGCCATCTTCGGCCTGTACCAGGCCATCTTCATGGCCAACGCCGGCGGGGCCTGGGACAACGCCAAGAAGATCGTGGAGACCGAGCTCAAGGCGAAGGGTACCGACCTGCACGCCGCCTCCGTGGTGGGCGACACCGTCGGCGACCCGTTCAAGGACACGAGCTCGGTGGCCATGAACCCGGTCATCAAGTTCACCACCCTCTTCGGCCTGCTGGCCGTGGAGCTGGGCGTGTACCTGAGCAAGAGCTCCGGGCCGACACTCGGGTACGCGCTCTCGGGTGCGTTCCTCCTGGTGTCCATGGTGTTCGTGTACCGCTCCTTCTACGGGATGCGGATCGAGTCGGCGTGAGCCGCCTCACCAGCATGCTGGGCAGGACCCGGGGGGTGGCCGCGCACGCGGCCACCCCTTCGGCGTTTGCGGCGGGGCGGGGCGCGCTGCTGCTGGCGCTCGGCCTCGGGGCGGGGGTGCCGGCGCTCCGCGCGCAGGCGGCACCGTGGCAGGACCGGCGGCGCGCCCCCGCCGAGCGGGCCCAGGATCTGCTGGCACGGCTCACGGCCGAGGAGAAGTTCTGGCAGCTCTTCCTCCACCCGGGCGACAGCACCAGCGGGGCGGGCCCGGGGAGCGGCCGCTACGGCATCCAGGTGCGCACCACCGGCACCGCCGTGGACGCGGCCCGCCAGCTCAACCGGGTGCAGCGGGAGCTGATGGCCCGCTCCCGCCTTGGCATCCCGATGATCCCGGTGGAGGAGGCGCTGCACGGCGTCACCGCCCCGGGCGCAACGGTGTTCCCGCAGGCCATCGCGCTGGCCGCCACCTGGGATACGGCGCTCATGGGCGAGGTGGCCACGGCCATCGCCGCCGAGGCGCGCGCCCGCGGCATCCGGCAGGTGCTCTCCCCGGTGGTGAACCTGGCCACCGACGTGCGCTGGGGCCGCACCGAGGAGACGTACGGCGAGGATCCGGTCCTCGCGGCCGCCATGGGACGCGCCTTCGTGCGGCCCTTCGAGGCAGC
>CAZRCT010000183.1:0-2252 GCA_964598655.1 uncultured Gemmatimonadaceae bacterium
CGCAGGCGCCGATGGTGGCGAGCGGGTTGTTGATCTCGTGCATGATGCCGGCCGCGAGCTGCCCGATCGCCGCGAGCTTCTCCGACTGCAGGATCCGCTGCTGCGCCACGTGGGTGTCGGTGACGTCCTCGCCGATGGTGATGACGTGGGTGATCGTCTCGCCGTCCTGCCGCATGGGGATCTTGCTGATGCGGTAGTACTTGGTCTCGGTGCTGCCTTGCACCTCGAGCTCCATCTGGGTGGCCTCGCCGGTGGCGAAGACCTGGTCGAACTCCTCGCGCAGCTGGCCCGCGGGCTGGCGCGTCAGAACCTCGAAGACCGGGCGGCCCACCACCTCGTCGCGGCGGAGGCCCTGGGTGCCCATCTCGCGCTTGCGGTTCCAGATCTGGATGCGGTACTCCCGGTCCACCACGTAGAGGCCCACCGGGAGGCAGTCGATGACCAGCGTGATGAAGCGCCGCTGCTCCTCGATCTCGCGCGAGCGGAGCGCCACCTCGTAGGCCAGGTCCTCCGACAGCTCGATGCTCGCCAGGTAGGGCGCCAGCAGGTCGGCGATGACCGGCAGCACCGGTTCCGCGTCCGGGCCGGGGACGGGGGTGAGTTCCAGCACGCCGAGGCGCTCGCCCTCGTGGAGGAGCGGGATGCGCAGCGTCTCGGGGCCCGCGTCCGGGATCACGGCAAAGGAACGGCTGGTGCGGTGCTTGCCCTGCGGCGGCGGGACGGTGATGGCGCGGAGCGTGGTGGCGTTGGGCTCGCGCAGCCACAGCTGCACCAGCGAGGACCCGAGGCGCTCCCGGAGCACGCCGGCCACGGTGGCGAGCGTCTCCTCCGGGGTGAGGCCGGTGTTGAGCAGCCGGGCCACCTGCCCGACCAGCGCGAGTCCCGGACCGGTCCGGTCGCTGTCTGCGGTCATGCGGGGAGGACAACCCTTTCGTCTGGGGGCGGGCCGATCCCGCGCCCCGGTTGGGAGATAGCGCCCCCCGGCCCGAAAGGCCAGCCGGGGGCGGTCCTCAGCGGCGGGGCCAGGCGCCGAGCAGCCCGAGCCCGAGGAGCCCGAGCCCAAACGGCAGCGACCCCAGCGCCATGGGCCGGAGTAGCGCCGCGGGCTCCCCCGCGCGCCGCGGGAGGCGCAGGAGCAGGCTCCCCTGCGTCCGGGGGGTGGCCGCCACCACGGACGCGCCCCGCGCGTCCCAGGTCACCGGCTGGTCGGCGCCCTCCGCGCCGCGCCGCGGTTCCACCTCGAGATCGAGGGCCAGCGCCGGCAGTTCGGCCTGGCGCACCTGGGGGGCGGTGGCGGCCACCTCGAGCAGCTGGCGCACCGTGATGAGCCGGGCCTGCACGGCGGCATGGCTGGTGGAGTCCACGATCCGCCCGAGGTCGAGCGCCAGCACCACCCCCGCCGCAGCGGCGAGCCCGAGGAGCACGCCGAGCCGCCGCCGGCCCCCGCCGATCACCACCACGCCGAGCGCCCCGGCCGCGAGCCCGAGCGCCAGCAGCGACAGCACGATGGCCTCGTGGGTGGGGAGCATCGGCTCGAGGGCGCCCCAGCTGGCCACCCAGCCGAGCGGCGCACCGTCCGCCGCGCGGAACGGGGCGATGGCCACGCGCACCCGGTCGAGGTCCACGAAGACGGGGGCGAGCCCGGTCTCCACCTGGGCGCGCACTGAGTCGGAGAGGGGCAGCAGGCCGACGTCGTCGGGCACGAGCGGCGTGCCGCCGAGGACCAGCTGGAGGTGGCCCGGCCAGAAGGTGGCGCCGGCCAGGGCGTTGGCGCCGGACAGGAGGTGGGCCGGGTCGTAGCCGCCGGCCACGCCCCACGGGGTCGCCACGCGCAGGAAGGCGTCCGCGTGCTGCGCCAGCGCCACGTGCAAGGCGTCGACCGCCCGTCGCTCCTCGGCGAGCGGCGGGCGCCACAGCCCCGCAATCCCGGCGAGGCAACAGGTGAAGGAAAGCAGGCCCCAGACGAGGGACGCCGGGCGGGAGGGAGGCATGCGCGGAGTAAAGTGGCGCAGGCTCGGCAAAGGGCAAGGCCAGCCGCGGCATGGCGCGGGGCGACCGGCCGCGCTAGCGTACCCGGAACCCCCATCCCCCGCCCCATGGTCCTGACACCGTTCATCAATGGCGCCCACCTGCCGCTCGCCGGGCGGGCCACCGACCCCGTCCTTGCCCCCTTCACCGGCCAGCCGGTGGCGGAGGTGGCCCAGGCCACGGCGTCCGACTTCGAGGCCGCCGTCGCCGCGGCCGAGGCCGGC
>CAZRCT010000184.1:0-2247 GCA_964598655.1 uncultured Gemmatimonadaceae bacterium
TCGGCGGCCAGTCGCTCACGGCCCAGAGCCTGGCCCTCGGGAGCGGCGGCTCGCTCGTGATGACCAACCCGACGGACCTGGTCGACGTGGTGCAGAACTTCACGGCCGCCGGCGGCGACCACACCGGCAAGCTCACCGACGGCGTGCTCAGCATCGGCGGGAACTTCACGCAGTCCTCGGCCGGCAGCGCCCTCAGCTTCGCGGCCGCGCCCACGCACACCACGGCGTTCACCGGCAGCGGCGCCACCATCAGCTTCCAGAACGCCACGGCGGCCACCTCGCACTTCGGCCGCCTGGTGATCCAGGGCGCCGGCACGCTGCTCGCCAGCCGGGTGGCCGCCGCCCAGGTCCTCAACCAGAACGCGCTCACCCTGGCCGGGCACACCCTCGAGACCACCGGGCTCTTCACCAGCCAGGGCACGCTGGCCCTCGTGGTCATGACCAACCCGCTCGACTCGCTCCTCGTCGGCGGCGACGCCACCTTCGCCGGCGCCAACCAGCTCGGCCAGATGAGCGCGGGCACCCTGGTGCTCGCGGGCAACTTCACCCAGCTCGCCACCGTGAGCCCCGACGCCTTCCACCCGTCGGGCACCCACCGGACCGTCCTCACCGGCGCCGCCCCGAGCCTCAGCTTCGCCACGCCGGGGAACGTGCCGGGCAGCTCGCACTTCCAGGAGCTCACCTGGACCGGCGGCACCGGCGTGACCGCCGCGAGCGACGTGTACGCCCACGGCACCTTCACCACGAGCGCCACCAGCGCCACGCTGGTCAACGGCGCCGACCGCCGGCTCCAGGTGGGCGCCCTCGCGGCGAGCGGCCCCATCGCCTTCAACGACGTGCGCCTGGCCATCGACGCCCCGACGGGCGGCCCGCTCACGCTCGACAACCTGACCTTCAGCGGCATCCACCCCGACTCGATCGCGCTCGACATCACCCACAACGGGTCCGGCGGGCCGTTCGCGCTCACCAACCTCACCTTTGCCACCGTCCCGGCGGCCGGCGCCTACCTCCGCGCCACCGACAGCGACGGCAGCGCCAATGGCTTCCTGACGCTCGACCTGCTCAACCCCTCGCCCGCCACGCCGGGCACCTTCGTGCAGGTGGCGGGCGGCGCGGTGATCAACTGGCCGGGCGTGGTGCCCGCCACCACCTGGACCGGCGCCACCGGCACGAACTGGCACACCGGCGCCAACTGGAGCACGGGCGTGGTCCCGGCGTCCACCACGGACGTGCTGATCCCGAGCGGCCTCACCTTCTACCCGTCGCTCAGCAGCAGCGGCGCCGCGAAGAACCTCACCCTGCAGCCGGGCGCCTCGCTCGACGTGGGCAACTTCGTCCTCACGGCCACCGGCAACGTGGCGCTGGACGGGACCGTGACCGGCAACGGCGGCGTCTTCCTGAACGGCACCGGCGTCACGCTCCAGGGCAGCCTGCCCGGGGTCATGAACATCACCGGCACCGTGACGCTGAGCGGCAACCTCACCGCCACCGCCCAGATCTCGGTGGGCGGCACCGGCAGCGGCCTCACGCTCAACGGCCACACCGCCACCACGGGCAACTTCGCCACCGGCGGCACCGGCACGCTGACGATGACCAACCCGCTCGACTCCCTGATCGTCACGTCGAGCAGCGCCACCTTCAGCGGCGGCAACACCACCGGCCGCCTCACCGCCGGCACCGTGGTGCTGGCGGGCACGGGCATCCAGAGCGCGGCCAACGCCGGCTTCGCGAGCACCGGCACCAAGGTGGTCTTCACCGGCGGCGCCGCGGCCGCGGCCGGCACCAGCTTCGGCGGCAACACCATGGCCGACGTGGAGGTCAACAAGTCCGCCGGCACCCTCATCTGGAACGGCTGGGGCGTGAGCGGGCGGATGACCGTCCTCTCCGCCACGACCCTCAGCGGGCCCGGGCTCTCGCCGAGGTCGCTGGTCACGGCGCCGGGCAGCGCGCTCACCAACAGCCAGCTCACCATCAACGCGGACAGCCTCGTGGTGGGCGGCGCCTACAGCGTGGGGACCACCAACATCACCGGCGGCACCACCCTGCCGGTGCTGCCCTACACCAACCTGTTCCTGCAGGGCACCTTCACGGTGACGGCGGCCGGCAACCTCGTGGTGCCCGGGTTCCTCACGGTGAACTCGTTCGCGGGGCTGGCCCTCGGCGGCCACACCGTGACCGTGGGCAGCGACTTTGCGCTCGGCGGCGGCGCGTCGCTCCTCACCATGACCAACGCCCTCGACACCCTGA
>CAZRCT010000185.1:0-2223 GCA_964598655.1 uncultured Gemmatimonadaceae bacterium
CGGCCGTGGTGCCGAGGGTCCAGCTGCCCACCGTGGCGATGCCGCTCGCGTTGGTACTGGCGCTGGTGCCGGTGGCGTTGCCGCCACCGGTGGCCACCGCAAACGTGACGTTGATGCCGCTCACCGGGTTGCCGAAGGCGTCGGTGACGATCACGCTCGGCGCGGTGGCCACCGCGGTGTTCACCGTGGCGCTCTGCCCGTTGCCCGCGCTGACGGCGATGGCCGCGGCTCCGGCCGCCGTCACCACGCTGGCGTAGGGGCTGCCGCTGATGGGATTGCCGTTCAGCGTGATGGCGAGGTCGTCGGTGCCGGCCGCCGTCGGCGTGTAGGTGGCGGTGTAGGTGCCATTGCCGTTGTCGGCGATGCCGGCGGTCACCTTGTTGGCGCCGGTCACGTCCACGACCACCGTCTCCCCGCCGGCCGTGAGCAGGTTGCCGAACGCGTCGCGCGTGGTGACGGTGACGCTGGTGAGGCTGCCGGCCGTCCCCGCGGGCACCGCGGCCGTGGTGGTCGTCGCATCGGCGGCGCCCGGGGTGGCCGTGGCGGAGAAGGTGACGTCGGTGAGCCCGCTGACGCTGCCCGTCAGGCTGTTGGCCCCGGTCACGGTGCCGAGCCGCCAGCTGGTGGCCGTCGCGATGCCGCTGGCGTTGGTCACCTGGCTGCCGCCGGTGACGCTGCCGCCGCCGCTCGCCACGGTGAAGCTGACGCTCACGCCGCTCACCGGGTTGTTGAAGGCGTCGCGCACCACCACCGCCGGGGCCACCGCCACCGTGGTGTTCACGGTGGCCGACTGGCCGTTCCCGGCGCTGATCGCCAGGCTGGCCGCGGCCGCCGCGGTGCCGGTGGCGGTGAAGGTGGCCGGCGTGAGCACACCCACCGTGGCGGTGAGCGTATTGCTGCCGGCCGTGGTGCCGAGGATCCAGCTCCCGACCGTGGCGATGCCGCTGGCGTTGGTGAGCTGGCTGCCGCCCACCACGCTGCCGCCGCCCGTGGCCACCGCGAAGGTGACCGTGGCCCCGCTCACGGCGTTGCCGAAGGCGTCGGTCACGAGCACCGACGGGTCCGTGGTGACCGCCGTGCCCACCGTGGCCGTCTGCCCGTTGCCCGCATTGATGGCCACCGTGGCGGCCGCGGCGGCCGTCGCGGAGGCGGTGAAGGTGAGCGGCGAGCCGGTGAGGCCCGTGCTCGTGGCGGTGAGGGTGTTGTTGTTGGTGCCGGCGGTGCCGCCGAGCGTCCAGCTGGTCACCGCGGCGATGCCGCTGGCGTTGGTGGTGGCGCTCCCGCCGAGCACCGAGCCCCCGCCGGAAGCCACGGCGAAGGTGACGCTCACGCCGCTCACGGGGTTGTTGAAGGCGTCCCGCACCAGCGCGGCCGGGGCGATGGCCACGGTGCTCCCGGCGGCGGCCGTCTGCCCGTCGCCCGCGGAGATGGCGATCTGGGTGGCGCTCCCGGCGGTGCCCGTGGCCGTGAAGGCCACCGGCGATCCGGTGAGGCCCGCGGAGGCGGCGCTCAGGGTGTTGCTGCCGGCCGTGGTGCCGAGCGTCCAGCTCCCCACCGTGGCGATGCCGCTGGCGTTGGTGGTGGCGCTGGTGCCGGTGGCGCTGCCGCCGCCGCCGGTGACGCTGAAGGTGACGCTCACCCCGCTCACGGGGTTGTTGAAGGCGTCCCGCACCACCACGCTCGGCGCGACGGCCACCGCGGTGTTCACCGTGGCGCTTTGGCCGTTGCCGGCATTGAGCGCGATGCTCGCGGCCGTGGCCGCCGTGCCGGTGGCCGTGAAGGTCACCGGGGTGAGGGCGCCCGTCGTGGCGGTGAGGGTGTTGCTGCCGGCGGTGGTCCCGAGCGTCCAGCTGCCGACCGTGGCGATGCCGCTGCCGTTGGTGGTGGTGCTGCCGCCCGTGACACTGCCCCCGCCGGTGGCCACGGCGAAGGTGACGCTGGCGCCGGCGACCAGGTTGTTGAACGCATCCCGCACCACCACGCTCGGGCTCACCGCGACGCCGCTGCCGACGGTGGCCGTCTGGCCGTTGCCGGCGTTGATGGCGATCGAGGCGGCGCTCCCGGGGGTGCCCGTGGCGGTGAAGGTGACCGGCGAGCCGGCGAGCCCGGCGCTCGTGGCGGTGAGGGTGTTGCCGCCCGCCGTGGTCCCGAGCGTCCAGCTGCCGACCGTGGCGATGCCGCTGCCGTTGGTGGTGGCGCTGCCGCCGGTGACACTGCCGCCGC
>CAZRCT010000186.1:0-2138 GCA_964598655.1 uncultured Gemmatimonadaceae bacterium
GCGGCGGTGTTCACGGCGCTCGAGAAGCTGCCGGCGGACCGCTTTGCGAGCGCGGAGGCGTTCGCGGCGGCGCTCGGGGACCGCGGCTTCACGCGCGCCTCGGCGACGGCGGAGCCGGCGGTGCGGGTGCCGGGGCGAAGGATCGGGGCGGTCGTGCCGTGGGCCGTCGCCGCGGTGGCGGTGGCGGCGGCGGCGTGGGGCTGGCTCAGGCCGGTGCCCGCCGAGCCGGTGGTCCGCTACAGCATGGCCTTCCCCTCCGGCCAGGCCATGCGCCAGGGGATCGTCGGCGTCAATGTGGCGCTCTCGCCGGACGGGCGGCGGATGGCGTACGTGGGGGTGGGCGAGGGCGGGCAGCAGCTCTATGTCCGGAACCGCGACCAGCTCCAGGGCACCGCGATGGCCGGCACGGCCGGCGCGGTGAGCCCGGCCTTCTCTCCCGATGGCGAGCGTATCGCGTTCTCGGCCGGCGTCAACTTCGAGCTCCGCGTGGTGCCCGTGAGCGGCGGGCCGCCCACCACGCTTACGACTCCCGGCCCGAACTCCGGCGGCGGCGTGGCGTGGGCCGAGGACGGCACGATCTACTTCGACTCCCCCGGCGGCCTCAGCCGGATCCCGGGGGACGGCGGCACCCCCGAGCTGGTGGTGCCGCTCGACTCCGCGCACGGCGAGGTGGGCCATGCATGGCCGGTCGTGCTCCCGGGCAGCCGCGCCCTCCTCTACCGCTCGCGCGCCAGCACGGAGCCGGACCAGTTCGACATCGTTGCCTACGACCTGGCGCGCCGGGAACGGCACGTGCTCATGAAGGGGCTCCTGGCGCGCTACGTGGCACCGGGGATCCTGGTGATCGTGCGGGCGGACGGCGCGGTACTCGCCGCGCCCTTCGATGCCGGCGCTTTGAAGCTGACGGGCCCCGCGCGCCCGCTCTTCGACGGCGTCATGACCAAGGCGCTCGGCTCCGTGGACCTGGCGCTTGCCGGCAATGGCACCCTGGCCTACGTGGCGGGCCTGCCCACGACCCTCCCCACCGGCCTCATGGGCGTCATGGAACTGGGGCGGGTGGATCGCGCCGGCGGGATGACTCCGGTGGATCCCGCGTACCGCTTCAACCCGAGCGTGTCCCGGGGCTTCCGCCTCGCGCCCGGGGGCGACCGCCTGGCGCTCGACGTCACGGGCGGGGACGTGCGGGTCTGGGTCAAGCGCCTGCCCACGGGCCCCGCGACGCGGCTCGAGTTCCCCGACGGGAATGCCATCCGCCCCACCTGGTCCACCGACGGGCAGTACGTGTACTACGCGGGCAGCGCGCGCGGCCAGCGGCGCGAGCTGTGGCGGCAACGGGCCGACGGCAGCGCGCCGGCGGAGCGGGTCTGGGGAGATCCGGACAAGTCGATCTTCGAGGCGTCCCTGACCCCGGACGGGAGCTGGCTGGCCTACGTGGCCAGCCCGGCCGACCTCTCGAATCTCGACATCTACGCCGTCCACCTCGGGCACGATTCCGTGCCGCGGCCCCTCCTCACCAGCACCTCCCAGGAGGGGCAGATCTGCCTCTCCCCGGACGGCCGGTGGCTGGCCTACAGCTCCAACGAGTCGGGGCGCACCGAGGTCTACGTCCGGCCCTTCCCCGACGCGGCCGCCGGACGCTGGCAGCTCTCCGCCGAGGGCGGCGACCTGCCGCGCTGGAACCCGAACGGACGCGAGGTCTTCTTCGTCTCCGCGGCCGGCGACCTGATGGCCGTGCCGGTGACCACGGGCGCTCGGTTCACGTCGGGGATGCCCCAGCGACTGTTCTCGGCGTCCGCCTTCCAAGGGGTCCGCGCCACCCTCATGTACGACCCGACGCCGGATGGCCGGGGCTTCCTGGTGGGTCGTGTCGCCCAGCTCGCGGAGGATGAGGCCACGTCCCGCCTGGTGGTGGTGGAGCACTTCGCGGACGAGCTCCGCGCCCGCATGGAGGCACGCCCATGAGCGCCATCCCCGACCGCCTCGCTGCGGCCCTCGCCGACCGCTACCGCCTCGAGCGCCCCCTCGGCCAAGGCGGCATGGCGACCGTGTACCTGGCGGAGGACCTCCGACACAAGCGCAAGGTGGCGGTGAAGGTCCTCAAGCCCGAGCTCGCCGCCGTCCTCGGCGCCGAGCGCTTC
>CAZRCT010000187.1:0-2126 GCA_964598655.1 uncultured Gemmatimonadaceae bacterium
AGTTCCTCGACGATCGTGTCCAGCGCGTCGAAACGTGCCGCCCAGAGCCGGCGGTAGCTCTCGATCCACGCCGCCGCCTCGTCCAGCCGGCGTGGGCCGAGCCGGCAGGTCCGCACGCGGCCGGCCTTGTGCGTGCGGACGAGCCCCGTCTGCTCCAGGACGGCGACGTGCTTCTTCATGCCGGTGAGGCTCATCCGGAACGTCCCGGCAAGCTCCGTAATCGAGGCGTCGGCCCGGCCGAGCCGCTCCAGGATGCCCCGGCGGGTGGGGTCGGAGAGCGCGGCGAAGGCGGCATCCAGGTGGGGGCGAGAAAACTGAACCATGCGGTGCAGTATATACCCCGGGGCGGCGGCGCGCAAGATCGTCCCGGGGCGGGTGGGGCTCGGCATCCTCCGGCCGGGCGCCGGTCCGTCGTGCCTGACCCCGGTCCACGCCCTGCCGCGCCGCGCCGAACGGGTTAGACTGCCGACGTGCCCCGGTTCCCCACTCCCGCCCCAACCCACCGCTCCCGTGCGCCGCGTCCTCCAGCTCGCCAGCCCTGATCGCAGCACCCGCCGCAACCGCGCGCTCGGCGCCACGCTCGCCTTCGTGGCCGGCGCCACCAACGCCGGTGGCTACCTGGCCGTGGGCCAGTACACCTCCCACATGACGGGGATCGTCTCCACCCTGGCCGACGACATCGCGCTCGGCCGGGCCCGGCCGGCCCTCGCGGCGATCGCGGCGCTCCTCGCCTTCATCCTTGGCGCGATGACCACGGCGATCACCGTCAACTGGGCCCGGCGGCGCGAGCTGCAGAGCCGCTTTGCCATCCCGCTGCTGCTCGAGGCCACGCTGCTCCTGCTGTTCGGGCTCTTCGGGAGTGTGCTCGGGGGGTACACCCCGCTGGCCGCGCCGGCCACGGTGCTCCTGCTGTGCTACCTGATGGGCCTCCAGAACGCGGTCATCACCAAGATCTCGAGCGCGGAGATCCGGACCACGCACGTGACCGGGCTCATCACCGACGCGGGCCTCGAGCTCGGGCGCCTGGTGTACGTGAACCGGTCGGACCTCCCGGAGACGGTCCGCGCCAACCGCGAGCGGCTCGGCGTACACGGCCTGCTGCTCGGCTGCTTCCTGGCCGGCGGCCTCGCCGGGGCGCTCGGCTTCAAGACCGCGGGGTACCTGGCGGTCCTGCCGCTCGCGGGGCTCCTCCTGCTGGTGGGGCTCAAGCCGGTGGCGAGCGACCTGGGGGAAGCGCTCTAGGCCGCCTGACGGGCGAGGCCGTCAGCCGGCAATGCCCGCCAGCCATGGCGCGGGCCGCGACGTGGCCGTGCCGGCGATGGTGCTTCGATGTAGCTTTGGACGGTAGCCGTGCAGTTGAATCCCGGCTCCGCCGGCCGGGCTTTCCGCTCCTCTCGCATCCGCGCCGCTCGACGGCACCCCGGGAGCCCGCGGTGAGCCGAGCCCCGGCGACCCGGACCTCCAGCCGAAAGGAAACGACGATGGGCATCTTCGATTTTGCCGGCAATGTCGGCGCCAAGCTGCTGGGGAAGGATGAGGAAGGGGCGGCGGTGGACGCGCAGAACCGCAACCTGATCTTCGGCAACAAGCTGCTGCGCCACGTGATGGCCATGGGCCTCACGGTCACCGACCTCAAGATCGCGTTTGCCGACGGCACCGCCACCGTCACGGGCCAGGCGAAGGACCAGGCCACGCGGGAGCGCGTGGTGCTCGCGATCGGCAACACCGAGGGCGTGGCCCGGGTGAACGACCAGATGACCGTTGCCGCGCCGGCGCCCGAGGCCAGGATGTACACCGTGAAGAAGGGCGACTCGCTGTCGAAGATCGCGAAGGAAGCCTACGGCGACGCCCAGAAGTACCCGGTGATCTTCGAGGCCAACCAGCCAATGCTCAAGGACCCGAACCTCATCTACCCGGGGCAGGTGCTGCGGATTCCGGCGCTCGCCAAGTAGGCGGAGGGTCGGGTGCGCATCCGGGCAGGGGCCGCCTGCCGGCAGACGAACTCGAGCGGAGGCAGGCATTGACGCGTGTGCGGGTAGCGAGCTTCACCATCTCGCTCGACGGCTATGGCGCCGGCCCGGAGCAGAGCCTCGACCACCCGCTCGGGCTCGGCGGGACGGAGCTGC
>CAZRCT010000188.1:0-2057 GCA_964598655.1 uncultured Gemmatimonadaceae bacterium
ATCACTGGGCCGGCCCGGCCTCGGCGGTCTCGAGGCGGCCGGCGGCGAGGTTGGCAAACCAGTTGAGGATGACGGTGAGGCGCGTGTCGTCGTCAGTCCTGCGCTGCACCACGAGAAGCGTCCCGTCCCGCGGGTCCACGTCGTACATGGCCTCGTAACCGCTGCGCATGAGGTCGGACCGGGTGAAGAGGGTGGTGCGGTCCAGCACCTCGAAGGCCGGTGCGGTGCGAACCCGCGCCAGGATCATCCGGTCCTCCTTGCGGTAGTAGAGCCCGTCGCCCCGCGGGGACCACCGCACCTCGTCGCCCCCGTCCACGGAGACTTGGTAGCGCGCGCCCAGGTCCGGGAACGAGCGCACGTACACCTCGAATCCCCCCGATTCATTGGACGAATACGCCAGCCAGCGCCCGTCGGGCGAGATCGCCGGACCGCGCTCTTCCCCGCGGGAGGCGACGATCGGGACCGGGGCCTCCGCCGAGTCGAGCCGGACGCGCATGATGCGGCGGGTGGAGGCCGTGGTGACCCGGAGCAAGAGCGTGCGGCCATCGGGGCTCATCTCGGACTGGAAGATGGTCGTCCCGGGGATGGCGAGCAGCGATTCTGGCGGTGCGCTCCCGTCGGCGGGCACCGTCCAGAGGCTGCCGGTGGCGCCGCGGATACGGCTGAAGAGGATCCGCTTGCCGTCCTTGGTCCAGGTGGGCCGTTGCCCGTCGTTGTCGAACGTGAGGCGGCTCAGCGTCTGCTGGCGCACGTCGTAGATCCAGATATCGGTGGCCACGTCCCCCACCTGCAGCGCGATCCGCGATCCATCGGGAGAGAAGCGGGGCGCCGTGTAGGCCCCCTGGGCCCTCGACAGGGGGGACCCGTTCCCCTGGGCATCCACCCGCGCGAGCCACCGAACCCCCGACACGCCCGAGGCCGCGACGATGGTCCCGTCGAGCGCCACCGCCAGCTTGCCGGCGCCGCCGCCGCCCACCCGGGCGCTCTTGAGGACCACGAGCGGATCACCGGTGGGCCGCAGCCGCTCCGGGTCGAAGGGCACCGCGTGCAGCACGCCATCGAGCGTGACGTAGGTCAGGTACCCCGCCGAGACGTAGTGCGGGTTGGAGCCCTCGATGCCGAGCCGCTGCAGGGTGCGGGTCTCCAGGTCAAACGTGGCCAGCTCGACGCCGGCCGTCTGCGACCGGAGCGCGAACACCACCCGCCGCCCCCCGGGCAGGAGGGTGGGCCAGACGGGGAGCAGCATGCTGTCCACGGCCAGCGGCACCTTCACCACTTCGCCGGTCACCGAACAGAGGCGGAAGCCGCCCTGCCCGGCGGCCAGGAGGGTGCGGGCGTCCCGCCAGGCATAGGTGCCGAACCCGATCCCGAGCGGACAGACCGGCTCCGGGCTCCCGCCGGCGACGGCCACGCGGTGCAGCATGCCGTTCCGGTTGAAGGCCACCCAGCGGCCGTCCGGGGAGAAGAGGGGCATGAAGGCGCCCTCGGTCCCCGCGAGGGGCACGGGCACCAGCTGGTCGAGGGGACGCAGGTAGAGGCGGCCGCCCGAGTCGCCGGTGGTGTAGACCAGCGAGGTGGCATCGGGGGTGAGGTCCATCGAGGCGCCCGTCTTGTCCAGCCACGGTGCGGTGGCGGGGAGCTCGAGGCCGAGACGCTGGACGGGCGGCGGGGGCGGCGGCGTCACCAGGAACCGCGACGCCGCGAGCGCGAGCACCGCCCCCGCGGCGATCACCCACGGCACCAGGGCGCGGACGCGGGCGCCGGGCGCGCGCGTCGCCGCCACGCGTGCCACCGTGGCGCGCGTAGCGAAACCCGGGTCGCCGAGGGCGGCGGCGAACTGCGCGGCGCTCGCGAAGCGGTCGGCGGGTAGCTTGCTGAGCGCCGTGAGCACGGCCGCCTCCACGTGCGGCGGGATGGTCTTCCGCTGCAGCGTGAGGGAGCGCGGCTCCTCCGTCATGACCCGGGCGATGATGGCCTGCGCCGTGGCGCCCTGGAAGGGCGGCTCGGCCACCAGCATCTCGTAGAGCACGCAGCCCAGCGCGTAGACGTCGGCGCGG
>CAZRCT010000189.1:0-2021 GCA_964598655.1 uncultured Gemmatimonadaceae bacterium
GATCACCGACCCGGCCGAGGAGAAGCGGCTGGCGCGGCTGGCCCAGAAGGGCGATCAGCAAGCGGCGGAACGCCTGGTCACGGCCAACCTCCGCTTCGTCATTTCCTACGTGAAGAAGTACCAGGGGCACGGCCTGGACCTCTCCGAGCTGGTGGCCATCGGCAACGAGGGCCTGCTCAAGGCGGTCCGGAAGTTCGATCCCGACCACGGCGTGAAGTTCATTTCCTACGCCGTCTGGTGGGTCCGCCAGGCCGTCCTCAAGGCGCTGGCCGAGCAGACCCGGAGCGTGCGCATCCCGCTCAACCAGAACTCGGCCCTCATCAAGATGTCCCGCGCCGAGAGCTTCCTGGCGCAGGAGCTGGGGCGCGAGCCCACCGATGAGGAAATCGCCACTGCGCTCAACGACTCGGTGGACAACATCCGCTCCGCCCGCCGCATGACGTCGGCCGAGCTCTCGCTCGACGCCCCGGTGGAGAAGAGCGACAAGGCGAGCGGCACCCTGGGCGAGCGCTTCGCCGGCACCGAGGGCGGCGACATCGAGGAGCGCACCGACGCCACGCTGATGCGCGAGTTCATCGACAAGATCTTCGAGCGCTACCTCACGCCCCGCGAGCGGAAGATCCTCTACCTCTACTACGGGCTCGAGGAGGGCAGCGAGGCGCTGACCCTTGAGCGGATCGGCGAGCTCCTCGGCGTCACCCGCGAGCGCATCCGGCAGATCCGCGAGCGCGCCTTCGAGAAGCTGCGCGAGTCGCCGGACGTGAAGGGACTCAAGGGATTCTGGGTGGCTGCGTAACCGCCAGTTCCCGCAGCACCCACCGGGGGAAGGCGCGCCACGCGCCTTCCCCCGTTCCCTTTGGTCCCCCTACATTCCGGCCATGTCCCGCCGCCTGCCGCTCTTTCCGCTGCCGCTCGTGGCCTTCCCGGGTGAGCTGGTCCCGCTGCACATCTTCGAGCCCCGCTACCGCCAGCTCCTGGCCGACTGCCTGGAGGGCGACGAGCAGTTCGGCATCACCACCCAGGCCGAGCCGCGCCCCGGCGCACTCGGGACGGTGGTGCTGATCCGCGGCAGCCAGCCCCTCCCCGACGGCCGCTCCAACATCGTGGTGGAGGGCAGGCGCCGCTTCGCCGTGCGGGCGGTGGTGCCGGAGGGGCTGCCCTACCTGGTGGCCATGGTGGACGAGTTCGACGATGGCGCCGGGTCGGCGCCGCTTCCCGTGGAACTCGAGGCGCTCCGGGCCCTGGGGGCCGAATACCGGGAGGCGCTCGGCCTCCTGGCCGACAGTCCGGGCGACCCGCCCGCCTGGGACCCGGACCCCGAGGCGCTCAGCTTCCAGGTGGCCGCCCTGGCCGAGGTGGAGGTCGAGGCCAAGGAACGGCTGCTGGCGCTCCGGAACACGCGCGAGCGCACGCGGGCGCTGCTCGACCTGCTGCCCCCCCTGGTGCAGTCGGCGCGGGCGCGGGCCACGGTGCACGTGCGGGCCCGCTCCAACGGGAAGGGCCATCACGGGCACGACATCGTGACCGGCGGATGACCACGCCGCTCGCCGAGGCGCTGGCCCGCATCGTGGGCCCGCGGTGGGTGCGGAGCCAGCCTGCCGAGCTCGCCACCTACGCCGCGGACGGCCTGCCGACGCACGAGGCCGTGCCGGCCCTCGTGGTGCTCCCCGCCAACAAGCACGAGGTGGCCGCCGTGCTCCGGCTGCTGCACCTGCTCGAGGTGCCGTTCGTGGCGCGCGGCGCCGGGACGGGCCTCTCCGGCGGCGCGCTGGCGGAGGCGCCGGCGGTGCTGGTGACGCTCACGCGGATGAACCGGATCCTCAACCTCTGCGCCGACTCGCGCCGGGCGGTGGTGGAGCCCGGGGTCGTCAACGCCAGGCTCTCCGAGGCCGCGGCCCCCCTCGGCCTCCACTACGTCCCCGATCCCTCGAGCCAGACGGCCTGCACCATCGGGGGCAACGTGGCGGAGAACGCCGGCGGGCCGCACTGCCTCAAGTACGGCGTCACCACCAACCACGTCA
>CAZRCT010000190.1:0-2008 GCA_964598655.1 uncultured Gemmatimonadaceae bacterium
GACGGAGGAGGCGGCGCCCGTCACGAAGCTCCGGAAGAGCGTGCCGCCGAACGTGGCGGCCGCCGTGGGGACGGCGCTGGCCAAGCTGCCGGCGGACCGGTTCGCGACGGCGCGGGCGTTTGCCGAGGCGCTGGCGGAGCCGCGCTTCACCAGCCCCGCGTCACCTGCCGCTGCGGCGGGCGGAGCGGACGCGTGGCGCCGGCGGTTCATCGCCGCGGCGGTGGTGGCGGCGGGCCTCGGCGTGGCGACGCTGGTGCTGCTGGCCGGGCGCCGGCGCGGCCCCTCGGCCGCGGACGTGGTGTTCGAGGCGCAAACGTACCGGGAAGAGCGGATCAACCAGGCGCGCTGGGCGCCGGACGGCAAGACGATCGTCTACAGCTCCGCGCGCGCGGGGGGCCTGCCCCGCCTCTACGTGATCCGCCCCGATTACCCGGAGCCGGCCGAGTTCGGGCCCGATTCCACGCAGCTGCTCGACGTCTCCTCCAGCGGCGAGGTGGCGCTGCTCACCCGGATCACGCGGCTCACCGCCGGCAGCTTCATGGGCACCCTGGCCCGGATGCCGCTCGGCGGCGGCGCGCCGCGGGAACTGCGGACCGGGGTGCGGGAGGCGGACTTCGCGCCGGACGGCAACACGCTCGCGCTCGTGCTGCAGGACTCCGCGCAGCAGGACGTGCGGATCGAGTACCCGGAGGGGACCGTGCTCGCGCGGTCGGTGCCGAACGGCTACCTGAGCGACATGCGCATCTCGCCCGACGGCGAGCGGGTGGCGTTCTTCGAGCACGCCCTCTACTACGACAACCGCGGCACCGTGGCGGTGGCGGACCGGCGGGGGACGGTGACGCGCCTGACGAAGGAGTTCTCGGGACTCACCGGCCTCATGTGGGCGCAGGACGGGCGGTCCATCCTCTTCAGCGGCTCACTCCGCGGGGAGCCCTACCAGGTGCGCCGCGTGACGCTCGGCGGCGAGCTCTCCCCGGCGCTCGCCACGCCCGGCGAGGTGCTGGTGCGCGACCAGGCCGCGGACGGGCGCTGGCTGGTGACCACGGAGGACTTCTCGGTGGGGCTCTTCCTCCGCGCACCAGGCTCGGCGCGGGTCGCGGACGTGTCGTGGCTCAACGAGCCCAAGCGCCCGCGCCTCTCGGCGGACGGGCGGCTGCTGGCGTTCACCGACCAGTCGGTGCAGGCGGGCAATCTCTACGCCACGATGCTCCGGAAGACCGACGGCTCCCCCGCCGTCCGCATCGGCGACGGCGTGCCGGAGGCGATCTCGCCCGACGGGCGCTGGGTGCTCTCCGTGGTGCAGACCGATCCCATCCAGTACTGGCTCTACCCCACCGGGGCGGGCCAGGCCACGCAGGTCCGCTGGGACCTCCGGCCCAACGGTGCCGCGGACTTCTTCCCGGACGGCCAGCACCTCTTCGTCTGCGGCACCACGCCGGCCGGCCGCTCGGCCTGCTTCCGGAGCGCGCTCGACGGCTCGGCCCTCGAGCCGATCACGGCCGACAGCGCGCGGGCGGGCCTCCTTCGCCCGGACGGGCGCGCGGTGGTCTACGTGACCTGGGCCAACGACCTACGGCTGCAGGAGATCGGCGGCCCGGCACCCCGGCAACTGGCGGCCGTGCCGCCGACGATGGCCATCGTGCGGTGGAGCCCGGATGGGCGCGCGCTCTGGGGCGTCCTGGATGAGGAGCCGGGACGGATGGTGCAGTGGGACGTGGCCACCGGGCGCGTGAGCCTGCTCGGCCCGTTGGAGCTGCCGAACGAAGGCCCCTCGAGCCTGGTGGACCCGCCGACCATCGCGGACGACCCGCGGGTGTATGCGTACAGCGTGCGGCGGTATTCATCACAGCTGTATGCGGTGCGTGGGGTGCGCTGAGGCGCGGTTCCGCCGTCCGCCCCTGGAACGACAAAAGCGCCGCGTCGGCATGGCCGACGCGGCGCGCGCAGCGGCCCCTCCTGGGCTCCAACCAGGACTCTCCTGATCCACAGTCATGCGTGTTGCCAGTTA
>CAZRCT010000191.1:0-1959 GCA_964598655.1 uncultured Gemmatimonadaceae bacterium
GCCAACCTCGCCGCCGGCCGCCTCGAGACCGCCGAGGCCGGGCCGGCCCAGTGATTCCCTAGCGGCCCCTCCCGTCCCCGCCCATCTTTGGGCATCCCGCACGTCGTCTCCCGTCCCGGCGCCCCCACGCCGGGTCTGTCCGGAAAGTCCGATCGCATGTCGTACATCGAGTGCCCCGGCTGCGGCCGGAAGGTGCTGAGCGTCGCCACCCGGTGCCCCACCTGCGGGCGCGCGGCAGACCCCAAGCCGTTCAACTACACCCCGCCCCGGTCCAGGAACTGGGGGATCCCGGTGGCCCTGCTCGTTGGAGTCGCGGGCGTGGCCATCGCCGTGGTGGTGCTCGATCGGGTCCGTCGCAGCCGGGGCCCCGTGACGGCGCCGGTCGAGCGGGTGGAGCAGGCCATTCCCATCGAGACGCCGCGGGTGCCGCCGGCGGATGGCCTCGTGGATAGCGTGCTGGCGAGCGATACCGTCCCGGACACCCTCCCCGGGGACGCCGCCGCGGGCCCGCCCGCGCCGCTGGTCGTGGCGCCTCCGCCGCCCCCGCCTCCGCCCCCACCGCCCGTCGCGGCCCGTCCCCCGGCGCCCGCGCCGCGCCCCGCCGTCACCGCGCCCGCCCCGCTCCCCGCCGGGGTGGCGCGCCGCCGGGTCAACACCACGGTCAACATGCGCGCCGACCGGAGCCCCGGCGCCCCGGTGGTGCAGGTGCTTCTCCAGGGGCAGGAAGTCCTCTCGGACTCGCTTTCCCAGGGGTGGTACCGGGTGCTGCTCGACGGCGTGAATGGCTACGTGGACCGCCGCTTCCTCGACGACGTCACCGCCCCCTGACTCGTGCGGCGTGGCTGGAATCCAGCCCGCCGCCGCCTCCCGCTCGCGCGACGCCCATCCGCGCTGCATCTTGGCGGAGGAGGATCCCATGCCGCTGACCGACCTGTTCACCACCCGCCTCTTCACCGGGAGCCACCGCGTCCCCGGCGAGAAGCCGCGCGACGACGAGCTCGACCTCTTCGGCCTCACCCACCCGGGCAAGGTCCGCAAGGGGAACCAGGACCACTTCCTCCTCTGCACCGTGCACCCGCAGGTGCTGCTGCACGGCACCAGCCTGCCGGACGTGGAGAGCCTGCCGCTGCGCGGCCAGCGCCTGGCCACCATCATGCTGGTGGCCGACGGGGTCGGGAGCGGCGCGGGCGGCGAGGCCAGCCAGCTCGCCACGGAGACCATCACCAGCTACGTGAGCACCAGCCTCCGCTGCTACCACATGGCGGGCACCGACCAGGAGGCGGAGTTCGAGGAGGCGCTCCGGACCGCCGCCCTCGAGGCGCACGCCGCCGTGCAGGCCAAGGCGCAGGCGCAGGGGGGCGACGCGCCGCTCCGCATGGCCACGACGCTCACCCTCGCCATCGTGATCTGGCCCTGGGTGTACGTGGTGCAGGTGGGCGACAGCCGCTGCTACCACTTCCTGCACGGCCGGCTCCGCCAGGTGACCCGCGACCAGACCATGGCCCAGGCGCTGGTGGACGAGGGCGCCCTGGCCCCCGACCGGCTGGCCAGCTCGCCCCTCAGCCACGTCCTCGTCAGCTCCATCGGCGGCGAGGAGGCGAAGCCGGTGGTCACCCGCTTCGATCTCAAGGACCGCGACGGCGTCATCCTCCTCTGCAGCGACGGCCTCACCAAGCACGTGAGCGACGCCGAGATCGCGGAGCACCTCGGCCGCATGATCTCCTCGGAACAGCTCTGCCGTGACCTGCTCGACCTGGTCCTCGAGCGCGGCGCCAGCGACAACGTCACCATCCTCGCCGGGCGCGCGCCCGCCAGCTGACGGCCCGCGCGGCGTGCTGGCGCCGCCCCCGGGGCGGGCGTAGGTTGGGGCACCCGTGACCTCCCCTCCCGACCGCCTCGCCGCCGCCCTCGCCGACCGCTACCGCCTCGAGCGCGAGCTCGGCCAGGGCGGCATGGCCA
>CAZRCT010000192.1:0-1930 GCA_964598655.1 uncultured Gemmatimonadaceae bacterium
GCCTCGCCCTGGTCCTCGAGCTGCCAGTCGCTCCGCGTCACCGGCGGCGGGCCCTTGGCCACCGTGGGCACCGAGTAGCCGAGGCAGGTGCCCGTGATGCGGACGGACTTCCCCGCGAGTGACGGCGTGGTGAGCACCTGGTGCACCGTCACCACCGTGGGGCCGCCGTTCGGGGCGGGCGTTTCGCCGCCCCCGGCCGCGGGGCGGCAGGCCGCCGCCCCGAGCACCATCATCAAGGCCATCCGCATCAGTGCCTCCCGCCGAAGGTCATGGGCTTGCCGATCACCGGCGCGGTCCGCGCCGTCGTTCCCGACTCGGCGCGCGCGGCCAGCAGCCGCCGGATCGTCGCCACCTGCGCCTTCGTCACCTGCGGCCCGCGGGTGCGGAGCTTCGAGACCGTGAGGTGGCGTGCATTCCCCACCGCCGGCGCCGGCAGCTGCACGAAGCCCACGTACTGCAGGTCGGTGTAGTCGCCGTTCTCCACCTCGCCGAGCGTGGGGTCGGCGTCGTCGAGCCAGCTCACCTGCGTGGAGAGCACAGGCTGGTTCCCCTGGCCAAAGAGCAGGTTGAAGGCGCCGTTCTGGTCCTGCCGCCACGCCAGGTCGTAGACCGGCTGGAAGTCCTGCGGGTCGCGCCAGAGGTTGGCGTAGATCTTGTAGGTGCCGCTCATCACCACGCGGTTCGTCAGGTACCCCTCGAAGTTCACCCCGTCGTTCCACGAGTCGTTGGTGAGCGTCCCGTTGGGCGACACGCTGCCGAAGGCCGGGATGTAGATGTTGCCGTCCGGCTCGAGCACCCAGAAGTCCACGTCGGCGCCGGCGCTGATGGCGCCCTGCTCCCAGACCAGGTAGCTCTCGAAGCGCGTCTGGTCCCCCTGGTCAAAGGTGGCGTTGGTGCCGCCGCCGTTGTTCCCCGTGGCGTACGCCGTGAGGAAGGTGGTCCACGCCTTGTTGGGATAGAGCGCCTGGTACGCTGCGAGGCTCTGCGGCCCCGTCGCGTTGAAGCGATCGGCGCCCACGCCGCTCGGCAGCACCACGTGCAGCCCCGTCGAGCGGCTCACGTCCACCGGCGCCTCCTCGCCGCTCCCGCCGCCGTTCCGCGCGCGGCTCAGGATGCGGAAGTTGGCGGCCAGCGCCGCGTCGCGCACCCCCTGGATCTTGGTGTGGAGCGCCGGGTCGTTGGTCTTGCTCTCGAGCGAGTCGAGGAACGTCACCAGGTCGGTGAGCTCGCTGAAGGTGTACTTCTGCCCCTGCGACGCCGCCGCCGCGATGGTGGGCCCGAGGCCGGTGCCGAGCTGCGCGGTGAGATCCGTGGCGAGCGTCGTGAGCGCGATGTCCAGGTTGGCGAGCCCCGCCACCTCGTACGCCGACTTGGTGGTGCTCGCCTTGTTGTTGGCGAAGCTCTGGTGGAACATGTCCACCAGCGTCGAGGCCAGCGTCCGGCCGTCCATCGTGGGGTTGGCCTGGATCGCGTCGATGATGCTCGTGTAGGGGTTCCCCTCGCCCGGCACCACTTCCTCGGAGAACACCGCGTAGTCGGCGAGGCCGCTCACCTTGAGCAGCGTCTCGTACGCGCCCATGAGGCACATGTCGAAGTCGATGACATCCACGCCGCCGCCCGCCTGCAGGCCCGCCTTGAGCTGGTCCATGGTCATGAGGGCGCTGCCGGCGCTGGTCTCGTCCTGCAGCAACCCCGCGTAGCCGCCGCCGTGGTTCCACAGCACCAGCAGGTAATGATTGGCCGGGTAGTTGGTCTTAGCCCAGGTGATGAAGTTGCCGAGCGTCTGCGGGTTGGTCATGTCCACGTTCCCGATGTCCTGCACGGGACCGCGGTCCGGACCGTTGGCGCCGCTGCCGCCCGCCTGCGTGTTGGCGTAGCGGAAGGTGTTGAAGTTGGGCCGCCCGAAGCACGAGGCGTCGCACTGGTACTG
>CAZRCT010000193.1:0-1859 GCA_964598655.1 uncultured Gemmatimonadaceae bacterium
CTACATCCACACGCCGGGCGTCAAGGTGGGCCGCATCCAGAACTTCAACAACTGGTCCAAGGCCATGGTGCCGGTGGAAGGGCACACCTGCCTCGGCCTCGAGTACTTCTGCTTCAAGGGCGACGGCCTCTGGGACGCGAAGGATGAGGACCTGGTGGCGCTGGCCCGGAAGGAGTTCCTGTCGCTGGGCCTCTGCGACCCGAACGTCGAGGTGGTGGACGGCGCCGTGATCCGGATGCCCAAGGCGTACCCGATCTACGACTCGGAGTACCGCGGCCACCTGGACGTGATCCGCGCGCACATCGACGCCATCCCCAACCTCCACACCGTGGGCCGGAACGGGATGCACAAGTACAACAATGCCGACCACTCGATGCTGACGGCCATGTTCGCGCTGGAGAACATGCAGGGCGCGTCGCACGACGTGTGGGCGGTGAACACCGACTTCGAGTACCACGAGGAGCAGAAGCTCGACGACAAGCAGAACGTGGCCGTGGCCGCCGCGGGGCGGTAGGCCATGCGGATCGGGGTGGACGCCACCTGCTGGGCCAACGGGCGCGGCTACGGCCGCTTCACCCGTTCGCTCGTGGCGGAGATGGCGGCGCTCGCCCCGGAGGACGAGTTCATCTGCTTCCTGGACCCGGTGGCGGCGCGGGGCTTCGAGCTGGCGGGCCCCAACGTGCGGCCGGTGGTGGTCCCGATGGGCGTGGCGCCCACCGCGGCCGCCGCGGCCGACGGGTACCGGGCGCCGCTCGACATGCTGCGCCTCACGCGCGCGGTGTGGCGGGAGCGGCCGGACGTGTTCTTCTCGCCGTCGGTGTACACCTACTTCCCGCTGCCCCCGGGGCAGCGGGCGGTGGTCACGGTGCACGACGCGATCGCCGAGCGCTTTCCCGAGCTGACGCTGCCGAGCCCGCGGGCGCGCCTGTTCTGGCGGCTCAAGGTGGGGCTGGCCCTGAAGCAGGCGCGGCTGGTGCTCACGGTGTCGGACTTCGCGGCGGCGGAGATCGCGGAGGTGCTGCGGATCGAGAAGCGCCGGATCCGCGTCACCAGCGAGGCGCCGGCGGAGGCCTATACGCCGAGCGAGGACAAGGCGGCGATCGCGGCGCTGGCGGCGCGGGCGGGGGTGCCGGCGGGGGCGCGGTGGTTCACGTACGTGGGCGGGTTCAACCCGCACAAGCACGTGGACTCCATTGTGCGGGCGCACGCGGCCGTGGCGAAGGAGATGAGCGAGCCGCCGCATCTGCTCCTGGTGGGCACCATCGACCAGGACGTCTTTCACGGGGACCAGGCCACGATCCGCCGAGCCATCACCGAGGCGGGGACGGAGCAGCTGGTGCACTGGACGGGATTCCTGCCGGACGCCGAGCTCCGACACCTGCACAGCGGGGCCGTGGCGCTGCTGCTGCCGTCGGCGTGCGAGGGGTTCGGGCTGCCGGCGGTGGAGGCGGCGGCGTGCGGGACGCCGGTGGTGGCCACCACGGCGAGCCCGCTGCCGCAGCTGCTCGAGGGGGGCGGGATCTTCGTGCCCCCCGGCGACGAGGCGGCGCTCGGGGCGGCCATCCGGCAGCTCCTGACGGACGACCTGGGGCGGGCGCGGATGGCGCGGGTGGCGCTGGAGCGGGCGCGCGCGCTGTCGTGGCGCCGCGGCGCGGAGGCGGCCATGGCGGCGCTGCACGAGGCGGCGGCGTGAGCGGGCTCAGGTTCGGGTTCCTGACCACGTTCTACCCGCCGGAGAACTTCGGCGGCGACGGGATCGGGATCCAGCGGCTGGCGCGCGGGCTGGTGAAGGCGGGGCACCAGGTGACGGTGATCCACGACCTCGATGCCTACCACGCGCTGCACCCGGGCCCGCCGCC
>CAZRCT010000194.1:0-1857 GCA_964598655.1 uncultured Gemmatimonadaceae bacterium
CGTTCTTCATGGCCGTCCGCCGCGCGCCGTGCTCCGCCGCCGCCGTCTCCACCAGGCCGCGGTAGATCTGGTTGCGCACGTAGAGCGGCAGCAGCTGCATGAGGATCTGGTCGGCGCCGGGTTTCAGGATGTAGTCCGCCTTGAGCCCGCCCTTCTGCTTGACCGGGGTCGAGACCGGCAGCACCCGGAGCGTGGTCGGCGGGGTCGAGATCGGGCTGTTGAACTTGGCGTAGACGATGTCCACGCTCGCCAGCCGTCCCGCCTCGTACTCCGAGATGAGACCCTGCACCAGCTCCCCCGCGTGCGCCGCCGTCGGCTTGTCCCCGATGTCGATGCGCTGCGTGGCGATGGTGCGGCCGAGATACTTGAAGAACCCGATGCCCTTGCGGCCGATCAGGTGGAGGTCCACCTGGTAGCCCTCGGCCTCGAGCTGCTCGAGGCGCTTGCGGGCTTCCTTGATCAGGTTCGAGTTGAACCCACCGGCCAGCCCGCGATTGCTCGTCACGAGGAGGAGCGCCGCCCGGCTGGGCCCGCCCTTCCCCGGGGCCGCCGGCTGCCGCAGGAGCGGGAACCGCTCCGCCAGCTCGGGCGCCACCAGGTCGGCGATGACCTCGGCGAGCGCGCTGGCGTAGGGCCGGGCCGCCACCACCCGGTCCTGCGCGCGCTTGAGCTTCGACGTGGAGACGAGCTCCATCGTCCGCGTGATCTTGCGGGTGTTCTGGACCGAGCGCATCCGCCCGCGGAGGGCGCGCGACGCCTTGGCCATCTTACTCGGCCTTGAAGAGCGGCTTGAAGGCGGCGATGGCGGCCTTGAGCTTGCCCGTCAGCTCATCGTCCAGCGCCTTCTTGGTCCGGATCCCGGTGAGGATCTCCGGGTGCGTGGCCTCGAGGTACGCCAGGAAGTCCGCCTCCCACTTCCGGATCTGCGGCACCTCGACGTCATCGAGGTAGCCGTTGGTCACGGCGTAGATGGCGGCCACCTGCTTCTCCACCGGGACCGGCGCGTACTGCGGCTGCTTCAGGATCTCCACGGTCCGGGCGCCCCGCGCCAGCTGCCGCTGGGTGGCCGCGTCCAGCTCCGAGCCGAACTGCGCGAAGGCCTCGAGCTCGCGGTACTGCGCCAGCGAGAGCCGGAGCGGGCCCGCCACCTGCTTCATGGCCTTGATCTGCGCGTTGCCGCCCACGCGGCTCACGCTGATGCCGGCGTCCACCGCCGGCCGCACGTTCGAGTAGAACAGGTCGGTGGTCAGGAAGATCTGGCCGTCGGTGATGCTGATGACGTTGGTCGGGATGTACGCCGACACGTCGCCCGCCTGCGTCTCGATGATGGGCAGCGCGGTGAGCGAGCCGCCCGGCTTCTTGATGCGACCGTCCAGCTTCACCACATCCGGGTTCTCGCTGATCTTCGCCGCGCGCTCGAGCAGGCGGCTGTGCAGGTAGAACACGTCGCCCGGGTACGCCTCGCGGCCCGGCGGGCGGCGCAGGATCAGCGACAGCTGGCGGTACGCGGCGGCCTGCTTGGACAGGTCGTCGTACACGCACAGGGTGGGCTGGCCCTCCTCGTACATGAAGTACTCGGCGATGGCGCAGCCCGCGTAGGGCGCGATGTACTGCAGCGGGGCCGGGTCGGAGGCGCTGGCCACGACCACGATGGTGTAGTCCATCGCGCCGTGCTCCTTGAGCTTCTCCACCACCGTGGCGACCGTCGAGCGCTTCTGCCCGATGGCCACGTACACGCAGACCACCCCGGTGCCCTTCTGGTTGATGATCGTGTCCACCGCGATGGCCGTCTTGCCGGTGCCGCGGTCGCCGATGATCAGCTCGCGCTGGCCGCGGCCGATCGGGATCATGGCGTCG
>CAZRCT010000195.1:0-1678 GCA_964598655.1 uncultured Gemmatimonadaceae bacterium
AGGGGTGATGTCCATGGGATGCAGGAGTCTATCGGGGCGAGCGGCCCGATCCAAGCAAGCGCCGGGGGGATGGCCGGGGCGCGTCCCCGCCCCCACCCACCGCGCCAACGACAACGCCCGGACCGTGCGACGGTCCGGGCGTGGCCCATGTTTCCTGGTGCCGGCGGTCCGGGTCAGGGCGGTGTCGCCACCGAGTCCCGCCCCCGGTCCCGCTCGGTCTGCCACCGCGCCAGCACCCGCGAACGCTCCCGGTCGATCCGCGGCAGCGCCTGCTCCCAGCCGCCCGAGGTCACCCCGTTGTAGCTGATGGCGAACGGCTCGAACACCGGCACCGGCTGCGAATACAGGTAGATGGCCGAGGCCTGCTGGCGGGTGCCGAGCTGGCGGCCGCTGAAGTTGGCGTTGATGGGGAGGATGGCCGCCGGCCGCTCCAGCTGGCCGCGCCAGATGAGCGACAGGTTCTCCGGCTCGAAGCGCGCATCCCGTTGCCGCGCAAAGAACGACACCAGCACCAGCCCCGGCGCCGAGATGCCTTCCACGGCAGCGGCCGAGTCGATGGCCGCCCGGCGCTCGTCCACCAGGCCCCGGAGCGTGCGGTACGCGTCGGGCGCCAGCAGGCGGAGCAGCCGCTCGTCGAGGGGGGCGAAGCGGATCTCGAGGTCTTGCGCGCCGAAGCGCACCGTGAGCTGGTCCTGGTTCAGCGCACCGTAGCCCACCGGCGGCAGCTCCCCCGCCGCGATGGCGTCCTGCGCCGCGAGCGGGGCGCCCGCCAGCATGATCCCCAGGGCCGTGAGGCCCCACCAGCGCCGCGATGGCATGCTCACTCCTTTGGGCTTTCCAGGGCCAGGAGGCTCTCGGCCAGCTCGGCCAGGCCCTCGCCCGTGGTGCTGCTGGTGGGCTGGACCTGCTCCTCCGGGAACCCCAGCAGGGCGCTCAATTCCCGCAGCCGCTTCTTCCGCTGCCCGAAGGGGAGCTTGTCCGCCTTCGTGATGGCCACGAGCGCCGGCACGCCGCTCGCGGCGAGGAGGTCGCCGTGCTCCTGGTCCTCGGCGCTCGGGTCGTGGCGGATGTCGAGCAGCCAGAGGACGCCCGAGAGGCTCTTCCGCTTCTGCAGCACGCCCTTCACCAGCTTCTGGTAGCGCGCGCGCTCCGACTTGGGCACCTTGGCGAAGCCGTAGCCCGGCAGGTCCAGGAGGTACAGGGTGGGCAGCCGGAAGACGTTGATCTGCCCGGTGCGCCCCGGCGTGTTGCTCACCTTGGCCAGCTTCCGCCCGAACAGCGCGTTGAGCAGCGACGACTTCCCCACGTTGCTGCGCCCGATGAGCGCCACCTCGGGAAGCCGGGGCTCCAGCCGCACCGTGGCATCGGGAAAGCTGCCCGGAAAGATGATCGGCAGCGCCGCGAACGGCGCGTCGCTTTCCTTGGCCGGCGGGTACGTCGGGGGCCCGTGACTCATGCCGGAAAATAGCGGGGGGCGGCCTTCCGCGTCGGAAAGCCGCCCCCGTCCCGCCCGCCTGGGCGCCTCAGGCCTCGCGCTTCTGCCGGGCGCGCTCCGTGACCACCAGCGGCTGCTGCGCCTCGGTGACGCACTCCTTGGTGATGACCACCTCGCGCACGTCGTCGCGGGCGGGGAGGTCGAACATGATGTCGGTCATCATGCTCTCGAGGATGGCGCGGA
>CAZRCT010000196.1:0-1670 GCA_964598655.1 uncultured Gemmatimonadaceae bacterium
CACGCCGGGCCCGGGGCTCGGCGGGCACTGCATCCCGCTCGACCCGCACTACCTGAGCTGGAAGATGCGGACGCTGCAGTACAAGACCCGCATGATCGAGCTGGCGAGCGAGATCAACGCCGAGATGCCGGTGTACGTGGTGCGGAAGGCGTCGGACGCGCTCAACGACCACTGCAAGGCCATGAAGGGCTCCAAGGTGCTGGTGCTCGGCGTCGCCTACAAGAAGAACATCAGCGACCTGCGCGAGAGCCCGGCGCTCGACATCATCAAGCTGCTGCAGGAGAAGGGCGCCAAGGTGTCGTTCCACGACCCGCACTGCCCGGAGATCAAGGACGACGGGCACACGCCGATCCAGGGGCTGCCGATGCACAGCGTGCCGCTGACGGACGAGGCGCTCAAGGCGTCGGACCTGGTGCTGGTGGTGACGGACCACGCGGGGATCGACTACGAGCGGGTGCTGCGGGTGGCGCCGCTGGTGCTCGACACGCGGGGGGTGCTCAAGGGGCGCGAGGACGCGAAGCTCGTGGGGCTCAGCCGGTAGTCCTGCCCGCGGCGTCGCTGAGGGTGCCGAGGGGCGCAGAAGGATCGTGCCTGGGTGGGCCCGGTGGGGGAAACCACAGAGGCACAGAGGGCACGGAGGGCACAGAGGACTGCGCTTGTGTGGCGGGCTCACCGGGAGGTGGGCCCGCTGAGTTTTGGGGGGAGGGGGGAAGGGGCGGGGTGGGGCGCGGCCCGGCCCGGGGCCGCGCACAGGGGATATATTGGGGGATGCGAACCACCGCCCCCGAGGTGCTCGAGCTGCAGGTGCAGGCGTACCGCGCGATGAGCGCGGAGCGGAAGCTCGCGCTGGCGGCGGAGCTGCGGGGGCTGGTGTGGGAAATGCGGCTGGCGGCGCTGCGGACCGAGTGCCCGGGCGCCCCGGAGGAGGAACTGCGGGCCCGCGTGCGCGATGAGTTCGTCCGGCACCCCGGCTGATCCGGTCGCGGTCTTCCTCCCCGGGCTCGAGGCGTCCGGGGTGCCCTACATGGTGACCGGCGGGATCGGCGCCATCGTGTATGGGCAGGTCCGCGTCACCAATGACATCGACCTGGTGCTGGCCCTCCGGCCGGCGGCGGCGGCGCAGCTGGCCCGGCAGTTCGATCCCACCGTCTACTACGTCCCCCCGATCGAGACGATGCAGGCGGAGGCGCGCCGTCCGCGGGACGGGCACTTCAACCTGCTGCATCTCAGCACCGCGCTGCGGGCCGACTGCTACCTCGCGGGGGAGGATCCGCTGCTGGCGTGGGGCCTCGCGCGGCGCGAGCGCCGGGCGCTGGGCCGGCTCGAGGGGTGGATCGCGCCGCCGGAGTACGTGATCGTGCTCAAGCTCCGCTACTTCCGGGAAGGCGGGTCCACGCGTCACCTGCGGGACATCGCATGGATGCTCAGGGTGAGTGCGGACCGGATTGCGGCGCCGGTGCTGGAGCAGAAGGTCGCGGAACTCGGCCTCGGGGCCGAGTGGGCGGCGGCGCGGGCGACGGGGCTCGATGGGTGAGGCTGGTGTGCGCGGTGCCCGGCCGGGGCGTGGTGTGACTCAACGCAGAGGCGCAGAGGCCGCGGAGGGGCGCAGTGGGATCGTGCCTGGGTGGGCTGGGCGTGGGAAACCACAGAGGCACAGAGGGCACGGAGGG
>CAZRCT010000197.1:0-1630 GCA_964598655.1 uncultured Gemmatimonadaceae bacterium
ACGCGTTTTTTCGTACCCCCTTCCCTGCAGTCCAATCCCGGCGGACGGGGCGCTTACAGCGGCCTACGGGCGCGGGCGGCGGACGAGGCGGGGCCGGAATACTCCATTCAAGTATTTGTTAGACCGCACACGACCGGCGCGGCCGCTTCAGCCGCGGCAGCTCGCTCCGCCGACGCCAGCGCCTTCGGGTCCCGGGCATCCCGGCAGGGCCTTCACGACGACACCCGCCCCTGGAGCGCATACCTCTGGCTACTCTCCGGATCAGCGCCCTGATCGGCCTCGCGGTCCTCTACTTCGGCATCGGCCACCTGCTGAGCCGACGCGCCATGCGCCACTTTCGAGGCCCTACGCCCCCGGCCGGCCTCGAGACGCCGCTCGTGGCCCCGGAGTTGTTCGACGACGAGGGCCAGCGCCGGATCCGGCATCTCCGCTTGTTCTATGTCCTCGGCGGCCTCGCGATTGCCTTGATCGTCGCCGCGCTGAACCGGCTGTAGGGCCACCGGCTCGGCGGGCCCGCCGTAGCGGTCCAGGTGGTCCCCGGGTAGCGAGGTAGGGAGAGCCGAAGGGTGTAGCGAGTTGAGATATCAAGTTTGAAGCGCAACAACTAGGCGACATAACACTCCTCCGGGGTGCGGTAGCCGAGGCGCTGGCGGGGCCGGCGGTTGAGCTGCTGGGCGAGCCGGGTGCAGTCCTGCTGGGTGACGCGGGTGAAGTCCGTGCCCTTGGGGTAGACGCGCCGGATGAGGCCGTTGAGGTGCTCGATCGAGCCGCGTTGCCAGGCACTGTACGGCTGGGTGAAGTAGACGCGCGCCGCCAGGGCGCGCTCGAGGTGCCGGTAGCCCGTCATCTCGCTTCCGTTGTCCGCGGTGATGGTCCGCACCGGCTGGGGCTGGGCGCCGAGCAGCGTGCGCAGCCGCGCCACCACGGCGTGCGCGGTGCAGGCGGCGAGCTTCCCGATCACCGCGTAGCCCGTCACCCGCTCCACCGCCGTCACGAGACAGGCGCGCGTCGGCCCGACGACGGTGTCGATCTCCCAGTGGCCGACCTGGGTGCGGCGGGCGACGATCGCCGGCCGCTCCGCGATCGACCGGCCCCGCGGTCCCCCGAGCCGCTGGCGCCCGACGCGGCGGCGCCGCGTCTTCCGGCCCTGGGGCAGCCAGCGGTAGAGCGTGCCCCCGGCGCGCCGGTCGCGGGCGACGTACTGGTAGATCGTCTCGTGGCTCACCCGCAGGGTGCCCGCGACGCGGCCGCGCCCGGCGATCTGCGCGGGACTCCAGCCCCGGCGGAGGGCGGGCACCACGCGGGCCCAGTCGGCCGCGGTGAGGCGACGGTTGCGGCGGGCGTGGCTGCGCCGGGCCCGCGCCTGGCAGTGGGCGTGGTACCACTCGTAGCGGCCCCGGCGGCTCGGGTTGCGCCGGAGCTCGCGGTGGATCGTGCTGCGGTGGCGCCCCAGGCGGCGGGCGATGGCGGCCGGCCGCAGCCCGAGCGCGCGCAGCTGGGCAAGCTGGTATCTTTCCTCGAGGGTGATCTGCTGATACGGCATGGGCTTCGTTCTCTTGGTAGGAGATCCGAAGAACATACCGGCGCGGTGGGTCACCCGCTTTGTTGCACTTAGTTTATGACGGTGCCC
>CAZRCT010000198.1:0-1630 GCA_964598655.1 uncultured Gemmatimonadaceae bacterium
CGGAGCCGATGTCGGCGATCTTGGTGAAGATGCCGCCCGCGATGCGCAGCGCCGCCGCGCCCAGCGACTCGCCGATGGCGAAGCCGAGGAAGCAGGCACCGGCCACCGTGCTCGGGATGAAGAGCAGGATGGCGAGCATGAACAGCAGCTCCACCGAGATGAGCATCATGCCGACGCTCATGCCCGCGCGGAGCGGGATGGCGTACACCGGGTAGCCCTTGCCCGCGAGCGAGGAGAACGCCGTGCGGCTGTTGGCCAGGGTGTTGATCCGGATGCCGTACCACGCCACCCCGTAGCTCCCCGCCATGCCGATCAGCCCGAAGACCAGGATGATGGCGATCTTCGGCAGCTCGAGCCCGGTGAGCAGGAAGTAGACGACGATCACCGCCCCGATGAAGGCGAACAGCATGAGCAGGAACTTGCCCTGCTGCACCAGGTACGCCTTGCAGGTCTCGTAGATGAGCTCCGACACCTCCGCCATGGAGCGGTGCACCGGCATCTTCTTGACCGAGCTGTAGCTCCACGCGCCGAAGAGGAGCCCCAGCACGCACACCAGGAGGCCCGAGAGCAGGATCGTGTGGCCGTCGGTGCCCAGGAACTGCACCGTGTGCAGGTCGGGCAGCTGGAGGTTGACCTCACCGCCGGGGCGGTGCTCCATGGCCGGCGCCGCCTGCGTCGTGGCGTCCGGGGTGGCGGTCACGTCCTGCGCCAGGAGCCGGGCGGGCCCGGCCACGAGAAGCAGCACGGCGAGCCACGGGAGGGCTCGGCGCAGGACGGCGATCGCGCGGATCGTCATCAGGGGGACTCCTTGGTAAGTGGGGTACGGCGGGACTCGAGAGCCGGCGGCCCGCCCACGTGCCCTGGCCGGGCGGCGCGGGGGAACACGCGGCTCGCTGCTAATACGCGCCCCGGGCCTCGTGCCCGGGATCTTCCATGGTGTGCACCACCGTCAGGAAGCGCTTGGCCAGCTTGTCGGCCTCGCTCTCCCCGGGCTGGTTGGTGTCCACCGTGACCAGCGTGTAATGGCCGCCCTCGGCCTGCACCGTCACGGCGATCTGGCCCAGCGTGCCGCTGAACCGGCGCCGGCGCGGCGCCTCCTCGGTGGGCGCGAGCCGGGGCCCGAAGAACGCGTTGGCCCGCGCAATGACGGCGTCGGGCGGGAGGTGCGAGCGGTGGAAGTACTTCATGCGGGTCCGGGCTCCTGCGGGTGAAGCGAAAGCGGTGCGCGGCACCCGCCGCGCACCGCCCTGGTCTCACTTCTCGCCGTATTCGTAGTACTCGACGCCGAGGTGGGTGATCTGCTGCTCCCCCATGAGCCACCGGAGCGTGTTCTTCATCTTGGTCTGCTGGATGAAGAGGTCGTGCTCCGGGTAGAGGCCGGGCGCCACCTGCGGGCTCTTGAAGTAGAAGCTGAGCCACTCCTGGATCCCCGACAGCTTGGCGCGCTGCGCCAGGTCGAAGAAGATCGCCAGGTCGAGCACCAGCGGCGCCGCGAGGATCGAGTCGCGGCAGAGGAAGTCCACCTTGATCTGCATCGGGTAGCCGCACCACCCGAAGATGTCGATGTTGTCCCAGCCCTCCTTGTTGTCCCCACGCGGCGGGTAGTAGTTGATCCGCACCTTGTGGTAGA
>CAZRCT010000199.1:0-1596 GCA_964598655.1 uncultured Gemmatimonadaceae bacterium
GGCTTCACCACGATGGGCCACCCCAACGCCTTCCCGGCGGCGCCGGTTTCAGCCGGCGCCATGAGCCACTCGGCGGTGGGAACCCCTGCCTCACGGAAGAGCCGCTTGGAGACGTCCTTGTCCATCGCCAGGCCGCTGCCGAGCGCCCCGCTGCCGGTGTACCGGACGTCGAGCGTGTCGAGGATCGCCTGCAGGGTGCCGTCCTCGCCCCGGCCGCCGTGCAGGGCCAGGAACACCGCGTCCGCTTCCCGCACCTCGGGCAGCGCGCCGAGGGCGGTGAGGAGGAAGGTCCGCTCGCGCGCCACCAGCTCGGCCACCGACGGCCAGGTAGCGCCGACCGCGCCGATCAGGTGCGCCTCCTCCCGGGACTCGGGGACAAACCCGGTGACGGTGTCCACCACCACCACCTGGTGCCCCCGCGACCTGAGCGCCGGCACCACCTGCCTGGCACTCGCGAGCGCCACGTCCCGCTCCGAGCTGGCGCCCCCGGTGAGGACAGTGATGCGCATCAGCGCGTCCCGATGAGCTGCTGCAGCACGTCGTAGCGGCTCACGATGCCGATGAGCTCGCCGTTCTTCTGCACCAGCGCCGCCGGGCTCTCACGCGTCAGGATGGGGCCGAGCCGTTCGGTGGGGGTGAGGGCGTCCACCACCGTGAAGGGGGCGTCCATCACCTCTCGCACGGGGCGGTCGAGGAGCGCGGGCTGGGTCAGCGCCTTGGTCATGAGGGTGTTCTCCACCAGCCCGCCCACGCAACGCCCGTCCTCGAGCACCGGGATCTGGCTCACGCCCCAGGTGGTCATCAGCGTGAGCGCCTGCCGCACCGCCGCCGCCGGCGCCACGCTCACGAGGCTCGGCGCGTTCGGGGTGCGGCGCTGCAGCAGCTCCTCGACGGTGACGCGCGGGGTGTCGAGCAGCTGGTTCTCCTGCATCCACTCGTCGTTGAAGAGCTTGGAGAGGTAGCGCTCGCCGGTGTCGCAGAGGATCGTGACCACGCACGCGTTCGGGTCGTCGAGCTCGCGCGCCACCTCGAGGGCCAGCGCCACGTTGAGGCCGGCGGAGCCGCCGACGAGGATCCCCTCCTCCCGCGCCATCCGCCGCGCCATGGCGAAGGCGTCGCGGTCGCTCACGGTGCGGAAGTCGTCGATGACGTCGTACCAGATGGTGGTGGGGATCTTGTCGCCGCCGATGCCCTCCACCTTGTAGGGGCCGCCCTGGCCCATCTGGTGGGTCTTGCCGTAACCGGCGTAGAGCGAGCCCTGCGGGTCGCCCAGGATGATGCGGACCTTGGCGTTCTTTTCCTTGAGGTACTTGCCCACGCCGCTGATGGTGCCGCCGGTGCCGGCGCCCGCCACGAAGTGGGTGACGCGCCCCTCGGTCTGGGTCCAGATCTCGGGGCCCGTCGTCTCGTAGTGCGCGGCCGGGTTCACCTGGTTGTGGAACTGGTTGGCCAGGATGGCGCCGGGCGTTTCCTTGACGATCTGCTTGGCCTTGTTGGTGTACTGCTCCGGGTGGTCCGGCGGCACCGCCGTCGGGACGATCACCACCTCGGCGCCGTACGCCTTGAGGAGCCGCACCTTTTCCTGCGACATCTTGT
>CAZRCT010000200.1:0-1522 GCA_964598655.1 uncultured Gemmatimonadaceae bacterium
CCGCCTTCGTCCTGGCAATCACCGAGATCGCCGGCTGGACCCGCTACATCCGCGGGCAGATGCTGGAGGTGATCCGCCAGGATTACATCCGCACCGCCCACGCCAAGGGGCTGCGCGAGCGGGTGGTCATCTTCCGGCACGCGCTCCGCAACGCGCTCCTGCCGCTGGTCACCCTCTTCGGCCTGACGATCCCGACCTTCTTCAGCGGCGCGCTGATCACCGAGACGATCTTCGCCTGGCCGGGGATCGGCCTCCTCACCTACGAGTCGGCCGTGGCGCGCGACTACCCGGTGATCCTCGGGACGGTGATGTTCAGCGCGCTGCTGGTGATCATCGGCAACCTGCTCTCGGATATCGGTTACAGTCTGCTCGATCCGCGCATCAAGCAGAGCTAAGCATGTCGCTGGAAGTTTGGCATGGGCGCGGTGGGCTGGAGGAAGGCGGGCGAGACGGGGTGTGGGGGGAGGGTGCGGAAGAAGCGGCGGGCGGCGGCGACCAGCTCGGCGAGGCTGCCGGCGAGGCGGTTGGCGGCGACCGCGCCCTTCAGCAGGCCCCAGACCCGCTCGACCGGGTTGGCGTCGTGGGCGGCGTACCGCGGGAGCCAGAGCACGCTGACGCGCGGGTTGGCGGCGAGCCAGCGTTGCACCACCCTGGCGCGGTGCATCTGCACGTTGTCCATGGCCAGCACGAGCGGGCCGGCCGGGTAGGTGTCGGCGAGGCGCTGGAGGAAGGCGACGAAGTGGGCGGCGAGCTTGCGGTCGTGGTCGGCGACGTGGAAGGCCCCCGAGACCGCCTCCAGGGCGCCGAAGAAGGCGCGCCTGGCGTTCGTGCCGGGGGTCGGCACGCGCAGCCGTGGCCCGCGCTGCCAGCAGGCGCGCAGGGTGGGGAGCAGATGCAGGTCGCACTCGTCCAGGAACAGGAGGCGGCAGGCCCCGCGCCGCGCGGCGGCGAGCGCGGCGGCGATGGCCGCCTCCTTCGCGGGCGCGTCCGGGTCGCGCTTGCCCGGCAGGGCGCTGGCGGGGGCGAGGCGGGGCCGCCGCCAGCGCCAGCCCGCCGCCTTGAGGCGGCGGCGCACGCTGGTGGCCGACAGGGCGAGGCCGAAGCGCGCGGCGAGGAAGGCCGTCAGCAGCGCCACCGTCCAGCAGCTCTGCACCAGCCCGGCGCAGCGCGGCGACTGGCTCGCCTGGGCATCCACGATCTGGCCCGCCAGCCGGTCCTTTGGCGGCCGACCGCTGCGCGGCAGGTCCGCCAGCCCCGCAACGCCGTCGGCTTCGTAGCGGTGGAGCCAGAGCCGGACCACGTCGTGCCCGCAGCGGTGGATGGCGGCGATCTCGGGCACGCTGCGCCCCCGGTCGGAGAGCAGCACCATCTGCGCCCGCAGCGCCACCCGCCCGACTGCCTGCCGACTCACCAGCTCCAGCTCGGCGCGCTGCCCGTCGGTCAGGTCCAGAAACACCATCGGCGGCACCTCCTCACGCCTGCGCGTGCCAGAAGCGTGCCAGACTTACGGCAACATGCTTAG
>CAZRCT010000201.1:0-1510 GCA_964598655.1 uncultured Gemmatimonadaceae bacterium
GAGGAAAGCGGCCCAGCGGAGCGGCAGGCGCATGGCAGGAAGATAGGACGCGGCCCGATGGCTCCCAAGGGGTGTGGGCCGCGTCATGTGCGGGGCCACCGGCCCCCCGCTATCTTCGTCCCCCATGTCCGGGGACTTCCGGGTGGTGTCCACCCGCGGCGGGATCATGGAATCGGTGCACCGCGTGAGCGTCGCCGTGGTGGACCACAGCGGCGCCCTGGTGGCGCAGTCGGGCAACCCCGAGCTGGTGGCCTTCTGGCGCTCGGCCGCCAAGCCGTTCCAGGGGTATGTGCTGGTGGCGGAGGGGGCGGCGGCCAGGTTCGGGTTCGGGGCGCGGGAGCTGGCGCTGGCCTGCGCCTCGCACTCGAGCGAGCCGGCGCACCTCGAGGTGGCGGACGGGATGCTCCGGAAGATCGGGCTCCCGGAGAGCGCCCTGGCCTGCGGGCCGCACCCGCCGCTCAGTGCTGCGGTGCACGAGCACGTGCTCCGCCATGGCATCACCATGACGCCGCGCTGGAGCAACTGCAGCGGGAAGCACGCCGGGATGCTGGCCACCTGCCTGCACGCCGGGTGGCCCACCGCGGGGTACGAGCGGACCGAGCACCTGCTGCAGCAGCGGATCCTCGCCGACGTGCTGCGCTGGACCGGGCTCACGCAGGACCAGCTGGTGCTCGGCACCGACGGCTGCACGGTGACCTGCTTCGGCCTGTCGCTCAAGGCCATGGCGCTGGCCTACGCGCGCTTTGCGACGACGGACGACGCGGCGATGCGCCCGCTCCGCGAGGCGATGCAGGCGCACCCCGAGCTGGTGGCGGGCAGCGGGCGGCTCGAGACCGACCTGGGGCAGGCCACCAACGGCGCCGTCATCGCCAAGGTGGGCGCCGACGGGATCTACTGCGCCGCACTGCCGTGGGCCGGGCTCGGCGTGGCGCTCAAGGTGGAGGACGGGGACATGCGGAGCTCGGGCCCCGCGCTCATGAGCGTGCTGACCCAGCTCTCCGCCCGCCGGGACCTGGGCTTCGCCCCGCAGGGGCTGCCCGCGACGGTGAAGCGGCACGTGTCGCTACCGATCGTCAACACCCGCGGGGTGGAGACGGGGGTGACGCGGGCGGAAGGATCGTTGCGTTTCTAGGACACGGGCTGCGTCGCCAGGATGGGGATGCCGGCCGGGAGGAGTGATAGATATGAGCAAGCGGGACAACCTCGATCCGCAGACGCTGGCGCTGGTGCGGTTCGCGGCGGCCATCGCGCAGGGGTATGAGCCGGAGCTCCGGGAGCACGCCACCGAGTGCCGCACGGCGCAGGTGCCCATCCCGTGGGTGGAGGAGCTGCTGCTGCAGTCGGTGCTGATGGTGGGGTATCCGCGGACCATCATTGCGTTCACGGTGTGGCGGAAGGTGGCCCGCGTCCAGGCGCCCCCGGGCGACGCCGACGCCATGTACGCCAACCTCGAGGAATGGACGCGCCGAGGCGAGGCGACGTGCGAGGTGGTGTACGGCACCAACTACCG